>NZ_JBIRQM010000002.1:0-291647 GCF_044333225.1 Streptomyces sp. NPDC021080 | reverse complement strand
GGGGTTTTGTCCCTCACGCTGGGGGCCTCCCCCCCCCGGTGGGGGGTGTACACAATGTTCAACCTGCGTTTCTGGGGGGCCCCGGGGGGGGGGCCCGGGGGGGGGGGGGGCGGCCCGCCCCCCCCCGCCACCGGGCCGCGCCCGCCGCCCGACTCCCGCCCTCGCTCCGGAGGTTGCCGTGCCCGGTACGCAGTCCGTCGCCGTCCCCGCCGCCGGGGCCCGTCTGATCCAGGCCGACAGGGGGTGGTGGTTCCTCGGCGCCGGCGGATACGCGCTGATGCGGCCCGGCCAGGTGCAGGCCGACGGCACCCTGCGGCCCTCGGCCGAACGCTATCTCCGCGAGGCCGGCCTGTACGACGTCAAGCCCTACACCTCGTACTCGCTGACCGTACTGACCAGCACGGACTGCAACCTCGGCTGCGGCTACTGCTTCCAGAACACCGCGCAGGACCCCAAGGGCGGCAGCCGGCCGCCGCGCATCCGGCACGCCCGGCTGACTCCCGAAGCCGTGGGCCAGGTCCTGGACTTCACCCGCGGGCGCATGGCCGCGGCCGGCCTGGACAAGCTGGCGCTGCTGCTGTTCGGCGGCGAGCCGCTGCTCAACCCCCGCGGCTGCCGCGACCTGCTCACCAGGGCAGGGAAACTGGGCACCCTCACCGCGTCGATGACGTCCAACGGCACCCTGCTCACCCCCCTGATCGCCAAGGAGCTCAACGCGGCCGGCCTCGGCTCCGTCCAGGTCACCTTCGACGGCGACCGGGCCGACCACGACGCCATCCGGGTACGGCGCTCCGGAGGCGGCACCTTCGACGTCATCGTCTCCAACATCGCGCGCGCCATCGAGAAGACCTCCCTGCGCTGGATGCTGCGCGTCAACGTCTCGCACCTGAACCGGCACGGCGTGGACGAACTCGTCGAACGGCTCGGCGCACACCTGGACCCGGCACGCTGCGGCATCCACTTCGCCCGCGTCGGCGACGTCGGCGTCGGCTACGCGAACAACCTGCTGCACGAGGACGGCCTCGTCGACGACTTCGTCCGCTGGCACGCCCGCGCGCTGGAACTCGGCTTCACCGTGGCCCGTCCGCGCGCCCATGTCCCCTGCCAGGCCTGTTCGTTCACCGACGGCCGCTACGGCGCGGTCGTCAACGCCGACGGTGTGCTGGCCAGTTGCTGGGAGACAGCGGGCAAGCCCGGCATGGAGGTCGGCACCATCACCGACGGCTACCTCGACGCCGAGCGGACACAGGGCCGTTGGGTCAGCTGCCACGACCACTACCGCTATGACGAGGAGGCGGCCGTCCGTGCCGTCTTCCAGGACCGGGTCGACGCCGGCGTACTGGACTGCCTCGACGCCGTCGGACGGCTCGGATGAAAGGCGCCGGAGTCCTGCGGACCAACGCCGACTTCCGCCGTTACTGGGTCGGTTCGACGCTGTCCACCCTCGGATCGCAGCTCTCCCTGCTCGCCTTCCCGCTGCTCGTCCTGTCCATCGGCGGCAGCGCCGCCCAGGCCGGTACGGTCGCGACCTGCTCGCTGGTGACCCGGACGCTGCTGCGCCTGCCGGCCGGCCAGGTCGCCGACCGGCTCGACCGCCGCATGATCATGGTCGGGACCGATCTCGTACGCCTCGTGGCGCTGGCCAGCATCCCGCTGGTGTCGGCGCTGGGAGACCTCGGGCAGACGCACCTGCTCGGTGTCGCCGTGGTCGAGGGCGCGGCCACCGCCCTCTTCGCACCCGCGGCCACGATCGCCGTACGCGACGTGGTGCCCGAGAAGGACCTCACCGACGCGTTGAGCCGCAGCCAGGCCGCCATGGCGACGAGTTCGCTCATCGGCCCCTTCCTCGGCGGCTGGCTGTACACGCTCGATCCGATGCTGCCGTTCGCCGCCGACGCCTTCTCCTACGGTGTGTCCGCCGTGCTGCTGCTGCGGATCGCCACCCGGCCTCCCCGGCGGGTCGTCGGGACCGGGCGCGACAACCGGCTCACGGCCGGGCTGCGGTGGCTGACGCACCAGCGGGCCCTGCTGGCCGCGCTGCTGTTCGCCGCCGGCATCAACATCGTCTCGGCGGCGGCACAGACGACCATGGTCGTCTCGTTGCGGCAGAGCGGCATCGGCGGGACGGCGATCGGAGCGGTGATGGCCTGCGCGGGCGTCGGCGGGATGCTCGGCGCCGCCGCGGCGCCGCGGCTGATCAAGCGGATCCCCGCCGCCCGTCTGTTCCTGCTCATCGGCGCCGTCTGGGCGCTCGGCCTCGCCGTCTTCTCCGGGACCACGCACCCCTGGGTGATCGGCCCGGTCCTGGTCGTGGTCGTCTTCTTCAGCCCGCCGGCCGGCATCGTCGTCGGCCGCGCGATGCTGGTGCTCGCCCCCCGGGACCTGCTCGGCAGGGTCAGCACCGCGACCGGGCTGCTGATGGCCGGTCTCGCCTCCCTCGGACCGCTCCTGGCCGGTTCCTTCGTGGATTCCCTCGGGGCGAGCCGCACCTGGCTGGCCCTCGCCGGCACCGCGGCGGTGGTCACGGTGCTGTCCTCCGTGCCCCTGCTGCGCGAGACCAGCCTCGACGCCGTGGCGGACGACGCGAAGAAGGCCGATACCGCCGGCACCTCCCCTCGTCTCCCGGACGTGCCCGAGCCCGCGGACACCGGCGCGCCCTCGGGCCTCGTCGACCCGCCCGACCCCGTGGGCGCGAGCCGTGCGGACCGGCCGGCGGCCGAGGCGTACGACCGCATGGCGGTCGAGGCGCACGGCGAGCGGCCCCCCGCGGACGACTCCGGACCGGAGGACCCGTTCCCGACGCCTCCCGTACGACGCCCGGGCACCGGCGGCACTTGAGTCCCTGTCCGGTACGACGCCAGGGTGTCGCCGGCGCCTGAGCCCCAGGCCCGGTGCGACGCCCGGACGTTGGCGGCGCCAGAGCCCCGTCCCCTTCACGTGACCGACGTGATCCGTTCTCCCTGGAGCGCCGCGATGACCCAGTCCCCGCCCCGCGACGCAGGGCCGTCCCCCGCCCGGTACGCCTACCCGCCGGCCCCGCGCAGCGGACCGGAAGAGATCGTCCACGGACTGCGGGTGGCCGACCCCTACCGTTGGCTGGAGGATCCGCGGGACCCCGCCACCGCCGCGTGGTGCGCGGCCCAGGACCGGCTCTACGCCGACGAGGAGTCCCGCTGGCCGGCCCGGGACGAACTGCTCGCGCGGATGACAGCACTGCTGGCCGGAGGCGGCGCCCGCCCGCCACTGGTACGCGGCGGGCGGGAGTTCCACGTGCGCCGGGAACCCGGACGTGAACTCGCCGCGCTGGCCGTCCGCGAGGGAGACCGGACCCGGACCCTGCTCGACCCGCTGGACGTAGACCCGTCCGGCACGACGGTGCTCGACGCCTGGGAACCGTCCTGGGAGGGCGACCTCGTCGCCGTGCAGCTGTCCTCGGGCGGTACGGAGCACTCGGTGCTGCGGGTGCTCGACACGGCGACGGGCGGGACGGCTGACGGGCCCGTGGACCGGGTCCGCCGTTCCCCCGTGGCATGGCTGCCGGGCGGCCGGGCCTTCTACTACGTACGCCGGCTGCCGTCACGGCACTCCGGCGGCGGAGTGCCGCCCCGCCGCGTGTATCTGCACCGGGTCGGCACACCGGCCGACCAGGACGTGGAGATCTTCGGAGCCGGGCGGTCGGACACCCAGTACTACACGGTGGCCACCGCGCCCGACGGCCGGCTCCTGGTCGTCGGCGCCAGCGAGGGCACCTCCCCGCGCACCGACCTGTGGACCGCCGACCTGACCGGCACCGGTCCCGACCGGCCCGACCTGCGCCGCCTCCAGCACGGCGCCGACGGCCGTACCGCCGTCCGCCTCGGACCCGGCGGAGGACCCCTGCTGCTGCGGACCACCGCGGGCGCCCCGCGCGGCCGGATCGCCGCGGCCCCTCGCGAGGCCGCGGACCCCCGCGAGTGGCGCACCCTGGTCCCCGAGCAACCCGGCACCGTACTGCAGGACTTCGCGGTCCTGGGCGGTCCCGCACTGGACCGGCCGCTGCTGGCCGTCGTACGAACCCGGCACGCGGTGGGCGAGTTGACCCTGCACGACGCCCGGACCGGCGCCCGCACCGGGACCGTACCCCTGCCCGGACGGGGAACGGTGACGACCCTGACCGCTCGTCAGGAACCGGGACACGAACTGTGGTTCGCCTACACCGACCACGTCACACCCGCCACCGTCCTGCACTACGACGCCGTCACCGGACGCCTGTGCCCCTGGACGGGCGGCTCCCCCGCGGTGGCCCCCGCCGAGGGCGTGAACGTCACCCAGGAGGTCGTGACCTCCCGCGACGGCACCGAGGTCCGCATGTTCGTCCTGTCCCCCACGGGCCGCCCCGATCGGCCCCGCCCCGCCGTCCTCACCGGCTACGGCGGCTTCGGCGCCTCCATGACCCCCGGCTTCACCCCCCAGGCCCTGCCCTGGGTGCGCGCGGGCGGGGTGTACGCGGTGGCCTGCGTCAGAGGCGGCGGCGAGGAGGGCGAGGAATGGCACCGGGCCGGACGCCGCGAGCACAAGCACAACACCTTCGACGACTTCGACGCGGCGGCCGACCAATTGCTCCGTGACGGATGGGCCGCACCCGGCCGGCTCGGCGTGCTCGGCAGCTCCAACGGCGGCCTGCTCGCCGCCGCCGCCCTGACCCGCCGCCCGGAGACCTACGCGGCCGTCGTGTGCGCGGCCCCCCTGCTCGACATGGCCCGCTACGAACGGTCGGGAATGGGCGTGAGCTGGCGCGACGAATACGGAAGCGCGGCCGACCCCGCCCGGTTCGCGGACCTCCTCTCGTACTCGCCCTACCACCAGGTCCGCGAAGGCGCGGCCTACCCGGCCGTCCTGCTGGCCGTCTTCGACGGCGACACCCGCGTCGACCCCGCCCACGCCCGCAAGATGTGCGCCGCCCTGCAATGGGCCGGCACCGGCGACGCGCCGGTCGTGCTGCGCACCGAACGCGGCGTCGGACACGCCGCCCGCGCCTCCTCGCGCAGCGCCCGCCTCTACGCGGACGTCATGGCCTTCTTCGCCCACCACCTGGGCCTTCATCTGCCGGGGGAGCCGCCGGCATGAACGTGCTCCTGTGCCCGCTGGGCGATCCGGGCTACCTGTACCCCGCCCTCGCGGTCGGCCGCGAACTGCGCCGCCGCGCCCATACGGTGCACGTCCTCGCCGGGACGGACGCCGCACCCGTGGCGACCACGGCGGGCCTGGAGGTGTCCGCCGTCACCGACGCCACGGCCCTGTCGGTCACCCATTGGACGGTCCGCGGGCCCGAGCAGTACACCACGGTGGCACGGGCGGTCCGGCGGCTGCGGCCCGACGTCCTGGTCACCTCCGTGCTCTGCCACGGCGCGCTCGTGGCCGCCGAGGCCGCCGGCCTGCCGGTGGTGGTGCTCGGACTGACGGCACACCTGTGGCCCTACCGCGACGGGGGCGACGGCCCGGCGGACACGCACGACCGCACCTGGCGTCTGACGGAGACCCTGAAGCACTACGAAGCGGTACGCGAGGCAGCCGGCCTCGCGCCACGGCAGGACCGCTTCCCCGACACCCCGCTGCTCGGCACCGCCTTCCTGCTGCGCGGCCACCCCCTCCTGGAGCCGGCCGACGCCGAACTGCCCCCGGCCGTACGGCATGTCGGCCCCTGCTGGTGGGAACCCGAGCCTCCGGCGGCCCGGCGGGAGCCGGGGCCTTCGGCGGCCGCATCGCTGCCGGACGCGAAACCCCTGGCCTACGTCCACCTCGGCCGGACCTTCGGCGGTACCTCCCTCTGGCCGCGCCTCAACGCGGCCTTCACCTCGGGCACCCACCGGGCCGTCGTGGAACTCGGACGGTCGGGCGCCCCCGAGGCCGCCCCGGGCGCCGACCTGATCGTCGGCCGCCGCCCCTGGATGGGCCCCCTCGTCGACCGGGCCGACCTCGTCCTGACCAACGCCACCTCCGCCCCCGTGCTCGCCGCCCTCCTGCACGGCAAACCCCTGCTCGTCGCCCCCAACGGCTCGGAGCAGCAGGTCCTCGCCGCCGGCTGCCTGCGCGCGGGCGTCGCCCACAGGCTGCCGGACCCCGGAGCCCCCGACGCGCAGCTGCGTGCCGCGGTCGAGCGGACCGCGCGTGATCCCCGGCTGCGGGCACGCGCCCAGGAGATCGGCGGCCTGCTCGCCGACGGCAAGAGCGAGACCCGCGCCGCCGACGCGGTGGAGTCGGCGGCACGCTGATCCCGCCGGAGGCCGTCGCCCACCCGCCGGCGGCGCCGGCTCCACGGGCCGACCCTCGCACAGGGCGCACCGGCTCCTGCACGACGGCCCGCCCGTGTCGACCCCTCGAAGGCATGCCGGAGCACACAGTTGGGCAGTGTGCCGTGTCACAGACAACGCGGCCGTCACTGTGGGAACTTCAAGTTCCTTTCTTGCCGGCCGAGTTGTCGAAGAGCAGAGAGTGGGGGCGGGCCGACCGCACGCGTTGCGTCGCCCGTCCCCGTGTGTGCAAGAGGCGGAACAGCGGGCCGGCGAGAGGGGCGGCTCGCATGTGGAGAGGATCGAATGCGCTCTTTGGAAGCCCTGACGCTCGATCAGGTGGTCGACACGGCCCGCTATCCCCTGTCGGAACTCGCGGGCGCCCGGGGACAGGCCGTGGTCTCCCGTGCCCGGCGCGAACTGTCGACACTCGGCTGCACCGTGCTGCCGGACTTCGTCCGCCCGGCGCTCCGCGATGTGCTGCGGCAGGAGTGCTCGGCCATCGCCCCCCGGGCGTACCACGACGTCGAGACGGTGAACGTCTACAACATCGCGGTGGACTTGGCGCTGCCGGAGGACCATCCGGGCCGGAAGACCTTCGAGCGGGGCAACGCGTTCGTCGCGCGGGACCGCGTCCCCGCGGACTCCCTCATCAGCCGGCTCTACTCCGACACGGTGTTCCGGGACTTCATCGCCCGCTGCTTCGAACTGCCGGAGCTGCACGAGCTGGCGGACCCGCTCTCCGGGCTGGTTCTCAACGTCGTCGCGCCGGGCATGGAGCACCCCTGGCACTTCGACACCAACGAGTTCACCGTGAGCATGCTCACCCAACAGGCGCAGGACGGCGGCGTCTTCGAGTACTGCCCGAACATCCGGACCGCGCGGGACGAGAACTTCGACGACGTCCGCGACGTGCTGGACGGCCGGGGCGAGCGGTTGACCCGGCGCCTCCCCCTGCAACCGGGCGACCTGCAACTGTTCAAGGGGCGCTACTCGCTGCACCGGGTGAGCCCGGTACGCGGCGGGATCGCGCGCCACTCCGCGATCTTCGCCTACAGCGAGCGCCCCGGCGTCATCGGGAGCGTGGAACGGACCCGGCAGCTCTTCGGCCGCGTGCTGCCCGAGCACCTGGCGGCCGAGGGCCGGGCGGTCCGCGGCGACCAGCTCCTCGACTAGCGAGAACGCGTAGTCGCCCCAGGCCGTTTCCCCCTGCGCGATCCCACCGAGGAGTAAGCCCCGTGCGTTTCGACGTGACCGGAAAAGTCTCACTCGACCACATCTACGACCAGCCCGATCCGCGCACCTACTTCACCGCGCTGCGCCCGCTCGACTACGGCGTCCCGCAGCAGGCCAAGCCCTACTTCGCCAAGATCATCACCGAGTACCGGGAGTCCCGGCACGTCGCGGTACCGAAGGTGCTGGACATCGGCTGCTCGTACGGGATCAACGCCGCCCTGCTGAAGTACGACGCCACCATGGACGAGCTGTACGCGCGCTACGGCGACGAGGAGCGCGCGGGTGACAGCCGCGCGGCCCTGCTGGCCCGCGACCGCGAACTGGCCCGGTCACGCAGGCCCGCGCGGGCGACCCGCTTCGTCGGCCTCGACACCTCCGGCAGCGCGCTCTCCTACGCCCTCGAGGCCGGGTTCCTCGACGACGCGGTGCACGCCGACCTGGAGGAGCACGAGCCCACCCCGCGACAGCGTGCCCAGCTCTCGGGCACGGACCTGGTGATCTCGACGGGCTGCGTCGGCTACGTCACCGAGCGGACGCTCACGCGCGTCGTCCGGGCGCAGGGCGTCCACCGGCCCTGGATGGCGCACTTCGTGCTGCGGATGTTCCCGTTCGACCCCGTCGAGCGCGCGCTGGCGGATCTGGGCTACCGGACCGTCCGCGTCGACGAGGTGTTCAGACAGCGGCGGTTCGCCTCCCCGCAGGAGCAGGCGCTCGTGCTCGACGGCATGTCGGCCGCGGGGGTGGATCCGCAGGGCCTGGAGGCGGAAGGCTGGCTCTACGCACAGCTCTACCTTTCCCGGCCGTACGACATCACAGGTACCGACGATCCGAATCGAGAACAGAGTTGAAGACCAGTCAGGATGCGTCAGGCAACGCGACCTTCGCCCAGGAGGACAGCCTCCCGCGCGTGCCGCTGCCCACGCTGGAGGCGAGCTGCGAGAGGTTCCTCGCCTGGTGCACGCCGCTGCTGACCGCCGAGGAGCGGTCGGCGACCGAGGCGGAGGTCGCCGCGTTCCTCCGGCCCGGCGGCCCCGGCCGGGTACTGCACGCCGCGCTGGAGGAGTACGACTCCACGGAGGGCGTGCACAGCTGGCTCGACACCTTCTGGCCGTACCGATACCTCGGCCGCCGGGACCGGATCGCCCTCAACGCCAACTTCTTCTTCCTGTTCCAGGACTCCGGCCAGGCACAGGTGGAGCGGGCGGCCGGGCTCGTCGCCGGGGCCCTCAACTACAAGCGGCAGCTCGATCAGGGACTGATCGCACCGGTGGCGCAGCGCGGAGCGCCCCAGTCGATGGTGCAGAACAAGTTCCTGTTCTCCACCACGCGCATCCCCGGCGCGCAGCAGGACACCGTCCGCGCCCCCTACACCGAGGAGTGGCCCGGCCCGTCCGAGGCCCGGCACGTCGTGGTGTTCTTCCGGGGCGGCATGTTCCGGCTGGACGTACTGGGGCCGGACGGTGTCCCGCACAGCCTGGACGACATCGAGGCGGGACTGCGCGCCGTGACGAAGGCCGACCCGGCCGGCACGGACACCTCGGTGGGCCACCTCACCACCATGGCCCGCGCGGAGTGGGCGGCCGCCCGGGAGTCCCTCCTCGCCTGCCACCCCCGCAACGCCGACGCCCTCGACGACGTCGAGACCGCGCTGTTCTGCGTCGCCCTGGAGGACTTCGCCCCCGCGGACGTCCAGGACGCCTGTGACCAGCTGCTGTACGGCGACCGCGGCAACCGCTGGTTCGACAAGGCCGTGACCTTCGTCGTCTTCGCCGACGGACGGGCGGGCATCAACGTCGAGCACTGCGAGCTGGACGGGACGACGATCCTGACCTTCACCGACGCGCTGCTGAACACCCCTGCCGAGGAGCAGTCCCGGCAGTCCGGAGCCCGCTCCCAGGGGCTGCCGGCGCTGGAACCGATCGTGTTCGAACTGGACGACGCGCTGCGGGAGAAGGCGCGCTCCGCCGCCGAGGCGTTCGCGGCGTACGGGGAGAACACCGCGACCAGCACCCTGTCGTTCACGGACTTCGGCAGCGGCGCGGCCAAGGCGCTGGGGGTCTCGCCGGACGCGTTCGTCCAGGCCGCCTACCAGCTCGCCCACCAGCGCGCCAAGGGGCACCTGGGCGCCACGTACGAGTCGATCGCCACCCGGCAGTACCGGCACGGGCGGACCGAGGCGATGCGTGTCGTCACCCCCGAGATGCCGGCTTTCGTGGCGGCGATGGAGGACCCGGCGGCGGACGCGGACACCCGGCGCGCGGCGTTCCGGGCAGCCACGGACGCCCATGTGGCGCGCGCGAAGGCCTGCCAGGCCGGACAGGCGCCGGAGCAGCACCTGTGGGAGCTGGAGCTGATCCAGCGCCGGCGCGGAGCCGAGCTCGGGGTGAGCGAGCAGCCCGCGCTGTACCGGACGCCGGGCTGGCTGACCATGCGGGACGACTACCTGAGCACGAGCTCGGCGCCGTCCGTCAACATCCAGTACTTCGGCTTCGGGTCGACCAGCAGCCAGTGCATCGGCATCGCCTACGTACTGCTTCCCGAGCGGTTCAACCTCTACCTGAGCACGCCGGAACCGGTCGCCGCGCAGATGCGGACGTTCGCCGACCGGCTCCGGGAGGCGATGGACGAACTCCGGGAGCTCCTGGCCTCCGGGCGGTCCGAGGACTGAACGGCCGGGGGCTGCCGACAGGCGCGGCAGCCCCCGGGCTCACCCCTCGTGCGACGCCTGGGGCGGCACTCCTTCGAGCAGGACGTCCCGCAGCGCGGCCACCAGCTCCAGACCCCGTGCGCGGACCGCCGACGACGGCTCCTCGTGGCGCCGGTCGGTGATGACGGCGAGAGCCGCCGCGGCCTGACGGGCGAACAGCGCGAGGAGGTCGAGTTCGGAGAGGCTGGACCTGGACTGCTGGGCGGGGTCGAGGACTTCGAGGACGCCGAGCACCCGGTCACGGTGGGCGAGAGGCGCCGCCATCAGCGCGTCCGGCACGTACCCCGTCGCCTTCGCGACGTCCTTGGCGAACATGCCCTGCTCCCGCAGGTCGTCCGCGATCATGGGCTCGCCCGAGACCAGCACCCAGCCCGCCAGGCCCCGGGCGGCGGGGAACCGCGACCCCACGAGGGACTCCTCGCCCTCCCCGGCCACGGCCTGGAAGACCAGCTCGTCGGTGTCCCGGTCGTGCAGCAGCACGGAGCTGGCCGCGGCGCCGAAGATGGCCCGCGCGGTGTCGACGACGGACTGCAGCAGATCGTGCTCCGCGCTGCCGGCGCGTGTCACGGCGCCCCCGTCGGTGGCGGGGACGAGGCCGGGGGACTGGGTCATCGGATTCCTCCGTGGATACTCCGCCCTTCAGGGCGGAGGGGAAACGGACTCCTGCGGAGCAGGGCGAAGAGCTGCGATCCGCTGCCGGGGCGGATCGCAGTGCTGTGGACAGCAGGTTTGATCGGCCCCTGATACCGGGCTAATTTGCGGACATGCCCAAGTACGTGAAGCGGGCGTACAGGTACCGCTTCTACCCGACGGACGCGCAGGCGGATGAGCTGTCGCGGACGTTCGGGTGTGTGCGCAAGGTCTACAACATGGCGCTCGCCGCTCGTACCGAGGCATGGGCGCAGCAGGAACGACTGAACTACAACGCCACGTCGGCGATGCTGACAGCTTGGAAGAAGACCGAGGAACTGGCCTACCTCAACGAGGTCTTGTCGGTTCCGCTGCAGCAGTGTCTGCGGCACCTGCAGACCGCGTTCACGAACTTCTTCGGCAAACGGGCGAAGTACCCCAGGTTTAAGTCGCGTAAGAAGTCCCGCAGAAGCGCGGAGTACACCACCAGCGGATTCCGGTTCCATGACGGGAAGCTGACACTGGCCAAGATGGCGGAGCCGCTGGACATCGTCTGGTCGCGTCTCCTGCCAAAAGGTATGAACCCGTCGACGGTGACCGTGTCCCAGGACGCGGTCGGCCGCTGGTTCGTCTCTCTCCTGGTCGAGGATCCGACCGTAGAGCCACTGCCCGCCACGGACACGGCGGTGGGGATTGACGTCGGCTTGATCCACCTGCTGACCCTGTCCACCGGTCAGAAGATCGCCAACCCGAGACACGAGTGTCGTGATCGGGCCCGGCTCGCGCTCGCCCAGCGCCGCCTGGCGAAGAAGGCGAAGGGCGACGGCGCCAACCGGGCCAAGGCCCGCCGCAATGTTGCCAAGATCCATGCCCGCATCGCAGACCGGCGCCGCGACCACCTGCACCAGCTGACCACCCGACTCGTGCGCGAAAACCAAACGCTCGTGATCGAGGACCTCACCGTCCGCAACATGGTCAAGAACCGGAGACTGGCCCGCGCAATCAGCGATGCCGCGTGGTCGGGGTTCCGGAACATGCTCGAATACAAAGCCGCCTGGTACGGAAGACGCCTGGTCGTGGTCGACCGCTTCTTCTCTTCCACCTGGCTGTGCTCCCACTGTGGCACCCGAGCTGAGAAGCTGTCGTTGGACGTTCGTGAATGGACGTGTGGTTGCGGCACGGTCCATGACCGGGACGTGAACGCGGCGAAGAATCTGCTGGCCGCCGGACTGGCGGTGACAGCCTGTGGAGCTGATGTAAGACCTCAACGGGAGTCCTCCCGGACGGGCGGTCGGCGATGAAGCAGGAAGACCTACGGCGCGAGCCATAGGAATCCCCTTCTTCAGGAGGGGGAGGACGTCAAGAGTCACCTCTGATTCCTGGTTCGCCGATGCGCACGTTCGCGGCGGAGAGGTAGAGCGCGTGTTTGATCTGGAACGGCGTCAGCTTCGGGCGGGTGCCGAGCAGGCGTGCGCACATCCCGCTGATGAACGGGGTGGCGAAGCTGTTGCCCGTCGTACGGATGGTCCTGCCGCCCGTCCAGGCCACCTGCACGTTCTGGCCGGGTGCGAAGAACTCCACGGGTGGCGCGGGGTTGTACAGGAAGAGACCGGAGTCGTCCTCGCGGTGCGTCCCGACCGAGATGACCGACGAGAACCGCCAGGGGAAGCTCTCCACCGGTGTGTTGTGGGCGGACGCCACCAGCGTGGTCCCGGTGAAGAACGCCTGGTCGGCCAGCGCCCGCAGGGTTTCGAGGAACTTCGGCCGTGTCGTCGACAGACTGAGGTTGACCACGTCGAAACCCTGGTCGACGGCCCACCGCAGCCCGGTGAGCAGGGCCTCGCCGCTGCCCGTGAAGCCCTCGCCCAGCACCCGCACGCTGTACAGCTCACAGCCCGGCGCCTGGCGCCGGACGATGCCGGCGCACGCCGTTCCGTGCCCGCAGGCGTCACCCGCCCCGTCCGGCAGCGGGCCGCTGTCGACGACGCGCAGGGTTCCGTCGGGGCCGGGGGTCACCTCGTAGGAGCCCTGGACGGCGCCGACCGAGGGGTGGCCGCACTCCACGCCGGTGTCGACCACGCACACCCGCACCCCGCCGCCGTCCGACCACGCCGAGGGGTCGGCGGGCAGGTCCGGCACCGTGTCGGCGAGCATCGTGAGGTCTTCGGGGGAGCGGTCGCGCAGGCTCCAGGTGAGCCCTCCCGCAGTTCCTGTGGTCATCCGGTCCTGCCTTCCCGTCCGGCCGGGCGTTGCCCGCCCCGGGCCGTGGCCGTCGTCTCGTCGGCGAACGCGGACGCGCGGTCCGCGCCCGGCCGGTGCCCCTTGGCGGCGAAGTGCCCCCGAGCCGTACGCGCCGCGCGCGCGGCCTCCGCGGTCTGACCGAGCGTGCGCAGCGTGTGAGCCAGGTCGAGGGCCGCGGTGCCCCGGACGACCGGGGAGTCCGTCTCGTCCGCCGCCGCCACGGCCCGGCTCGCGCAGGCACGCGCGAGTCCGGGCTCGCCGGCCAGTGCCAGGGCGCGGGCCCGCAGTCCGCAGGCGTCGGCGGATTCGGCCGGAGGCAGGACGGACCGCTCGGGGTCCGGCAGGGCCAGTGCCTCCGCCGGCTCTCCGCGGTCCAGCAGGATGCGGGCCCGCTCCCGGGCGATGCCGGGCAGGGCGCCACCGGCGCCGAGTCCGCGGCCGGCGCGGGCCGCCTCCTCCAGCAGGGCGAGGCCCCGGGACGGTGTACCGCTCAGCGCCTCGACCTCCGCGGCGAACAGCGGGACGAACAGCGCGCTCTCGGCGTAGCCGAGGCCGCGGGCCAGGCGCGCCGCCTCGTCCAACCGCTCGTGCGCCTCGGTCCGGCGGCCCTGCAGGGCCAGGAGCACGGCCAGCGGGCAGCCCAGCGCGGCCCGGACGGTCGGCCGGCCGGCGCCGTGGGCCGTCAGCAGTTCCTCGCAGCGGGCCACGGCCCGGGCGACCGGGGTGGGACCGCGCCACAGGGAGATGCCGACCGCGCCGAGGGCCAGCGCCCGTTCGGGTTCGGCGTCGGCGCGGTCGGCGTGGTCCAGGGCCCGATGGAGCAGTTCCTCGGCCTCGGCGTGCCGTCCGCGCCGCTGCCGGTCCTGGGCGATACGGACACAGGCACGGGCGATGCCCTGCTCGTCGCCCGCCCGCGTGAACAGCGGCAGCGCGGCCTCGGCCACCTCGGCCACGGATCCGTGCCGGGGGTCGAGCGCGGTCAGCGCGAGCCGGGCGTGGGCGGCGCCCAGCGGATCACCGGCCCGGTCCGCCGCGTCGAGCGCCCGTGCCAGCAGTTCCCGGCCGCGGTCCGGCTCGCCGCGGGCGACCTTCGTCTCGCCGAGCCGGCGTGCGGCCTCGCCGGCGGCGCTCTCGCCCGGAGCGGCCAGGCCGAGGGCCTGGGTGAGCAGGTCGTCGGCCCACGGCAGGTCGGAGCGGGCCAGGGCGGCCGCTCCGGCCCGGGTGAGCAGGTGGGCGGCGCGGGACCGCAGCGTGTCGGTGTCGCCGTCGTGGACACCCAGTTCGGTGAGGAGCCGGTGGGCGTGGGCCAGATGGGAGCCGACGGCGGCATCACCGGCGTCGTGCCGGACGAGGACCTCGGCGGCGTGCTCGTGCCGCCGGGCACGGACCTTCTTGGCCATCCCGCGGTACGCGGTCTCCTGCACCAGGCCGCTGCCGAAGCGGAGCACGGGGCCGGTGGACCGGGCGCGGCCACCGGCCTCGATGAGCCGGCGTCGGACCAGGCCGCGCAGCAGACCGCCGGGGGAGCGTGCCGGGTCCGCGGGCTCCTCGGCGCCGGCCAGTTCGGTCAGGTCGGCGCGCCGGAACTCCCGGCCCAGGACGGCGGCCACCTGCAGCAGGCTCCGCTCCTCGGGCGGCAGCGCGTCGATGCGGGCGCCGAGCAGGGCGTGCACGGTCAGCGGGAGATCGTCGCCCTCGGCGGCCATGGCCGTCAGATGTTCCAGGTACAGCGGATTGCCCTCGGCGCGGTCGAGTACGCCCTCCAGCACGCCGTGGCGGTGGGCCGCCACCTCGACCAGTTCCCCGGCGAGAGCGGCGGCCTCCTCCCGGGTGAGCGGTGCGAGCAGCAGCGAGGCCGACCGCATCCGACCGCTGCCCCAGCCCGGACGGGTCTCCAGCAGTTCGGGCCGTGCGATGCACACGAGGGCCACGGGGGAGCGGTCGAGCTCGTCCAGCAGCCGGTCGGCCATGTCGAGCAGCGGTCCGGACGCCCAGTGGCAGTCGTCGAGGACCAGCACGACGGGCCGCTCGCGGGAGAGCGCGTCGAGCAGGCAGGCCAGGGCCATGAGCGTGTCGTCGGCCGAGGGACTGGGGGTGCCGTCCGCGAGGAGACCGGACCGCAGCAGACGCAGCGCCTGTTCGGCCTCCGTCCGCTCGGGGGCGGGCAGTCGGGCGAGGGCCGCGTCCGCGCCGACGGCCGCGAGCACCTGGCGCACCGCTTCGGCGAGCGGCGACAGGGAGCCGGTCTCGCCGTAGGGGCGGCACCGGCCTTCTCCGTACGCCGGGTGGTTCCGCAGCCACTCGCGCAGCAGCCGGGTCTTGCCGAGACCCGCCTCGCCGTACACGGTCACGAGGTGTGAGCGTTGATCGTTCTCCAACTTGCGTGACAGCAGGCGGAGTTCGGCCAGTTCCTGCTCGCGCCCGATGAACGGCGTGTCGAACCGGCGCACCCGTTCCGGGTCGTCCTCGTGCAGGGCGATGAGGCGGTGGGCCGGGAAGGGGGGCGTGACTCCTTTGAGGGACAGTGATCCCGCGGACTCGGTGACCGCCGTGGGACCGGCGGCGTCCAGCGTGGCCGGGCCGACGAGGACGTCCCCCGCGCCCGCGTGCTGTTCGAGCCGGGCTGCGATGTTGACGACCTCGCCGGAGACCAGGGCCTGCCGGGCCGCCGGGTAGACACCGACCACCACCTCGCCGGTGTTCACACCGATGCGGACGGCGAGCCGCACGCCGTGTTCCCGCTCCAGCTCGGCGTTGAGCCCGTCGAGGCCGGTGACCATGCCGCGCGCGGCGGCCAGCGCCCGGTGGGCGTCGTCCTCGTGGCGCACGGGCACGCCGAACACCGCCATCACGGCGTCGCCGATGAACTTCTCCACCGTGCCGCCGTGCTCCTCGATCCGCGCCCGCATCAGCGCGAAGTACCGGAGGGTGACCGTGCGCAGGGTCTCCGGGTCGAGCCGCCCGGACAGGGCCGTCGACCCGACGAGGTCGCAGAAGAGCACGGTCACCACCCGGCGCTCCTCGGCCGCGTCGGTGTCGCCGGCGGCCACGCATGCCGTTCCGCACCGGGGGCAGAACGCCGCTCCCTCCGGCGGGGGTTCGGGACACCGGGGGCACTTCATGCGCGCGCCGCCGGTCAGCACGCCGGTCATCAGAACAGCGCTCCGCCGGCGATCTCGCTGTGCGCCTGCACCTCCGGCTCGGCCGCGTCCAGCCGCTCCTTCAGACCCAGCAGCAGGGTCAGCTCCTGCGCGCTGAGGTCCTGGAGCACCTCCCGCTGTTCGGGGGAGAGGCTGTGCAGCGGGAACCCGGCGTCCTCCAGCGCGCGGAGGCGGTCACGGTCGGGTGCGGGGTCATTCATGCGGGCTCTCCCCTTCGGTTGGTGCCGCGGTGATGCGCTCGAACAGCTCGGTGAGGGCGGCGACCGTGTGCAGTGCGCTGACGGCGACCAGGGAACGCTGTGCGGCGTCCAGCGGCAGGCGGTCGATCAGCAGGTCCAGGTCCGTGCTGTGCCCGTCGTCGAGATCCGCGTGGAGGCGTACGGTCTCGAAGGCGGCCCGCGGCAGCCCGGTCTCCCGTGCCAGCCAGCCGGCCAGCCCCGGCGCGGGCGCGTTGCCCTCCAGCACCGCGATGTAGCCGAGCAGGGCCACCGGGTGGCTGTGCTCCAGCCAGTAGTACTGCGCCCCCACCAGTGCGGCCACGGGGGCCGGGGGCACGGTGCCGGTCAGCTCGCCCGGCGCCGTCCCGGTCGCCGCCGCGTCGGCGAGCAGCCAGTCGTCGTGGCCCCGTTCCTCCTCGGCGTGCGCCCGCAGGTAGCGTGCGAGCGGCCCCGCCACCGGGTCCCCGGGCAGCGCCTCGCAGCGCCCGGCGGCCCGCTCCATCAGCGGAACGGAGGCGCGGATCACCTGGTGCATGGCGCGCAGGTAGCGCCGGTAGCGGTCGGGGAGCCCGGGGCCGGAGTGCCACATGCGGGCGGTCGCGGTCCGCAGCACGGGCTGTACGAGGGTGAGTTCGAGGCGTAGGCGTGCGAGGGCCGACGGGCTCACGCGGGCACCTCCCCGTCCCCGGGACCGCCCAGCAGGACGAGCGGTGCGTACCGGTCGCTTCCGTACCGGCGCAGCAGCGAGGCGGCTCCCGCGTCGTGCTGGAGCCGGGCGCCGAGCGTGTCCATCGCGCCGGCCGCGGGGCGCGCGCCGGACCGTTCGGCAGCGTCCAGGGCCGCGGGCCGGCGGGCCAGGGCACGGCAGTCCGCGCACGAGCCGACTCCGGCGGTACGGATGGTGCGCAGGACGGGCGAGTCCTGGCAGCGGCGGCGTATCGCGGCCCAGTCGTCCTGGGCGATGTGCCCGAGACGCAGGTGCTCCGGCACGGGGCGGGCGTCCACCACCCGCTGGTTGCAGCAGGCCGCGACGGTGCCGTCGAAGGCCACCGTCGGCCAGGCCGCCATCGCGCACGGGGTCGGGGGTGCCTCGGCGGGACCGTCGTACACGGCGTCCCGGAGCGGGACCGTTCGGGCGGCGGCCCAGCCCGCCGCCCGTCCCACCGGCCGGATGTGATTGACGAGTACGGCCGCCTGGTCCCGGAATTCGGTACGAATGGACGTGGTGACGTCCGCGAGATAGGCGTCGTCCGACGCGGTTCCCGCCACGTGGAAACTCACGTCGATTCCGCTGTCCATGATGCGGTGCATAGCGCGAAAGACGGCCGCGCGCGGAATCTCGCGTTCGTGGAACACGTCGATGCTCGCCGAGAAGTGGGCGACGTGCCGCAGCGCGCCCATGACGCGGGCCGGCACCCGGCCCTCGGCCGCGAAGAACATGCCGCTCAGGACCGACGTCCGTGTCCCGGCCGCCTCGGCGCGGGCCGCGAGGTCCGCCACGAGCGCGGGGCGCAGCAGCGGCTCACCACCCGTGAGCATGAGGACCTCCGGACGGTCCGCGGAGGTGAAGCCGCCGACGAAGCGGCGCAGCGCCCCGGCCGGGGTGTCCTCGCCGCGCGGCCCCGACGAGGTGGAGCAGTGGGCGCAGCTCAGCGGGCAGCGCCTGGTGAGGGTGGCCAGCAGCCCGGCCGCCGGCACCGGACGCAGCGCGATGATCTCCGCCAGTCGCATCTCGTCACCTCCGTAGGCCACCGGGACATGCGGGCTCAGCGTGCGCGGCACCGGTTCGGTCGCGGTTGGCGGGCGGTTCGAGGCCGGTACGCGGTGCGGGGCCGACCAGCCGAAGGACGGAAAGGGTCACGGGTGGTCGATTCACGACCGTTTGCGAGCATGGTCGCTCTTTGTCCCGGCGGGTGCGTTGCTGCATGCACCTTGAGCCATCCTCGAGTCCATGGCCCCCGAACCGGTGCGTGCGCATGCTGTGAAGGCCGAAGGAATTCCACAGAATTCCCGAAGGGTTCACGGCTCCTCGCGGATTCCCTCACCCCCTGCCGCTCCACGGAGGCTTTCGTGCACAGAATTCTTTCCCCCTGCTGTCAGAATTCCGACGACACCGGCTGGGGAAGGGGCTGAGAGGGCGAGATGGCCAACTCGCTCACGGAAAACCGCGGCGTGGCGTCGGATCCCGCGATTCCACGAGAGCCCGCGGTCGAAATCGGCGGCGAAAGCGCCACCGCCACTCTTCTGCGATTGGACGTACTCGGTCCTTTACGGGCCTCCCGCGGCGGTCGGCCCCTGGCACTCGGGCCGCTGAAGCAGCGTCTCGTCCTGGCGGTCCTGCTCACCCGCCCGAACACGCCGGTGTCCGTGGAGGAACTGACCGACGCCGTCTGGCCGGACGACCCGCCCCGTACCGCCCGCAAGAACCTCCAGGCGTACGTGTCCACCCTGCGCCGGGTCCTCGACCCCGACGACCTGGGCCGGCTGCGCCACGGCCCCGGCGGCTACGTCCTGCACCTCACCGCGGAGGAATGCGACACCCTGCGCTTCGAGGAACTGGCCCGGCGCGGCGACAGCGAGGCACGCGCGGGCGCGCCGAGCCGCGCGGCCCGGACGTACCGTAAGGCGCTGGACCTGTGGCGGCACGACCCCTTCAGCGACCTGGCCCCCCGTGCCGACGTGCTGCGCGCCGCCGTCGAACGGCAGCACACCCGGCGGCTGGCCGTCTACGAGGCCTGGGCGGAGGCCCAGTTGGAGATCGGGGATCCGGGCCCGGTCGCGGACACCGTGGACGAGATGGTGCACCGCCATCCGCTGCGCGAGCGGCTGCGTGCCGCCCAGCTCACCGCGCTGCACCAGGTCGGCCGCACGACGGAGGCGCTGGCCTCCTACGACGACTGCCGCCAGCGGCTGTCCCGGGAACTGGGCCTGGAACCCGGAGCGGCGCTGCACAGTGCCCACCGCTCCCTGCTCGACGGCATGGCCCCGTCCCGGCCGCGCGGCGGCCCCACCGGGGCACGGCTGCTTCCGCCGGACCTTGCCGACTTCACCGGGCGAACCGGGGAACTGGACCTCGTGGCAGCGCACTTGGACATCGAGGGCGGGCCCCCGGTCCTCGTCACCGGCGCGGTCGGCGCCGGCAAGACGGCCTTCGCCGTCCACGTCGCGCACCGCCTCGCCGCGCGCTACCCCGACGGCGTGGTCGCCACCCGGCTCTGCGCCGAGGACGGCTCGACACGCCCCTGGGCCTCGGTACTGGCGGAGCTGGCCCGCGCCCTCGGCCGCACCGAGCGACTGCCCGCCGACCGGGAGGAGGCCGCCACCGCCTGGCGCTCCTGGCTGTCCGGGCGCCGGATCCTGCTGCTCCTGGACGACGCGCCCGACACCACCGCCCTCGCCCCGCTGCTCCCGCCGTCGGGTACCGCCGCCGCGCTGGTCACCTCCCGAGGCCGGCTGCCCGGTCTGGAGCCCGCGCACCGGGTGGAACTTCCGCCGCTGTCCCCGAGGGAGGCACTGGACCTGCTCGGGGGAATCATCGGGCGGACCCGGCTGACCGCCGAGCACACCGCCGCCGTACGCATCGCCCGAGCCACCGGGCACCTCCCGTTCGCCCTGCGCGCGGCCGGAAACCGCCTGTCCGTGCTGCGCCACATGCCGCTCGGCCAGTACGCGGACCGTCTCGAACATCCCCTGGAGGCCCTGGACGAACTCGCGTCCGGCGGCCTCGGGGTCCGCGCCCGCCTCGCCGGGGCCTGGACCCGGCTGCCCGCTCCCGTCCGCGACTCCCTCCGGGCACTGGCCGCGCTGCCGGACGTCTCCTTCACCCTCCCCGCCGCCGCCCGCGCCCTGGGCAGGAACGGGCGGGACGCGCAGCGCGCCCTGGAGGAACTGATCGACGTCGGTGTCCTGCCACCGCCGTCCCCGCCCGAGGTGACCGCGCACACGGCCGCGGCCCCGGAGGCGATGCGCTACGAACTGCCCTGGCTGTCCCTGCTCCTGGCGCGGGAGCAGGCGGCCGCGCCGGAAGAGCGGTGCTAGAGCGTGTCCGTACGACAAGGCTCCACGCACCGCCCGCCCCGGCGGGGGACGCCCCGCCCACTCATGCCCACGGGCAGGCCCTGGTGCCGTGCCCGCCCCGGGCGGTCCCGTCGCACCCGGTGCCCGGGCCGCCTGCCGGGGCCGGACGGGGTCCCGGGGCAGGGCGAGATCCGGCCGAGGAGGTGCTCCCGGCGCTCTCAGGCGCCGCCCGCGGCCGCCGAGGCCGGACCGGAGGACTGCACGCGGGCCAGATACCCGGCCTGGAAGCGGCTGGCCGCGCCCAACTGCTCCATGATCTCGGCGATGTGCTTGCGACAGGTACGCAGCGACATCCCCAGCCGCCGGGCCACCATCTCGTCCTTCATGCCCTCGGCCAGCAGCCGCACGATGGCCTGCTTCACCTCGTCCCGGGCCGAACTCTCCGTCCACGCCGGGTGGTAGGGCTCGGCCAGGGACCAGGCGTGGTCGAAGGTCGCGCAGAGGTAGGAGACCGTGGACGGATCCTGGATGACGATGGCCGCGTCCAGGTCGTCCTGGTGCGGGATGAACACCGTCTCCCCGTCGAAGGCGACCATGCGGCCGAACAGTTCGCTCAGCGTCCTGATCTCGGCGCCCTCGTCGGTCATCCGCCGCGCGTACTCCTGGGTGGGCAGGTGGTAGCGGGCCGTGTGCTGGTACAGAGTGCGCATCCGTATGCCCCGCCGCAGCATGTCGCGGTCCTGCACGAACGCCTGCTCCAGCAGCGCCGGGGAGCGGCCGCCGCCGGGGTGACAGGTGCGGACCTCCTTGCGGCACCGCATGGTCGCCTCGGTGATCATTCCCACGACGGTCTTCAGGTCCGTGATCTCCGTCAGCGGCGCCCGCCCCTGCCGCCGGCCTTCCGCGTAGAACGGCGCCAGGAGGGAAAGCTCTGCCCGCAGCCGGTCGATCTCGGCGAGCTGCCGGCGCAGTCCCGCCTCCCGCGGCGCGACCAGTGCGGCGAGGGCCGCGTCCGGTGCCATGGCCACGAACTGGTCGGGGTTCCCGGGCAGTCGGCGCAGCAGCAGGAGTTCGGTCAGCGTCGCCACCGCCGCGGCCGCGCGGCTCTCCGGCAGCCCCAGCGTCGCGCCCAGCGTCACCGCGTCGCACGCCCCCTGGTCGCTCACCCACCGGAACACCCGGACGGCGTCCTCGGACAACCGCGCCTCGTGCGCCGGCCACCCCGCCGCCGTACGAACGTCCGGAATCCGGCCGTTCTCACCGATGCCGCCCACCCAACCCCCTCATCGGCCAGATGACCTCAACAGCCGCTGCCGTGGCCATTGTTCAGATGTGCGATGGAGTTTCCCAGACCCGCCCGGAAGGAATCACTGTGAAACAGGCCAAAGGAGCATTCGTCCTGCTCTTCGAGCGCTTCACCGTCCTCGGCCACCGGGTGCGGGCCCGGCAGCGCCGGCCCGGCGGTGACGGAGCCGCGGCCCGCGAGGTCCTCGACCAGCCGCCGCGCCCGGTGCGCGAGGGCGACGACGACGCGCCGACCGTCCCCACCCCGCACTGGTGACCGTCCGGTGACGCCGACCGCACGCCCGCCGAGCGGCCCGTTCCGCGTCGCGGTGGAGCGTATTCCCGTCCCGGCATTCCATGGGCACGGGACGGCGGGTTAGGGTCGGGTTCCGCGAGGATCTTGCACGGAGGTGTCCGGGGATGGAGAAGAGCGCGCCGGCACGGCGGGGACGTCCCCCGGGCGTACAGACCGTCGAAGGCGAGCTGACCGCCCGCCAGGCGGCCATCGTCCGGTACATCACGGAGTCCGTCGCCCGGCAGGGCTACCCGCCGTCGATGCGGGAGATCGGCCAGGCCGTGCAGCTCTCCAGCACCAGCTCGGTCGCCCATCAGCTGGGCGCACTGGAACACAAGGGCGTTCTCTACCGCGACCCCCACCGTCCCCGCGCCTACCGCGTGCGCCCTTCCTGGGCCCCCGATCTCGGCGCACGGAGTTCGGCTCCGGCCGAGGTGCCGCTCGTCGGACGGATCGCCGCCGGCGCGCCCCTGCTCGCCGACGAGATGGTCGAGGACGTCTACTCCCTGCCCCGACAGGTCGTCGGCGAGGGCGAGCTGTTCGCCTTGACCGTGTCCGGCGACAGCATGATCGAGGCGGCCATCTGCGACGGCGACATCGTGACCGTCCGCAAGCAGGACAGCGCCGAACACGGCGACATCGTCGCCGCCCTCCTGGAGGACGAGGCCACCGTCAAGGTCCTGCACCGGCAGGACGGACAGGTGTGGCTGATGCCCCGCAACCCGGCCTTCGCCCCGATCCCCGGTGACGGCGCCCGCATTCTCGGCAAGGTCGTCGGCGTGCTGCGCCTGCTGTAGAGCAGGGCTCCCGGTACCGGGCCGTGCGAGGCGCCCGGCAAGGCACCCTGGACTCAAGCACCCTGGACTCAAGGCGCCCGAATTCAGGGCACCCCGGACTCACGGCACCAGAACCACCTTGCCGAGGTTCCGGCGGGACTCGATGACCTCGTGGGCGCGCGCCGCTTCGGCGAGCGGGATCTCGGCGCACACCCGAGGGCGCAGCGTGCCCTCGCGATGGAGCTCCCACAGCTCGTCGAGCCAACGCGCGTACACGTCCGGCTCGTCCCTGGCGACGGCGGCCATCTGGAAGCCGATGACCGAGGCGCCGCGGACGAGCAGTTCGTACGCGTCGACGGTGCCGCCGCCGGAGCTGAAGGCGACCAGACGGCCGCCGGGGGCCAGGGAGCGCACCGCGGGACCGAGCAGTTCCCCGCCGACGCCGTCGAGGACGACATCGACGGGATCGCCCCATGACGCGTCCCCGTAGAGCACGACCTCGTCCGCGCCGAGGGCGCGGACGAACTGCGCCTTGTCCGCGCTGCTGACGGCCGCGACCACGCGGGAGGCCCCGCCCGCCTTCGCGTACTGCAGGGCAAGGGTGCCGATCGCGCTGGCCGCCGCGGTGACCAGGACCGCGTCGCCGGGACGCGGTCGGCCGGCCGCGTGGGCACCGCGTGCCACCAGCCCGCTGCGGACCAGGGCCACCGCGTCGACCGCGGTGGCCCGGTCGGGGATGCGGGAGGCCATCTTCTCCTGGACGACGGCCAGTTCGGCATAGGCGTGCGAGAAGCAGAGACCCGTGACACGGTCGCCCACGGCGTATCCGGTGACGCCTTCGCCGACGGCGGCGACGACGCCCGCCACCTCGCCGCCGAGAGGGACGGGCCCGGTGCCCTCGCGCACCTTGCGCACGGCCGGCAGCGTGACACCGACCGCTTCGGCCCGGACGAGCAACTCTCCCGGGCCGGGCTCGGGGACGGGGACCTCCTCGAGGAGAAGAACCCCGGGGCCGCCGCCGGCCTCATGGCGGACACGACGCATGGACACCTCCAGCTGTGGCATGGACGCGAAGAGAATCGTTGGGATTCCCTACGGATGTCAGCCTAGGTGGATACCGTTGGGAAGTCCAACGAGTTCGGGATACGGTGCTCCCATGACGCGTATCGAGGGCACGGGAGCCCTGGCACACATCCAGTCACTGCCGAGCTGGCTGGTCGGCCGGGTGGCGGCGCGCGGCCGGAGCCTGGTCGCCGAGGCGATCGCCGAGGAAGGACTGAGACTGCCGCAGCACGCCGTGCTCGCGGCGGTCGCCGAGTACGGCCCGGTGGCCCAGGCGGATCTGGTGCGCCGACTGGGCTTCGACGCCAAGGACGTGGTTCTGCTGCTCAACCACCTGGAGGAGGCGGGACTCGCGGTACGGCAACCCGATCCGCGGGACCGCCGCAAGAACGCGGTGACGGTGACGTCGGCGGGCGTGCGGACGCTGGAGCGCTGCGCGGAGCTGGCGGAACGGGCCAACGCCGAGCTGCTGGCGCCGCTCGGCGAGGCGGAGGCCAGGCAGCTGATGGAACTGCTGGGCCGGGTGCATCAGGCGTAGTTCCGCCCTGCGCCTCCTCACCGGAGCGTCTGGCGTTCGAGGAGGGGGAGGGCGCCCTGGGAGGCCGGGCGCCAGCCCAGTTCGGGTGCGATCAGGTGCCGCGTGTCGTGCAGGATCTGTTCGTACTCCTCCCGGTGGAACTCGTACGGCAGCTCCAGGCGCAGCTCCGACACCTGAGCGAGGACCGGGTCGGCACTCAGGTGTTCCAGGATCTGCTCGGCGGTACCCACCACGTCGGGAGCGAACAAGGTGCGCTTCGGGCCCTGGGGAGACAGGGTCCGGGCGTGCCGGGCGGCCGCGTAGGCGCGGTAGCGGGCCCGTCCGGCCGCGTCCGCGCTGTCGAAGGGCACGATCACCCGGCCCAGCGCCACCCGTGCCGGACGCTCCGCGCCCTGCGGGGACAGCGCCCGGTGGTACTCGGCCAGCAGATTCAGCTGGGCCGTGGTGAAATCGTCGGTTCCCTCACCGGTGACGATGTTGCCGGACAGCAGGCCGAGGCCGCTCTCCGCGGCCCAGCGGGCCGAGCGCAGGCTCCCGCCGCCGTACCAGATGCGCCGGGCCAGACCGGGACTGTGCGGCTGCAGACGGGGGCGCTGGACGTTGCCCGGCGAGTGGATCACCGTGTCCGGGCCGCCGAGGCGGTCGCCGCGCAGGTTGTCCAGGACGCGGGTGATCCTGCCGTACGACAGGTCGAAGCGGCGCCAGTCCCCGTCGTACACGAGGTCGCCGAGCAGGTCGGCGTGCGGCATGCCGGTGCTGAAGCCGATCTGGAGCCGGCCCCGGGACAGCACGTCGGCGAGCGCCAGATCCTCGGCGAGGCGGAACGGACTCTCGTAGCCGATCGGTATGACGGCGGTGCCGAGTTCGATCCGCTCGGTGCGCTGGCCCGCCGCGGCGAGGAACACGGCCGCCGAGCCGACGCCGTGTTCGAGGTGCCGCTGCCTGATCCAGGCCCCGTCGAACCCCGACCGTTCGCCGTACTCGAAGAGCTGGAGCGTCTCCTCCAGACCGGTGTACGGGTCGTCGTCGGCGAAGTTGCCCGGGGTGAGGAAGGCCAGGGAAGTGATCGTGGGAGTGCTCATGTGACGCCGGCCCTTCGGCTCGTGATGGTGGCGGTGGCGGTCGAGGTAACGGTGGAGGTGGAGAGGACCCGCCTGCCGGGGATCGCCGCGGGCAGTCCGCGGGAGTACTCGTGGCGGGGGCGGGCGGAAAGGCCCCCTCGCGGGGCCCGTCTCACGCGGCCCCGCGCCGTGACCACCAGGCACTGCGCCCGGTCGGCGGCGACCCCGCGGTCGTGGGTCACCAGCGGGATCCCCGTGCCCGACTTCTCGTTCTCGGCGAGCTGCTGGAGACGGTCGGCCACCGTTCAGGAACCGCCGCGTTCGCGCGGGATCTTCAGGCCCGCCTCGATCGCCACCGGCAGCCGGTTCTCCGCCGGGGGGAGCGGGCAGGTGGCCAGGTCCGTGTAGGCGCACGGCAGGTTCGCGGCGCGGTTGAAGTCCAGGACGACCGTGCCGTCGGCGGCGGGCGGTTCGACGGCCAGGGACCGGTTGGCGGCGTAGGTGGTGACACCGGACGTCGCGTCGGTGAACAGCACGGTCAGCCCGCCTAGACCGTGCCCGGGGAACGCGGTCAGCGCCAGCCGGTGCCCGTCCAGCTCGAACTCGATCCGGCCGGGGGCCTCGTACACGTGCTCAAGACCCTCGACCGCGGCGCCCACGGTGGTGGGGCGCGGCGCGTCGAACGGGACGTAACGGCCCGTCACCGCCCAGCGCGGGTCGGGGGCGTAGGCGGGCGTTCCGGTGAAGGCCGTACGCAGCGGCGCGTCCGGGTGCCGGGGGCGCACGATGTCATGGCCGCCCCGCTTGGCGACCTCGATGACGGCGTCCTTCCAGATCGCGTCGACGCCACCGCGTTCGGGCAGCACGCCGAACCGGTGCTCACCGCGCACCGGCGTTCCGCCGACGACCAGTTCCTCGCCGTCGTCGAGGGTGACGACGACCCCGTCGCGGCCGGTGTACCAGGTGCCGGGCGCGTCGGGGAAGCGCTGCGGCCGGTCGTCGAGCCAGTGCAGGCCGGTGATCGCCAGGAACCCGTGCGGGTGGGCGAGTCGGGCCTCCTGGGCGCGGTACCACTCCAGCCACCGCTCGGTGAAGGCATGGAGGTCCGCTGAGGTCGCCTCGGTGGTCATGAATGCTCCTTCGGTGTACGAGGACCGCCCCCGCGCGGGGACGCGGGGACGCGGGGACGCGGGGACGCGGGGACGCGGGGACGCGGGGACGCGGGGACGCGGGGACGCGGGGACGCGGGGACGCGGGGATTACGGGATGCAGGAATGCGGAAACGGGGGACTGCGAGGGGAGGACGGGGCTCAGCCGGCCAGTGCGCCGAGGAGTGCCCAGGTGCGGCGCCGGTCCGCCGCCCCCGCCAACGCGGTTCCCGAGAAGACGACCTCGGTGGCCCCGGCGTCGCGGTAACGCCGTACCTCGGCCTCGACCGCCTTCTCGTCGCCGATCACGGCCAGGTCCGCGGCGCGCCGGCCGCCGGAGAGTTCGATGACCCGGGCGTAGGACGGGATCTGTTCGTAGAAGGCGAGGTTCTCGGTCGCCTTGGCTCGCACGGCGTCCACGTCGTCCGTGACCACGCCGGGCACGAGTGCCACGATCCGGGGCGCGGGCCGTCCGGCGGACTCGGCCGCCGCGGTCAGGGCGGGCACGATGTGTTCCGCGAGGGCGCGCGGTCCGGCGAGGTAGGGCAGGATCCCGTCCGCCAGTTCACCGCTGACCCGCAGCGCCTGCGGGCCCATCGCGGCGACGAGCAGCGGAACACCTGTCTCCGCGCCCGGTACGCGTGCGGGGAACGGGGTGGAGGCGGTGAGCAGTTCACCGTGGAAGTCGGCCGTGCCGGTGTCGGTCAACTGGCGCAGTGCGGTGAGGAATTCGCGCAGGCGGGCGACGGGCCGCTCGAAGGGCAGGCCGAAGCCGGTCTCCGTCAGCAGTTTCGTGCCCAGGGCCAGTCCGAGGTGGTAGCGGCCGTGGGTGGCGGCCTGGGCGGTCTGGGCCTGGCTCGAGACCAGCAGCGGGTGGCGGCCGAACACGGGGATCGCGGAGGTGCCCACCTGCAGTTCCGGTACCGCGCGTCCGACGATCGCGGCGAGCTGCGGTGAGTCCGCGCCGAAGGTCTGGCCGAACCACACGGACCGCAGACCGGCGGCCGCGGCCTCCCCGGCCAGTTCCACACTGGCGTCGACCTGGTTCCGCGCGTCGGATGCGTCGAGTGCTACTCCAACAGTCATGTCAGGGGGAACGGGCGGTCGGTGAGCCCGCATTCCGTTCGTGTGTGACGGCTGGATGTCAGTCGTGTGATGCCGGTCCGCCGGACGGAGCCGTTCGGGCCCCGGGACGGGATCCGGTCCGAAAGCGGCCGGGGTCCGGCTTGTGGCGGCCGGGGCCCGACCCGAAAGCGGCCGGGGTCCGACCCCGAACCCGTCGCCGGTCTGCGCGACTTGGAGGCAGCAGGCTGTACGGATCAGGACGTTAGCCACCGGTGGTGTCGGGGCCCCTGTACGCCGTCGGTGGTCGGCCGAGGAGTCTTTTGAACGCGGCCGTGTAGGCGGCCGGGTTGTCGTAGCCCAGCATGGCCGCGATGCGCGTGACGGGCGTTCCCGTGGCGAGGTGCTGCACGGAATGCAGGACGCAGGCGCGTTGCCGCCACTGCGCATAACTCAGACCGGTGCCGCGCCGGAACAGGCGGGCAAGGGTTCTTTCGCTGATGTTGAGGACAGCGCACCAGCGTGCGGGAGGGGCGTGGATGTCCGGCTTCCGCAGGAACGCCTCGCACAGGCCGCGCAGTCGGGGATCGGACGGCAGCGGCACATCGAGGGGCAGCGGGGTGAGGCTCTTGAGCTCGTGGAGGAGGAGGGTGACGACCGCCGCGTCGCGGCTGTGCTCGGGGTAGCGCGGCTCCATTCCGACGGCTTCCAGAATCAGGGCCCGGAGCAGGGCGGAGACGTCGACGGCCGTGCAGCGGGCGGGAAACCACGGCACGGCGGCCGGTTCGATGTAGAGGCTGCGGGTGCTGACGGCTGTCATCGTGACCTGATGTCTGGTCATGGGCGGGATCAGTACCGCACGGGCCGTGGGGATCGTCCAGCTGCCGTCCGCCGTTTCGACCCGCATGACGCCGCTGGCCGCGTACAGGACCTGGGCGCGGCGGTGCTCGTGCCAGACGAGCAGGTGGTCACGGGGGTAGTCGGTGCCGATGGCCAGGACGGCGCGATCGAGGCCGTCCACCTCCGCGACCGGGATGTTGCGCATCCCGCGAGGGTACGCGGGACCGTGCGACCTGTCTGCTGCGCGTAGGAGGACGGCAGTTCATCGATTGCCCGACAGGCCTCATGATCTCTAGCGTCTTGCCCGTGCTCACCTCGTTCCTCACCCTCTTGTCGTTCGGGTGCCTGACCGGCATCACGACCGTGCTCTTCGGCTTCGGCGGCGGCTTCATCGCGGTGCCCGTCGTTTACGGCGTCCTGAGCGCCGCGGCGCGTCCCGGGGCGGACGCCATGCACGTCGCGGTGGCGACCTCGGCGGCGGTCATGGTCGTCAACGCCGTGACAGCGGCGCTGGCCCAGTGGCGTCAGGGCCGGCTGCATCGCGCGTACGTCTGGCCGCTGGCGGCGTTCATCACGATCGGCGCCGCTGCCGGATCGTTCGCGGCCACCTTCGTCGGCGGTACGGCGCTGCGCGTGCTGTTCGTCGCCTACCTGCTGGTGACGATCACCGACAGCCTGCTCCGGAAGGGCTTCCTCTCCGTGGCCGATCAGACGCCTCCCGAGCCCCTGGGGCGGGGCGTCACCACCCTCGGCGGAATGGGCATCGGCCTGGTGGCCGCCGGTCTGGGGGTGGGCGGCAGCGTCATGACGGTCCCGCTCCTGCGACGCAGGGGCCTTCCCATGGCCGAGGCGACCGCCATGGCCAACCCCCTCAGCGTCCCCGTCGCCCTGGCCGGGACCCTCGTCTACGCCCTCGCCCCCGACGCTCCCGTGGGCACAGGACAGTTCGGTTACGTCGATCTCACGGCGGGCGCCGCCCTGCTCATCGGATCGCTGCCCACCATCGCCGTGGCGAGGCGAGTCGCCGGCCGTGTCCCGGACCGCGTCCACTCCGCCGCGTACGTCCTCCTGCTCCTGGCCGTCCTGATCGTGATGACGGTCACGGGAGCCTGGCGCAGTGACCTCCCCGGCCCGGGGTCGTGAGCCCGGCGCAGCGATGAGAAATCGCGGTGCCGCCGTCCGGTCGAGCCGCCTGTGGTGCTCCGGTGAAAGATCGCGAACTGATGGCCGGCGGAGTGAACCAGGTCGTCCGGGAAGGAGATCGCGCCCCGCATCCCGGTGACATCCGCACCGCCCCGGCCGCACCAGGATCGTCCCGGTCACCTGGGACGGCGCCACCGCCCGCCCCGTCGGCGGCCACCGCCCCGCCTTCCTGCACGGCGCGGCTCTCGCGGACGCTCTCGCCGCCGTGGCCCCCGACTGGCAGCCCGGACAGCCGACTCCGCTGATCCCGCTCGCGCGGTGAACGCGTTCGTGGCTCAGGGGCACAGCAGCCAGGAGATCTCCGCCCCGGGCGGATCCGACGCACGCCGACCGTCCTGAAACTAGGTGTAATTTGGTTCACTTGAGAGTCCACTGAAATGTACTCTCGGGGCATGACTGATCACGAACGCACGCGCGCAGTACGACTGTTGGAGGCCCAGGCGAAGGCCGAGCGGCTCTTCGCGGAGATCGAGGCGCGCGGGCTGGTCGCGCCGGGCAAGGGAGAGCGGGCGGTCAGCGACGAGGTCCGGGACCTGGCGAACGAGATGTTCGGCACCACCCGGCACTGGCACAAGCGGATCGTGCGCTCGGGGCCGAACACGCTGAAGCCGTACCGGGAGAACCCGCCGGACCGGGTGATCGGCGCGGACGACATCGTGTTCGCCGACTTCGGGCCGATCTTCGAGGAGTACGAGGCCGACTTCGGACGGACCTTCGTCCTCGGCGACGATCCGGTCAAGCGCCGACTGCGGGACGACCTGCCGCAGATCTTCGCCGCCGGCAAGCGGTTCTTCGCCGACGCCCCCGACATCACGGGCAAGCAGCTGTACGCCGAGGTCGAGCGGCTGGCCGCCGACGCGGGGTGGGAGCTGGGCGGCTGGCACGCCGGGCACCTGGTCGGCGAGTTCCCGCACGAGTCGATCGACGGGGCGGACACCGAGTCGTACGTCGCGCCCGCCAACGGCACCCCGCTGCGCCGCACCGACAAGGCGGGCTGCGTCTGCCACTGGATCCTGGAGATTCATCTCATCGACCGCGAGCGGGAGTTCGGCGGCTTCCACGAGGAACTGCTCACCCTCTGACCCGCGACGACCGCGGTGACGCGCCGGCCGATGTGGCGGACGGTGTCGTCGAGGACGCGGGTGCCGCTGACGCCGAATCCGGAGCACTGACCCGGAGCACTGACCCGGAGCACTGACCCGGAGCACTGACCCGGCGCAGGAAGCCGGTGGCGGCGCGGCCCCGCATTGTCGGCCAACTCACTTCAGTGGAAGCCCTGTTGTGTTCTCGGTCACGGTCGCCTGGGTTCCATGGAGTCCGAAACCGACGCTCGGAAGCCGGGGTTCTCGACGCCGGGCGGTGATGCAGGCGGCCCACAGGCCCGGCCCGGTCACGCTCCAGCGGCTTTGATCCCAACCGGCTTGCCACACAGGGCCGTTCGGCCCCACGCCGACGGCCCTTCGGCATCGGGCGTCCGATGACGCCCGGGACGACAGTGAGACACGTCAGGCAACGACCCGACTCTCTCGAGGGGATTCCCACGATGGCCGTTCACGAACACGCGCACCGCGGTTCCGGCTTCCGTCTGTCCGCCTTCTTCCGCGGGCACCGGACCGTCTCCGCCTCCGGGACCTCCGTTGCGGCGGACACCGTCCCGGCCTACGCCCTCGCCTCCCTGCGACTGCTCACCGGATTCGTCTTCCTGTGGGCCTTCCTCGACAAGACCTTCGGCCTCGGCTACGCGACCCCGTCCGGCAGGGGCTGGGCCGACGGCGGCTCGCCGACCAAGGGATTCCTCAGCACGGTCGCCGCCGGACCGATGGAGTCGACGTTCCACGCGTGGGCCGGCGCCGCCTGGGCCGACTGGCTGTTCATGCTCGGTCTGCTCGGCATCGGTGTGGCCCTGGTCGGCGGGGTCGCGATGCGGCTCGCCGCCGTCGCCGGTACCGCCATGACGGCCCTGATGTGGATGGCCGAATGGCCGCCCGCCCGGCATCTCTCGGACGGTGCCCCGAGCATGTCGACGAACCCGTTCGCCGACTACCACCTCGTCTACGCCGCAGTCCTGATCGTCCTGGCCGCCACCGCCGCAGGCGACACCCTGGGCGCGGGCCGGCTCTGGGCCCGGCTGCCGTTCGTCCGCGACCACCGCTGGCTGCGCTGAACCTCTCGACCGGAGCCCCGGGGCGGGGCGGGGCCGGTCGGCGCCGACGGGAGGGCCGACCGGCCCCGGGGCGGCCCGTACAGCCCATGGGCCTGCGCCCCGTTCCGCCGGACGATCGAAGTACCGAGTCATGGGAGGAGATCCGCGATGACGGACGACCTGCTCGAACGGCACCCCGTCCACGCCCTGCTCGCCGACGGCACCACCGCACGCATCCGGCCGGCGCTCCCGGGCGACCACGACCGGCTGCGTGGCTTCTACGAGGAGATGGCCCCGGAGAACCTCCGGCTGAGGTTCTTCTCGGCCGGCCGCCGCTCGGGCACCCTGGCCGCGGACCGGGCCTGCGCCCCCGTCCGTCCGGGCCACCGCGCCCTGCTGGCCGAGGCGGACGGCCGGGTGATCGGGCTCGCCGAGTACGACACCGGCGGAGCCGGAGACACCGGGGAGAAGGGGGCCGGAGACACCGGGAAGAAGGCGGAGGCGGAGATCTCCGTCGCCGTCGCCGACGGCCTTCACCACCGGGGCGTGGGCACCCTGCTCGTCGAGCATCTCGTCTCGGCCGCCCGGTGCGAAGGCATCACCACCTTCACCGCCGACGCGCTCAGCGAGAACCACGAGATCCTCCGGCTCTTCGCCGACCTCGGCCTGCGCACCACCCGCCGCTTCGAGGGGCCGGAGGTGCGCTGCACCATCCACCTCGACCAGGACAACGCCTATCTGACCGCGGTCGAGGCCCGCGGCCGCGCCGCCGACGTGGCCAGTCTGGTGCCCCTCCTGCGGCCCTCCACGATCGCCGTGGTCGGAGCGGGACGCACGCCGGGGTCGGTGGGCCGGGCCGTCCTGCACCACCTGCGCACCGGTGGCTTCACCGGCCGCCTCTTCGCCGTGAACCCCCACGTCACCTCGGTGCTCGGGGTGCCGTCCCACCCGTCGGTCGCGGCGCTGCCGAAGACACCCGATCTCGTGGTCGTGGCCGTACCGGCCGCCGGGGTGCCCGCCGTCGCCGAGGAGTGCGGCACGTCCGGGGTCCGCGCTCTCGTCGTGATCACCGTCGGCCTCGACCGCGCCCAGGCGCAGGCCCTGCTGACCGCCTGCCGTACCTACGGCATGCGGCTGGTCGGCCCCAACTGTCTCGGTGTCTCCAACACGGACCCGGAACTGAGCCTCGACGCCACCTTCGCCGCCGAGCATCCCCGCCCGGGGACGGCCGGTGTCGCCGTGCAGTCCGGCGGGGTGGGCATCGCCCTGCTCGACGGACTCTCCCGGCTGGGCATCGGGGTCTCCTCGTTCGCCTCGCTGGGCGACAAGTTCGACGTCAGCGGCAACGACATGCTCCAGTGGTGGGAGAGCGACGGCCGCACCGGCCTCGCCCTGCTGCACCTGGAGTCCTTCGGCAACCCGCGCGCCTTCTCCCGCACCGCCCGCCGGGTGACCCGCCGCATCCCGGTACTGACCGTCGACGCCGGCCGCACCGACGCGGGCCGCAGGGCGGCCGCCTCCCACACGGCCGCCGCCGCCACCCGCACCATGACCCGACAGGCCCTGTTCACCCAGGCGGGCATCACCGCGACACGCTCGGTCGGCGAACTCCTCGAGACCGCCGCCCTGCTGCACTCCCAGCCGCTGTCCGAAGGCCCTCGCGTCGCCGTCGTCACCAACGCGGGCGGTGCCGGGGTGCTCACCGCGGACGCCTGCGCGGAGGCCGGGCTCGTCCTTCCCCCGCTCACCCCGGCGGTGATCGACGAACTCCTCGCCGTCCTGCCCGACGGCGCCACCGCCGGCAACCCGGTCGACGCGACCGCCGCGGTGTCCGAGGAACAGCTCACCGAGTGCGTCGACCGCCTCGTCCGGTGCCCCGGCATCGACACCGTCGTCGTGGCGCTCGTCCCCACCGCGGTCGCCGCGGCCACCGGCGACGACCTGGTCCGGGCCCTCACCAGGGCTCCCGGGCGAAGGGCCCGCCCGGTGATCGTCGTACGTCTGGAGCAGGACCGGCCCGTGCGGCTGCTGCCCGCCGACGGCGGCGGCACCGTCCCCTCGTACGCCGAACCGCAGTCGGCGGCCCGCGCCCTGGCCCACGCCGCCCGGCGCGCCGCCTGGCTCGCCCGGCCTGCCGGGACCGTCCCCGCCTTGGACGGCATCGAGTCCGAACGGGCCCGCACGGTCGTCGAGGACCACCTCGCCGCCCACCCCGACGGCGGCCGGCTCGACCCGCGCACCTGCGCCGAGCTGCTCGCCTGCTACGGCGTCCCGCAGATCCCGTGGGCCTGGGCCGAGACCGAGGACGACGCCGTGCTCGCCGCCGACCGGCTGCGCGGCTTCGACGGCAGGGTGGTCATGAAGGCCCACTGGCCGGGCCTCCTGCACAAGACGCAGCAGCACGCCGTCCACCTCGACCTGCGCGGCGACGCCCAGATCAGGGCCGCGTTCCGCGATCTGGAGACCCGTTTCGCGGGCCTCATGACCGGTGTCGTCCTGCAGCCCCTCGCCGACCGCGGCACCGAACTCCTCGCGGGCGTCGTCCAGGACGAGGTCTTCGGCCCGCTCGTCCTGTTCGGACTCGGCGGTACGGCGGCGGAGGTGCTCGCCGACCACGCCGCCCGCCTCGCCCCGCTCACCGACCGGGACGTCCACGAACTGATCACCTCTCCCCGGTGCGCCCCGCTGCTGCTGGGCGCGAACGGGCACACCCCCGTCGACCTCGAACGGCTGGAACAGCTGCTGCTGCGGCTGTCCCGGATGGCTGCGGACCTTCCGCAGCTCGCCGAGGTCGATCTCGATCCCGTCCTGGCGACACCGGGCGGCGTCACCGTGCTCGACGCACGGGTACGGCTGCTGCCGCGCCGCCCCCAGGACCCGTACCTGCGCAGACTGCGCTGAGGAGGAACGGCCATGCGGTACGACAAGATCGGCTCCGTGATGACCACGGACGTGGTCCGCGCCGGGTACGGCACACCGTTCAAGGAAGTGGCCCGGCTGCTCGCCGCGCACCGGATCAGCGGACTGCCGGTGGTGGACGAGGACGACAAGGTCATCGGTGTCCTGTCGGAGACGGACCTGCTGATGCACCAGGCGACCACGCCGGACCCGTACGAGCCGGAGCACCATCTGAGGTTCGCCGGCCTCACGCCCGGTGCCCGGCGTCAGGCCGCCAAGAACAAGGCCCGTACCGCCGGTGGACTGATGACGGCACCGGCCGTGACCGTGCACGCCGACGACACCATCGTCCAGGCCGCCCGCACCATGGCCCAGAAGCACGTGGAACGGCTCCCCGTCCTCGACGAGGAGGACCGGCTCGTCGGGATCGTCACCCGCCGCGACCTCCTCCAGGTCTTCCTGCGGCCGGACGAGGAGATACGACGCGAGGTGATCGACGAGGTGCTGGTGGGCTCGCTGTGGCTGTCGCCCCGCAGCATCGAGGTCTCCGTGACGGAGGGCGTCGTCACGCTCGCCGGGAGCATGGAGCGCAAGAGCGAGACCGAGATCGCCGTGTCCATGACGCGCCGGATCGACGGTGTGGTCGACGTGGTCTCCCACCTCACCCACCGGTTGGACGACGCGTATCTGCGCCCCGACGATCGCGCACCGCACGGCGTGGCCGAGGACTGGCTGCGCCGGTTGTGAAAGGAGGCGGACCGTCATGACCGGCACCGTGTTGGTCACCTACGGAACGACGAACGGATCCACGGCGGAGATCGCCGAAGCGGTCGCCGACACCCTGCGGGGAGACGGGCTGACCGTCCGGGCCCTGCCGGCCCGGTCCGTGACGAGCGTGGCACCCTACGACGCCGTCGTGGTCGGCGGCGGGCTCTACGCGGGACGCTGGCACAAGGACGCGCGGCGGTTCGTACGCCGCAATCGAGATGTACTCGCGGAGCGTCCGGTGTGGTTCTTCAGCAGCGGCCCGCTCGACGCCTCCGCCGGCGACCGGGACATCCCGCCGGTGCCCGGGGTGCGGCGGGCAATGACCCGGCTGGACGCCCGGGGCCACGTCACCTTCGGCGGATGCCTGAAGGAAGGAGCCAAGGGGCGGATCGCCAAGATGATCGTCAGCTCCGGGAAAGGCGGCGACTTCCGGGACTTCGACGCGGTCGAGCGGTGGGCGAAGGGCATCGCGGCATCGCTGACCCGCGTGTAGGAGGAAGGAGCGGCAAGCGGACCCGGCCTGCCGGCCCCGGGCTTTCGGGCCCGGCCCCGGGCCGGGCCCGTACGGCGACTCCACCTTGCTTTCGGGTAGGGTGCCCGGTCCTTCAGGGCCGGGGTGAATGCCCGCTCCCGCAAAGCGGGTTAGAGGAAGCCGAATCGCCGTCAGGGCAGTTCGGCGTCTCGGGAGAGACGGTGGTGAGGCCGGCCTCAAGCCGGTGCGGCAGCTCGGAGCCAACGGTGGCTGACTGACTGGTGGTCAGTGGCTGGGAAGGGTCGCTCGCACGGGTGGTGTCGGTCGATGGTGTGGGCGGTCAGGGAACGCGCGGGCTAGGTTCACGGTCGTGGCGCGGTTTCGGATGTATCCGACGGGTGAGCAGGCGGGTGTCATGCTCGGTCACTGCGCGCATGCCCGGTATGTCTGGAACCTGGCCGTCGAGCAGCACACGCACTGGTACAAGGGGCGCAGGGCGACGCCCGGTTTTGCCGAGCAGTGCCGTCAGCTCACCGAAGCTCGGCGTGAGAACGTCTGGCTGGCCGCGGGCAACGCGGATGTGCAGCAGCAGGCGCTGAAGGACTTTGCCGCGGCGAAGAGCGCCCGCTTCGCGTCCGGGTTCGGTGAGCCGACCTGGCGCAGGAAGCACGTGCACGAGGGCTTTCGTGTCATCGGCACCGACCGTGTTCCGGAGTTTGAGGCGGATGGCTCACCGCAACTGAACGCAAAGACCGGAAAGCAGATCATGGGCCGGTCCGTGGTGGTGCAGAGGCTCAACCGCAGGTGGGCGCGGGTGAAGGTGCCCGGCTGCGGCTGGGTCCGCTTCCGGCTCAGCCGCAACGGCAAGGGCTCCCAGCTGCCGAAGGCCAAGACTTTCCGCGTCACCTTCCGTAACGGTCGATGGCACGTGGCGTTCGCCGTCGTCCCCGCCCCCGTGGATGGCCCCGGCACGGGTGAGGTCATCGGTATCGACCGGGGCGTGGCCATCACCGCCGCCCTCTCCGACGGACGGAAGCTGAACTGCCCGCAGCTCACCGTCAAAGAACGCGCCCGGATCCGCAAACACCAGCGCCGGGCCGCCCGCGCCCCCAAGGGAAGCGAGCAAAAGAGCACCGAGTACGCCAAGGTGGCCAGGCTCAAGGCCCGTGAGGCGGACCGGCGCAAGGACTGGTGCGAGAAGACCAGCACCATGCTCGCCCGCACCTACGACCTGGTGCGATTCGAGAAACTGAACATCAGGAACATGACCGCCTCCGCGAAGGGAACGGTCGAACAACCCGGCAAGAACGTCCGGGCCAAGGCCGGGCTGAACCGGGCGGTCCTCGCCCAGGGCTGGGGCCTGCTGCGGCAGCGCACCGGGCACAAGGCACCCGGCCGCATCCAGGACGTCCCCGCCCCCTACACCAGTCTGCGCTGCAGTGCCTGCTGGGGGCACCTCCCACGCCCTTAAGGCAGTGGGGGAGGATCGACAAGAACTCGCGCAAGAGCCAAGCCGAGTTCGTCTGCTCCTCCTGCGGCTTCACCTGCAACGCCGACACCAACGCAGCAAACAATGTCGCGGCAGGACAGGGCGGGATCCCCCGCCCCCGGCGAACAGCCGGTGCCGGAGGGGTGACAACGGCCACCGGCCGCTCGAACACCCGTGAACCCCAACCCACACGGGCTGAAATCCCCCTCATTTAAGAGGGGGAGGATGTCAACGAGGTGTCCGCGTCGCCCGCGAGACGATGGCGGGCCTTGCGCGCCACGGCCGCCGCCGCGGCCCCCGAGCCGACCGGAAAGGTCTACGCGGTGCGCCGGGACAGGGGCGGCGACGCCCGTACGCCGAAGTTCCCCGTCGCCGCGTCGGCGGGCAAGGAGGTCCCGCGGGGCGGGCGGTTCGTCCGGTCGGGGGTGCGCATGCGACTGCCGAGGGCCACCCCCAGCTGAAAGCGGTTGTCGACGCCGAGCCTGTCCATGAGCGAGCGCAGGATGTTCGTCACCGTCCGGGGGCTGACACCGAGTCTGCCGGCGGCACTCGCGTCGGTGTGTCCCGCGAGCAGCAGCGCGACGAGTTTCCGCTGGCGTTCGTCGAGCGGCATGACGGCGGCGAGCCGGTCCTCGACGCTCGGCCGCACAGGGGCGGGCCGCTGTTCGCCTGCGGGTGTCCGAAGACCGCCGCGGCGCAAAGATATGGGGTTCGGTGAGGTCAGCACGGGACTCCCCTGGTCGATGTGATCTGGCGTGACGTGCGGTGGCAGAGCGCGCCGCGCGGGGGCCGTGGCCGCACCGCTCGGCGTGGCTGGGACACCGAAAGAGCTAAAGGCGGGGTCCGGGGTCCCGGAGTGGAACCGAGCCCCGGAAACGGTCATTCATGCCCTTTCGAGCGTTCGGTGGTTGACAGCAGGAGTGACTGCGGTCAATAACTCGTGCCCGCCGGGGTCAAAACTGCTGAAAGCGGAATCCGACCGCCGGCGTGAGGTAGCGCTCCCACGGTCGGGGTGAACCCCTCGACCCGTGTGTCCAGCTGCTGTGATGGTCATCGCGGTGGTTTCGGGCGGGGAAGGAATGGCCGCCCGCCGGATGTGTGGCTCGTGAAGACAGTTCACCGTCGGGCAATGGTTTGAGCTAAACTTGACTGATCGGTAATACCCGTCAAGTTGGCGAGGAGCAGGTGTGAAGATCTCGGGTGAAGTCGGTACGCGTATCCGACGCCTGCGCCGATCCGCCGGAATGTCCCAGGCCGACCTCGCGGGCGGAGATCTGTCCGCGAGCTACATCTCGCTGCTGGAGGCCGGCAAGCGGACGCCGTCGGCGGAAGTGCTCGCACAGCTGGCCAAGCGGCTGGACTGCGACCTGTCCGATCTGACCGGCGCCCCTTCCGAGGTCCCGGTCAAAGAGCTCGAGGTGGAACTGAACTACGCCGAGATGGCCCTGAACAACGGGGACCCGAACGCGGCGTTCGAGGCGTACCGGGTCGTCCAGGAGAAGGTGACGGTCTCCGCCCAGCCCGAGGTCTGGTACAGGGCGGAGCACGGAATGGCCCGCTCCCTGGAGCACGGAGGCCGGCTCGAGGAGGCGGTCGCCCGCCTCGAGGCGCTGCATTCCGCCTCCCTGGAGCGTCCCGACCTGGTGCCCCGGCTCACCACCGTGATCGCGTTGTGCCGCTGCTACCGCGAGCTGGGCGACCTGTCCCACTCCATAGAGGTGGCCGAGGCCACCCTCGCGGAACTGGAGAAGCTGGAACTCGGTCCGACGGTCATCGGGGTCGAGCTGCTGTCCACCCTGGTGGGTGTGTACATGGAGCGCGGTGACATGCACCGGGCGTCGTACCTGGCCACCCGGGCGATCGAGCAGGCGGGCGCGATCACGGACTCCCGCGCGCTCGGCGCCGCGTACTGGAACGCCAGCGTGGTCATGCACCGCAACGGGAACACCGCGGACGCGCTGACGCTGATCGAGAAGGCGCTGGCCATCTACGCCGAGGGCGACGACCAGCGGGCCCTGGCGCGGCTGCGCAACGCCTACGCCATGGTGCTGCTGCAGTCGGAGACGGCGCAGCCGGAGGTCGCCCGCGACGTCCTCGGCCAGAGCCTCGCGAGCCTGCGCGACGTCGGCAGCAGTGTGGATGTCGCGTACTGCCTCTCGGCCCTGGCGCAGGCCGAGTTGCGCCTCGGGAACGGCGCCGCCGCCATCGAGCACGCCGAACACGCGCTGGAACTGCTGGGCCCCGATCATCGTCTGCAGAGCGCCCGCAACCATCTGGTGCTGGCCGCGGCCCGACTGGCCCGGGGGGAGAGGAAATCCGCCCAGGACGCCTATGAGCGGGGTGCCCTGATGCTGGAGGCGTCGGAGTCGAACCGCCAGGCGGCGTTCGCCTGGGCCGAGTTGGCCGAGATTCTGAAGCTCTGCGGCGAGGACGAGCGTGCGGTGTGGGCGTACCGGCAGAGCATGCGGTGCATGGGGCACCGGGAGACCTTTCTGACGGGGCAGAAGCTGACGTCGCGCACGTAGCGCCGGCGCTGGGCCGAGGGCGACCGCCGTGGGGGCGGCGGGAGGATGCCACCACCACCCCCACGTGGTGCGGACGGGACTGTCAGCAGCACAGGGGGATGTCCGTGTCCGTCTTCTCGTTCGGCTCGCCGGTCGAGGACGTGGCGACCACGCGGGTGGTGCCGGTCCGTGCTCCGGAGTGACCCGGCTGTGCGGCCTGGGCGGTGACGGCCCCCAGGGCGGCCGCACACAGCAATACCACAGCGGCTGTCGAAAAGCGCCTTGAGTGAATCATTCCTGCTTCTCCCCGTCGTATCTCTCACGAGTGGCTGAAGTGGTCGGCTTCAGCCAGTGACTCGTTTTGTGACTGACTTGACTGGCTCGGTGGAAAGATGCTGACACGCCATGACTGCGCCGGTCAACACGGAGATCAGGTGGAGCGAAATGTGCGTGTCGCACTATCAGACACCTTTGCGGCTTTTCTGTAAGGGTGTAAAACGGAACGATTCGGCAGAAAATTCAGCTCGCGAAAAACCTGGATGCGGCAAATTGAGGGGCGTGACTAATATTTGTGACAGCTGGTCAAGTTCCGTAAAGGTGAAAGCGGGGGGTGGTGCGAGTGCGCGGGAGCGTGCCGCAGGGAGGGCCGGCCGGGGCGGATGTCCTGGCCGCTTCGGCGTTCGCCGAATGCCTGGTCGGACTCGGTTACGGCCGACGGCCGCCCGGCCCCCTGCTCGCCGAGGACGGCGGCGCCACCCTCTTCACCTCCGTCGCGTCGCCGGCCTGGCGGAGATCCCTGACCGGCCATCCGAGGCCGGAACCGGGCGGCGCCGTCGTCCTCCAGTGGGTGCTGAACACCAGCCGGCTGCTGGCCCTGCCGCCCGCCTCACCGCCCAGCGCCGGGCGCACGGTGGGGGCCGTCTGGACGGGTGCGCGTGATTACGAGGAGGCGCTTCACGACGTGCTGGAGGCGTTGCGGGAGGCCGGTACCGGACCCGGTGACCTGACGTTCCTGCTCCGTGCGCACGCGCAGGACGCGGCCCGGGTGACAACCGCCCTGAGACGGCTGGGCGTCGGACCGGAGCGCATGGCGCACGGCCCGCGACTGCCGGACACCCCGGTGCGCATGGACGCCGAGCTGGGGCCGTGCCTCACCCTGCGGAGCCCGTCCTGGGGGCCCGCGTTCGCCCACTGCGACGGCCGGTGCGCGTGCGGCTGTCATGTCTCCGTTGCGCACATCCAGTTCGTGGAGCGCCGGCGGACGGCGGGACGCGTGGTGCCGCTGCGGCACCCGCTGTTCGAGACGATCGTCTCCGAGCACGCGCTGACCCACGGCCCGCGTGCGGGATCCCCGGCGCCGGCCGATCCGGCGCTGCCTGCCTCGCCGCCGTTGCTGAGGCCGCTGATCGCGGGCATCTCCGAGCTGCTGGTCGGGGCGAGCGCATCGCAAGGCCCGAGTCCGGTCTTCCTCGCGGACCTGTCGAGCGCCGCTTCGCTGCTGCTCGGAGAGGGGTTGGCCCCGGGGCCACGGGGCGGTCCCCACGTCCTGCGCCGGCTCCTTCGCACCATCGGTACCGAACTGGCGGTGCACGGTCTTCCGCCGGCGCTGCTGACCTCGGTCGTGGCCGCCGCGGAACTCGTCTACCGGGCCCCTCTCGGCTTTCCCCGGATGTCCGCCGGCTCCTGGGTGCACATGGCGGACGAACGGGACGCCTTCCTCAGGGTGTTGAGCAGGGGACGCAGTCAGGTGATGCGGCCCGGAGTCCTCTCGGACCGGCCCTGGGAGACGGCGGGGCAGCTGATGAGGCTCCGCTCGGAGCGGGGCGTGCCGCTCGCGCTGTCGCTGCGCTGGTGCCGGGAAGCGGGGATGGAACTGCCCCTGGTGCATCTGGCGCTCGCGGACCTCTGGGACACCCGGGCGCCCGCGCTGCCGCCCGGCGTCCGGGTGTGACCTCCGGCCGGCCGGGGCCGGAACGCGGCGGGAGAAGCGCGGCGGCACCCTCGGCCGGGGAAGGGGGGTGGTTCCGGCCGAAGGTGCCGCCGCAGCCTGGGGGTGCGCCCCGCACCGGGGGCGCGCCGCGCGGTGGGGTTGCGCCGCGCACCGGGGTTGCGCGCCGTGGTGGGGCGCGCCGCGTGGCAGGGCTGTGCAGTGTGGAGGGGTGCGCCGCGTGGCGCACCCCCGGTCAGGGCCCGTGCTGCGGACTCGTGGTGAGGGCCGGGTCCGTGAGCGCCACGGGGGCGAGGACGGCGTCCACGGCCTCCCTGAGATCGTCGTCCAGGACGACGTCGCAGGCCGCGGCGTTGGCGGTGATCTGCTCGGGTCTGCTGGCCCCGATGACGGCGCCCGCCACGTTCGGTTCGCCGAGGACCCAGGACAGGGCCAGGACGGGCAGCGCGATGCCGGCCGCCTCGGCCAGGGGCAGCAACCGCTGGACGCGGTCGAGGATCTCGTCGCGCAGCACCTTCTCCATGAAGTGCCCCCCGAACCCCTTGGTGTCTCTCGCCCGTGACGAGGGCGGCGGCGGCCGGCCCGGCACGTACTTTCCGGTGAGGACGCCCTGAGCCAGCGGGGAGAAGGCGAGCTGGCTCAGGCCCAGTTCCCGGCAGGCGGGTATCACCTCGGCCTCGATCACACGGTGAAGCGCCGAATAGCGGGACTGGTTGGACACCAGCGGCACCCGCAGCTCCCGGGCGAGGGCCTGTGCGGCGCGTATCTCCTCCGCCCGCCACTCCGAGACCCCGATGTAGAGGGCCTTGCCCGAGCGGACGACGTCGGCGAACGCGGTCATCGTCTCTTCCAGCGGGGTGCCGTGGTCGAAACGGTGGGCCTGGTAGAGGTCCACGTAGTCGGTGCCGAGCCGCCGCAGCGAGACGTCGATCGTCTCCAAGATGTGCTTGCGGGACAGACCCCGGTCGTTCGGCCCGGGGCCGACCGGCCAGTACACCTTGGTGAAGATCTCGACGCCGGAGCGGCGCTCGCCCGCCAGCGCGCGGCCGAGGATCTCCTCACCGGCGCCGAACGCGTAGCCGTCGGCCGTGTCGAAACTGGTCACACCACAGTCCAGCGCGGCCCGCACGCAGGCGAGCGCCGCGTCCGTGTCGATCTGCCCGCCGTGAGTGATCCAGTTCCCGTACGCGATCTCGCTGACGTGCAGACCGCTGCGGCCCAGCCGGCGATGCCTCACCGTCGGTCTCCCTTCACGCCGGGCCGTCCTTCGCCGGGTCGGTCCAGAAGTGGACGGTGACGGTCTTGCGCAGGACGTGCGCCGGGGCGTGCACGGCGGACACCCCGTGCAGCGAGCGGGCCGTCGTCTCGATGAGGACACTGCGGTTGAACGCGGGCAGGATCCGCACCGGGGACCGGCCGTGTACCGGCTCGCCCAGTTCCAGCCAGCCGCCGTCCTCCGGGCGCCAGCCCTCGCTGAGGTAGGTGAACAGCGAGTACCGGCGCAGCCGGCCGGTCTCCGGGTGGCGGTTGGAGCCGACATGGGCATGATGGACGGCGCCCCGACCGGCGAGGCGGTAACTGCCCCAGTCCCCGTCGGGCTCCGTGCGCAGGCCGTGCACGCCCGTCACCTTCGAGAGGAATGCGGCGAGGTCGTCCCCGAGCAGTGCCGTGCACAGCTCCCGCAGGGCGGGCCCGGCCAGGCCGCGGTCCTGCGAGTGCCAGCGGGGGATGCCCGGTTTCGCCGTCATCACGGAGGTGTCCGGGAAGGCCCGCGCGGCGGCGCGCAGGGCCTCGGCGGGGAGGATCTCGTCCCACACGTGGTGCGGGAAGGGTTCGGCGCGAAAGCAGGGCGCGTGCCCCGTGGCCGCCCCGGACGCGTGCGCCGCTCGCGAGTCCGGCTCGTGCGCCGCGTTCGAGCCCGGCTCGTGCGCCGCGTTCGAGCCCGGCTCGTGTGCGGTGTCCGTGCCGGGCCCGTGCGCCACGTGCGCGACCGGTTCGTGCGCCGCGTTCAACTGCCGTTCCATGGCCGCGTAGTTGATCAATTCCGTTCCTGCCTTTCTTCAGGACGCCGGGAGGGCGTCCGAGAGGGTGTCCGAGGGGGCGTCCGGGGCCGGTGCCTCCGGCGGGCCCTCCGCAGGGCCCGCCGGAGCGATGTCGAGCCGTGCGCGGCCGTTGGAGCAGGTGCCGTCCGGCAGGGCGAAACGCCAGCCGTGCTGGGGGCAGACCACCGCCCCCAGCGCCGGGTCGTAGTCCTGCGGACCGAGCCGCGCGCCCAGGTGGGGGCAGGTGTCGGACACGAGGTGGGCCCCCGTGGCCGTCTCCAGCCGGAACGTGCCGGGCTCGCGGTCACGGGCCGTCCGTACCAGGTACTCGGCCAGGTCGTCGGGCGCGCTGCAGCGCAGCACCGACATGAGCTCCTCGTTGTAGGCCCCGATGCCGGGACGCCAGGCCCGGAAGCGGAAGGAGAAGAAGAACTCCTCCCAGCTCGTCCCGCCGCCGAGGATGTCCGGGAGGAACCGTGACGGCAGGGTGAAGCGGTAGTCGTACGTGTCCGTCCCGGACCCGGTTCCCTCGCGGACCTCGAGAGACCGGAAGTCGACGAGCCAGAAGCCCCCGCCGGAGCCGGTGATGTCGAAGGCGACGACGGCGTCGACGGCCCGGCACAGGCTTTCCCCCGCCGCGAACAGTGCCGCGAAGTGGGCGGCGAAGTCCCCGAAGAGACTGCTCCGCGGTTCCGGGTGGCGGGCCAGCACCTCGGCGATCGCGGGTGCCCGTCTGCGGGCGTAGTCCTCCACGTAGGCGGGCAGGTCCGCCCAGTCGAACTCCTCGCGGATCTTCGGATCGGGGCTCAAGTGGCCCGTTTCCACGTCGAGTTCGTCGCCCGGAAGTGGAGCCACGGTGCGCTCCGCCAGATCGGGGTGCTCCTGGCGCAGCCAGGCCGTCAGTTCGGGCGGTGTCGTGAACACCGAGGAGTCCGCGAAGAAGTGCGGGGTGAGCTCCGGGTCGAGCAGAGCCGGCGGCCCGGCGAACGCGACGGCGCTGCGCGGGTTGAGCGCCTGCATGTAACGGGTCCACCGGCGCATGGAGTTGACCTTCTTCCGCTCCGCCGCGTCCACCTGTTCCTCCTTGGTGAACGAGTACGCGAACGGGAACCACGTGGCGCCGGAGAACTGGGCCATCACGACGTCGATGCGCGGGTGCAGCCGGCGGATGGCGCGCAACTGGTCGCGGTCGACCTGGCAGTCGTTGAGGTTGACCACGACCTGCCCGGTGGAGGTGTCCTCGATGACCAGGGCCGAGTCCTGGTGCCGCGGCGTGGGGGAGTGGACCATCCGCAGGCGGAGCGGACCGGCCTGGTGGACCTCCTGGTCGCCGAGCAGGACGGGGGCCGGACCGCGCATCGCCGCGACCAGCCGTTTCCAGCTGGGCAGCGGGTAGTCGGGCATCAGCAGGGTGACCGACGGGTCGAGTGCGTTCAGCACGTCGGCGTCGAAGTGGTCCTGGTGGTCGTGCGAGACGTACACATGCGTCGCGTCGTACGCGAGCGGCTCGTACGGGCTGTTGTCGGGGAGCTGGTGCCAGCCCGAGAGGAAGGCGCCGCCCCGGGAGAACCACGGATCGCAGACCAGCTTCACGCCGTCGGCCTCCACTAGGGCACCGGCGTGCCCCAGGAACGTGATCTTCATGGCTGCCTCCTGGCATGCGGGCGGGGAGTGGAGTACGGCTTGCGGGCCGCGACGAGATGCCGCGCGAGGTTGGGATCGGCGGAGCCGGCGAACGGCCGCCCCCGCACGCACACGTCGAGTCCGGCCGCAGCGAGATGGGCGGTGATCTGTTCGGCGGTCGGCACGTGCAGGACGGAGTGGAAGACTTCGGGCGGCGGGCCGTCGCTGCCGTCGGACACCGCGATGATCCGGTGGCCGAGCAGCGCACCGCCCGCGGCGACGAACCCCTCGCTGAGCAGCAGGTGCGGGCCGTCCCGGAACACCGATCCGCCCCGGCGCCGATGCACTCGGCGTCCCTCGTCGAACCCGGCGGTGCCGTCCTCGGCGAGCCGCAGATCGAGGACGGCGGTACCGCCCTCGCGGAGGTTTCGCGCGAGCGGGCCGAGCAGCGCCCGCAGAGCGTGCGGTGCGAAGAAGTTGGCCGCGTCGTAGGTGAGCAGCAGGGTGTCGTACTCCTGATCGGCCGTCAGAAGTGCCGTGTCCGCGGCGTCCGCGAGCAGGAAGCGGGTGTCGTCCTGGCCGGCGAACCGGCGCCGGGCGTGGTCGACGACGGCGGGACCGGCGTCGACACCGACGTAGGAGGTCAGGCCGTGCTCGCGCAGGGCGGCCGTGTAGTTCCCCGGACCGCACAGCGGATGGTGCACCCGGCCCGCCCGCCAGTTGGGCAATGCCGCGCCCAGCCAGGCGAGTTGACGCGCCACGACGGCCGGGGGGCGGGAGGAGTCCGTCGTCGTGGCGTTGGTCTGCTCCCGGAGCAGACGGCCGCTGAACGCGAGGTCGCCGTAAGGCAGCGGCGGAAGCGCGGCGATGTCGTCCGGGTCCATGCCGGCGATGTCGGGCAGGTCCGGCCGGAGGGACCGGGCGCCGTGCTCGAGGAATTCCGCGGTGATTTCCCGCGGTGTTCTGTCGACGAGTTCCATACTGACTCCATAGCCTGCGGAACGTGCCCGCCCCGCGCTCCATTTCGCGTTCAGGTTCTGTGCGCGGGATCGCCGTGGTCAACGAATGTGCGGATAACCGCGAATTCTTGGACTCCGCCGCCCGGCCCCGGCATGATGCGCGGCATGTTTGCCCATTCATGCACCGTTGTTCTGGATCTGGTTCCTCATTGCGCCTCCTCCCCGCGTGAGCGGTGGAGCGGTGACGACGACCTGCGACCACTGAGCGAGGAGGGAATGCGGCAGGCGGACGTCCTCGGCGAGGTCTTCGAGCAAGGGGTCGACGCCGTGTACAGCAGTCCCGCGCTGCGCTGCGGCCAGTCGGTCGCCCCGCTGGCGGCGGCCCGCGGAGTTCCCGTCGTGACCGACGACCGGTTGCGCGAGGCCCGGGGGTTCGCGCAGCCGGCGGCCTGGATCCAGGGCGTGTTCGAACCCATCGGCCCGTCGCTCGGCGGCGCGTGGGCGGCAGGCCGCGCCCTCGGTGCCCTGGTGGAGATCGCCGGCCGTCACCAGGGCGGCCACGTGGTCGCCTGCTCCCACGGCGACACCATTCCCGCCGTCCTGGCGTACCTGGCGGCCGCGTACGACTGCGAACTGCCGCGGATCGTCGGGCGGGGCAGCTGGTTCCGGCTGCGGCTGGAGGACGGCCGGCTGTCCATGACCGGCCTGCGCCCCACCGACCTCGCCTGACCGGCTCACACCCGACGGATCCCGTCCGGCCGGCCTCGTCCTGCGAGGTCGGCCACGGGTCCCGTAAGGCCGAGTCGCGAAGTGGGCCCCGTACGGCCAGGGCGGTCAGGCGGGGCCGTACGACACGGGGCACGCCGGCGTCCTCACCCGCCCGCCGGGCCCCGCAGGTCCGGTTGCGCCCGCTCCACCAGCGCCGCCATGACGGCGACGCGCCGCCGCGTGTCCGGGGCCTCGGCCGCCTCGCCCCGGGACCTGGCGTCCAGGGCGAGCAGCCGGTCCGCGACCCGGACCAGCGGGAGTCCGAAGTGGTACGCGGCCACGAGCCGGAACGCGAGCGCCACGGCCCCCGGATCGCACGGACCACCCGCTGCCGCCATCCCCGTGTGATGGCGCTCGGCGGCCGCGGCACCGAGCGCGAGGACGGCGTCGGGCTCCAGGTCCGCGGCCGCCGCCGACGACAGGGTGAGGGTGGCCAGGTCCTCGCCGGCCGGCCCCAGCCCCACCTGACCCCAGTCGATCGCGACCGTGCGCCCGGCGGTCCGGAACAGGTTGCGGGGGGTCAGATCCCGGTGCACCAGGGAGGCCGGCAGCGCCCGCAGTGTGCGTACGGCGTCGTCGTGACGCTGCGCCAGCACCCGCAGTGCCGCGGCGGTCTCCCGGGGGAACAGCCGGCGCACCGCCGGGTCCGCGCTCGTGGCGGCCTCCGCGACCCGGTCGATCAGCGCGAACCGCTCGTGCAGCGCGGCCTGTTCCAGGAACGGCCTGCACCACCATTCCCGGTGGGCGGGCCGCTGCCGCAGGGAGCGGGCGTGGAAGCCGCCGAGGCACTCGGCCGTGTCGAGCAGTTCGCCGGCCGTCCACGCCTCCCCGGGCGTTCCGTCGACCCGCTCCAGCCACAGCCGGAGCCGCTCACCGGGCAGCGGCACGATCCCCAGACACCGGACGGCGGCGAAGTCGCCCCCGGCCGCGGCCGGCAGCGGCGAGGCCAGGGCCAGGGCCTCGCGCCGCCAGTACGCCCAGTCCGCCGGGCCGTCGCCCCCGTCGTCGATCTGGCGGGCCAGGTCACGCCGGCCGGGCTTCCAGCGGCGGTACCGGACCTGCTTGAGCACGAGCTCCCACGCGCGGTCGCCGGCGTCGGTCGAGGCCGTGCCGCGCAGCGCGTGGAGACCGTCGCTCGCCCGGCTCCAGCTCTCGTAGCCGACCGGTTCGCCCGTGAAGCCGCTTACCCGGGCCGTGGGATCGGCCAGCAGCGCCCGTACGGGCTCCCGCAGGTCCTCGGAGGTGAGGCGGGGCAGCGTGCCGTCGTGACGGTAGGGCGGTCCCGACACCGGGTGCCGCCCCTCAGACCGTGCGTCGCGCGTCGGCGACGGCGGCCCGCAGGTACGTGCGCAGGCGCTCGCTGTGGACCTGGTCGAAGCAGGCGAGGGCCGACGCGTGGCCGGTCTCCAGCGACTCCGTCTCGACGGCGAGGCGCCGGCGCAGGACGGCGGCGAGCCGGGAGTCGTCGTCGCTCGCCGGCTGGATGCGGGCGAGGTACTGGATGACGTTCGCGAAGGCGAGAGCGGCGTGCACGATGCCGAACACCGGCCGGTCCTCGTTCTTCCACGGCGAGTGGAAGAGGGGGCCGCCGTCCTCGAAGACCACCCCTTCGGACTCCAGGGACTCGTTCAGCCATGAGTGGGTGGCCTCGTGCACGAGGGTCTCGCCCAGGCGCAGCGGTTCGTCGGTCCAGTTCAGGACGACGGTGCCGGGCAGGAAGTCGAACGTGTAGCTGCGGCAGGTCGCGCCGAGCGGCACGGCCTCGGTCCAGATGACGACGGCGGTGGAGGAGCGCAGCACCTCGCTGCCGACGGCGAGGGCGGCGTCCACGGCCTCGTTCAGGGTGCGTGCGACGCGCTCCCGCTCCGCCGCGTCCTGTTCGGGTGACGATCCCAGCAGGTACATCTGGCTGCCGAGGCGGTCGTCGTCCACGGCCTCGCAGTCCGCGGCCCGCACCACCATGACCGGCCCGACGGCCGTGGGCACGGCCTCGGCGCGCAGCGCCGCCCGGTTCTGCCACAGGCGCACCGCGCGCCGGGCCCGGTCGGCGTCCCGGGTCCGCGCGGCGATCTGTGCCTGCTGGAAGGCGTGGTGCAGGACGGCGTTGTCGAAGGCGTCCAGGGTGTCGTCCAGGCCGCCCAGGTCCGTGCCCGGTACGAGCCTGCCGAGACTGGCGAGGATGGTGTGCGCCCGCTCGGCGCGGCGTGTCACCAGCCGCGCGGTGAGGTCGGCCTGCAGCGGCGCGGCGGGTGCGACCGTCTCGACGGTGTCGGTCTGGGTCATGGTGGTTCCCGGTCCTTTCGGGGCGGTGGTCAGCGTACGGCGCTCGGTGCGGCCCACCGGTCGAGGTGTTCCCTCTTCTCGGCGTCCGTCAAAGGCCTGATCTCGCGGATGTAGTCGAACGGGGACTTCACGGCGAACTGCCGCCGGTTCCAGCAGGGGTAGGTGGTACCGATGAGCTCGGCGACGATCCCCATGCCGACCGTCGCACCGACCCTGGCCGGCAGCTCGGCACGCAGGGCGCCGAGCCGGTCGTGGATCTCCCGGCGACGGGCGACGGACACCCGTGCGTCCTGCTCCTGGCGCAGGGCGAGCCGGTCGTGGAGCTGGAACGCCAGGGAGTCGGCGAAGACGCCGGTCAGCCACTCCCGGTCGGCCGCGGACAGTGGGCCGGTGCGTGCGCCGACGGCCTCCTCCGTGCGCAGCCACTGGCCCATCCAGGACCGGGCGCCCTCACGCAACAGCGCCTCCGCGAACGACAGCGGGTCGGGTCCGGGCCTGCCGGGAACGGCCACGTCGCACACGTCGGCGAGCGAAGCGGTGCCGGGACCGTCGCCGAGGACCACGGCGCCCACGGCGAGGTCGACGACATAGCGCAGGCCCACGTCGTCCAGCAGCCGAGCGGCGTCGCCGACCGCCTCGCGGTCGCGCGCTCCGGCCGGCCGGAGCGAGAGGAGACCGGCGTCCGCCACGGCGTCGAGGACCGCGATCCGGGGACCGTCCGGCAGGGCCAGCGGCGCGGTGACCGCCTCGGCGGGGTCGAGGGCGACGGCCGGGCTGCCGGCGAGGCCCACGAGGGCGCGGCCGAGCGCGTGGAGCTGTTCGGACGCGGGCTCGGCCGCCGGGTCCGGTGAGCCGTCACGGGCCCCGGCGGCGCGGCGGGCCCAGGCGTTGCTGTGCGGCTCGACCCACAGCAGGAAGGAGTGGACGGCACGGCCGTCGAGCGAGGCGTTCCAGTAGCGGTTCTGGGTCTCGTCGTCATCGATGACGGGGAGGAGGAACATCGGGTCTTCCCTTTCAGGCCGCTGCCGGCAGGGCCGCGGCCACGTGGTCGATGACCTTGCGGCGGTAGTCGCAGTACTCCTCCTCGAAGCCGGTTCCCTCGAAGCGGAGCCGGTCGGGGAGGGCGCCACCGCGGCACGAGGCCTCGTGCGAGCAGCCCGCGCACTTGCTGAGCAGGGCGGACAGATCGGTGCGCAGCCCCGGGTTGCTGTCCAGGGTGAGCAGTTCGTCCATGCCGGTGGCCGTGTCCACGGAGCCCAGCAGCGCGCCGGGCATGCTCAGTTCGTCGGAACTGCCGATGCGCCCGTCGGGGTAGAGCGTCACGACGAAGGGTTCCTTGCGGTCGCTGAAGCTCGTGTAGCTGGTGGGCAGTCCGGACAGCGACCGGATGACGCTGAAGAACGGTTCCAGCACGTACGACCCGTAGGCGCGGGTCGACGACCAGTGCTCGAAGGCCTCGATCAGGAAGTCCGCGTACTCGTCGGGAGTCGTCGCCCACCCAGGCATGCCGACCCCGTCGGGGTTGAGCACCTGCAGCGACTGCCGGTTGGGCGTTCGATAGTCCTTGGTCTTCACGTTGAAGTCCAGGCACCCCGAGAGCTTCACGACCTTGACGGCGTCGAACTTCTGGAGCGAGTCCAGTACGTCCGCGGCGCGGCCGAGGATGCGGCGGGTGACCACGACGATCACGCCGACGTTGCGCCCCCGGTCGGCCATCATCTCCAGCGCCTTGGTGACCTTGCGGTACGTGGGCCGGTCCCGGAAGTCGACGCGGTGGGCGTTGCCCTCCTCGTCGCCGTCCAGGCTGATGCCGATCTCGATGTCCGGCCATTCGCTGTCGAAGAAGTCGAGCCACGCCTTGTCGAGGAGGATGCCGTTGGTCTGCATCGAGACCGTCACCGGCCCCTCGTACCCCCGCAGTTCCGCGAACAGGTCGGCCATCCTGCGCCGGCCGATCAGCAGTGGCTCCCCGCCGTGGAGTTCGACCGCCAGCGGCCGCCCGTCGCACAGGGCGAGGAATTTCCGCAGCACCTCCGGCTTCAGCATGAGGGCATTGGGGTACGGCTTCCGGCGTTCGTAGCAGTAATGGCAGTTGATATTGCACATTTCTCCGGGGAGTTTCAGCATCGCCAATATGGTTTCCCCGTGAGCCGGCAACTGAAGTTCCATGGTGCAGCTCCTCACATCGAATGGCTGCGAAAAGATTCTCGTGGCCGTGGAAACGCGTCAACGAAATACGGTTCTTCTTGCGCGAACCCGCATGTCACCGCCCGGCGGTGACCGCACCGCCCTGCCGCGCCTCCGCCGTTCTCCGTACGAGTTCGGCGGCCGAGAGCCAGTCGGTCCCGCCGACGGCCGAGGTCAGCCGCTCGACGCGGGGCACGCGGCCGGTCACGTCGGTGCGGCCCGGGAAGACCGACTGGTAGGGCACGTGGACGACCCCGGCGGTGCTGCCGGTGGCCTCGATGACCAGGCGGGCCAGGTCGCCGATCGCCGTCTCGGTGGTGGAGCCGATGTTGAACACGTTGGCGTCCGGCCGCCAGGCGGCGTCGGACGCGGCGAGGTCGAGCAGACGGCTCGTGAACTGGTCGACGTCGGTGAAGCAGCGGCGCTGCGTGCCGTCCCCGTGGACGGTCAGCGGCGTGCCGGTCTCGGCCTGCCGGAAGAAGGTGGGCAGGACCATGCCGTAGCGGCCCGACTGGCCCGGTCCGACGACGTTGAAGGGGCGCACCACGAGCACGGGCCGGTGGCGCCAGGCCTGCCGCCCCAGCCGTTCCATCTCCCACTTGCCGGTGGCGTACCCCGGGGCTCCGCCGTCGTACGCGAGCGGGACGGTCCGGTCCAGGGGCACGTCCTCGCGCAGCACGGCGGAACTGTCGCTGAGCCCGTAGACGGCGGAGCTGGACACCAGGACGACGGGCGTGTCGCCGGAGCGGGCGAGGACGTTCGCGGTGCCGTCGTGTCCCACGGCGTACGCGAGCCCGGCCTGCCGTGCCGCCAGCCGCATGCCGACGACGCCCGCGAGGTGCAGGACGAGGCCCGTGCCGCGCGCGGCCTCGGCCACCGCTTCCGGGTCCAGCACGCTGCCGCGCACGAGGGTGACGCCGGGGACGCCGCCGACGGACTCCGCCCGGCCGGTCGTCAGGTCGTCCAGGACCCGGACGCGGTGGCCCGCGGAGGCGAGGGACCGTACGAGCCGGCTGCCGATGAAGCCGGCACCGCCGGTGACGAGGACGGGCTGGGAGGTTGCGGTGGAGGACCACATGCCGGTGTCTCCTTCGTGGTGAACGGGAATGGTTTCGGCGGACCGGGGGCCGGGCGGCGCCGTGCCGGGGTGGGCGCGATCCGGTGGTCCGTGCGTCCTGGCGGGGCCGAGGGGCGGGCGGTCCCTGAGTCCCGGCGGGCCGGGGCACCGGTGGCGGGGCCGCCCGGCGGCAGCGCGGCGGACCGTGCGCCCCGTGGTCCCGCGGATGGCCGTCGGGGCCGTCGGGGCGCCGCGATCGGGCAGCCCCTGAGCCCCGGTCACCTCCGCACCGCGTCCTCGACCGTCCGCGGCAGCCTTCGGGCCCACCACAGCAGCCGGGGAGCCCAGCCCGCCCGCTCCTCCGGTTCCGCCTCGGCGAGGAAACGCGCGTACGTGACGATCTGGTTGAACACGGCGACCGGTTCGGCGAGTCGCCACACCGCCCGGCACCGGGCGGGCGACATCAGCGGCGACCAGCCCGAGAAGTACCGGTCCAGGGCCCGGCCCCGGGCCCCGGGGTCCGGACAGCTTCTGAGGGCCGCCACGACGTCCAGGAACGGGTGGCCGACGGCGGCCTCCGCCCAGTCCAGGAGCACGATCTCGCCCGTGGCCCGCGCCACGCCCCAGTTGCCCGGGTGGAGATCGCCGTGCACGAGGGTCTCGCCGGGTGGTGCCGCGGCCAGCGCGGCGCACAGTTCGGGCAGCCGGGAGCACGCGCCCGCGAACCGGAACCGCTCCTGGGGGGAAAGCGCGTCCGGGAGCCCCGAGTCGGGTTCGAACAGGCCGCTCCGTGCGACGGACGGGACCGCGTCGGCCAGCGCGCGCGCCGTGCGTACCCAGCAACCCGCCGCGGCGAGCTCGGGCGTCCGGCCCAGCCAGTCGCGCTGCACGTCGCCGAGGACGGCCAGGGCCCGGCCCCGCGCGTCGTGCGGCAGCTCCGTCCCGGGCCGCAGCCGGACCTCCCGGGTGCACCAGCCGTCCTCGGGCGGCGCGTCGGCGACGACGGCGGGCACGAGCCGGGGGCGGCGGCCCGCCAGCAGGGACAGCACCCGGCCCTCGTGCGCCAGGGACGGGAGGGACTGCTTGTAGAACACGGCACCGCCCGTCGTGGGGCAGCGCAGCACGACCGACAGCGACCATCGTTTGACGTCCTCGACGGGCCCGGTGCGCCGCAGGCCCGCCACCGCCAGTTGTGCGTCCACGACGGAGACCGCCCGGTCCCGCCAGCCGGGCAGGAGCCAGGGCCGGACCACCGGGCCGGTACCGGTACCGACGAGGGCACCGACATCGACAGGGGTACCGGTACCGGCGCTGGTGTCGGTGTCCGCGCCGGTGTCAGTGCCGGAAGAAGCGTTCACCGGTCACGACCCAGCTCATGCCGTGTGTCGCACAGGCCTCGCGCAGCGCGTCCGCGTCGGTCGAACCGCCGGGTGTGACCAGGTGGGTGACACCGAGGCGGGCCGCGAGTTCGACGACCTCGACGAACGGGAAGTGGTTGTCGGCGGCGAGCGTCACCCCGGACAGCGGCGGTGTCGCGCTCCAGTCCGGCTCCCGGCCGGCGTCCTTCGGATCGGCCAGCACCCGGGCGAACGCGGCGCGGACCGAGGGCGTCAGGTCCCCCTCGGCGAGACGCGCCCGCCACACCGCGCGCTCGGCGGGCCCGACGCCGTCGCGGAACCGGAGGCCCAGGACGTCCGGATGGCGGCGGCGCTGCCAGGTACGGGCGCGGGCGGCGGCCAGCCGGGTGCAGTCCAGGCGGTTCTGCTGCCCCATGCCGATCCCGATCGTGGCGCCGTCGACGACGAAGGCCATGGCGTTCGACTGGGCGTGCCGGACGGCCGTGACCGCCACGGCGAGGTCGTTCGCGCGGCCGGGCGTGCCGTACTCGGTCCGCACACCGCCCGCGAACCCGGGCAGCGGCGCGGCGCGGCGCGTGAGACGCAGCCCGCCCGTCTCCACGGTCTCCCGCGCGGCCGCGCTCCCCGCCCGCGGCGGCCCGGCCGGGTTCCCGCGCAGCACGATGAAGCGGCCCTGGTGGAACCGGGAGAGCTCCGCGAGCGCGTCGGGGGCGAAGTCCGGGGCGATGACGCCGATGGCGTCGGCGAACAGATGCGCCTCCGCGAGCGAGACGGGCTCCGACACCGCGACGAAGTCGCCGTAGGAGCACTTCGGCGCGGTGTGCCGGGCCCGCAGGACAGCCCGGCCCAGGGCACCGGCCGGCAGCGCTCCCACGTCGTGGAAGGCCTCTTCGCCCGGCGCGAAGGGCACACCGAGCGCGATGCCGGCCGGGGAGGTGTGCTTGAAGGACGCGCAGGCCGCCGTACCGGTGTGGCCGCGCAGAGCACGCACCGCCTCCCAGGCGCCGAGCGCGTCGAGCACATTGATGTACGACGGGCTGCCACGCAGCAGTTCGAAGGGGGGCTCGCCCGGTACGACCGGCTCCGCCAGGGCACTCTCGTGCGGGTTCAGCCCTCGGGACAGTTCGATCACGGTGTCTCCGGACTCGGTAGGAGGGAGGGGGCGGGCAGGCCGGACCGGAGCGCGTCCAGCACGCCCGTCTGCCAGCCGAGTTCCCACATCAGGGCGGACAGGGCGGCCGGCGCTCCGGCGCGGGCCGTCGCCGCCGGCAGCCGCAGCCAGTCCGCCAGGTACGCGCGCCAGGTCACCGGTGGAACGCCGTGCGGGGCGAACTTCCGGCGCAGGGCCACGATGTCGCGGCCCTGGAACCGGCCCCGGCGGAATCTGCCGCGGTGCGTGCCGCGGACGCTGACCGACACGACGGTGTCCGCGACTCCGATGGCCCGGCCTGCCAGCTGGGCGCGCCAGGAGATGTCGATGTCGGCGAGGGCGGGCAACTGCTCGTCGAAGCCGCCGAGTTCGTCGAACAGTGTCCGGGAGATACCCATGAGGCCGCCCAGGACGTGCGGTTTGAACAGGCTCGCGGTCAGGATGTCGCAGAGCTGGTCGGGGGGCGTGCCGCGCAGGACGGCGGGCGGGTTCAGACGCCGGTAGTCGATGCCGGCGGTGACCAGTTCGGCCTGGTCCAGAGCCGCCGCCATCGCGGCGATGTGGCCGTCGGCGATCTCGTCGTCGGCGTCCAGGAACAGCAGCCGGTCGCCGCGGGCCGCGCGGGCGCCGGTGTTGCGCGCGGCCCCGGTGCCACCGCGCCGGGAGCGGGTGACGATCCGGACGTCCGCGGGCAGGGTGTTCCGGTGGCTGTCGACGACGGCGGCCAGGTCGTCGGTGGAGCCGTCGTCGACGACCACCAGACCCCAGTCGGCGTCGGTGCGCTGACGGCCGAGGGCGGCGAGCTGACGGCCGACGCAGTGCGCGCTGTTGTAGCAGGGCAGGACGACGTCGATCCGGCTCACGTGGTCTCCAGCAGCTGACGTACGGGAGCCGGATCGCCGTCGACGGCGCGGAACAGGTCCGACAGACGGCTGTCCTCGTGCGCGCCGGCGGTGTTGCGGAAGACGTGTACCGGCGGGAGGTACGGCGGCGGGTCGTCGAGGAGGAACGAGCGGTACACCTTGCTGACCTTGTCGAGGGTGTAGCTGTTCTCGTAGTGCCGCATGCTCTTGCCCCGGGCGACGACACGGTCCGCGGCCAGGCCGACGGGGACGTCGAGGTAGACGACGAGGTCGGGCAGCAGCGTGCCGTGCGCGTGGTGGCGGTCCAGCGTCTCGCGCGCCGGGATGCCGTACAGCACCTCCAGATAGGCCGCGTCGCTGAAGACGTAGCGGTCCGACAGCACGGTCCGGTCGCGCAGCAGGTCGCCGATCGCGCCCGCCTGCAGCTGCTTGTCGCGGAAGTACGCCTCCGTGATCCGCCGGTGGCTGTGCCGGTGCGGCCGGTCCTCCCGGACGTCGATGATGACGCGGGCCGCCTGAGGGTCGAGCCAGGAGTGCTGGCCGATGCGGGACAGGGGACGGCCCTGGGCCCGTACGTGTTCGGCGATCAGCCGGGCGGTCGTGGTCTTCCCGGATCCGTCGACGCCTTCCAGCGCGAGGAATCCGTGGTTCGTGGTGCTGGGCAAGGGGATCTCCCTGTCTGCTGTCCGGGCCGTGTCGTCTGTCCGGGCCCTGTCTGCCGTCCGGACCACGTCGTTCGTCCGGGCGGTGTCTGCTGTCCGGTTCATGTCGTCGTGAGAGCCGAGCGCTCCGCCCCCCAGGCGAAGGCCTCCTCCATGACCTGGGACATGGAGGAATAGGTCCAGGTGCCGTAGCGCCCCATCGGGGTGACGCCGCGGGAGGTGAGGAACCGGGTGGCTTCGGCGGCGGTCTCCCGGGCGGTGTCGGTGAACACGACGTATCCGGGGTCGGAGGTGAACACCCGCGATCCCACGATCCGGCTGCCGGGACCGAGCAGGCCGACCTCCTCGACGCCGCGTACCACTTCGGCGATCAGCGCGTCGTCCGGCGCACGCGGTCCCTCGGAGGGTTCGAGCACCTCGGCGAGGACGCCCCAGCCGTCGGCGGGCGCCATGTCAGGGTCGAACTCCGTCATGAAGACGAGGCGGGTGAACGGAACGTCCTCCCGCGTGTAGTAGCGCCAGTGCCCGGTGTCGCGGGGCCGGGGGCCCTGCACGGCGAGGGCCACCGACCGGACCCGGTTGCGCGGCAGGGCGCGGCACCGTTCGACGAGCGCGGAGGGTGCCGCGCGGCACAGCGACACCGTGGTGGGCAGGGGGAGCGTGGAGACGCAGTCGTGCGTGTAGTGGAAGTCGGTGATGCCCTCGGGGGAGCGGGTCCGCACCGTGCGGGCCTCCGTGTCCAGGGCGGTGACGACGTGCCCCGGCCGGAGGTCGGCCACCCGGCCGGCCAGTGCCCGGGAGAGCACCTCCATGCCGCGCTGCCCGTCGCCCGTGGGGCGCGGGTACCAGCCGCGGGAGTTGTAACCGGGGGCAGGGCGCTGGGAGTTCGCGCCGCGTTCGATCTCCGCGATGCCGGGCCGGGTCAGGTTCCAGTGGAAGCCGGAGGCCGACAGCGTGCTGAGCGGGCGCCGCCAGAGCTTGCGGTTGTACGGGAAGAAGAACAGCTCGCACAGGGTGCGGCCGAAGGCTCCCAGCAGCAGTTCCTCGTAGGTGCGCGGCGGCGTGGTGTCCTCGTGCGCGGCGCGCAGGTCGGCCAGGCAGGCGGCCCGCACCTCGGGCGGGAGACCGAAGAGGTTCAGCTGGACGGGGAAGCGGGTGGTCCCGCGGGCCGTCTCGACCCGGGCGTCCGGGGGACAGGGGCGCAGGACGTCGCCGAGCAGCGAGCCGATGCGGGCCTCGACGTCGGGGTGGCTGAAGTAGAGCAGATGGATGACGTGGTCGAACCAGTACTCCCCGATGCGCTCGGTGCGCACCAGACCGCCGGGGCGGTCCTCGGCCTCCACGACGACAGCACGGCCGTCGAGCTGCGATGCGGCGGCCAGGCCGGCCAGTCCGCCGCCGAGGATCAGTACCTCGGTCTCCACTTCACGGTCGGCGGAGTCCGCCCACGGGGACGGGTTGAGCATGACGGGCCACCTCGCAGTGCCGGCGGGGACGAACGCCGAGCCGCTGGTGCGCGGCGGGCGCGGGGGACCGGCGGGCGGCGGCGAACCGCCGCCCGCCGGTTCGGGCTGTGCAGGTCAGACGGCGTCCGAGGTCTGCTCGGTGACGTGCTCCCACGGCTTCACCGAGACCGCGGACGAGTGGGCCGTGTCCTTGGCGCTGACGGACTCCAGGTCGTAGGACTTGACGGCGTCGACGAAGGCGTCGAAGGAGATCTCGTTCTTCTCGGACATGATGTACCTCTTTCTCTGGAGACAAGGGAAATTTGATTCCCGGGAATGAAATTAGCAATGCCCCGGCGGTCGAATCAATGAAATGCGGAACCGTTGATTGCGGATATCCGCAGTGCCGATATCCGCAGCGGTGGGATCCATGGTGCTGAAATCGGCAGTGCTGAAATCGGCGGCGCCGGATTCCGGAAACGCGAATGTCCCGGCCGGCATCCCTTTTCCTGCTCGGATGCCGGCCGGGTGACGGTGCGGGCCGGGTCAGAGATGCACCACGCGCGCGCCGACGGTGCGGCCGCTGGTGTCGAACAGCAGGGGTGCGATGTCCGCGATGGCGGCCAGGTCGTAGTCGAGGTGCGGCTGCAGCAGTACGACGAGATCGGCCCCCGAGACCGCGTCCTCCAGCGAACCGGCCGCCGTGACGACGTGTCCGTTCAGGCGCAGCGTGCCGATGTGCGGATCGTGGAACCGCACGTCGGCGCCGAGGTCCAGCAACCGCTCGGCCACAGGGACCGCCGGTGAGTTGCGGGCGTCCGCTATGTCCGGCTTGTAGGTCGCCCCGAGCAGGAGCACCCGGGTGCCGCGGACACTGCGCCGACGCTCGTTGAGGAGGCGGACGACGCGGTCGACGACGTAGGCCGGCATCCGGTCGTTCACCTCCTGTGCCATCTCGGGAAGGCGCAGCGGACGGCCCGAGGCCCGGCCGCTGAAGGCCAGGTAGCCCGGGTCCACGGGGATGCAGTGGCCGCCCACCCCGGGGCCCGGCGAGAACGTCTGGAAGCCGAACGGCTTGGTGCCGGCCGCGGCCACCACCTCCCACACGTCCACACCGAGTCCGTCGCAGTACACGGCCAGCTCGTTGACCAGTGCGATGTTCACCTGCCGGTACGTGTTCTCCAGCAGCTTGGTGAGTTCGGCGGCGGCCGGGGTGCTCACCGTCACGACCTTCTGCACCATGCGTTCGTACAGCGCGGTGGCGGCCGCCGTGCACCGCGCGGTGACCCCTCCGACGACCTTCGGTGTGTTGTGCAGGCCGAACGCCGGGTTTCCGGGGTCGACCCGCTCCGGCGAGAAGGCGAGCAGGAAGTCCTCGCCGACGGTTCTGACGCCCTGCGACAGCACGGGCAGCAGGACATCGGTGGTGGTTCCCGGATAAGTGGTCGACTCCAGCACCACGAGCGCTCCCGGCCGCAGCCGCGGCGCCGCCAGGCGAGCGGCGTCCAGCACGGCCGTCAGGTCGGGCACGCAGTCACGCAGTGGCGTCGGTACGCAGATGGTGACGGCGTTCGCCCCGGCGATCACGTCGGCATCGGTGGTCGGCGTGAATCCCGCGGCCAGCGCCTCGGCGATCTCCTCGTCGGAGATGTCGTCGACATGGCTGATCCCACGGGCCAGGGACTCGATACGGGCGGCGTCGACGTCGAGGCCGGCGACCCGCATGCCGTTGCGGGCAGCCGCGACGACCAGCGGAAGCCCGGCGTAACCGAGTCCGACGACGGCCAGGTCGTAGTTTTCAGTCACGGCCCCGGCTCCTTCCAGTGCGCAGGCAGAGGAATCTGCGATCCGCCGCGAATGCGGCACGTCCCTGCAGGATGACCGAGGCGCCTCTCCGGGTGCCAAGAAATTGCGGAAATGCGAACGGGGGACGGGGAAGTCCGTCGGACGGTACTGCGGGAATGCGCATTCCTGGCCCGTCGGCGGCGGAAGCGGACCGCTGCGCCGTCCCCGGTCGTTAGGATCGCCCGACCGCCGCCAGCACCCGGAAACCGGAGGGGAATCGTGCCGAGCACGCAGGAGAACTCGGGAGTGAGCCCGGAAGAGAACTCGGACGGGAAATCGGAAGGAAGCTCGGAAGGGAGATCAGAAAGGAACCCGGAAGAGAGGACCACCGCGGGGGCGTACGGGCCGCTCGCGCACTGCCGCACGCTCACGCACCGCCCGCGATTCCCGAACGTCATGCCCGACGTCGGGGAGTTCCTCGGCCGCTGGAACGCCCCCGGGGCGCCGCGCCGCGCCGCCAGGCTCCGCACCAGCGCGGACGGCAACATCAACACGGTCGGGCTGCCGGGCATCCACGAGGCGGACGACGTCGACCCCGCCCACCCCCAGTGGCGCGCGGCCATCGAGGAGGGCGTCTGGCCCCTGGTGGACGCGCTCACCACGGGTGACTGGCGGCTCGCCACCTACGACAGCTGCCAGGGGCACGACTACGACTCGCCGTCCCTCACGAACGGCTGGCGCCGCGTCGGTGTCCTGCCGCGCACCCGGGACGAGTTCGCGCACGCCGGGGCGGCCCTGTGCCGGTCCGTGCGCGCGGCGTCCCCGGACGTTCCCGCGCCGGTGCGGATCACGCTGAGCACCTGTGACCTGACGTGCGGGAGGACCGGGCGCACCTACCCGGTGCTCGACCTGGGGCTGGAGCCCGCGCCGGGTGCCGGCGCCGACGCCTACTTCGCGACGGTCGACACGGCGACCGGGGTGCTCACCGCCCGGCTGCTCGCCCGGCGGCCCGCCGCCGACGAGCCGTGCGGCTGCGTGGGCGGCGGGCACCGAGCCGTCGACCGGACCGCAAAAGGACATGCCAGCCGGGAGCGCATCCCCCGCTCGGCCCGGTCCTCAGACGTCTCGCATCCGACGGCGAAGGAGCGCAACGGAGCTGGACGAACAACCCCGTGACGTCCGCGCCGTCCAGCCCCCGCGATGGGGGAGCGGGCACGGGCGGTGCCGCAGTCAGCCGGCGGCCGGTGAGGACGGATCAGCACCCAGCATCGAATACATGATCATGTCCCGGCGTTCCTCGCCCACCTGCTGCCAACCGCGGAGCAGGCCCTCACGCTGAAAGCCGACATGCTCAGCCGTCCGCCGTGAGGCTACGTTCCACGGCTCGACATACAGCTGAAGACGGGGAATCCGCAGGTCACCCAGGGCCCAGCGGACAACCGCCCGGAGGGCCTCCGCCGCGACCCCCTGGCCGCGGGCCGACCCGGCAAGCCAATATCCCAGCGACGCACGTCCCTCGCTCCGATCCCTCACCCAGAGACCGACCATCCCCAGCGGACGTCCGTCCTCGATCCGCACGATGACGAACGGATACCCGCCACCGGTGGACGCCCGCTCCCACTGCCGCCGGACGAACGCCTCGCCCGCCGCTTGCGAATACGTCGGGGGAACAGTCGTGATCAACGGGATGTAGTCGTCGCTCGACGCCTCCTGGACGAGGGGCAGATCACCGAGCTCCCAGGCACGGAGCACGAACCTGTCACCAGCGGTCAAGCGCGGGACGTCCAAGGGGGCAGCCATGCGTGCATCCTGCCGGGACCACCGCCTCGATGCACGCAAGTTTCCGCTGTCACCAGGGCATTCAAACAGTTCACGACCGGCTCACCGACCGGTGCTGCTCCGAACTACCGGCGGCAGCGCGTCAGCGGCTGCCGGTAAACCAATGGCCTCTGCGTGGACGAGCCTCATAACTTGTGCGTTCGTGGCTGACGATCCGAAGACGCGCCCGAATCGACACGACCTCGGCCGAGTGTTCAACGAGGTGCCCGAGCTCTACGACCGGGTCCGGCCGGGATACCCCGACGAACTGTTCGAGGACCTCGGCGCCATCACCGGCATGGACGAAAGGTCGTCGGTGCTGGAGGTGGGCTGCGGTACCGGTCAGGCTACGCGCACACTGGCAGCGCTCGGATGCCCGGTGACCGCCGTCGAGCCGGGTGCGGACATGGCCGCACTCGCTCGCAGGCGGCTCGCCTCCTTTCACGACGTCGAAGTCGAGACGTCGACGTTCGAGGAGTGGGACGATCGCGGCCGACGCTTCGACGTTCTCGTGGCTGCATCGTCGTGGCACTGGGTCGACCCGTCGGTTGCCTGGCAGCGAGCGCACGACGTGCTCTGTCCTGGAGGATGGACGGCGTTGCTCGGCCACGTCGTCGTCCGCCGGCCGGGAGAGCCGGAGGTGTATGCCGAGACCGCCGATCTCCACGAGCGGTTCTGCCCCGAGAACCCCGACTGGAGGCATCCGCCGCTCGAGGAGGACGTGCGAACCACCGACGGGGGCTGGGGACCGGTCGACGATCCCGGAGGATTGTTCGGCCCGACGACCGTGCGCTGGTATCCGACCGTTCAGTGGTTCAACGGCGACGGCTTTGCCGATCTCCTTCGTTCACAGTCGCTGTACCGGAAGCTCGACCGGGATGTCCGCGAGCCTCTGCTCGACGCCGTCGCCGAGCGCATCCGTATGCGGATGGGCGATCGGGCATCACGCCGTTGTCTGAGCGTCCTGCGTGTCGGACAGCGCGCCGAGTGAGGCCGGGGACCGATCTCTGAACTATTGGCCGCGGTTCGTCCACCAGCCCGTCCGGCCGGGCAGCCGGAAACCGGCGACGCCACGTGCGGACCGTGTCCGCCGCGATCCCCGACTCCCGTGCCACCCCGACAATCGGCGGCTATGTTCTTCGCGGTTTGCGCGGCCTGCCCCAGCTGCCGTGCGGCCGGTTCCGTTCCCGGGCCAGCGCAGCGGCGTCGAACTGGGCCTTGCCGGTCACTGCTCGTGGTTCGGGTACGAGCGTGGTCGCAGTCGACCGCCACGGGACAGCCGACGCCCAGCCGACCAGGGGCATGGTCTCGTCGTAGTGCGGAGCGAACTGCGCGACGACGATGGTGGGCATCCGGTAGTTCAGGCCGCGGACGTGTTCGACGAACGCGTCGGGCAGCGATACATGGTGCGTTTCCACGTAGTGCGGGAAGTCCTGGCGCCACAGCCAGGAACCGTCGGTCACCAGGGAAGAGCATCCCGGAGAGTGCCGGTGGGCGCTCCCGGTGATGACGTCGTGCCCGCCTTCCATGACGTCGATCAGGACGTGGCCGGCGTCCAGGTAGGCCACCAGGTCCATCTCGTCCGGCTCGCCGACGAGCCGGACGGCATCGCGTATCGATCCGTTCGGCCGGCCGCAGCAGTTGTCCAGTTCGTCGTAGAAGCCCAGCAGTCCCAGCACGACGTCTCCTTCGACGAGCCTTCCCCTCCCGCCGGCACCCGTAGACGCGGCCACCGTCGACCACCGGTGTGCGAAGACGAACGATCACGTGGTGGCCGCAGGCCACAGCGTAGACGCAGCCCACTGGCGGGACGTGTTCGAGGGCCCGATGGACCGCATCGCAGGCAGGTTCGCCCGGGTCGACCCCGTCGCCGGATACGGCACCTGGTGCCGGGGCCGGTCGCGGACCTGCCGCGGAAGAACTGCCGGATTCCCCGCCCGAGAGGCCGGGCAGCGGTCCGTCGGCGGCACCCCCGGCGACCCTCACCTTGATCGCTTCCTCGGTCCGGAGGAGCGGCCCCGGACCCCGGCGTCAGTAGGACAGGTCCAGGGTGCCCGCCCGGCGGGCGGGCACCGCGACCAGCCAGCGGAACGTGACGACAGCGGCGGCCAGCCACAGGCCGGCGGTCAGCAACGCGGGAACGACCGGGCCGAACACCTCGGCCGCCGGGCGATTGTCGGCGACGGCCCTGAGCGCCCGCAGCGTGTGGGTCAGCGGCACGGCCTGGACCACCGTCCGGGCTCCCCGCGGCCAGAAGTCCACCGGCACCTGGACACCGCAGAACGCCATCATCGCCAGGTAGGCGCAGTTGGAGACCACGTTGCGCAGCCGCGGGACGTTGACCACCACCACGGCCAGGAACAGCCCGACACAGTAGGTGCCCACCGCGGTGAGCACGGTCAGCAGCACGACCGGCACGACCTGCGCCGCACTCCAGGAGATCCCGAAGAACGGCCCGAGACCGAACAGGGCCACCAGCGCGGTGGCCACACCGCTCATCGGCCAGTGCAGACTGCGCCCGACGAACACCCACACCGGATCGGCGGGGCTGGACACCAGCAGCGAGAGCGTCCCGGCCCGGCGCTCTCCGCTCGTCGTCGCCACCACGGCCATGGTGTCGACGACACAGGTCATCAGCGCGTTGCCGAGCGCCAGATACCGGACCGCGCCGGGCTGGTCCAGCATCCGGCCGAGCCCGGTGAAGAAGAGCACCTGGGCGAGCATCCTGCCCAGCCAGCCGAACAGCCAGCTCCGCCAGGTGTAGGTGGCCTTGAAGTCGGCCACGGCGTTGAGGAAGCCGTAGCGCACGAGGTGAAGCGCGGATGGGTACACGTCTGCTCTCAGGTGTGCGTAAGGGTGCCGAGCCGGCGGACCCGGCGCAGGACACGGGCCAGCAGGAGGGCCCCGACGGCGTAACCGGACAACCCGAGCAGGGCGACGACGGCGATCCGCGCGGCCGGCTCGGAGACGGCCCCGCCGGCCAGCGCGTCCCGGAACAGGTCGGCGCTCCAGCTCAGGAACACCAGACGACCGAAGGGCCTGAGCCAGGCCGGCAGCGTCGACAGGGGCACGAGGACTCCGCTGAGCAGGTACAGCGGATAGTTGAGGGTGTTCTGCACGACGCGCGCGGACGGCATCAGCACGAACAGCGACGACAGGATGCTCGCGGTCCCGGCCATGGCCGCCGCGTTGGCCAGCAGCGCGGCACCCAGTACGCAGGGGTGCGGCACGGCGATCCACCGGCCGAAGCCGAGCCCCGCGACCAGCCACGCCTCCGCCATGGCGGTCACGCCGAGCAGACTGACCGCGCAGATCCGGCCCACGACGACCACCGACAGCCGGCACGGTGTCGCGATCATCGCCTCCAGGGTGCCCTGGCTGCGCTCCTCCGTGATGAGTTCGCCCGCGATGCCCAGGGCCAGCGCCCACTGCCCCATGAGCGTCGGCGCGACGACTGCGTAGGAGGTGAGACCGGTCCGCCCCGCGTGCTCGGCGACGGACAGGAAGACGGCGGTGAACAGTGGCGCGGTGGCCCACACCTGCAAGGTGCCGGGGGAGCGCGGAGCGAGGCGCAGCTGGAAGCGCAGGGATGCCAGGAAGAGGGACATCAGGTCACCGCCATGCCCCGCCGGCCCACCAGATGCAGGTACACCTCTCCGAGGTCCGGTCGGGCGGTGCTCACCCGGTGGACCCCGGCCCCGGCCAGCACGGCGAGGACCGCCGACGTGGTGGCGGGCCGCTCCGTCTCGACCTCGGCCCGGCCCGCCTCGTGCCGCACGGCGACCACGCCGTCGAGCGCCTCGATGCTCGGCACCAGGTCGACGGGCACGTCGTGGGCGACGACCCGCTCGTAGCCCGACAGCAGCCGGCCGACGGTGTCCGTGCTCTCCGTCATGATCAGCCGGCCCCGGTCGATCAACGACACCCGGTCGCAGACCGCCTCGGCCTCCGCCATGTCGTGCGTGGTCAGCAGCACGGTCCGGCCCTCGCGCCGCAGCTCCCCGATGAGCGCGCGGAAGTCCAGCGCCGCCACCGGGTCCATGCCCACCGTGGGCTCGTCGAGGATCAGCACCCGCGGATCCCCGACCAGCCCGCGTGCCAGGTGCAGCCGCTGCTTCATGCCGCGCGAGAACGTGTCGACCCGGGCGTCGGCACGATCGGCCAGGCCTACCCGTTCCAGCAACACCTCGGCCCGGGAACGCAGTCGGGAGCGCCGCAGTCCGTACATCGCGCCCCAGAACCACAGGTTCTCCCGGGCGCTGAGGCGGCCGTACAGTCCGCGGTCACCGCCGAAGACCAGGCCGATGGACCTCCGTACGGCCCGTGACTGCCGTACGACGTCCAGACCCAGCACCCGTGCCGAACCCGTGCTGGGCTCCAGGGTCGTCGTCAGGATCTTGCACAGCGTCGTCTTGCCCGCGCCGTTGGGACCCAGCAGGCCGTGCACCTCACCGGGCGCCACCCGCAGACCGACACCGCTCAGCGCGGTCACCTCACGGGTGGAACGGCCGCGCCGGTCGGCGTAGACGCGCCCGACGTCCTCGACGACGATGGCGTCCGTCGTCGCGTCCTTGTCCGGGACGGAGCCCGGTGTTCCCCGGCGCGCCGGGTCGTGCTTCTCGTTGCTCACCACGGGCTCTCCCAGAAGCAGTGGTCGACCGACCAGTCACCGGCCACGAGGGCGCGCAGCACGCTGTCCGCGGAGCGCGCCGCCCCGGGTTCGTACGGATGGACGACATGGCCGCACAAGGGACGTCCCTCGGTGGCCTCCACGGCGGCCGCCACCAGCGCGGCGATGGCGGCGCGCCGGTGGCGCGCGTCGTCCACGAGCGTGTCCACCAGTTCGGTGAACTCCTCGCCGGTCACGCTGTCCTGCTCGGCGGTCAGCACGGTGCCGTGTCCTATGGGTTCACCGTGGAGTTCGGCGATGAAGGACAGCCGGTCCGCAGCGGCCATGATGTCCGCGACACCCGGATGCGCGGAGGTGACCTCCTGGCCGGGATAGGTGGTGCGGAACGCCTGGACCAGCCAGTCGCTCACGCGCGCGTCGTCGGCGCGGGTGGCCGGCCGTACGGTGAGGCCCGCGGGGCAGGGAGCGGCCCCGGCCGCGGGGCCCCGGTCGTGCCGTACGTAGGTCAGCCGGGGCCGCCACGGCGCGGGCAGCCGGAGATCACCGCCGACCCGCAGCAGCACGGCGTCGGCCTCGAGACCCCGGGCGCGCAGCGCGCCGCGCAGGGCGTCCAGCGCGGCGGGGGAGGCGGGCAGCCCCGGGTCGCAGTACTCGACCAGTATCTGCCGGCGCCCGGTGAACGGGTCGTCGCAGCGGTCGGCGACGAAGCCGAACCCGGCCGCCTCGCCGGCCAGTCCGGCCGACGCCGCCCGGCGGAGGTATTCCCGCGTGGCCGTCACCGTGCCACCGGCCGGACCACGGCCCGCCAGCCGGCCAGCACCTGAGCCGCCGCCTCGCGGAGATCGGCGGCGCTCACCGCGGCGATGTTGGCCACCTCCACGGCGGGCGTCCAGTCGGCCGGGCCGCCGCTGCGCAGGGCGAGGAAACGCGCGCATTCCAGAGGGGCGTCGACGGAGGTGAAGATCCGCATCTGTGCCTGGCGCCGGGCGGACTCCAGATCGTCCGGCTTGGGGCCGTCGGTGGCGATCTCCTCGAGCGCTCCCCGGATCACGGCGAGTGCGGCGTCGCCGTTGCCCGCGTCCACACCGGCCAGCACCCGCCAGGCGCCCGTCTCCCCGTAGCCGCGGTTCCACGACTGGAACGCGTAGGCGAGACCGGCCTCGCCGCGCAGCCGCCGGTACAGCACCGACGACGGGCTCGAACCGAGCAACTGGGCAAGGACGTTGAAGTGGGGGCGGCGCGGATCGTGGTTGCCGACCGAACGCGCTCCCGCGCACACCCAGGCGAACTCGTCCGGCCAGCGCACCGGTTGGTCCGGGCCGGGAGCGGGCAGGGAGGTCAGGTCGCGTTCGGCGGTGCCGATCAGCGCCAGGGCGTCGTCCGGGACACCGGCGACGCGCGGGTCCGCACTCGCGGGGACGGCCGGGCCGACCACGATCAGCGACAACGGGGCGGTCAGCAGCCGCTCCTGGTGCCCCGCGGCCAACGCCGCGACATCGAACCGCTCGACGCTCTCCCTCGTTCCGCCCACCGGTCGGCCCAGCGGATGGCCGGGAAAGAGGTGATCGAGGAAGGCGTCCTGCACCACGTCACTCGGATCGGCGGCGGCCGTCGCGAGCTCCTGGACGACCGCCCGCTTCTCCTGGGGCAGCGTCCGCTCGTTCCATCGGGGCCGCAGCACCGCGTGCTGCAGCAGACCGGTGATCTCCTCCGCGTCGTCGGCGTGCACCTGCGCGTAGAACAGCATGCGGTCCAGGCCGGTCTCCGCGTTGGCGTGCCCGCCCAGCCGCTCGACGTACTCGCTGAACGACGGCACCGAGCCCACGGGCGCGGACATCAGCACATGTTCGAGGACATGAGCGAGACCGCACTCCTGCGACGGATCGTCCCGCGAACCGTACTTCGAGGTCAGACAGACCGTGGTCGTACTCAGTCGCTCGTCGACGACCGCCACGACCGGAAGCGGCCCGTCGATGGTCCGGAATTCGTACAAGGAAAGCACTCTCCCTCAGTGATCCGTACAAGCGAATGCCGCCACACGCAAGGTGGCGGCATTCCACTTCACTTACCGGTTCAGCGGCTGTTCGGCTTCACCTTGTCGAGACGCGGACGCAGGATGGCGGCGTGGTTCAGCATGTGAATCTCCTTCGTTGAGAACTGATCGAACGAAAGGGACTGTAGGCGGGGCTCATTGCACCGGCAACAGCCGCTTCCGTAATCCGCACGTCACGGCTTCCGTTCTCCTCGAGAGCCCCTTTCCATGCCCGGAGCCGCAGGTTTTCCGGAATGCGCATCCCATGGCTCCCGCGCCGGCCGGCGAAGCTACGATGCTCGAAATTCCGCCGCGCTCAGGGTGCGCCGGCAGGCGTACGACGGCATTCCGTCCCGCTGCCGCACCGGCCGGCCCTTTTCATCGGAGGTGCGCCATGGACCTGTCGCTGCGGACCGTGCGGGAGGTCATGGGCGTGGCCCCGGACATCCGGCTGGGGCTGGTCCTGGAGCGGGCCGCCCGGCGCGACCAGCGGCTGACCGGAGCCGTGTGCTCGCTCGCCGCCGCCGAGGGCCACCGGCTCGGACGGCTCGGCGAGGCACTGCTCGACGTGGAGCGGGCGCGACGCGAGGAGCACGACCGGATCATCGCGCTCGTGCGCGGGGCGGGCCGCGCGGAGGTCCTCAAGGGAGCGGCCCTCCAGCGCTATTATCCGCCGGGCGTGCTGCGCACCAGCAGGGACGTGGATCTGCTGATGCCCGACGAGGCCGAACTGTGGGCGGCCGTGGCGGCCCTCGCGCGGGTCCGGCCGGTGGACGAGGCGCGCGTGAGCATGATCGTGAGCGGCGGCCGGCGCCACTGGGCGGTGGCCCTGAACTGGCCCTCCCCGGAGTCGGACCTGGACCACGTGTACGCGGCCGAGTTCCTCACCGCGCCCTTCTACGGAAACTCCACGACCGTGCCGCTGCGCACGGAGCTGCCCGCCGACCGGACGGTCGCCCACCTGCTGCTCATCGCGGAGGAACTGTTCCAGCAGCCCCTGCGCGGGCGGGACGTGGTCGACGTCGCGGTCCTGGTCGACGCGCTCTCGGAGCAGGACCTGACGGACCTGCGCCAGGCGGCCGGACGATGGCTGCTGGCACCCGAGGTGCACGAGGCGGTGGAGCGGGTGAACGCCGTGCCCGGCCTGGCCGGCGATGCCTCACGCCGACTGGCCGAGGAGCTCGCCCACGCCGCGGAGCGGGAACGCGCACGGCGGACGACGGCCGGCCTCGCCGCCGACACGCCCGTCACGTACTACGGTCTGCCCCTCGGCCCGGCACTGAGCGCTCCCGGCGTCGTCGTCGAGCAGGACGCCGAGATGACGGTCGTACGATGCCCGGTCGGCGGCTTTCTGATGGTCGACACGCTCTCCGTTCCGGCCGAGCTCGCCGAGGCCGCGCTGGAACGGTATCCCGAGGCCGTCCTGCCCGTATGACACCCCGAAATCCCGGTGACTCACGGAGACGGGAACACTCCGCATCCCGGGACGGGAACACTCCGCGCCGCACGGGAAAACCGTGACCGGGCGCAGTTCGGAAGAACCGAGCGCAGATCCGAAGAAAGGACGGCCATGCACGCGCCGACACTCGCCCAATGGGTGGGAAACCCCGAGCATTTCCTCGACTCCTACTGGAACGACCGCCCCGGTGTCTTCCGCCCGGCCGGCGGCGGTTACAGCTCCTTCACCCTGGCCGACCTCGACGCCGCCCTGTCCACAGGATTCTTCCGGGAGCCCTATGTGGAGATGTGGGACGGCGACAAACTGCCGGCCAGGAAATTCACCACCGCCCGGACCGTCGCCCGCGACACACCGGGCGGATTCGCCGATGCCCGCAAGATCCGGGATCTGCTCGACAAGGGGGCCACGCTGCTCCTGCGCTGCATCGACCAGTGGCACGCCCCCACGCGCACCCTGCTCGCCTCCCTGGCCACCGAACTCGGGCGGCACATCGAGGCGTTCTTCTTCGTCACACCCGCGGGACGCCAGGGACTCCCGCTGCACCGCGACGACGCCGACGTCCTGGTCGTCCAGGTGGCAGGCAGCAAGACCTGGCACATCCACGAGGGCCCCGCGGACGAGAACTGGCACGCGGGCCGGGTGACCGAACAGGACGGGCCCCGCCCGGACGAGATCCTGCGCACGACGCTGCACGCCGGAGACGTCCTGTACGTGCCCCGGGGCTTCGCCCACTGGGCCTGCGGGGACGAAGGGCTCTCCGCCCACCTGTCCCTGACCGTCCGCGAGGTCGGTGCCCGGGATCTCGCCGACGCTCTGCGGGCCCTGCTGGCGGACGAACTGCGCCTGCCGGACAGGCCGTTGGGCCAGGACGCCCTCACCTCCACGGCGGCCCGGCTCCTCGCGCACACCGCCGAACGCCTCGCCGGACTGACCCCGCAGGAGCTGGTCGGCGAGGCGAGGCGCCGCGGTCTGGCCGGCATGCCCGCCGACCCCGACACCGTCTCCTTCGCGGAACTCGCGGCCCGTTGGAAGACGCCGGCGGCGACGGTGGCACTCAGCTGACGGTGAGGTGCTGCGCCACCGTGTCCCCGGCGAAGCCGTTCACACCGAACAGGCCGCTCGCGTAGGTGTCGTCGGTGGCGTCGACCACCGGATCCGCGCCACCGGCGAACCACACCCTGATGCGGTCGCCGTCGGTGCGCACCTTGAGGTGATAGGTGCGGCCCTCGACGACGGGAGTCCTGAACACCGCGATGTCGCGCCCCGGCCGCCACAGCTTCACCACGCCGCTGGTGTCGATGTTCGCCGTGTAGCCCGCGCCGTCGGCCCCGGAGCGGAAGGTGAGGCCGGTGGCGGTGCCGTTGGTGACGGACAGGTCGCCCTCGTAGGTGAAGTCGGTGCCGGTCCGGTCGCTGAGGTAGAAGCCGTCCTGCGCGGTGCGGCCGTGCAGTCCGTCGGGCTCGACGGTCCAGGTGCCGCCGCGCGCGGTCCAGCTCCCCGCGGGGAACGCGTCGAGACCGCCGGAACCGGTGTCGAGGTTCTGCACCGTGGCCGTGCCGTCGTAGACGTTCACGCCGAACGTTCCGCTCGCGTAGGTGTCGTCGGTCGCGTCGATCACCGGATCGCCGCCGTTGTCGAGCCAGACCTGGATGCGGTGGCCGGTCGTCCGCACCTTCAGATGATGGGTTCTGCCCGCGGCGATGGGGGTGGCGTACGTGGCGATGTCCTTGCCGGGCCGCCACAGCTTGACGACGCCGCCGGTGTCGATGTTCGCGGTGTACCCGGCGCCGGAGGCGTCCGCGCGGAAGGTGAGACCGCCCGCCCGCGCGGAGTCCAGGCTGATGTCGCCCTGGTAGGTCGCGTCCCCGCCGGTCGAGGCGCTCAGGTAGAAGGCGTCTCCGGGGGCGGAGGCGCGCTTGCCCCCGGAGACGTCGCTCCAGCTTCCGCCCGCGGCGTGCCAGGGACCCTTCAGATTGCTGCGCAGCGTCGACTGGCCGGTTCCCCAACTGGTGTTCAGGCGCGTGAACGTCGCGCTGTCCAGGGTCACCCGCCCGTCCAGGGCGAAGAGTCCGATGCCCTGGCTGTCGGCGCTCGAGTCGAAGTCGGCGTTGTCGGACAGCGAGTACAGTCCGCCGTCGGCGAAGATCTCCAACTGGCCCCGGTCCACCAGTAGACGCATCGTGACCTTGCCGTTTCTCGGCTTGAGCGGCTTGCCCTGGAGTGTCTGGGCCTTGGTGTCGTAGACGACCCGGCGGTCGGCGGTGCCGTCCGGGCGCAGGTGCAGGTCGAAGCCGAACCGGGACGCGGTGGCGCCCGTGACGTCGAACTGCGCGGTCAGTTCGTAGACGTCGGCCCGGACGCCGTCCAGGAGGTTGCCCTTCCGCGCGGTGTCGATCGTCCGGTTCTTCCACGTCCGGCTGTCCGAGGCGAGCGACGCCAGTTCGGCGACCGGCGTGCGGGTGATCCGCGGGCCGTCGGGAGTGGTCACCAGGGCCAGCGAGGCGGGGAAGGTCGCGTCGCCCGTCCAGGTGCTGCCGTGGTTGCCACCTTGCCAGGCCATCTGCACGGTGCGTCCGTCGGGCATGTTCGTGAAGGTCTCGGCGGCGTAGAAGCCGCCGCCGGCGTAGGTGGTGCCGAGGTCCGTCTGCTGCGGCTGTGTCCAGTCGGTGCTGAACGTCGTGCCGTCGAAGGAGCCGACGGCGTACTGGCCGGAGGCGGACGTGAGGATCCACTTCCGCTGACCGGCCTTGCCGTCCAGGTCGAGCGGGTACAGGTCGGGGCACTCGAAGAGCCACGGCGCCGCGAAGCGGCTGGCGAACGTCCAGTTCAGGAGGTCCGGCGAGGTGTAGATGTTCACCCCGTTGCCGTCGTGGGAGGACCACACCACCATCGCCCAGCGGTGCCGGGCCGCGTCCCAGAACACCTTCGGATCGCGGCTCTCGTCCGGGATGTCGATGACCTTGCGTCCCTTGTCGTACGCCTGGAAGGTCCGCCCGTCGTCATTGCTGTAGAAGACGCTCACGCCGTTCGTGTTGGAGAACACCACGATCGGGTCCAGGGAACCGGTCCTGAGACCGGACGTGTTGCCCGTGTCCACGACACCGCCGCCGGAGAAGAGGGTGCCGGGATGGACCCCGGGCTCCAGCGCGACCGGCTTCTGTGTCCAGTGGACCAGGTCGGGGCTGGTGGCGTGACCCCAGTGCATGGTGTCCCAGGCCAGGCCGTGCGGGTTGTGCTGGTAGAAGAAGTGGTAGAGCCCGTTCGCGTACACCAGACCGTTGGGGTCGTTCATCCAGCCGGACCGGGAACTGAAGTGGAACTGCCCCCGGTACGGCTCGCTGTAGGTGGTGGGCGGGTAGGGGAACTCCGGGTAGTCCGGTGCCGTCCCGGCGGCGGCCGGCACGCCCGGCAGGACGGCGGCGGCCAGGGCCACGGCCAGACAGACGAGCAGTGCTTTGACTCTTCGACGCATGTGATCTCACCCCTGCGCTTCGGCAGCGAACATGTCATCGTTGTCACTGTCATCGCTGACATCCGATCGGTGTCCGATGATGGGGCCGACCCATGAGTGCGTCAACTGCCCTGACAATATTGATGTGTTGGGCTGACAGAGGCCGAGCACCCCGACCTGCGGCATGAGGTGCACACCTCTCCCGTGACCCGGCCAAATTCACGGCCCCGGCCGCACCGTGTTGCCAACTCGCCTTCTGTACAAGGCATTGACGCCCCCCGAACAAGGCGTCCATCATCCTCGGCAAGCCGATGTCATCGTTGACATGTGCCGGCGACGACCCTTCTGGCGGAGTCCCCTTGCGAGCCGCGCGGATCACCCACCATCGCTGTGTGTAGGAGTCATCCATGTCTCTCAGAGTGCGACCGTTACTCGCTGTCGGCATCACGTGCCTCACCCTGTCCGCAGGGGCCTGCGGGTCGGGTTCCGGGGGCGGCTCCTCGTCCGGCGAGATCAAGGTCGGCCTGATCACCAAGACGGACACCAATCCGTACTTCGTGAAGATGCGTGAGGGCGCCACACGGGCGGCGAAGGCCGCGAACGTCGAACTGTCCACGGCGGCAGGCAAGTTCGACGGAGACAACGCGGGCCAGGTCACCGCTCTGGAGAACATGGTCGCCGCAGGCGTCAAAGGCGTGCTGATCACCCCGAACGACTCGAAGGCCATCGTCCCGGCGATCGCCAAGGCACGGGCCAAGGGCGTGCTCGTCATCGCACTCGACACCCCGCCCGAGCCGCGGAGCGCCACCGACGCCCTCTTCGCCACGGACAACGTGAAGGCCGGCGAACTGATCGGCGCCTATGCCAAGGCGGCCATGAAAGGCAGGAAGGCCAGGATCGCCACGCTCGACCTCGCCCCGGGCATCTCGGTCGGCGTACAACGGCACGACGGCTTCGCGAAGGGCTTCGGCATCGGTGCGGCCGATCCGTCCATCGTCTGCTCCAAGGACACCGGCGGCGACCAGGCCAAGGGGCAGACCGCCATGGAGAACTGCCTGCAGAAGGCACCGGACATCAACCTCGTCTACGCCATCAACGAACCGGCGGCGCTCGGCGCGTACACCGCGCTGAAGGCCAAGGGGCGCGAGAAGGACGTCATGATCGTCGCGATCGACGGCGGCTGCACGGGAGTCCAGGCAGTCAAGGACGGCAGGATAGCGGCCACTTCGCAGCAGTACCCCCTGAAGATGGCCTCCGACGGCGTCAAGGCGGTCGCCGCATTCGCCAAGGGCGGCAGGAAGCCCTCCGGCTACACCGACACCGGTGTCCAGCTCGTCACCGACAAACCCGAGACCGGCATCGAGGCCGAGGACACCGGCTTCGGACTGCGCAACTGCTGGGGCTGATCCACGATGACCGCCTCCGCCCCTCTCAGCGCCGGCGCCAAGAACGGCTTCGCCCCGCGCCGACTGCTCACGACGCCGGCCGCCGGACCCTTCGTCGCCCTCGTCCTCGCGTCCGCCTTCTTCTCGGCCGGCACCGACCAGTTCCTCTCCGGCGGCAACTTCTCGCTGATCCTCCAGCAGGTGATGGTCGTCGGCACGCTCGCGATCGGGCAGACGCTGATCATCCTCACCGCCGGGATCGACCTGTCCTGCGGCGCAGTGATGGCATTCGGCAGCATCCTGATGGCCAGACTGGCCGTGCACGAGGGCCTGCCGCCGCTCGTCGCCGTGCTCGCCGGGCTGCTCACCTGCGGCGCGTTCGGCCTGGTCAACGGTCTGCTGATACGGATCGTCCCGCTGCCGCCGTTCATCGTGACCCTCGGCATGCTCAACGTGGCCTTCGCCCTCACCCACGTGTACTCCCAGGAGCAGACGGTGACCGGACTGCCGGGGCCGCTCACCGCCCTCGGCCGCACCTTCCCCGTCGGCCGGACCGACGTCACCTACGGCTCGCTCGTCACCGTGGCCCTCTTCCTCGGCTTCGCCTACGCACTCGGCAGCACGTCCTGGGGCCGCCATGTGTACGCCCTCGGCAACGGCTCCGAGAGCGCCCGGCTCAGCGGTATCCGCGTCAACCGGCTGACGGTGAGCGTCTACGTCGTCGCCGGACTCGTCTACGGTGTCGCGGCCCTGCTGCTGGTGTCGCGCACCGGGGTGGGTGACCCGCAGGCCGGCCAGACCGACAACCTCGACAGCATCACCGCCGTCGTCCTCGGCGGGACCAGCCTGTTCGGCGGACGCGGCACGGTACTGGGCACCTTCGTCGGCGTACTCATCGTCGGCGTCTTCCGCAACGGGCTCCAGCTCATGGGGGTTTCGTCCGTGTACCAGACCCTCGTCACCGGCGTCCTGGTGATCCTGGCCGTGACCGTCGACCAACTCTCGCGGAAGGGAACACGATGACCGGCACCGACGTTCCCGGGGGCCGGCCGACCACCCCCACCGGCCCCGTCACCTCCGCCGGAGAGGACCAGAACCCCGCCGGAGAGGACCAGGCATCCGCCGGAGAGAGCCAGGACCCCGGCGGACAGCACCCGGCCCCCGACGGACAGAGTCCGTCGCCCGACGGGCGGACCGGACAGGCGAGTTCATCGACGACCGGGCCGCAGCCCGTGCTCAGCGCACGCGGACTCGCCAAGCGCTACGGTCATGTCACCGCCATCGACGGCGCCGACTTCGACCTGATGCCCGGTGAGGTGCTGGCCGTCATCGGCGACAACGGCGCCGGCAAGACCAGTCTGATCAAGGCCCTCACCGGGGCCCTCGTCCCCGACGCCGGTGAGATCCGGCTGAACGGCGAGCCGATCCGCTTCGCCGGTCCCCAGGACGCGAGGGCCCGCGGTATCGAGACGGTGTACCAGGACCTGGCCCTCGCCCCCTCCATGGACATCGCGTCGAACATGTTCCTCGGCCGTGAGGTCCGCCGCGGGGGAGTCCTCGGATCGGTCTTCCGGCTGCTCGACAGGAAGGTGATGCGCGAGCGGGCGGCCGCGTACATGGCCTCGCTGAAGGTCGACATCGGTTCGCTCACGCAGCCGGTGGAGACCCTGTCCGGCGGGCAGCGCCAGGCCGTCGCGGTCGCCCGCGCGGCCGCCTGGGCGCGCAGCGTCGTCGTGATGGACGAACCGACCGCGGCGCTCGGCGTCAAGGAGTCCGGCCAGGTGCTCGACCTGATCCGCCGGATCCGCGACAACGGGGTGCCGGTCATCCTCATCAGCCACAACATGCCGCACGTGTTCGAGATCGCGGACCGTGTCCACGTCCACCGGCTCGGCCGCCGGGAGGCGGTGATCAGGCCGTCGGACCACAGCATGGCGGAAGTGGTGGCCATCATGACCGGGGCCCTGAGGGTGGCCGCCGACGGAGGTACGGTCGTCGCGGACAGGGACGCCGCCTCCGCAGCGGGGGTGCGAGCGGGCTGAACCGAGGACCCGGCGACCCGGGTACCGAAGCTCAGAGAACGGGGAGCCGATGACACCGACCCGCAGACCGACACTCGCCGATGTCGCGCACGAGGTCGGCGTCAGCGCCAAAACGGTCTCCCGGGTGCTGAACGAGGACGGCCCCAGTTCGGCCGAGACACGCAGGCGGGTGCTGGAAGCCGTGGCCAGGCTCGGCTTTCAGCCCAACCTGATGGCCAGGTCCATCCGGACCGGGGGGCCGGACACCACCGTGGGGCTGGTCGTGCCGGACGTGGGCAATCCCTTCTTCGCCTCGGTCGCCGGCGGCATAGAGGACGCCGTTCACGCCCGTGGCCTGACCCTGCTGATGGGCTCGTCCGACGACGACCCCGAACGGGAACAGGCCCTGATCGACACCTTCCTGGCCCGCCGGGTGAGCGTCCTGATGGTCGCCCCCGCGGTGGGGGCCGAGCACTCCCGGCTGCGGGCGCACCGCGCGGCGGGCATGCCCGTCGTCTTCCTCGACCGGCCCGGCGCCGGGATGACGACCGACACCGTGGTCAGCACCAACCGTTCGGGCACCCGTGAGGGCGTCGCCCACCTCATCGCGTACGGCCACCGCCGGATCGGGTTCGTCGGGGACCTGCCGGTCAGGCTGTACACACGACGGGAGCGCCTCGCCGGCTACCGCGAGGCCCTCGCCGCGGCGGGGCTCCGCCACGACCGCGCGCTGATCGCGGGCGCCCACGACTCCGCGAGCGCCGCCGATGCGACCGCACGGCTCCTGGACCAGCCCGACCCGCCGACGGCCCTGCTCTCCGGCAACAACAACATGACACTCGGTGTCCTGACCGAACTCGCCCGCAGCGGCCGTAAGGACGTGGCGGTCGTCGCCTTCGACGACGTCCCGATGGCGTCCATCCTCGAACCCGCCCTCACCGTCGTGGCCCAGAACCCGACGGCTGTCGGCGAGACCGCGGGGGCCATCGCCGTGGAGCGTCTCGCCGGGGACCGCTCGCGGGCGCGCACCGTCTCGGTCGAGACGCGTCTGATCCCGCGCGGCTCCGGCGAACTCGCCCCGACGGCAGGGCAGGTGAACGCCACCGGGTGAAACACCCGTGGGGTGGGAAGGGCCACGCACACCGACAGCGGCTCCCGCGCTCCGCCGCTCTTTCACCGCTGACTACAGACCGCGGACCGCAGGCGGCGGTCCGCGGACCGCGGACCGCGAGCCGGGATCAGGGCTCAACCGCCCTCTCGTCCACGCCGGAACGGTCCGGCTGTGACCTCATCGCGGTCCCACCAGATCCCACTCCCGGTCCCAGGCGTCGATCCGGTGCCGGTCGAGCCGCCGACGGGCGACCGCGCCGCCACCGAACGCCAGACCGGCGAGGGCGGCCGCGGCCGCGGTGCCCAGGGCGCCGGACTCGAACGCCGCCCGCGTGGACGTCGGCGGCGCGGAGGTGAGACGGCCCCGGCCGTCCTGCCAGACCGTCACCGCGGATCCGGCCGTGGTTCCGGGGTTCACCAGGGTCCGTGCGGTACGGGTCGAGCCGTCGGCAGCCGTCCAGCGGACGGTCGTCATCAGGCGGCCGGTGCTTCCACGTGTCGGGGTGGCGGTCAGCGGGACGTCGTGCAGGACCAGGGCGCGGACCGGCTGCCGATCGGCTCGTTGCCGTGCGAACACGTCGTCCGCGGCACGGGCGGTCACCAGTCCGGCGACTGTTCCGCCCACGACGAAGACGATCCAGACGGCCAGGACGACCCAGGCTTCGATGATGTCGTCGCGTCGCCGCAACGGGTTGTCGCGCCAACGCCACAGCCGCTTCTTCGCGTACCCGCCACGGGGCATCGCCGCGCACCTCCTTCATCGTCGTGGTGACACTTCCTACGGTGACAGCCGGGGCCGTGCGGGGGCAGGGGCCGACCAGGCGTGGTGACAGGGCCGCTCGGCGGCCGACTCCGGTTCCGGGCAGGGCCGTTCGGCCCTTGCGACCCCGGAACGGCACCGGCGCCCGGCCCCGGATCCGCCGGGCCGGGCCAGGAGGGGCCGGGTGGCGGGCACTGGAGGCCGGACGGCCCAAGCAGAACCCTGCGTAACGGGACAAGCTGGACTTGGAAGGTCGTCTCGCACCGGACAAGAACCATCTCGTACCTGACGAGGGAAGGGTGAGGGAGATCATGAAGGGCTACGTCTTCCACGGCCCGGACAGTCCTCCTGGCAGGACGTCCCGGACCCGGCGGTCAAGGAACCCACCGACGCCATCGTGCGGGTCGGCGCCGTCACCATCTGCGGCACGGATCTGCACATCCTCAAGGGCGATGTCCCCGAGGTGCGTCCGGGCACGGTGCTCGGCCACGAGGCGGTCGGCGAGATCATGGAGGTCGGCAGCGATGTGCGGACCGTACGTCCGGGCGACCGGGTACTGGTCTCCTGCATCAGCTCCTGCGGGCGCTGCCGCTTCTGCCGCGAGGGCATGTACGGCCAGTGCCGGGGCGGCGGAGGCTGGATCCTCGGTCATCTGATCGACGGCACCCAGGCCGAGTACGTCCGCGTTCCCTACGCCGACCTGTCCGTGCACGCCCTGCCCGGCGCGGTGGAGAGCAGGGACGCCGTGCTGCTGGCGGACATCTTCCCGACCTCCTACGAGGTGGGTGTCCTCAACGGGCACGTACGCCCGGGCGACACGGTCGCCGTCGTCGGAGCCGGGCCCATCGGCCTGGCGGCGATCGCCACGGCGCGGCTGTTCTCGCCGGAGCGCATCGTCGCCGTCGACCGTGCCGCGTCCCGGCTGGAGGCCGCCAAGCGGCTCGGAGCCGACGCCGTGGCCGACGCGGACGAGGACCCGGAACAGCTGATCGCCGACCTCACCGACGGGCTCGGCGCGGACGTGGTCATCGAGGCGGTCGGGGTGCCGGAGAGCTTCGAGCTGTGCACGCGCATGGTGCGGCCCGGCGGGCACGTGGCCAACATCGGCGTCCACGGCAAGCCCGCGACGCTGCACCTGGAAGACCTGTGGATCAAGAACGTGACCATCACCACCGGCCTGGTGGACACCCACTCCACCCCCACCCTGCTCCGCATGGCCGCCGCGGGCCGGCTGCCCACCGCACAGCTGGTCACCCACACCTTCCCGCTGGAGGACATGGAGAAGGCCTACGACGTCTTCTCGCGGGCCGCGGACACCGGCGCGCTCAAGGTGGTGCTCGGCGCGCCCTCGCACGAGGACCTCGCCGTTCCCGCGGCCTGACCGGGGATGCGACGAGAGGACGCGACGGGACGACCCGACGAGCGGACGTGACGGCAGGACCTTCCCGGTACCGGCCCGGTGCCGGCCGAACACCTCGTGGAGCAGGGGCCGTTCGGTCGGCGCCGACGGGACCAACGGCCCCGGGCAGGGAAGTTCGGCCACTGACCACGATCACTTCCGCCGCGAAGAATCGTGGGGACTTCCCCTCGCCGCCTCCGTCGTCCTCGACCGGGCGGAGAACGGGGTCCACACCGTCAAGGCCGTCCTGGCCGCCATCCTGGAGGACCGAGTCATGCGCATCGTCATCGCTCTGGGCGGCAACGCCCTGCTGCACCGCGGCGAACGCCCCGACGCGGCCGTCCAGGTGGCGAACATCGACCGCGTCACCAGTGCGATCGCCGCCCTCGCCCACGAGCACGAGATCGTCGTCACCCACGGCAACGGCCCCCAGATCGGGCTGCTCGCCGTGGAGAGCGCCGCCGATCCGGCCCTGAGCGCCCCCTACCCGCTCGACCTGCTCGGCGCGCAGACCCAGGGCCTGATCGGCTCCCTGCTGGTGCGCAGCCTGCACGACGCCCTGCCCGGTCACCGGACGATCGCGTTGGTCACCCACACCCTCGTCCGGTCCGACGACCCCGCCTTCGAGCACCCCACGAAGTTCGTCGGCCAGGTGTATCCGTACGACATCGCGTCCGCGCTCGCCCGTAGACGCGGCTGGCACATCGCCGCCGACAGCACCGGCTGGCGCCGGGTCGTCCCCTCCCCGGAACCCGAACGGATCCTGGAGACCGACACCGTCCACGAGCTGCTCGGCGGCGGCGCGCTCGTCGTCTGCGCGGGCGGCGGAGGCGTTCCCGTCACGGCCGACCCGGACACCGGTGCCCTCACCGGTGTGGAGGCCGTCGTGGACAAGGACCTCACGGCGGCCCTGCTCGCCGAGCAGCTGAAAGCCGACTTCCTGCTCATCCTCACCGACGTGCCCTGCGTCTACGCCGGCTTCGGCACCCCCGAACAGCGGCCCGTCCTCGGTGCCACCCCCGCCGACCTGCGCCGGGGAGACTTCCCCGCGGGCTCGATGGGTCCCAAGACCGAGGCGGCGGCCCGGTTCGTCGAACGCACCGGGGGACTGGCCGCGATCGGCGCCCTGGACGCGGCGTACGAGATCGTCCACGGCACGTCGGGCACGCTCGTCCGCCCCGACCTGCCGGTCCTGTGACGCGAGCCGAAGACGAAGTGAGCCGAAGAGCCCTCAGCTGCCGCGATGTTCGAGCCCGCCCACGGCTCACAACCCCTGCGTCCGCGGTTCGCCGGCCTCCTCCGGCTCGCTGGTGAGCCGTGGTTCGACACCCACGACACCCTCGATGGCGTGCACGAGGCGTACGGCGACCGAGACGAGCGAGGTGTCGCGGACGTGTCCGCGCAGGGTGACGACCCCTTCGTGCACGGTCACGTGGATGGCGTGGCTGAAGCCCGGGAAGAGGTAGGACACCACCGTGCGGCGGACTTCCTCCTCTATCTCGTCGTCGGGCCGCAGGAACACCTTGAGCAGATCGGCGCGGCTGACGATGCCCTGAAGCATGCCGATGCCGTCGACCACGGGCAGTCGTTTGACGTGCCGGACGGCCATGATCCGGGCCGCCTGCGCGAGCGTGGCGTCCGCGTGGACCGTGACCGCCGGGGTGCTCATGAGTTCCGCCGCCCTGGTCGCACCGGCCTTGGCGGCGTCGGCCAGGCGCTCGCGCTGCCGGGAGAGGCCCGGCTCTTCGTCGCGGAACTCCTCCTTGGGCAGCAGATCGGCCTCGGAGACGACGCCGATGACGCGCCCCTCGCCCTCCAGTACGGGCATGGCGCTGACCTTCCACTGCTCCAGGGTCCGCACGATCTCCTTGAACGGGGCGTCCTGCCCCACGGCCACGACCGTCCGGGTCATCACATCGCTCACGATGTGCGGAGTGCCGGTCATCTCCCAACACCTCGATTCGTCTTCGTCCTGACCGGCCGACGCCGGCCCGACGGAGGTACGCGGTTCTGGTGACGGCCCGGACGTGTCGTCCGGAGCGTCGTGCGGCTCGGCGGAGACATCGGCCACCGCGTCCACGCCCGGTCCCAGGTGCCCTCCATCTCCACTGTCCGCCGGGCATACGGAAGCCACATGGGCCGGACGGTCCCTTCCCCGCGCCGGGAGGCCCTTCAGAGGAACCTGAGAGATTCCTGTGCCAAGGTGGCGCGCCTGATCAACACGGTGAGTACCCACCCTTCTCAAGGAGTTGCCGATGAGCCTGGTCAACGGCCTGCCCGCGCACGTACTGCTGGTGCATTTCGTGGTCGTCCTCGTTCCCCTGACCGCGCTCGCTCTCGTGGTCTGTGCGATATGGCCCAAGGCGGCCCAGCGCCTGGGCGTCGTGCTGCCGGTGCTCGCCCTGGTCACGCTCGTGAGCGTGCCGCTCACCACGAACGCGGGCGAATGGCTGGAGGGACGCGTCGCCGACAACGCGCTGGTGCGCCGTCACGCCGAGCTCGGGGACGGCCTCCTTCCCTGGGCCGGGGGCCTGTTCGTCCTGGCGTTCGCCGTCTGGTGGGCGGTCGGCCGCACCTCGGCGTCCGGGGCCTCGGACAGCGCGCGCCGACCCGGCACGCTCGTGCGGGTCGCGGCCACGGTGCTGTCGCTCGTGGTGGCCGCGGGAGCCGTCGTGGACGTGTACCGCATCGGCGACTCGGGGGCGAAGGCGGCGTGGCACGACGGCTATTCCAAGACCGCCTCGCGCGGTGGCGACGGGGGCTGACCACCGGCCGAACCGCGGGCGGCCCGTCCCGGTGGCGGGAGCGCGCGTGAGGAAGGAGGTGCGTGCTCCATGGTGGACAGGTCATCGGATCCGGGTGGCGGAGCCGACCGTCCCGGCCAACGGCCTGCCTCTCACACGCCGTCCATGTGCAGAGCCAGGCGGGGGCGGGCGGCGACAGCTTGCCGGGCGTGACCGTGCAACCGGTCAGGCGCGGCGCTGTTCTTGAGGATGGGACCCCGTTCACCGAGGTCGATCGGCTCGGGGAGCAGTTCGGCGCCCGGTCCCCGGCCGGTACGGGCGACGCGGTCGACACACAGGGTCGGGTCCGGGGCCATCGCCAGGTCTCCGGGGGCACGGCGGGTGGTACGGGGATCTGTGGCGGCTCGTGGGCTGCGTGCTGGTGACTCCGCGATGCCCCCGGTCGTCCTCCACGACCAGGATCCGTGTTGCCTCACCCGCATCCGTGCCGGTGATTCGAGTGTTCATGCGCGTTACCCGCCTCCCGGACGAAGGGACCGTCCGCGCCGCCCCCCGTGCCGGCCTTCCCCGCTGCCGGGCTTCGGCGGTGTGGGAGTCAGGTCCTGTTCGGTACGACCGCCACCGGGCAGGCGGCGTGGTGCAGCAGGGTGTGGCTCACGCGGCCGAGCCGGAGCCCGAAGCGACCGGACCTGCGACGCGTTCCGAGGACCACGAGGTCGGCGGCGGCCGAGCGGTGGACCAGCACCGTGCGGGCCGCGCCCTCGACCGGCGTCCGGCGCAGCCGTACGTCCGGGTGCGCGTCGGACGCGTCGGCGACGAGGCTCTGGATGAGAGCCGCGGCCTGTTTCTCGTGCTGGTGCTCCGGATCCTCGGCCGGTGCCGTGTCGTCGGCCGCTTCCCGGGCCGGGCATCGCCAGGCCCGGACGACGTCCAGCTCACATCCGCGGGCCTCGGCCTCCCGGAACGCGAATCCGACCGCCTCCCGGCAGGTGTCGGGGTCGCCCGCGCCGAGCAGGATGCGCTCGTGGGATCCGGTCAGAGCGGCCTTGTCGCCCCTGACCACGACGACCGGGCAGTCCGCGCGGGCGGCGACCGCCGGCCCCACGGAACCGAGCAGTGTCCCCTTCAGTTCGCCGCGGCCCCGTGAACCGGTGATGAGGGCGGTGGCGTTCCGGCCTTCGTCCAGGAGCGCGGAGACGGCTTCGGCCGGTACGATCTTCGTCGAGACGCTCAGGTCGGGGTTGTGCCGACGGACCCGTTCCGCCGCCGAGGCGACGACGTGTTCCGCCAGAACCTGCCCGGAGGAACGTTCGCGGCTCAGTGTCGGCAACGCTGCCTCGTACCGTTCCCACAGGGACGCGTGGACCAGCCGCAGGGGAAGCCGGCTGCGCGTGGCCAGGTCCACCGCCCAGTCGATGGCCGACAGACTGCCGTCCGATCCGTCGACGCCCACGACGAGGGGGAGTGTCATCGTCTCCACCGCCTTCTCTTCTCTCGACCGCATGGGCGCGGCAGGGGGTGTCACCTCCACGGTCGTACCTGCCGGGAGGCGATGGCAGGGGCCGTTCAGCCCTCACCCGGGACGTTCGGCCCCGGCGGGGTGGACACGGCAGGGGCACCGTCCGACGTGCGGGTCCTGGTTCCTCGGGACGATGCCGGCGGTTCCTGCAGGATGCTCCAGGCGACCGGGCCGAGCAGGTCGGTGAGACGGCGGAAGACGTCGAGAAGCAGGTCGTCGACCGTCAGCACGCCCGCCACCCGGCCCGCGTCCAGGACCGGGAGCCTGCGGATTCCCGTACGACGGAACGTTCGGTAGGCCACCTGGAGGTCGTCGTCGGCGTCGACCGTGACGGCGGCCGGCGACATGACGGCGTCCACCCGCGTGCCCGGGTCCAGGCCCGCGCCCATGCCGCGTAGGGCGAGATCGCGGTCGGTGACGATGCCGAGCAGCACGCCGTCCTCGACCACGAGAACCGACCCGACGGCGCGTTCGGCCATCTCCCCGGCCACGTCGGCCAGGGAAGCGTCAGGGGCCGCGCACACCGCGGGGGCCGTCATCGCCTCCGAGATCCTCATGACACCGCTCTTTGCCGAGGGGAAGCCATCAGGTCACGTCGGTCACGTCGAGCACGTCGGCCACCGGCCGGCGCGGGCTCGCCTCGCCCTCGGGACCGTAGCCGAGCCGGATCACCATCTGGACGTTCGCCATGGCGGAGAGGGGGTCGCGGACGGCCCAGCGGATGTCGGGCCACTCCAGTGGCTGGGACGTGAGGGACGCGACCAGTCCGTCCGCGGTGGCCTGGAGCAGCACCCGTTCCAGTGCCTGACCGGCGCGCAGCCAGTCCAGAGGCTTGTCACCGGCCGTCCCGAGCAGAGCGATGTGCGGGTTCTTCTCGAAGACCGCCCAGCCACGTCCGGGTACCGGGCGCCCGACGGCGAAGTCGCGGACCGGGACCGACGTACCGTGCTGCCGCGGACCGAACGCCCCGGCGGGGACGCCGTCCGCCGCGCCGGTGACCGGCGACGGCTCCGGATGTGTCCACCGGACCGTCTCCTCGTGCACTCCCGGGTCGAGTGCCTCCGTGTCCTCGGCGTCCCGGACCAGCTCGACGATCGACCGCACATGCCAGGGGTCGGGGAAGAACAGGTCCGCGCCCTCGACGCGGGCCGCCTCGGACAGCCGCTCCTTCGCGGCGGCGGGGATCTCCTCGTCGCGGAAGGGCAGGCGGCTGGAGTGACGACGCCGGATCGAGGGGGCCAGCCGGGCGAGCGAGCTGTCGCGCGGGCCGGTGCGGGTCAGACTCACCTCGGCGAGGAAGGTCGCGGAGGCGGGATCGGGCAGCAGCCGGACGTCCGGCGTCAGTCCGGCCGCGGCGGCGGACACGCGCAGATTGAACAACGCGGCGCCGCAGCCCATGAGCAGGCCGCGGTTCTCCGGATCGGTGTGCGGGAGCGCGCGTTCCGGGTCGGCGTACAGGCGCAGGACGTCCATGCCCCGTAGTCTGCGGAACGCCCAGGGCTGCGCGTTGTGCTGCGAGGGCGCGGCGGTGGCGTCCGCCACGAGCGCGTTGATGGTGTTCGCATCAAGAGGTCCGTCGTTCACGGTGCTTTCCCTTCGTGCGGCTCCTCGGCCCACCCCTCTTCACGGCGGCATCCGGACCCGACAGCGGAGGGTCACGGAGAAGTGCCGCCACCTGTTCCATGGAAGCTCTGCAGGCTCCGGCCGGGCAGGGGCCATTGGTCCTCGACCCGGGCCCGGTCGACCCCGTCCGCGCACCGGCGCCGGTCATGTCCTGCCCCGGCCGGCGTGATTTCCGGCCAGGAGTTCCCTCACGAGCGCCGAGACCTGCTCCACCTCGATGAGGAAGCCGTCATGGCCGTACGGGGATTCGATCAGCCGGAGACGGTCGGCGGCCGGGATGCCTGCCGCCAGTTCCGCCTGCTGGGCCGGTGGGTAGAGGCGGTCGGAGCCGACCCCGGCCACGAGGGTGTCGGCGCTCACCCGGCGCAGGGCGGCGCGCACGCCGCCGCGGCCCCGTCCTATGTCGTGGCTGTTCATCGCCTCGGACAGCACGACGTAGCTGCCCGCGTCGAAACGGCTCACCAACTTGGCGGCGTGATGGCCGAGGTAGGACTCGACCTGGTACCGGCCACCGTTCCAGGGGTCCTCCGTGCCCTGGGGCGCACGCCCGAAGCGCACGTGTAGCTCCGGCTCGCTGCGGTAGGTGACATGGGCGATCCGTCGGGCCAGGCCGAGTCCGGTGCACGGACCGCGGCCGGTGTCGTGGTAGTGGCCCCCGAGCCAGTGCCGGTCGGAGCGGATGGCGCGCAGCTGGATGTCGGCCCAGGCGATCTGCTCGGCGCTCGCCGAGGCGGCCGTGGCGAGCAGCAGGAGCGCGCCGGTCCGCGCCGGATGCGACACGGCCCATTCCAGCGCCCGCATCCCGCCCATCGAGCCGCCGACCACCAGCGCCCAGCGGTCGATGCCGAGTGCGTCGGCCAGACCGGCCTCGGCGGCCACCTGGTCACGCTGTGTGAGGAAGGGGAAATCGCCGCCCCAGCGGCGTCCGTCCGGCCTTCGCGACGACGGTCCTGTACTGCCCTGGCAGCCGCCGAGGACGTTCGGCGCCACGACGAACCAGCGGTCCGGGTCCAGGGCGCGTCCCGGTCCGACGAGTCCGTCCCACCAGCCGGGGGTGGGGTGCCCGTTCCCGGCCGGTCCGGCGACGTGGCTGTCCCCGGTGAGGGCGTGCAGGACGAGGACGGCGTTGGAGGCGTCCGGCGCGAGCCGTCCCCAGGTCTCGAACGCGAGCCGCACACCCGGCAGTTCACCGCCCGCCTCCAGCGACAGCGGCGTCTCGCGGCCGTACCACTGGCGCCGCCCCGGCGGATCCCCCTCCCGCCAGGCACCGGTGGCCGGCGGGAGAGGTTCCTGATGGGGCGTCAATACGGTGTTCAGGACGCGCCCTTGGCCGCGCGGAAGCCTGCCTCCAGGTCCGCCTTGAGGTCGGCGAGGTTCTCGATGCCGACCGACAGACGCACCAGGCCCGCAGAGGTGCCGGTCGCCGCGAGCTGCTCGTCGTCGAGCTGGCTGTGGGTGGTGGACGCGGGGTGGATGATCAGGCTGCGCACGTCGCCGATGTTGGCGAGGTGGCTGAACAGCTCGACCGCGTCCACGAACCGCTTGCCCGCCTCCACCCCGTCCCGCAGCTCGAAGGAGACCACGGCACCGGCGCCGCGCGGCAGATACCTCTGTCCCGCCTCATACCACTTGCTGGACTCGAGTCCCGGGTAGTGGACGGCCGCGACCTCGTCGCGCCGCTCCAGCCACTCGGCGAGCGCCCGGGCGTTCGCCGAGTGCCTCTCGATGCGCAGGCTCAGCGTCTCCACGCCCTGCAGCAGCAGGAACGAGGAGTGCGGGGAGAGCGCCGGACCGAGGTCGCGCAGCAACTGCACCCGCAGCTTGACCGCGAAGGCGCCCGGGCCGAGGGCCGGCCAGTACCGCAGGCCGTGATAGCTGGGGTCCGGCTCGGTGAAGTCCGGGAACCGGCCGGCGTGCGCGCCGAAGTCGAAGGTGCCGCCGTCGACGACCACACCCGCGATGGCGGTGCCGTGCCCGCCGAGGAACTTGGTGGCCGAGTGCACGACGATGTCCGCGCCGTGCTCGACGGGCCGCAGCAGATACGGAGTCGGGACGGTGTTGTCCACGATCAGCGGTACGCCCTCGGCGTGTGCGACGTCCGCGACCGCCCGCACGTCCAGCACGTTGCCGCGCGGGTTGCCCAGCGTCTCCGCGAACAGCGCCTTGGTGTTCGGCCGGATGGCGGCGCGCCAGGCCTCGACGTCGTCGGGGTCGTCGACGAACGACACGTCGATGCCGAACTTGGGGAGCGTGTGCCGGAAGAGGTTGTACGTGCCGCCGTACAGCGACGTACTGGAGACGATGTGGTCGCCCGCGCTCGCCAGCGTCAGGATGGCCAGCGTCTCCGCCGCCTGCCCGGAGGCGAGCGCGACGGCCGCGACACCGCCCTCGAGTGCGGCGATCCGCTGCTCGAAGACGTCCTGGGTGGGATTGTGGATGCGGGTGTAGATGTTGCCGGGTTCGGCCAGCGAGAACAGGTCGGCCGCGTGCCGGGTGTCCCGGAACACGAACGACGTGGTCTGGTAGATCGGTGTCGCCCGGGCGCCGGTCGTCGGGTCGGGCGCGGCTCCGGCGTGGATCTGCTTGGTCTCGAAGGACCATGCCGAGGTGTCGGGCCCCGCGTGCGCTTCTTCCGGGGTGTGGCCGGCGGTGACGGAGTCGATGGGCTGGCTCATGGTGCTGCTCCCTGTACGGAGGGTGAGAACGGGAAGGCGTGAGGAACCACGGCGCCCTGGACCACTGCCGGTACGACGGCAGCGGTCGGCGCTACGCGGTGAAAGGGATGCTGGTCAGAAGCCCGAGCGCGGCGTCAGCTCGTGGCGGGACAACCGGTGGTGGTGACACGCACGTAATCGACGTGGCGGCGGGTCACGAGCACGGTCATGAGCCCAGGTAACCACATGACGCCGTCACGAACCAGCCACACGGCGGTGTTTCATCCGTGGGACGGCACGACGGATCCGCCTTCCCGGAGGGGTGGCGTGGGCCCGGAGGGAGGGCTGCGAGGGAGCTGGTTCCGGCCGCTCCGGGCCTTCTGCACGGGGCCGGAGCGTGCCGTCGGCCGACGTGGAAGTGTCCCGCAGCGCCACGGAGTTCCGGACAAACGGAGAATCCCTCCGTGTCCGCGATGCAAGACCCCCTCCGATTTTCTTGACCACTGTGGTGGCCGTCTGCTGAACTCCCGTTCCATGAACCCGCACGTGGACCTGACCCGGCGGCGCCACATCGACCTGGCGCACGTCGCCAGCGCCTTCTGTTGTCGCTGATCCGGCGAGTCGTCCCGGCGGCGATCGGTGCGCACCGACTGCGCGCCCCACGCTGATGCGGTGTCAAACTCCGCGTGCCGAGCTGAAGTTCCGCGGGAACGTCGTGTCCGACGGCCTGTGAGCGGCTGCTTCCGGCTTCCTTCCTCGTACCTCTCTTTCCCGGCAGCGGCCGGGGGTGTCCGCAGCGCAGGGTGCGCACGGGCGGCGAGGCCGTACGAGCGGACCGGCCCGGTCGTCGAAGAACCCGCGAACCGGCAGCCGGTTTCAGGCGGATAAGCGGCCCGGTACCGGGTTCGACGGTTCGGCATCAGCTTCCTGACGGCCGGATCCGCCCGGCCGTGCCTCCCGCCCGGCCGCCCCTCCCGCCCGGCCGCCCCTCCCGCATGGCCGTCGGCTGCCCGCCCCTGTGCCGTGACCCCAACTCCTGTCCCGTTTACGGCTGTCGGGCCGGCGAGCCGATCCGTCATGGCCGCTGCCCGTCCCCCAGCACACGGTGGTACGCCCACCTCCTCCCGAGAAGGACCTCCTCATGCCCGTGTCCATCCGCAAACTCACCGGCCGCATCGGCGCGGTGGCCGAGGGCGTCGACCTGACGGCGCCATCGGACGACTCCACGCTCACGGCACTCCGTGACGCCCTCGACGAGCACAAGGCACTCGTCTTCGACAACGCCGGCCTCGACGACTCCGGTCAGGAGCGCGTGGCCCGCTGGTTCGGCGAACTCACCACCGCCCACCCGAACGTGTCGGCCGTCGACGGCACGACGAACGTGCTTGCCGTAGACAGCGAGACGTCCAAGGCCAACGAGTGGCACACGGACGTCACCTTCGTGGTCAACCCGCCGCAGGTCACCACACTGAGGTCGCTCGTGACCACGCCCTACGGCGGCGAGACGCTCATCGCCAATGCCGCCGCTGCCTATCGCGACCTGCCCGCACCGTTGCGCACCCTCGCGGACTCGCTGCGCGTCGTGCACACCAACCAGTACGACTACGCCCGCCCCGAGGCCGTCACGGCACAGCGGCAGGAGTACGACCGGGTCTTCGTCTCGACGCGCTACGAGGCCGAGCACCCGGTCGTGCGCGTCCATCCCCTGACCGGTGAACGCGGCCTGTTCATCGGCGGGTTCGCCAAGCGGATCGTCGGTCTGCCGAACAGCGACTCGGCGGATCTGCTGCGCATCCTCCAGTCGTACGTGACGCGTCCGGAGAACATCCTGCGCTGGACCTGGTCCCCCGACCAGCTGCTGATCTTCGACAACCGGATCACCCAGCACTACGCGGTCGACAACTACGACGACCACCCGCGACGCCTGAACCGGGTGACCGTCGCGGGAGACGTCCCGGTCGGCGTCGACGGACGCCGCAGCGAACAACTCGTCGGTGACGCCTCGCACTACACCGGCGTCCTGGCGGTGGCGGCATGACCGAGATCCGCATCCCGGCGCCCGCCGTTCTCAAGGGACCGGACACCACGACGAAGAGCGCGCGGGAACGCGAGGTGTTCGTTCCGCGCGGCGCGCGCCGCCGAACAGCTCTCGGCACACTCCGCGAGCGGCTGCGCTGGCCGCTCGGCGTCTACACGACTCCGGTCGTCATCCTCGTGGCCTGGGAGATACTCGCCCGGGCCGGAGTAGTGACGAAGACCTACGCTCCGGCGCCGACCTCCATCGTGAGGGCGGCCGTCGATCTGTGGCAGCAGGGAGTGCTCGGTCCGGACCTGGCCGTCTCGCTGCAGCGGGCCGGCATCGGCCTCGCGATCGGCCTGACGGCGGGCATCGTCACCGGAGTGCTCGGCGGACTGCTGCGCAGCGGCGAGTACCTGTTCAACGGCGTCGTACAGGTGCTCAACACGATCCCGCTCCTCGCGGTGCTGCCCTTGATGATCGTGTGGTTCGGCATCGACGAGCTCACGAAGGTGCTGCTGATCTCCTTCGGTGCCGGCGTTCCGATGTATCTCAACCTGTTCGCCGCGATCCGCGGTGTCGACCAGCGGCTGATCGAGATGACCCGGACGACCGGGGCGGGCACGTGGCGCCTGGTGACGCGTGTGCTGGTGCCCGGATCCCTGCCCGGCTTCCTGGTCGGCCTCCGCTTCTCCCTCGCGTACAGCGTCCTGGGCCTCGTCGCCGCGGAAACGGTCAACGCCGACAAGGGACTCGGCTTCCTCATCACCCAGGGACAGACCTATCTGCAGACCAACCAGGTCTTCGTGGGGCTGGTGATCTACTCGCTCCTCGGTCTGCTCGCCGACCAGTTCGTCCGGGCTCTCGAGCGGGTGCTGCTGCGGTGGCGCCCCAGTTATGAGGCGTCATGAGCAGCACAGTCGCGACCGATCTCCGCCGGGCAACCGGTGTCGTCGTCGAGCGGGTCGTCCGGAGCTTCGGCGACCGGGTGGTGCTCGACCACCTCGATCTCACCATCGAGGACCAGGAGCTGGTGATCCTGCTCGGCCCCTCGGGCTGCGGCAAGAGCACCCTCCTGCGTCTGCTCGCCGGACTGGACCGGCCCGACGGAGGACGCGTCGAGGTCCCGGCGAAGCGGGCGATCGTCTTCCAGGCCGACCGGCTGCTGCCGTGGCAGCGCGTCCTGCCCAACGTCACCCTCGGCCTCCACGGACCCGACGCGGACCAGCGGGCGCGCGAGGTACTCGCCGAGGTCGGACTCGCGGGCCGCGAGAAGGCCTGGCCCAAGGAACTCTCCGGCGGCGAGGCCCAGCGGGTGTCGCTGGCCAGGGCACTGGTCTCGGAGCCCGAACTCGTCCTGCTCGACGAGCCGTTCGCGGCACTCGACGCCATCACCCGGCTGCGCATGCACGACCTCGTACGCGCCCTGCGGACGAAGCACCAGGCGGCCATGCTGCTCGTCACCCACGACATCGACGAGGCGATCGCGCTGGCGGACCGCATTCTCGTCATGAGCGACGGCCGCATCGGCAGCTCGCACGAGGTCGACCTCTCCGCCGCCGACCGTGAAGCGAGCATCGCGCGCGAGGAACTGCGCGCCCGGCTCCTGGAAGACCTCGGCCTCGCCGGACAGCACTGATCCCCCCGAACCGGGAGCGCACTGACCGCCCGGAACCGGGAGGGCACCGATCTCCCGGGACCGGACAGCACTGATCTCCCCGAACACCCTCACCCAGTACGGAAAACCCGGCACAGAAAGTCAGGACATCCCATGCACAAGGCAACCAGCAGACTCGTCACCGCCGTCGCTCCCCTCGCCCTGGCGAGCACCCTCGTCGCCTGCGGCTCGTCCTCGGACACCTCCGCGCCGCTCAGCAACGCCGGCAACGCGAGCAGCGCGAAGCACCCCGAGTGGAGCAAGTACACCTTCACCATCGGAGACAACGGCGGTGACGGCAGCCAGGCCCTGGCGAAACTGACCGGCGTCTTCGACAACGCGCCCTACAAGGTGAAGTTCGCCCGTTTCACCTACGGCCCACCGCTCGTGCAGGCCGCGGCCTCGGGGGACATAGACCTGGGCAGCGTCGGTGACGTACCGCCGATCACCGGTGCCGCGAAGGAATACGGCTTCAAGATCGTCGCCGTGAACCGCTCGCTCACGCCCGACCAGGCGGTGGAGAACATCATCGTGCCGAAGGGCTCGAAGCTGAGGACGGCCGCCGACCTCAAGGGCAAGCGGATCGCCGTCCCACAGGGCAGCTCCGCCCACGGACTGGCCCTGAACGCACTGAAGAGCGTCGGCCTCGGCCCCAAGGACGCCAAGCTCGTCTTCCTCGACCCCGCGGCCGCCGCGACGGCGTTCAACACCGGCAAGGTGGACGCCTGGTCGATCTGGAACCCGCAGTCCGCGATCGCGGTCAAGAACGGCGCGCGGATCCTGGTCAAGGGCCTCCCGCCGATCGACCAGACGAGCAGCTACTACGTCGCGAGCGACACGTCGCTGAAGGACAAGACCAAGCGCGCGGCCCTCACGGACGTCCTGAAGCGGCTCTCCCGCGAGTACGCCTGGGCCATCAAGCACCCTGATCAGTACGCGAAGGCGCTCTCGCAGGAACAGGGCATCCCGCTGGCCGACGCCAAGGCGTCCCTGGCCGCCTACTCGAACCGCGTGACCCCGGTGGAGAAGGCGGACATCGAGCTGGAGCAGAAGCTCGCGGACGCCTTCCTCGAAGCAGGCCAGATCACCAAGAAGGTCGACCTCGCGTCGATCACCGACAACCTGCTTCCGGCCGGCTACGACAGCTCCGAGCTGACCTTCAACTGAACCCCGCCCTCCACCCCGACACACGAAGGAGAGAACCCGTGACCGGAACACAGCGCCGGCTCCACCTCAACGCCTTCCTCATGGAGGCGGGCCACCACGAGGCGGCCTGGCGGCTCCCGCACAGCAACCCCCGGGCCGACTTCGACCTGCGCCACTGGATCGAGCTGGCGCAACTCGCCGAGAGCGCCAAGTTCGACTCGCTGTTCCTCGCCGACGGCCCGGCCCTCATCGGAACCGGCGAGTTCCGCCCACCGGGCCAGCTCGAACCACTGACCCTGCTGACCGCACTGTCCCAGGCGACCAGCAGGATCGGCCTCATCGCGACCGTCTCGTCGACCTACAACGAGCCCTACAACCTCGCCCGCCGGCTCGCCTCCGTCGACCACGTCAGCGGCGGCCGCGCCGGCTGGAACATCGTCACCTCCGCGGGGGCGGACGAAGCCGCCAACTTCGGCCTCGACGACCGTCCCGACCACGCCCGGCGCTACGCCCGCGCCGACGAGTTCCTGAAGGTCGCCAAGGCCCTGTGGGACAGCTGGGAGTCCGACGCCGTCGTCGCGGACAAGGCCGGCGGCCGCTACGCCGACCCCGAGCGGCTGCACCGGCTCGGCCACCAGGGCACCTACTTCAAGGTGGCCGGACCGCTCAACGTCGAACGCCCGCCCCAGGGTTACCCGCTGCTCGTCCAGGCCGGCTCCTCCGAGGACGGGAAGGAGTTCGCGGCCCGCCACGCCGAGGCCATCTTCACCGCCCACACGACCTACGAGCGCGCGGCCGCCTTCTACGCCGACATCAAGGCACGGACCAGGGCCGCGGGCCGTGACCCGCAGGGCGTGATCGTCCTGCCCGGCATCGTCCCGTACATCGGGTCGACCGAGGCGGAAGCCCGCGCACTCGCCCGGGAGTTCGACGAACTGCGCGTTCCGGAGTACGGGCTGCGCCAGCTGGCCGCGGTGTTCGAGACCGAGCCGTCGGCCTTCGAACTCGACGCGCCGCTACCGGACTTCATCCTCGCCAGGCCGAAACTGGAAGGCTCACAGAGCCGTTCCGACCTGATCATCGACCTCGCGGTACGAGAACGGCTCACGGTCCGTCAGATCATCTCCCGGCTCGGCGGCGGGCGCGGTCACTTCGAGTTCATCGGCACGCCCGAGCAGGTCGCGGACACGATCATCGCCTGGTTCGAGGGCGGCGCGGCGGACGGGTTCAACATCATGGCACCCGCCCTGCCTTCGGGCCTCGCGGCCTTCGTCGAGCACGTCCTGCCGATCCTGCGCGCCAAGGGCCTGTTCCGTGAGGAGTACGAAGGAACGACCCTGCGCGAGCACTACGGGCTCCAGGTCCCGCAGAACCAGTTCCGGACCTGACACGTGCGCCTCCCACCGCCTTCCGGTGGGAGGCGCACGGCCGATCCGGTCCCGCTCAGGGCAGGACGGGGGAGGAGATCCCAAGGGAAATCCCTCCTGTCGCCGGACCACCGGTCCCGTCACAATGACGCGACGGTATTGATCAATCGCGACTACCGGCTGCTCTGGGCGGGACAACCGATCTAACAGATCGGTGACTTCGCCTTCGCCACGACCCTGTCCCTGTGGATCGGCACGGTGGTGCTCGCCGGCCGGTCGTACGCGCCCGCCGCCGTGTTCGGGCTGGTCGTCGTCGCCATCGGCACCCTGCTGGTCGGGCCGTTGCTGAGCCCGTAGTCAGGTCTCAGCCTTCCGGGCATTTCGGCCCGGAAGGTCCGTCACATCACCAGAGCGTCAGGGGCTCGGCTTGAGGACGGTCTCCCGTTTCTGTCTGCTGCTGGTGCGGCAGGGTTGCGCCGCCTGCCCGTCCCGCCCCCGTCTTGCGGCGGGGGCGGGTGGTGCGGGTCTTCTGGTCGGCTCCACGAGGCTTCGACACCACCTCGGTGGTGTCCTGGTCTCCGGCCACTGCGGTACCAGTCGTGCAGGCTGCCGCTGCGAGGGCAGCAAGGTTGCGTGCCGCGTTGGTGTCCCGGTCGATGACCAGGCCGCACGCGTCGCATGCGTAGGTCCGCACGTGCAGCGGCAGCTTGGCTTTCACTACGCCGCACCCGGAACAGGTCTTGGAGGAGGGGAACCAGCGGTCGGCCGCGATGATGCGGGCGGCGTGGCGCCGGCGGGTCTTGTAGGTGAGCTGGCGGCGGATTTCGCCGAATCCGGCGTCGGCTATGTGCCGGGCCAGGCGCCGGTTCTTCACCATGCCGGCGACATTGAGGTCCTCGATCACGACGGTGCCGTACTCGACAGCAACGCTCGTGGTGAGCTTGTGCAGGGCGTCCGCACGGAGATTCGCGACCCGGTGGTGCACGCGGTTCCGGAGGCCGCTTGGTAGCCGGGTAATGCAGCAGGTCAGGGCCCTTCAGGCGGCAGAGCAGGCGGGACGAGTCCACGGATAGTCCACGGCTGACTGAGCACCGTCTTATCGGAACCTGCCGCCAGCCGTTTGCCGCCGATTGGCGGTCGGACAGAGTCTCGATGTACGCCCCTGCCCGGTCGTCGGTGCCGGTCGTGCAGCCTTGGCGCTTGGTCCGCAGTTGTTCGCCTGTGTTGGTGTTAGAGGTTGATATCAGGAGTCTGGGCGCCTTTGACAACTGACTTGGCACACATATTTCGCACATCCGCCGATTCTTGCGGAGGCTCCTCTCCTCCCAGATGCGCGCCCAGCGTGTAAGGAGCATCCTGGTGTTGTACGGCCATGGAGAGGTAATGAATGGTCATGCCTAGAGCTGAGCGGCGACGGATCTCCTGTTTTGTTGCGACTCTTGTTCTGGCGGTTGTACTCCCTCTCGTCGCGCCAGGCGAGGCTATTTCTCAAGCTTCACCAGACTGTAGAGTTCTTTTCATAGGCGCGCACGGGTTGAACGAGAATGAGACTTCGAGAACACTCGCAGATACATGGAAGTCATTTCATGCTTACAGCGAGAATCACGGGGGTTACGGCAAAGACAAGCCGAAGATGCTTGCATACCCGAAACTAGGGGTTTGGGATTTCATCTCGGCGCTACGCGTAAACATGGAAAATCCGAACATGTCGTCGCTTCTAGCTGTTAACCAGGGTGTTGAGTTGCTTGATGCGGCTGTCCGCGGATACCTCGCGCAGTGCCCATCTGGGGGCGGAGTGGTGATTGCGGGTTACTCCGAGGGTGCATGGATAATTGACGAATACCTACGCAGAAACTACGGACTGTCAGCCGTGGTGAAAGGGGTGCAACTCTACGGTGATCCATTGTATGAGGATCTCAAGGTGGGAGACCAGGGGCTAGGGAGGAATTTGGGTTTCGCGAGCAATTTCCCCGACCCTTACCCGGACTCCACTTTGGAGGGGGCCAATATAGTTGACAGTCAGTGTATGAATAGGGATCCAATCTGCGGAGGAGGATTTCGTGCGGCGGATAGTTCCGCGCGTAGCTCGCAACAATTTGGAGCTGCACTTCGCTGCGCTGTCAAAAATGGCGCCTGCAAGTCACATACAGAGTCGTACCTGGGTCTAGCGGCTAAACAGGGTGGCGAATTTCTGGCCGCGAATTCCTTTATTGCGGACTGAGCATTTCCCTGCCCTTGCGGCGTAGGTGACTTATTTGTTTCATTCAGGCAGACGGTACTCGATGTGCCGATGACTTCCTTGTTTCCCTAAGCTGTAGATCGAGCCGTTGGACGGTCAACTGGGCTGTGCCTGTTTCCCACTGTCACTAGTCCTGTAAATCCGTGCTACCGCCGACTTGACCGTCTGCAGGATGAGAAGGGGTCGGTTTCATGTGGGGATGTTCTTGGCGACGTTCTCTTACATCTCTTGGTATAGCCTGCGGACTCGCCGCAATAGCTATCGTGGCCGATGGTTCGTATAGCTCGCAGGCAGAACCTTATGCCCAGGAGGACGGTTACTTTCTTGAATGGAGGACTTATTCCAAGCGGCTCGCATCCCAATCGGTTGATTGGGAGAATCGCAATTACAGTATCACTTGCGATGACATCGTCGACAAGCCGGTTAAGGTGAATCTGCGCAACGGTAAGGGGGTTGCGAAGGGTGGCGGAATCGGCGGGTATGACCGCTGGGAGGTGGCAGTCCAGCGGACCGTGCGCGGTAAACTTCCAGGGCTCGGTGATGTGACTGCTGTCCTCATTTATTGCTCTCCGCAGCCGAGCAACTTCTTCCGGCAGGAACTGCGTCTCTACCGCGCCGACGGCAGAGAGATAGGCCGTGTGCCAACCTTTGATGTCCCGGAACTTCCGCCGCAATTCCAGCCGAAAACTCTAGCGATCAAAAGCGGTCGAATTGGCGCTGACGTCATATTCTACGGGCCCGAAGACACCCATGCCAGTGGACCCTCGATACGCCGTCATGTCACCTGGACCTGGGATGGCAGGCGGTTCGTTGCGCACGGTGCTAATCCTGCTTCCCGCCGCGTTGACTTGACTCACTCATCTGTCACGGTCAACGGGATGGGTCCACTTCGCATTGGGATGAGCCGTGACGAAGCAGAGAAAGCAATCGGTGTGCCGATCCCCGAGGGGCGCCGCGACACTGGCCGGCACTGCACAGACCACGTAGTGCAAGGAGGGCCCAAGGGGCTCTATCTACGCTTCGCATATAAACGTCTGGTCGCGATCTACGTCGCCCAACCAGCGAAGACGATATCAACGGCCTCGGGCATTCACATCGGAAGCACGCGAGACAATGTGCTCAATACGTACGATGGTGAGATCACGGCCAACACTGACTACGGAAATGAAAAGCTTGTTTTCGCACCGGTCGCGCCTAAGTTCGCGGGAAGAGTCATCGTTTTCGATATCGTCGACGACGCCGTCACAAGTTTCATAGCAGGTGAACCAGACTTTGCAACAGGCTCCTGTGGGGCTGCTGATTAGCTCAATATTGGCGGCAATAAGAGGTCGCGGGTCGACTGGACGATTGCTCACATCGAGCGGGCGGATGGCTGCTTGAAGTACCTGGCCGAAGCAGGTACCCGGACGTCCACTTCCCCGTCAACGGACTCGTCTTCCTCGGCGAGAAGGGCGCGTCATTCCGGCGCAGCACCTTTAGCTGGAAGTGGCGTAAAGCGCGTACTGCCGTCGGAATCCCCCGAACGCTTCCGCTTCCGCTCCACGCCCTTCGTCCCACCGGACGCATGTTCTCGACCCGTACACGGGAAACTCTCAAGGACACGATGATTGCGAGTCGGCCAGTCTTCAGAGAAAACAGCGCTGGTTTATCAGCACTCCAGCGATGACCGTCAGCAGGGGCAGCCGGCCTCGACGCGGCCGTCCGCAAGGCACGCCAGGAAGTTGCGGTCGTGCCAGAACAGCCCACCCACAGCCTCAATCGAACTCGCGCTCTCAGCTTGGGAAGCTGAGGTGGCTTCGGCTTGCTGCGGGCCTGACCTGGGGCGAAGGTGTCTTGATGTCTGATGATGGGCCCCTTTATTTCCCGGTGTTCCCCGTGGCTCCCGCACAACCTGGCGCGCGTCTGGCACGTTCGCTTTGTCCCGCACTCGTGGCGGCACAGTCATTGAGGTTTCCTGGCTGGTCGATTGGCTGTAGACGGTTGCTGAGGGGTAGGTGTGGTCGCGGCGGTCGCTGTACTTTGCTGCTGGACAGCCTGAGCTGCTCGGCGCGCGTGGGCCAAGTTGGCGTGGCCGTTGCGGATTTCGGGATGGGTGTCGCTCAGAACCTGCCCGTACTGGACGAGTGTGACCTCATACAGGTGGATGGCGCGTTCGAGATTTCCTGCTGCCAGGTGTACCCAAGCGAGTCCGTTGCGGCTGTTCAGCGTGTTGGGGTGGGTGTCGCTAAGGACCCGCTCACACTGGGCAAGCGTGGCTTCATGCAGCGGTATGGCCTGTTCGAGATTCCCCGCCACTCGGTAGGCATAGGCGAGAGTGCTGTAGCTTTCGAGAGTTTGTGGGTGCGTGTCGCCTAGTACTCGCTTGCGCTGAGCGAGTGTGACCTCACACAACGGGACAGCTCGCTCCAGGTTCTTGGCTGTGACGTACGCGTAGGCGAGGGTGTCGCGGGTGTTCAGGGTGTCGGGGTGGGTGTCGCCGAGGGTCTGCTCGTGCTGGGCGAGGGTGGTTTCGCACAAGGGGATGCCCTGTTTCAGATTCCCTGCGGTGATGTAGGCCCAGGCGAGTCCGTTGCGGGTGTTCAGGGTGTCGGGGTGGGTGTCGCCGAGGGTCTGCTCGTGCTGGGCGAGGGTGGTTTCGCACAGCGGGATGCCCCGTTCGAGGTCTCCTGCGCTGATGTAGGCCCAGGCGAGTCCGTTGCGGGTGTTCAGGGTGTCGGGGTGGGTGTCGCCGAGGGTCCGTTCCCGCTGGGCGAGGGTGGTTTTGTACAGCGGGATGCCCCGTTCGAGGTCTCCCGCGATGACGTAGGCGGAGGCGAGTCCGTTGCGGGTGTTCAGGGTGTCGGGGTGGGTGTCGCCGAGGACCCGCTCCCACTGAGCGAAAGCGGTTTCGTACAGTGGGATGCCCCGTTTGAGGTCTCCCGCGTCCACGTAGGCGGAGGCGAGGTCACTGCGCCCGAGCAGAGTGGTCGGATGGGTGTCGCCTAGGACTTCCTTGTACTGGGCGAGGGCGGTCTTGTACAGCGGGATGGCTCGTTCAAGCTTCCCTGCCGCGCTGTAGGCATTGGCAAGGGTGCTGCGGGTGTTCAGGGTGTCGGGGTGGGTGTCGCCGAGGACCCGCTCCCGCTGGGCAAGGGTGGCCTCGTACAGCGGGATGGCCCGTTCAAGCTTCCCCGCCCCCACGTAAGTGAGTCCAAGGTTGTTGCGGCTGGTCAGAGTATCGGGGTGGGTGTCGCCGAGGATCTGCTCGCGCTGGGCCAGCGTGACTTCACACAAGGAGATGGCCCGTTCCAGGTCTCCTGCGGCCATACAGGCCCAGGCGAGGGTATTACGGCTTTCAAGGGTGTCGGGGTGGGTGTCGCCGAGGACCCGCTCCCGCTGGGCCAGCGTGACCTCACACAGAGGGATAGCCTGTCCCAAGTTTGCTGCGGCCATGTAGGCGCAGGCGAGACTGTCTCGGCTGGTCAGGGTTTCGGGGTGGGTGTCGCCCAGGATCTCCTCGGCCTGGGCGAGGACGCTGGCACGCAGGGGGATGGTGTGGGCGTCACGGCCCTGCCCACGCAGATACTCGGCGGCGCCATGGTAGAGGTTGGCAGTATCGATTGATGCCGGACTGCCGTAAGGCACTGAGGCGACCAGAGCGAAGATGTGAGGGAGTAGCCGTTCCCACTTGGTGTTCTGCTGGGTTGGCGTATCGCCCCTATCGGGGATGGCCTGGTTCACGACCCATTCGGCTTCGTGCCGGCCTGGCGCGTGTTCCCCGGCTTCGGTGACGGTGCGGTGGCGCAGGACAGCCTGCACCAAGCGGTGGACGATAACGCTGTGGCGGTCGTCGGTGAAGGAGATCATGTTGTAGGCGTGCAGCGTGCCTAACGCCTGGCCCAAGGCGAGCGCGTCGGGGGCCAGCGGGGCAAGCAGACTGCGGGGGATGTCGTCCGGGGCTGTCCACGCCATGGTGTCCAGCAGTGTGACAGCCAACGGATCGCGACCCGCGATCACGACGAGGGTCTGGTCCCAGATGCGGGCGATGGTGCGCTCGGCACTGATTCCGTCGGCGCCCTCAGCCAGCATCAGTCCCAGGACATGGCGGTAGGTGTCAATGTCGGTGCCGGTCTGGTGCAGGTAGGCACCAGCCTGTTCCAGAGCCAGTGGCAGGTACCCCAGGTCACCCGCCAGTTGTTCGGCTTGGTGGCGTTGGGTGGGAGTGGGCAGCTGCCCGTCGAAGGCGATGGCGCACAGTAGGTCGGCGGCTGCGGCAGCGTCGAGCAGGCCCAGGGGCATGGTTGGGGCGATGGCGTGCCAGCCGGTGGCCCGACGGCTGGTGGCGAGATGGTGGCCGCCTGGGAGAGTCCCGAAGTAATGACGCAAGACGTCCGGGTTCTCGACATTATCGAAGACCAGCAGCCAGCCCGCATGCCATTGCAGCCACAGCATCGCCCACGCCGCCCGCTGCTCCATGTCCGCCGATGCCGCCCAGTCCTGGCACAGGCTCCTAGCCAGAGAGGCGAGATCCACAACGATCTGTTCTGCCGAGGCGGCGTTGATCCACCACACCACCGTGTACGAGGTTCGGTACCGGTGGGCGTAGTGCAAGGCCAGCGTGCTCTTGCCAATGCCGCCCAGCCCATGAATCGCCCGTACGCTTGAGGAGACTTGGGTAACTGCGGCCTCTCCTTCGCGAGCCAACATCTGTCGAAGCCGTTTGGTTTCTTCGTCCCGGCCGACGAACAGGCCGGACGCCGATCCCGGCAGATTCGCCAGACCTGGTGGCGCACTCACTTCCTGTACGAGTTGCGCCACTTCCGCTGGCACCATGATCACACGTGCTTCGTCGCCGGTGATGGCCACAGCGATGTCGCGGGCCGCCACCGACCCATCGCCCGCAGCATGCGGGCCACCGTGCCCGGACTGGGGCTCTTTGATACTCATGGCTTTAGCGTGATGTTGTCCCCGGTGACGGCCGTGCCGATGGTCTGCGCCGCGATGGAGCGCTCACCGTACGCCGTCACGTTTGCAACTCCGGAACTGGCGACCGACAGGATTTCCGCCAATTCGTCCCGCAACTCCGTGTCCTCCCGCAAGGCGCGCTTGATCTGTTGGCGCAGCGTCGCCGCCGCGTCTCTGTCTTCCGGATCATCAGCCACATCCTGCACTGCCGCTTCCAGAGCCACCCGGCTCTGCTCGCCGCGGCGATGCCACACTGCTTGCAGGATCCGGCGCCCCAGATTCGCCGTCGCAGCCGCAGCGGCATCCTCGGCCCGGGTCAGTACGCCCACCCCGTACGCACTCACTGCCGTCGACAGGTACGGCCCTGCCTGCTCCACCAACTGCACGATCTCAGTCCCCACTTGGTCCCCCAGGGCTTCCTCGACTCCGAGGATTTAGCGTAGAAAGGCACCAGCCATGGCACACCCAAAACGTCGGAACTACCCGCAATCGTTCGAATGTAACTAGCAGTTTTCTCTCCTGCGTTGACAGAGGAGGTAGATCTGGTGGTAAGCCGACCGCCCCAGCTACGATGCACCCCTTCAATGAATAGAGAAATCTGTAACAGCTTCCAGACGGAGGCGTACTTCGCCGCACAGAGCGGCTGACGTCGGCCAGGTACCTCTGGCTGACGGCAGCAGTGACGGCAACAACGGCACACCAAGGCATGCCATCGCAAACTTGGGCGACTGGCCCGGGAGACTCCCTGGTCTCCTCGTGAGGCGCCGCCCGATCCTACGGATCAGAAGGTCGGAGCCTTGGTGATCGGTGAGGTCGTCCGCACGGTAAAGGCCGCGACCCGGGGCGCGACAAGGGTCGGCTGCCTCACCGTCACCGCAAGGCCGTGCCACTCTCGTGCCAGAACGGGCGGGAACTCACGGGGACTCAGCAGCAACGGCGCAGACGCGGGGACTTGCCCCAAGACAGGTCTCCGCAGCTCACGCCAGCAACCGCCCTACCTCGCTTCTAGGGGCTGTCTTCAGTTGTGATCAATGGGCTTCAGGATGCTGCTGATCCAGATGGTTGCTGCGCGGAGATGGAGTCCGGCGAGGTAGCTCTCGGGCGTTTTGTCGTAGCGGGTCGCGATGCCTCGCCAGTCCTTCATCCTGTTGATGGCCCGCTCGACCGTGTTGCGGTCGCGGTAGAGATCGGCGTCGTGAGTGACGGGCCTGCCACCCCGGCTGCCCTTCTTCCTGCGGTTGGCGGTTTGGTCCTTCTTCTCCGGAATGGCCGCCTTGATGCGGCGTTTGCACAGGTGGGCGCGGTTGGCGCGGGAGGAGTAGGCCTTATCGCCGGCCGCCGCGGCGGGCCGGGTGCGCGGGCGTCCGACGGGCAGACGGACCCGCACCTTGCTCAGCACCGGGACGAACTGAGGACTGTCGGCCGCCTGTCCGGCGGTCAGAAGGAGCGCCATCGGCCGACATCGCCGGTCGGCGGCCAGGTGGATCTTGCTGGTCAGCCCGCCGCGGGACCGGCCGAGGAGAGCGGCCTTCAGCCGGCCCGCCGCCTGCGGCGGACGCATCGGCGTTCGGCGCCGACCGGATAGCTTTCGCCGTCCTGCCCGTCTTGTTTCTCGGACGCCCCCCTTTTTTTTGCGAGGCCGCCTCCTCCAGCGCGGCCAGGGTCTCCTCTCTGGCCCGCATGCCGGCCGCGTCGTGATGAGCCCGCGTGGTGGTGGAGTCCACGCCGACCAGGGACATGTCGATCTCGTCCCTGCGGGCGGCCTCGGCGATCGCCTCTTCCAGCAGAGCCTCGAAGACACCCGTGTCCCGCCACCGCATGAAGCGGTTGTAGACGGTCTGCCAGGCGCCGAACCGCTCCGGCATCTCCCGCCACTGACTGCGGGTACGGAACCGCCAGATCACCCCCCTCGAACTGCTCACGCAGCCGCTCGGGGTACGGGCCGAACCTGCCGACCGGCAGGAACGGCCCGATGAACTCCCACTCACTGTCGGTCAGTTGCGCACGCGTCACACCACACTCCTACCCGACCGACACCCCGGCCTGGGCTTGATCACAACTAAAGACAGCCCCTAAACCCCTGCACGTCCGCGTGTGGACGTGCAGGGCGTGCGGGGTGGTCCTGGATCGGGACATCAACGCGGCGCTCAACGTCGCCAAGGCCGCCGGACTGGCGGTGTCAGCCTGCGGAGCGCAGGTAAGACCAGGACTCATCCCGGCATCGCGCAGCGAAACAGGAACCCACCCAAAGCCCCCACCCACCCGGCGGGGGCAGGAGGGAATCCCAGGCCTGAAGGACTCCGTTGGCAAAAGGATGAACCACCCGCCGTTGGGATCTCCGGCCTTCGCGAAGGGGCAGGTCGAATGATCTATTTCCGGCTGGTCGGCAGTCCGGGATGTCCTATCCGTTCTTTTCCCAACGGAGTCCTTCAGGCCGGGGAGGATGTCAATCGTCGATCGCCGCGCCGAACCGCGCACGGGTCACGGGTGCCCCGAGGCGTGCCCCGTCGTAGGTCCACGAACCCGTGGCGACGAGGCCCGACGACGACGCCGGAATGACCCATACGAAGCCGTTGCCGGAGTTCTCACCCGGTGCCGCCGCCAGCAGTCCGAAGCGGCCGTCATGGTCGGCGTCGATCAACCGCACCTGGCCGCCCCAGTGGTCCGAGGCCTCCGCCGCGCCCGGAACGCCGGCGGAATTCTGGTCGAAGCTGCGCGCCCCGGTCGCGGTCAGCCCGCCCGGCGCGCCGCGCAGCGTCCACACCGCACCGGCGTCGGGCACGGAACCCACGTCCTCCCCGGGTGCCCCGATCGCGAGATCCGGGCGGCCGTCGCCGTCGGTGTCACCGGAGGACAGCTCGGCACCCCAGAGGTCGCCGGCCTCGGCCGTGCCGGGGACCCCGGGGGAGTCCTGCGTCCACGTCTGTGCCGGGGCCGGATCGAGGCCCGAGAGGTCGCCCTTGCCCAGATGGACGGAGACGGAGCCGCCGAGGGGCGAGCCGGTGCCCGTACTGCCGATCGCCAGGTCGTCCTGGCCGTCGTGGTTGAAGTCGCTGGAGACGACGGCGGGACCGCCGTCGAACGTACCGCCGTCTCCCAGCGCCTCGACGCCGGGTGCGCCGTGCAGTACCCGGGTGGCACCGATGCCGGGCCGGTCGCCCGTGGTCACACCGGAGATCGCCAGGTCGGCCCAGGAATCCTCGTTGTAGTTGCCGTGGCTGAGGCTCCGGAAAGCGAAGCCGGTCTCCAGCGGGCTCAGGTCCCGGGCCCGGACTCCCGTGTCCACCGCCTTCAACTGCCGGGCCGCCGCGGGGGAGTCGGTGAAGAACAGCAGCGTGTCGTTCTCCAGGACGGCGACGCTGTCGCGCGGATCGGCGTCCGGGTTCGCGGGGTCCGGGGCGAAGTACCGGGCCGCTTCGACGGCCAGGCCGAAGTTCGCGCCGGCCCGCGGCCGGCCGGTGTCCTCGAGCCAGGTGCTGTCGGACCCGTGCAGCCCGCTCGGCGAACCCCAGAACACGACGGCCCCGCCCGCGTCGGACAGTCCGGCCAGGTCTTCGCCGGGGATCCCGACGATCGCGTCGTCGTAGCCGTCGTCGTTCAGGTCACCGGATGCCACGGCGCCGCCGAAGCCGTCGCCTGCCTCGGCGGCGCCCGGAACGCCCGAGGTGTTCTGGTGAAGGACGCTCTTCCTGGTGGTGCTCAGTCCGTTCGACGAGCTGTACTGCACGGAGACGTAGCCGGCGCCCTTGGCGCCGCCCACCGTGGCGCCCGGGGCGCCGATCAGCACGTCGTCGTACCCGTTCCCGTCGAAGTCGCAGTTGTGCTGCTGCCAGCCGATGGACGGAAAGGGCACCACGGCCTGTGCCGCGGGTGCCGCGATGATCACACTGCCCCCGAGGGCGAAGAGTGCCGCGGCTGTCAGGGTCGCACGGTCGATGTGACGCACAGGAGTGAACCTCCTTGATTTCCTGGGCTGCGGTGTCCACCGCGTCCGCTGCGAAGCAGGGCGGAGTCCTGTGGGGCTCCCTCGGCGGACGGTGCGGCGAGGGCGACGCTGTCGCGCGCTCACCCAGAAGACGTGCGAGGTTCGCCGAGGGTTGTAGACGGCGCGCGGATCAGCGCGTCGGCGCGGTGGACCTGGCCATGGGCAACCGCGCCGACGTGCTGATCCGCGGCGATGCGCCGGGCCGGTACGAACTCCGGGACAGCGCGGTGCCCCGGCCGTTGATGACGGTCGAGGTCGCGGGGGCGGCCGACGGCTGAGTGCGAGGAGACGGTCGGGGGCCTTGCAGACAAAGCGGCCTGGGCCGGTCCGTGTGGACCGGCCCAGGCCGTGTGCGCCTTCTCAGGCTGTGCGCCGCCGTCCCGTTGGGCGGGAGGCGCGGATCGGCTCGATCACTCGGCGACCTGCAGAACCGGCGCTTCCTTGCTGTCGGCGGGCTTGGCGTCGCCGAAGCCGCGCAGCGGGGTGTGACGGATGAACAGGGCGACGATCAGGCCGACGGCGGAGACGACGGCGCCCCAGGCGAAGACCTTGTCGACACCGTCGGTGACCGCCTGCTGGAACAGGTGCTGGGCGGCCTCCGGGAGGCTGCGCAGCGCCGCCGGGGTCATCTGGGCCACGTGGACGGAGCCCTTGCCGGCGGCCGCCGCGCCGCTGTGGGAGGTCAGCGAGTCGGTGAGCGCCGAGGTGTAGATGGAGCCCAGGAGGGAGACACCGAGGGAGCCGCCCATGTTGCGCAGGAAGGTGGCGGCGCCGGTGGCGGCACCCATGTTGCGCAGCGGAGCGTTGTTCTGGGCGATGAGCATGGTGGTCTGCATGAGGCAGCCCATGCCTGCGCCGAGGACGACCATGTACAGCGAGGTGGTGCCGCGAGAGGTGTCGGTGCCCATGGTGGCGAACAGGGCCAGGCCCGCGGCCATGAGGACGGTGCCGACGATGGGCAGGGCGCGGTAGCGGCCGGTGCGGCTGATGATGGCGCCGCCGCCCATGGACATGGCCATGGAGGCGAGCATCATCGGCAGCAGCAGCAGACCGCTGTTGGTGGCGGAGGAGCCCTGGACGAACTGCTGGAACTGCGGCAGGAAGGTGATACCGCCGAAGAGGGCGAAACCGACGATGAAGCTCAGGGTCCCGGCGAGGGAGAAGTTGCGGTTGTTGAAGACCGACAGCGGCATGATCGGCTCGGCGACGCGGCGCTCGACGAACACGAACGCCACGAAGGCCACCACGGTCAGCACGGCCAGGCCGATGATCATGGCCGAGTCCCAGTCGTACTCGTTGCCGCCCCAGCTGGTGATCAGGACCAGGGCGGTGATCCAGGTGCTGAGCAGGGCCGTACCGATCCAGTCGATGCGGACCTTGCCGGTGCCGCGGGAGAGCTTGGCCAGCGTGAACCAGCACACCGCGAGCGCGGCGACGCCCAGCGGCAGGTTGACGTAGAAGGCCCAGCGCCAGGTGAGGTGGTCGGTTATGTAACCGCCGGCCAGCGGGCCGCCGATCATGGCGGCGGGCATGACGGCCATCAGCACACCCTGGTACTTGCCCCGCTCACGCGCCGGCACGATCTCGGCCATCACCGACATGACGCCCACCATCAGACCGCCGGCACCCAGGCCCTGCAGGGCGCGGAAGCCGATCAGCTCGCCCATGTTCTGCGACATGCCGCACAGCGCCGAGCCGATCAGGAAGATCGAGATCGAGGCGATGAACGTCATCCGGCGGCCGTACAGGTCGCCGAGCTTGCCCCAGATCGGCGTGGCCACGGTCGAGGCCAGGATGTAGCCGGTGGTCACCCACGCGAGGTGGTTGAGGCCGCCCAGATCACCCACGATCGTCGGCAGGGCGGGGGCCACGATCATGTTGTCGAGCATGGCCAGCAGCATGGCGATGACCAGGCCGCTCATTGTCGCCATGATCTCGCGATGGGTGAACCCCGGTGGTTTCTCCTCGGTGGGGATCGCTTCGGCCGACGCCATGGGTGTTGCCTTTCTTCGGGACGCTCTGTGATGCAGGCGGCACGGCAGGTCCGCGTCCGTGCGGCTGGGCCCGAAGAGGAGGCGCAGGGGACAGCACAGGACGAGCGGACATGCGTGTGGAGCGGCAGAGGTCCTATCATGACTCTCTGTCACTTACCTGTCGTCAAGTAACTTACTTGCCGGGCGGTAAGCTGGCAAGCGAGGCCCCGCGACGGCACCCGCCGCCCGCGGCATCACCGCAGAAAGGCACATCACATGGGCGCGGCGCAGCGGCGTGGCAGCGACACCAAGGCCGAAATCCGTGCGGTCGCCCTGGAGCTGTTCACCGAGCAGGGCTACGAGGCCACCTCGCTGCGGGAGATCGCCGAGCGACTGGGTGTGACCAAGGCCGCGCTGTACTACCACTTCCCCAGCAAGGAAGACATCGTCCGCTCGCTGTTCACCGAGCACCTGGCCGCCCTCGACGAGCTCGTCTCCTGGGCCCGCACCCAGCCCCCCGGCCCGGAGCTGCGCGTACAGGTCATCGACCGCATGATCGACATGGCCTCCGAGCAGAAACCGCCCATCATGCGTTTCGCGCTCGCCAACCATCACCTCCTCAGGGATCTGCGCCCCGACCGGGAGAACGTCCTGGAGCGCCTCAACGCCCTCTACGCCAGCCTCACCGGCCCCGACGCCTCCGTCGAGGAAGCACTCCGGATCCGCATGGCCCTGCTCAGCGTCCACTTCGCCTTCCACGCCGCCCAGGACCTCGACGCCACCGACCAGCAGATCACCGACGCCGCCCGCAGCATCGCCTACCTCCTCAACCCGCCCACCGGCACCGGCGACCCCGCCCCCTCCCCGACGACGGCCACCACACACTGACCCCCCTCTGGGGCCGCCCCGGTCGGCGCGCCACGGGCCGGGCGGTCGGCGAGGCCGAGTACGGATACTTCCCGGCCGGGTGCGAGCAGGACGGCGACCTGGGTGCGGAGCACCGCTACCGACAGACAGGGGAGCGGACCACGCATGCCCGGGCGCATCACCGATTTCGGTGAGTACGGCGCCAGGGGAGTCAAGGGCCATCACCTGGCGGTCCGGCAGCTGGACTCCCAGGTGACCTACGGCGCCACGCGTCAGGAGACGGATGCTGCCAGGGTATGAGCGTGGTGTTCTTCGACGATCAAGACATGTGTTCAGCCGTCAATGACGCATCCTCCCCGGAGTGGGCGGTCCGCGCTGCGGCTGGGCGCCGGTTGGCGTTGTCGACCCGGATCGCCGAGGTGGCTGACGTGCTCCTTCGCCTCCTGCTGGACGCTCACGACACAGGGGTGACCGCGGAGACAGCCGAGGCACTCCTTTCCCGCAAGGACATTGCGGGTTTGCGCTGTGTGCTTTTGGCGAGGAGCCAGGCGGAAGAGACCTGGACGGCCGACGAGATTCACGCTGCTCTCTACGGCGACCCGGGCTGGATGCCGACGGAGGGGCCGGGGCGGTTGATCAAGCAGCTCCAGGAGCTGACGATCGACGAGGACGAGGGTGTCCGCGGCGAAGCAGAACGGATGCTTGCGGATCTGCGCCGCGTCGACAGCGAGTAGTTGCAGGTCAGGACCTGGTTCACGGGGTGCTCTCATGCTTGTGGCTGTCCTCGCGCCCGGAGACGATGCGGATCCGGTCAACGGGTCCCGGGGTCCGTCGTTCCTCGGCGGCAGTTTCCTCGCTCTCATGGAGGATGCGGACAGGGACGCGCTTCCGCGGAGTCCGTGATGGCTGGCTCCGGGCCGGTGGGCAGGAGTTCAAGCAGGAGGGCCACAGCCTCCTCGGCGGTCTCGACTTCGCCGATCACGGCGGTCGGACTGCGCCGGCGAACCTTGAACCGTCCGTTGAACAGGGGCTCGATCGATCCGGCCTGCACGGTCCAGGGGTAGCTGGTGGAACTGCTGAAGTGCAAGGCGAAGTGACTGGTGAACGGGCGCAGTCGCCGGAGCCGTGGTTGAGCGGCGGCAGCTTCCAGCAACGGAACGATGCCCGGAAAGGGGCGCTCCGGCGAGCGGATCTGGTGCACTGCATGTATCCACCGCCAGCTGAGTCGGATGGACTGCCAATGGGCCTCGACAACGTCAGCCGGCCCGCGACCGCGTGCTGCAGCCATGTCTGGCAGAACGGGCTTTGGAGGCAGGGGCACCTATTGATCGCACGTTTCGTCATTCGCGTCCACTGTCACAGTGTCGCGGCCGTTGCCGGAAACCGGTGCTCTGATATCGAAGATCATGGCCGGGTGATGTCCGGTCAGGCGAGCCGGACTTGAAGAAGTCGCGCGTCCCGGCGAGGCGGTCGCCCTGCAATCCCAGTGGTTCAGGGACGGTCACTGCGCCGACCTGACTGCCGGACCGGTGCCCCGTCGCCGACCGCTTCAGCGTGCCGTCGGGCCCGTCGGTCCCGTGGGGGATTCCGGGAACTCCTCGATACCGATGACCCGCAACAGCTCCAGCCGCTCGCGGGTCTCGGCGTCCGCCGGGGTGAGGACCAGCAGCTGCTGGCCCTGGTCGGGAGTGACCAGGGTCTCGCAGTCCATCAGCAGACGGCCGACCCGCGGATGCAGCAGGGTCTTGCGGTCGGCCCGCCGGACCGCCACCTCGTGCTCGGCCCAGATCCGGCGGAAGTCGGCGCTCGCGGCCTGCAACCGGCCGACGAGTCCGGCGACCGTGGAGTCGCCGCTCCGGCGGCCGGCGGCCGCACGCAGGTCGGCCACGAGCTGACGCGCGTGGCGTTCTTGTTCCTCGGGCGGGGTGACGGTCCGTGCCGCGGGGTCGGTGAACCAGCGGTACGCGGTGTAGCGGCGGTCGTCGGGGTAGCCGGTGTGGTCGCCCATGAGCAGAAGGGCGGCCCGGTTCTGGGCGAGGACCTCGCCCAGGTCGGACAGGACCAGGGCCGGGGTGTCGCCGAGCAGGTCGAGCATGCGGATCAGGCCGGCCCGGGCCAGGCGGGCGACCGCGTCGGCGGGCGGGGGCCGGTGGCCGGCCAGATGGAAGAGATGGTCGCGCTCGTCGTCGGAGAGGCGCAACGCCCGGGCCAGCGCGCCGAGCAACTGGGCCGAGGGCTGGCTGCTGCGGCCCTGTTCGAGGCGCACGACGTAGTCCACCGACATGCCGGCGAGCGTGGCCACCTCTTCCCGGCGCAGGCCGGCGGTGCGACGGCGGGGGCCCTCGGCGATGCCGACCTCGGCCGGGCGCATCGCCGCGCGGCGGCGGCGCAGGAAGTCGGCGAGCTGGTCACGTTCCATGCCTCCATGGTCCTCGCGGCGGCCCGGCCGATCCAGGGAGCGGCTCTCCCAGGATGAACGCTCCGCTCCCGTACGCCCCGGTACGGGCGCACAGTGGGCGGCGTACCGACAGCGAAGGAGAACACGATGCAGACACGAACTCTGGGCAGCACCGGCCCGGCCGTTTCCGCGCTGGGCCTGGGCGCGATGGGTATGTCGGGTGCTTACGGCGCGGCCGACCGCGGGGAGAGCATCGCCACCGTGCACGCCGCACTGGAGGCCGGCGTCACGCTGATCGACACCGGCGACTTCTACGGGATGGGCCACAACGAGCTGCTGATCGCGGAGGCGCTGCGCGGCCGGGACCGGGACGGCTACCGGCTGAGCGTCAAGTTCGGCGCACTGCGGGGGCCGGGTCCGGGATTCGGCGGGGTGGACGGCCGTCCCGAGGCGGTGAAGAACTTCCTGGCCTATTCGCTGACCCGGCTGGGCACGGACCACATCGACATCTACCGTCCCGCCCGGCTGGACCCCGCGGTGCCGATCGAGGAGACGGTGGGTGCGATCAAGGAGATGATCGATGCCGGGTACGTCCGTCACCTCGGCCTCTCGGAGGTCGACGCGGCCACGATCCGCCGGGCGCATGCCGTGCACCCGGTCGCCGACCTGCAGATCGAGTACTCGCTGATCTCCCGCGCGGTGGAGGCGGACATCCTGCCCGCGCTTCGGGAACTCGGCATCGGGATGACCGCGTACGGCGTCCTGAGCCGCGGCCTGATCTCCGGTCACTGGGCCGCCGGCCACACCGCCGGTCCCGGCGACAGCCGCGGCTTCAGCCCGCGCTTCTCGAGCGGGAACGTGGAGCACAACCTTGCCCTCGTCGAGGCACTGCGCCGGGTGGCCGACGCGAAAGGGTGCACCGTCGCCCAACTGGCCATCGCCTGGGTGGCCGCGCAGGGCGAGGACATCGTGCCGCTGGTCGGCGCTCGCACCCGCGAGCGACTGGCCGAGGCGCTGCCCGCGACGGCGCTGACCCTCACCGCGGACGACCTCGCCGAGATCGAGAAGGCGGTGCCGCCGGGTACGGCGCGCGGCGACCGGTACCCGTCCGCGTTCATGTCCGGCCTCGGCGCCGGCAACTGAGTCTGCCTCTCATGCGCCCACGACGAACCGCCGGTCGTCGTACCAGCCGCCCGGAGCGGTGTCGCCCTGGACGGGGTTCGTTCCGCCCCTGGAGCCGGCAGACTCCCGGACGGTCCCGGACCTGCGGCGCCTGGCGCACATCGACGGGCGAGAACCAGCGGCACGATCAGCCGGGTCCTGACTCCTGTGGACATCGCAGCGTCTCAGTGCCTCAGCGGCCGAGACCGGACAGGCCGTCGCCCAAGACGCTCGCACCCAGGAGGAGCAGCACGATCACCGTGATCACCGTGCTGTTGGCGACCATGAACCGTCTGACACTGTCCAGGAACGACGCGGCACGCCGTCCTCCGGCGAGGTGGACGGCGACGGCGCCGAGCACCGTGCAGGAGGCGATGAGTACGAAGACGGTGACTGCGGCGATGAGGCCGACGTCGTGAGCGCCTGCCTCGGCGATCGACGTGGCGGCCGAAGCCGTCAGGACGAGATTCTTTGGATTCGCGCCCGACAGCAGCGCGCCCAGGAGCAGCGCCCGCCCGGCCGTGGCGTCGTCGAGCGAGGCCATCCAGCCTGGTGGCGCTGCCTGCTCACCGGAGCGCGGGCGCTTCCACCACGTGCGTACTCCCAGCACGACGAAGGCTGTTCCTGCCGCGACCCGTCCCCAGTCCGCGATCGCCGAGGACGTGCTGTCGGGGTCGTCGGCCCCGCCGAAGAGCACCGCGACGAGCGTCGCCGTGATCGCGAGGCCGGTGATCCAGCCAGCCGCGAACAGCAGGCCGTTGCGGCGGCCGTGCGCGCCGGACAGGATCAGCACGATCCCGATCAGGGGGAAGGGACTGAGCGCGATCGCCAGCGCGGCCGGCAGCATGGCCCCCATCGCCTGGCTGAGCACCCGATCCCTCCGGCAGTCACGGCGTGACCAGCTCCTTTAGCTGGCAGTGTCCCGATGCTGCCCCAGCAGGAGGCCATGTGCCTTCGGAACGCGCCGACGTCACCCGTCTGCGGAACGGGCCGCCCCCGACACGAGCGCGATCATCCGTCAGCGGCTGATCGCGAGGCCGGGTCAGAACGAGCAGGGCGGCGCGGGAGGCGGGTGGCGCGGACGGGATCGGTGCGCTGCTCGACGGGTTCGCTGTTGTCGTGCCCGGACTTCACACCCCGCCCGGTCCCGTCCCATGGCCTGACCGGCGTTCCCCGGCCCTCCGTCGCCGCTTCGGGAGACGTTCCCGGCCCTCGGGGCCGAGTTCGGGCGGCACGGTTTCGCCGAGGTCGGTGTTCTCGTGTTCTCGGCCGTTTTCCGGCAGTGCCGTCGTATCCCAAGGCGTGAATGCCTGACGTTCCGGTGGCCAGAAGATGGTGTTCAGCTCAAGTACACGCCGTTTCAAGATCATCTCGCAAGAGTTCCCCCTCGTGCCTACCTCACACTCGCGTACGGGCGTCACCTCTGTGTGCGCCGTCGCCTTTGCGCTTTCAGGACTCCTCGCCACCGGGATACTCGCCGCCCAGCCTGCTGCTGCCGCGGACCCGGCCGGCTATCAGAACGTCCGGATCAACGAAGTCACCTCGTCGGGCAACGACACGGTGGAGCTGTACAACTCCGGCTCGACCGCGGTGAGCATCAGCGGCTGGAAGATGTCCGACGACAGCTTCTCGGCGCAGTCGTTCACCCCCTCCTCCACCACGATCGCGGCCGGCGGCTTCGTCACCTTCAACTCGCCCAAGGGACTGGGTGATTCGGACAAGGTGGTGATCTACACGTCCGGCGGCACGGTGGTCGACCGCGTGGAGTGGGCGACCGACAAGGCGAAGCCGGCGATGGCGCGTTGCGGCGGCGACGGCACCGGAGCGTGGGTGACCGCGGCCTCGGCGGCCACGTTCGGCGCCGCCAACGCCTCGGGCTGCCCGTCGTCGATCCCGGCGGCGAGCCGGGTGCGGATCAACGAGGTCACCTCGAACGGCTCCGACACCGTGGAGCTGTACAACGGCGGTACGAGTGCGGTCAGCGTCGGATCGTGGAAGTACGTCGACGCCGACACCTCCCACTCCGCCGTGACCGTCTCGTCGTCCTCGCCGAGCGCGAGCAGCATCCCCGCGGGCGGCTACGTCACGTTCAACTCCACCATCGGCCTCGGCGACAACGACTCGGTCTTCCTCCTGGACAGCAGCGGCAACACCGTCGACTCGCTGACCTGGGCGACCGGCGCCGCCACGCCGTCGGACGAGCGCTGCGCCAACGGCAGCGGCTGGTTCCAGACCGCCGTGACCGCGACGTTCGGCAGCGCGAACTCCTGCTCGGGCAGCGGCGGCGGTGGCGGTGGTCAGACCGGCCAGTTGCTGGGTGGCGGCGGCTCGCTCACCAGCGGCTGCACGCCCGAGGCGCCTTCCGGCACGGGCTCCACGCCGACCGGCACCACAGCGTGGCCGGGCGGGTTGGACGTCACCATCGCGGACAACGTCTGCGCGTTCACCACGTCCACGGGCCCGGAAGGCCGGGACGTGAGCGGCCTGGCGTTCGACCCGTCGAACCCGTCCGTGCTGTGGGCGGCCAAGAACAAGAACTGGCTGTACAAGCTGGTCAAGAGCAACGGCAAGTGGATCCCGGACGCGTCCTGGAGCTCGACCGGCAAGCAGATCAACTTCACGGGCGGCTCCGGCCAGCCGGACTCCGAGGGCCTGACGGTCGGCGGCAACGGCCACCTCTACGTGACCTCCGAGCGCGACAACAGCAACAACACGGCGCCCAAGGACACGATCATGGAGTTCGACCCGGCCGCGACCGGATCGACGCTCACGCCGGTCCACCAGTGGGACATGACCTCCCAGTTCCCGCAGCTCAACACGGGGAACAAGGACGACGCCAACCTCGGCTTCGAGGGCGTCGGTTACGTGCCGGACAGCTGGCTGACCGCGAACGGCTGGGTCGACCCGCTCACCGGCGCCGCCTACAACCCGGCGAACTACCCGCTGCACGGGTCGGGCCTGTACTTCGCCGGCCTGGAGTGGGACGGCTCGCTGCACGTCTACGGACTGAACTCCGACGGCACGTTCACCACCTTCGGCACGATCGCGACCGGCAAGGCCTCCGTGATGGACGTGACGTACGACGCCGCCACCCAGCGGCTCGTCGCGACCTGCGACAACACCTGCGGTGAGACCCACACCTTCATGAAGGTCAATGCCTCCGGCGCGATCGTGCCGGACGTGACCTACACGAACCCGGCCGTCATGCCGACCGACAACCTGGAGGGCTTCGCGCTCGCACCGGCCTCCACCTGCGTCAGCGGCTTCCGCGAAGCGGTCTGGAGCGACGACGGCATCTACGGCTTCGGCTCCGGGACCTCCTCCTACGGACACGCCCTCTACAGCGGCACCTTCCCCTGCTGATCCCGCCGCCCCGGGAGACGGCCCGCTCACGGGGCCGCCTCCCGGGTGAGGCACCCCCGTAGGACCCGGTGAAGAAGCTCCTGGCGGACGGAGTGGCGACCAAGACCACCCACCGACCGCCAGGAGCTTCTCCGCATCCCGCCGATCGGCTCCGGCCTCGGGCAGTGCTCTGTCAGTGGCACCTGACAGCATGACGGCCATGAATGTCGAACCGTCAGATCGCTCCTGGTTCCGAGCGTTCCACAGGGGCTTCCTGCTCGAGGGATACACCCTGACGCTGGTGCGGGGACTCTCGCCGCGCACCTTCCTCGACCGCCTCGGCGCGGCCCCGCAGGGAGACGTCACCGGCTTCGACGCGTTCGTCGCCCGGGACCGCGACTTCCAGGACGATCAGGAGGAATGGGGTGATCGCATGTTCGTCGGCGCCGCCCTCGTCCGGGGTAGGGACGCCGACTGGGTCCTGGCCTTGGAGATCAACGGTGGCATCGAGATCCAGACCGACTCCATGGAGCGCGTCACCGCCGGCACCCGGGGCGTCTCGCACTTCCGCAGCCCCAACGCCATGAGCCTCTTCTCCTGGTGGGAGGACGGCGAACTGCGCACCCGGTTCGAAGGCCCGCTCCACCGTGACGGCAGTACCCCTGACGAACTCGTCGACCTCATGCGCCACGTGGGGTTCGACATCGAGGGCGGCGGCTGTGATGTCGAGGACTACATCGCACTCGCCGAAGAGCTCACCGGAGTCCAGGTGACCCCGGACATGCTGGAACACAGCGCCTACTCCACCGGCATCGTCGAGATTCCCACGGCCGACTGGACGAGTGTCGTCATCGACGTCACCGACGCCCACGGCACACGCACCTATGTCGAACTTCCTCATCCCACCCACGAACAGCGCACCCACGAACAGCGCTGACGGACACCAGACCTTCGCCGTTCGACGAGCGATTCGAGTTCCGCGGCGGTCTCGGCCCGGTGCGAGGTGATTCCGTACCCCCGGGCGATCGAGCAGATGCCGGTTCCACCAAGGAGGCATCAAATACCAGGCCACTGCGCATACTTGACGGGGCGGGAACATCCCGCGACGGTCTGACGGGGAGCGGCAAGGTGAGTGGTGTCGGCGGGGGGCTGGCCAAGGCCGAAGTGAGGCTCAAGTGGGATCCGAGTCCTTTCGGGGAGCCGCCTCGGCATCTCGACATCATCGCCGCGACCTACTCGGCGGGCGATCCCTACGGGCGGCCGGTGTACGTCGTTCATTACGAGAGCCGGTCGCCGGACGGCACCATCAACATGAGTCGGCACAGCGAGACCGGGATGGGTTTCGGGTTCGTCGAGGCGATGGTGTTCGAGTTCGACCGGATGTCGTCCGTCTACGGTCGGGTGGTGGTGGGCGTGGCCATCCACCAGGACGGTGGGCCTCGTGCGTTCGGCGATATTTCCAACGCCGGGGTGGTCGTTGCCGAGGGTTACCGGCAGTTGCTGGTCGACGACTTCGCAGGAGTCGCCGATGCCACGGCGGCGACGGTCGCCGAGTTCACCAAGGACGCGTCCGGGACGTGGGAGTTCCGCGAGATGGTCCGGGGGTTCGAGAGCGATCCGGTGCCGTTCGCAGCGGAGATGGGCAGCCTCCGGCAGTGACGTCGTCCGGGCGCACTGCCCCGGTCCCCCGGCGCCCCGCATGCCTCGACGGTGTCTCGCGGCAGTTGGTGACCGGCTGACTCGCTGCTCCGGCACCCGAAAGGCTCCAGCACCTCGGAAGTGCGTGCACGGCGAACCGGCGGTGGGCAGGGCTGTCCGCCGCCGGTGGCGGTCAGGCCACTTCCGCCTGTGCCTCGACGTCCTCGATGCCGGAGGGCCGGCCGGCGCGGTTCCAGCGGACGTACAGGCCGGCGGCGATCAGGAGGGTGGCCACCATCGACAGCACTGGCCATCCGCGCAGCAGGTTCACCACGAGGGTGAAGGCCACGGCCGTCGCGGCAAGGCCGTTGATCCAGGCCAGGGCCGGCTTGCCCTCGCGCCGGGCGAAGCGGGCCATGGCGAGCAGGCCCACCAGGAAACTGACGAAGACCGCGACGGCGTAGAAGAGGACCAGTTCCTGTTCCTGGCCGGCCGCCGCGACGACGATGAGCGCGGCGGCGGCCAGGTAGACCACGACCGACCAGTACGGGGTGTGGTGGCGGTTGACCCGTCCCAGCACCGGCGGCAGGACGCCGGGCTGCTCCGGCGTGCCGGACAGGGCTTTGAGCAGTCCGGGGCCGGCCTGGAAGGAGGAGCTGGCGGCCGCGAGCAGGAGCAGCGAGCTGGTCAACTGGAAGGCTCCGTAGAGTCGGCCCGGTCCGGCGGCGGCGTGCGCGATGTCGGCGATCTGGGTGGAGTCGGTGCCGGGAATGCCGATGTGCAACTGCACGGCCAGGGCCGTGAGGGCCAGCGTCAGGCCGCCGACGATCACGACCAGCAGGGCGAGGGTGCCGCGGCCGAAGCGGCGGCGCTGGGTGTCGTCGAGCTGGCCGAGCTGGGCGATCGCGGTCGAGGGCGCCTCGATGCCGGTGGCCAGGGCCATGGCGACCGGGAAGGCCAGCACCACGGCCATTACGGCGGAGTGACCTGGGGTGGTGGATGGGGCGGCGTGGCCGGTGGTGTGCGGCGAGGTGAAGCCCAGGATCAGCACGGTGACGGAGAAGACGACGAAGGCGACGGTCATGACGGCGAACAGCAGACGTCCGCCGTGCCCGAACCAGGTCAGCCCGGCCACTACGACCAGCAGCACCAGGGCCAGCGGGATACGCCAGGCGGCCAGGGCGGGGAGGAGGGCGATGGCTGCGCTGGAGGCGGCTGCGATGGAGATGCCGATGGTCAGGACGAAGTCGACCACCAGGGCACCGATGGGCAGGAACGTCCAGTGCGGCCCGAACGCGCGTGCCGCCGCGGCTGCCGCGCCGCCGCCCTTGGGAAAGCGGCGCACCAGTTGCCAGTAGTTGGCGGTGACCACGACGACCAGCCCGATCACCAGGCTCATTGTCGGCAGGAGTAGGGCGAGGTCGCCGTTCAGGGCGCGCAGGGCCGCCTCGATCGCGTACGCGACGGAGGACACCGGGTCGGCGATCACCGCGAAGGCGAACGCGAAGAAGAGGACGGAACGGCGCGGTGTGCGTCCGGCGGTGGGAATCGCCGTGGTGATGGTGACCCGAGGAGTGGCAGGCACGCGAAGACCTTTCCCGAGGAAGGCGTCGAAGGACCTTCGCCGACCAGACTTCCCGGCACACCAGTGACAACGTTACGTCAGGGAGTCGTCAGCGGGCCATCGATACAGCGTCGAGCACGGGTGAAAGTCGCTGCGGAGGGTTCGTTTCCGGGCGCTGCTCACCGGCTGTTCTGCATCGTCGTCGGTATGCGACGACGCATCCCACGAGAGGCGGCCAGTCGGTGTCTGCGGATCCGGGCGGGTGCGGACGTCGTTGATGTGCTTTTTGAGTGTCGGCGTCGTCCGGACGCCGCTCTCACGCGAGAAGACCGGAAAATCAGGCGGAGAGGAGGGCGGCTATGGCCGACGATCGGACAGAAGGAAGTCGCGGACACGGTCGGCGATGACAGCCCAGTCGTCCCCGAACCAGACGAAGTGGCTGTCCGCCCGGCTCTCGACCAGTTCCGCCCGTTCCAGGGCCGCCTGCAGCTCCAGCGCATGGGCGAAGGACACGGCACCGTCATGACGGGCGGCGATCACCAGACTCGGCTGAGAGACCTCGGCCAGCAGGCGCTTCAGATCCGGACCGGTGCGCAGGTCGGCGAGGTCGTTGAGGAACCCGTGCCCCGACCGCATCCGGGAGAACAGGGTGAGGGCCGTCGCCCGGTGCTCGGGTCGCAGCCCCGCCACCACCTGGCGGACCGGGAGGACGGTGAGGTCACGCAGCAGCAGCCGCAACGCCGCGTCGGGCGTGTGCCGCACGATGGTGTGCACGAGCGCCCACGTCACCGACTCGGTGCGGGACGCGAAAATGACCTGGGCGCCACGATACGTACGGCGGTCGGGCCACGGCAGGGGGCCCACAGCGCTCTGCAGGATCAGCCGCTCGACCAGGTCCGGATGCCGTGCGGCCAGCGCGACCGCGGTGGGCCCGCCGCCCGAAACACCCACTGCCGCCGTGACCCGGGTGATGCCGAGATGCGCGCACAACTCAGCGGTGACGTCGGCGAAGCCGGTCGCCGACCTACCGGTTGTCACGGGGGTACAGCCGTATCCCGGCCGTGACGGCACCAGCACGGAGCAGCCCGCTTCGGTGAACACCTCCTCGCCTAGGGTGAGCCCGGCCCGCATATGTCCGCCGTAAAAGAGCACGACGGTTTCCGGGCCACGGCGATCGAACCTGAACTCCACCGACCCCGGCCGCAACTCCACAATCTGCGTGGGGAGTTCGCCTTCGGGGGTCCGACGGATCCGGAAGGCGCTCACCGCAGCTCCCCGACCCGGACCGCACGGCCGGACCGCTCACTGATCGGTGTGGGAGACCGGCGGCCGTGCCCGGCGGGCGGCGTCCCACCGCGCGGCATCGCGACCCCGGAAAGCAGGATCACCGCCGGGGCCAAGGCGACGCAGCACCACCGGAAGACCATCACGATCCGCTCCCTCGCCGGCCACAAGCCCTGCTCATCGGCCGCAACGCTAGAGCCGCCACAGACCGCCGTCGATGCCGGAACCCGGCAGTCTTCAGCCGGGCACAACGCCGGACGCGCCCCGGTCGTCGCACGCCCGGTCCCAAGCCGGGGCAGCCGTCCGCTGAGCCCGGCGGGGGAGGTCGTAGGGTGCTGCCTTGTGCAGCGGCTTGAGATTTCCGACCTGATCATGTCGGTGGACCCCCGCAGCGGCCGTCGGCTGCCGGTTCGGCGTGCCGAGGTGATACAGCGGCTCCGTGAGAGCGGAGACGAGCGCGCGGCCCGGATCGTCGCCGAACTGCCTACGGACCAGGACGGCGTACTCGATGCGCGGGCCGTGGACCGTCTGCTCGTCAGCGTGCACACCGAGCTCCAGCGACTGAGCGAGGAACTGCGGATCGGCGAACGCCTGGTCCACCTGCTCGGCCCGCTCTTCACCGCGATTCGGTCGACCACCGGGCAGCACGGGCCGTACCGCTTGGTGGACGTCGGCTGCGGGCTCGGTTACCTGGTCCGCCGACTGGCCGCCACCGACGCCCTCGGCGCGGACGTCGAACTGGTCGGCGTCGACCTGGATGCCACGCTGGTCGCAGAAGCGGAGCGCCTCGCCCGGGTCGAGGGGCTCGACTGCCGTTTCGTCCATGGAAATGCCTTCGACCTGCCGGAGGCCGCGACCGTTTTTGTCTCCACCGGCGTCCTGCACCATTTCCGTGGTCCCGCACTGACCGAGTTCTTCCAGGCCCAGGCTGCCTCACCGGCGCATGCCTTCTGCCACTTCGATATCGCCGCAACCCGTCTCGCGCCCATAGGTGCCTGGGTCTTCCACCGTGCCCGGATGCGCAGCCCGCTCGGCCGCCACGACGGCGTCGTCTCAGCGCTGCGCGCCCACAGCGACGAGGCACTCCTGCGCGCCGCTTCGATACCCGGCATCCACGCCATGCTGTACGAGCCGCGTGGTGTGGTGAACCCGTTCTGCGCCACGGTGCGCCCGGTCATCGGGGTGCGCCCGCACCTGGAGGCGTCCTTTCGCCGGGCCCTCGGGCGGGACGCACGCCGTATCGTCGGCCCCGAGCACCTCGCCGAGACCACCCGATGACGCCCGCCGTACCGCTGGTGCTCCTGGGGCTGGTCGACGCGGCGTTCAGCGGCTTTCGCGCCTATGCCGGCAGCGACGCACGCATCCGTAAACAACGTGCCACCGCCCGAGCGGCCCTGCGAGGACTGGCCGTCGGGGCCGCCCTGCTGCTCGCCCCCGCGCTGACCGCCGCCCTCCTGCTGCTGACCACACGCGACCCGGCACGGACCTACGACACCCTGACCGCGGGGGGCTTTGGCTACCTGCTTCCCCTCACCGTCTACGCCGCCGCCGTCCTGCTTCTGCTCGCCGCCTACTTCGTCCTGCCGTTTCGCCCCAGTGGCTTCGCGATCGTCGTCGGTCTCGGTCCGCTGACCCTGCTGCGCCCGCTCGTGGTCGTCGCGGCCTGCCTGGGCGCGGTCCTCAACGGCGGCGGTGGGTCCGCCCTGCTGGTCGGAGTGATCGCCGGCGCCGCGGTGCTGTGCGTCGAACCCGCGGTGCACCGACGCTGGTACCGGGCCCGTGTCCGGGCCGCCACGTCCTGATTCGGCGGCCCGGTGCCGTAGCGGGACAGACAGGGAGGGCAGGGCGTTGTCAGTGCTCTGGTGCATGATCGGGTGCGTCGGTACTTCTACGGGGTGAGGACGCCATGCCGATCACGAACCAGCGGGTAGCGGAGCGGGCGTTTATGCGGCCGTTGTATGCGGACGCGTACTTCCCGGATGACGTCGTCGACAAGGGCAAGGCGATTCTGATGCGCCTGTGCGAGCGGATCGAGGCCGATCGGCCGTCGGACCTGGCCGGACTGTATGCGCTCACCCAGGCCGCGACGGAGGAGTTCAACCTGTTGGAGGCGGAGTTCGAGGCGGCCGGGAGCGAGATCGAGACGGTCGCGCGCGAGGAGATCGCCGAGGACTTCTGGTTCATCGCGTCGTCCTACGGATTCACGGACGCGGACGTGGAGGAACTGATCGCCACCCGGGACTGGTGAGCACCGGAAGGCTGTCTGCCGGTCACGGTCACCCGGTCGAGGACCGCGTCCGGTGACCAGCACGGTCGTCGCCTCGTGGCGGACGCCGAACCGAGCACTCTCCTTTGGCCCTCGGACCACTCTTCAGCCGGTGGCGGAGGACTGCGAAGGCTGAGAGGGATCGGTGAGCGGCTGTACGCGGAGCACGCTCCAGTCGACCTCGGGGGTGCGTACGGCTGCCCGCTCGACCCCGGCCTCGCGGCTCAGCAGGGTGCGGGCCATTTCCCCGACGGCCCAGGTAGGGGTGTTCGCGGCGAGGACCCGGCCCTCGCTGGTGATCACCACCGACTCGCCGCCCAGATGCTTGAGCGGGGGGACGACGATCTGCTCGAACGCCGTCATCGGGATGTCGGCGCCGACGACGCCGACGAACTCGCCGTGCACCGTCAGCGGGCGGGTGAACGTCAGGATGTAGAGCCCGGCGCAGTGCAGATCGACGTACGGTCCCATGACCGTGCCGTGGCCTTCGTCGCGGGGGATCACGAACCACGGCTTGAAGGTGTAGTCGTAGAAACTCTCGGTCCGTGGATCGAGGTTCAGCCGCAGCGGCCGGGGGGACCGCTCACCGGCCCGGTGCTGCCACCATTCGAGGTGGTAGGCGGCGTCGGCGAGCGCGTCGGGCGCCATGACGACACCCGCTCCGTTGAACCGCTCGCCCTGCTCGCGCAACAGGGCCTGGATCGCGGGCCGCAGAGCGGCGATGTCGCTCGTCCCCGGATTCCTGCCCTTCCCGACGGTCGCGCTCAGCCGGGCTCGTGCCGCGGCCTCCAGGACGGCCAGCGCCGAGAAGACGGACTCCACCGCGGCCTGGACGGACTCACTGCACCGGACGATGCCGGTCGGCGGGGTGCTGGTCATCACTGCGCTCCGTCAAGGAAGGCGGCGCGGGTTGCGCCACCGGGTCAGGCGTCGGGCGGTCGTCGGTCGCGCCCCGGGTGAGGCGCCGGTCGGCCTCTCGGTCAGGCGTCGGTCAGACGTAGGTGTGTGCGTACCAGATGTCGGGCGCCGGCGACCGTGTGTTCCTCGGCGAGGCGGCGGGCCTCCGCCGCGTCACCGGCCGCGACGGCCACCAGGATCTCGTGATGCTGGTCGGCGAAGGACGAGGCGTCGGGGTCGTCGCCCCCCGGCAGCCACAGGAGCGGCCCCAGCTCCGCCTGGAGCCGGACCTCCAGCCGCGTGAGCCGGACGGACTGCGCGGCGACGGCGATCTCGATGTGGAAGCGGGCGTCGGCCTTGCGCCGTTCGGCGGGGGACTCGGCCCTGCGCAGGGCGGTGACCAGCCGGTCCAGGCTCCTGGCCAGGTCGGAGGGGGCGCGCTCGGCGGCGAAGCGGGCCGCGGCGCCCGAGACGGCGAGCTGCTCGTCGCCGAGATCACGCAGCTCCGAGATGCCGAGTTCCCTCAGACGCGCCTGATGGATCCTGGCCAGGCCCTCTTCCGGGCTGCGGATGAAACTTCCGCCGTTGCGTCCGCGCCGGGTCTGCACCAGGCCCTGTTCGCGCAGGATCGCCAGGGCCTCGCGGACGGTGCCGTTGGCGACGCCGAGCTGACAGGCCAGATCGCTCTCGCTCGGGAGCTGCTCCCCGTCGGACATCAGCCCGATGGTGACCGCTTCGGCGATCCGGCGGACCACCATGTCCGCCCGCCCGGAATCACTGAGGGGCGCGAAGGCGGCGCTCATCACCGGCGAGCGGCCGTCCAGTGCTGCCACGGCCCCTCCTCGAAGGTCGCGCGTCCATGACCAGAGATCGTTCCCAGGCTATCAGTCAAACCGTTGTCCTTTGAACTTCAATGTAGTAGCTTTCGCGCACTCGAGACGCCGGACACCTGCCGGCCCTCACCCGCTCCATCTCGCGTTCCTGTTCCGCCGACATCCGATACAGCAGCGTGTTTTCCTCCAAGGAGCCCGTCGATGACCGACGCCACGCAGTCCCCACCCGCCCCCGCAGACACCGGCTCGGACACCCCCGCCGACGCCGACGCCCAGCGCCTCGCCGCTCTCGGCTACCAGTCGGAGTTCAAGCGGGACATGAGCCTGTGGGCGAACTTCTCGCTGGGGTTCACCTACCTCTCGCCGGTCGTCGGCGTGTACACCCTGTTCGCGGCCTCCCTGATGGCCGGCGGTCCGCCGATGTTCTGGGCGTTCGTGATCGCGGGCGTCGGGCAGCTGCTGGTGGCCCTGGTCTTCAGTGAGGTCGTCGCCGAGTTCCCGGTGGCCGGCGGGGTCTACCCGTGGGCCCGGCGGCTGTGGGGCCGCAAGTGGGGGTGGATGACCGGCTGGATCTACCTCCTCGCGCTGCTCTCCACCATCTCGGCGGTCGCCTACGGCGCCGGCCCCTATGTGGCCGCGGTCTTCGGGTTCACCTCCAGCACCACGACCACGATCCTCTGTGCGCTCGCACTCCTCGCGCTCGCGACGGTCATCAACTTCGGCGGCACCAAGGTGCTCTCCACCGTCGCCGTGTTCGGGTTCGTGGCCGAGATCGTCGGCGCCGTCGTGGTGGGCGCCTGGCTGCTGATCGCCAACCGTCACCAGGGGCTGGGCGTCCTGTTCGACAGTTACGGCTCCCAGGGCAGCCACTCGTACCTCTACGCCTTCGCGGCGGCCTCGCTCATCGGCGTCTTCCAGTACTACGGCTTCGAGGCCTGCGGCGACGTGGCCGAGGAGGTGCCCAACCCCGGACGGCGCATCCCGGCGTCCATGCGGCGCACCATCTACATCGGCGGAGCCGCCGCGCTGGCGGTGTGCCTCGCCCTCATCCTCTCCGTCAGCGACTTCGGCGCCGTCATATCGGGCAAGGACGCCGACCCGGTGACCACGGTGCTCACCGACGCGTTCGGCACCGGCGGTGCCCGCGCCGTCCTGGTCATCGTCCTGCTCTCCTTCATCTCCTGCGCGATGAGCCTGCAGGCCGCCGCCAGCCGGCTGACCTACTCCTTCGCCCGTGACCGGATGATCGTCGGCAGCCGGGTCCTGGCGGCCTTCTCCGAGCGGCTGCGCGTGCCCCCGTACGCCCTGCTGCTCGCGGCGGTCGTCCCCGGGCTGATCATCGTGGGCTCCGCGTACTCCGCCGACGCCCTGGTGAAGATCATCTCGTTCTCCACCCTCGGCATCTACGTGGCCTTCCAGATGGTCGTCCTCGCCTCCCTGCGGGCGCGGCTGCGCGGCTGGCGGCCGTCCGGCGAGTACCGGCTGGAGCGCTGGGGATACCCGGTCACGATCGGCGCCCTCGGCTACGGCGTCGTCTCGCTGGTCAACATCTGCTGGCCGCGTACACCCGGGACGCCCTGGTACGACAACTACATCGTGCTGGTCAGCGGTGTCGTAGTGGTGGGCGTGGGGGCTCTCTACATGGCGGTCGCCAAGCCGCACGAGCGCGGGGACGCCCCTGCGGGAGACGCGCTGGCGGCCCCGGCAGGGGACGCGGCGGCCGCTGCCGAAGCCGCGGAGGCCCCCTCCGACCAGGAGCCGTCCTCGCCCGCAGCCGCCGACTCGGCACCCGACGCGGACTCCGCTGCCGACCCCGACCCCGCTGCCGCCTCCGACCTCGACTCGACCCCCGACTCCGACGCAGCCGAAGCCTCCGCCCCCGAGGCTCCCGAATCCGCCCAGGCTTCCGACTTCGACCCCGACCCGGCCCAGGCCTCCGCCCCCGAATCCGGCTCCGACTCGACCGAAACCCCCGCCTCCGACTCCGATTCCGCCCCCGCATCCGCCTGAGATCGTCCGAGTCCTCCGTCCGGGGCCGTCGGTGGCACTGCCACCGACGGCCCTCCGTCGTAGACTGGCAAACATATTTACCTCTACTTTTAAAGGTCATGGGTGGTGAGCGCGATGGGCGTACCGCTCGCCTGGCTGGTACGGCATCAGGATCTGCGTCTGCGGGTGCTGGCGGGCCACGGTGACCTGGACCGGGAAGTGGTCTGGGCGCACAGCATCGAACTCGCCGACCCGGCGCCCTGGCTGAACGGCGGAGAGCTGGTGCTCACCACCGGACTCCGGCTGGCCGAGACCGCAGCCGGCTGCGAGGAGTACGTCGGCCGCCTGGCGAAAGCCGGGGTGGCCGCCGTGGGCTTCGGAGTCGGTCTGTCGCACGAGCAGGTGCCCCCGGCGCTCGTCGAGGCCGCCGAGCGGGCCGGGCTGCCGCTCCTCGAGGTGCCGCTGCCCACACCGTTCGTGGCCGTCACCAAGGCGGTCATGGAGCGTCTGGCCGAGCAGCAGTACGAAGGCGTCGTCCAGGCGTCACGTCTTCAGCCGCGGATGACCCGGGCCGCGCTGCACGGCGGGGCCCAGGCGGTGGTGCGGGAGCTGGCCGCCTCCACGGGCACCTCCGTCGTCCTCATGGACCACGAGAACAAGGTGCGCGCGTCCCATCCGCCGGGCGCCGGGGTGCCCGAGGCCGCCGCGCTCGCCGGTCTGCGGGCATCGGAGCGGGCGGCGGCCGCGGTGAGTACGGGCCGGGACGGTGTGGTGGCCGTGCAGCAGGTCCGCGTGGGACCGCGCGCCCACGGCCGCCTGATCCTGACCGCCGACCGGACCCTCACACCCGTCGACCATCTCCTCCTCGGCCACGCGGCGTCGCTGGTCGCCCTGGAGGCGGAGAAACCCCTGCGGCTGCGCGACGAACAGAACCGGGTCAACGCACTGTTCCTGCGGATGCTGCTGGACGGCGGCGTCGCGGCCCCCGCCGCCCTGGACCATCTCACCGAGGCCGGGTTCCCCGTCCGCGAGGGCCTCCGCGTCCTCGTGCTGCGCGGCAGCAGTCCGCGCCGGATCCTGGAGGCCGTGGGAAACGAGCTGACCGAACGGGGTCTTCCGCTGTTCGGTCGGGGGCACGCCGGCTGCGCCGCGGTGCTGCTGCCCGCCGGTCATGCGGTCACGGCGCAGACGGTGACGGACGGCGCGCGGGCCCGGCTGAGGTCACGGGTGTGGGCGGGCCTGAGCGCCGCGCACGATCTGTCCGACGTGCCCGCGGCCCTGACCGAGGCACTGAACTCCTCCTCGGCCGCCGAGACCCGCGGCGAGTCCGGCGTGGTGCCCTTCGAGTCGCTGGCCGGCCGGCTGCTGGCCGCCGTACCGGAGACGCGAAGGATCCTCGCGACGCTGGCCGAGACGCAGCTCGCCCCGCTCGCCGCGTACGACGCCGGACACGGCACCGACCTGCTCGTCTCGCTGCGTACCTTTCTGGAACACAACGGCCAGTGGGCCCCGGCCTCGGCGGCGCTCGGCGTGCACCGGCACACCCTGAGCGCCCGCATGGAGCGGGTGCGCGGCCTGCTCGGGACGGACCTCGACTCGGCCCATGTGCGCGCCGAACTCCTGCTGGCGCTGTCCGTCTGGCAGGAGCCCGGCGGCAGCGGCCGAATCGGCTGACGCAGGGACAGAACCGGCTGAGAGCCCGAGCGCAGTACGGAGAAGGTCGAGCAAGCACGGTGGTCCCGTGGAGCCATGAACCCCGCCACCGCGTGGGCGGACTCCGGCGGCACCGGAGTCCGCCCGCACACTTCGTCTCCGCCGTCGGCCGGGACAAAGTGGCACCATGGCGCACATGTTGAACTACGACCTCGCCGTTCCCGACGAAGACGACGCCGGTGTCCTGTCCGCGCTGGTGGCCGAGGGGGACGAGCTCGACGTCCTGGTCAGGGCAGTGGACGACTGGTCCTTACCGACACCGGCACCGGGCTGGACGGTCGCCCACCAGATAGCCCACCTCGCGTGGGCGGACGCGAACGCACTCAGCGCCTTACGCACCCCGGCCGCGTTCGGCGCCGAACTCGGGCGGGCGGAAGCCGAAGGCAGCGGGTACGCGGACAAGGCCGCCGCCGCGGGAGCGGCCAGACCGCGGGAGGTGCTTCTGGACGAATGGCGGGCCGGTCGGGCGGAACTGGCGGCGGCACTGCGCGACACACCATGGGACCACGCGTTCCCCTGGTACATGTCGGAGGTGACCCCGGCCCTGATGGCACCCCTTCGTCTGATGGAGACCTGGGCACACGGGCAGGACGTCTTCGATGCCGTGGGCGTGACACGCCGCCCGACGGATCGACTGCGGCACGTGGCGTCGCTGGGGGTGTTGGGACGGGCGCTGTCCTTCGCCGCCGTCGGACTGCCCGAGCCGGCGGACCCCTTCCGCGTCGAGCTGACAGCACCTGACGGACGGACCTGGGTGTGGGGCCCCGAGGCTGCCGCGCAACGGGTGCAGGGCGGCGCCCTCGACTTCTGCCTGTGTGTCACCCGGCGTCGCCCCTGGTCCGAGACCGACATGACGGCGACCGGCGAGGACGCCCGGAAGTGGCTGGAGGTGGCGCGCGTCTTCCTCTGAAAGCGTGTCGGGGCGCCCGGGTCGTGCGAGACGCGTGACGGTTGCGATCCGCGCTCCGGACACGGCGGCAGTCCCGATCACGTGGTGTGTGCCGGTCCGACGACTCCGAGACCGTCAGCGGCCCGTGATCGGCGTGACCAGCCGGCGTCCGACCGGCTCTGAGGCACGGTCGGACGGCAGGTGACGTACGTCAGGCGACGGCCACGTCGGTCTCCTTGCCGACGGCCTCCGCGAGGACGGACAGGCCCTCCTCCAACAGGGCGTCGGTGATCGACAGGGGCGGCAGGAAGCGCAGCACGTTGCCGTAGCTGCCGGCGGTCAGGACCAGCAGTCCGTCCTCGTGGCACCGCCTGGCGACGCGCGCCGCGAGACCGGGGTCCGGCAGCCGGTCGCCGGCCGGCTCCACCAGCTCGACGGCGACCATGGCACCCCGGCCCCGGACGTCCCCGACCGCCGGGCAGCGGCGGGCGAGTCCGCCGAGGAAGGCGAGCATGATGTCGCCGATCTCCCGCGCCCGGTCGACCAGACCATGGGTCTCGATCTCCTCGAAGACGCCGAGCGCCGCCTCGCAGGCCACCGGGTTGCCGCTGAAGGTCCCCCCGAGACCACCCGCCGGTACCGCGTCCATCAGCTCCGCGCGGCCGGTGACCGCGCCCAGCGGCAGTCCGCCGGCGAGCCCCTTGGCGGTCGTGATCAGATCGGGCCGGACGCCCTCGTGCTCGCAGGCGAACATCCGCCCGGTGCGCGCGATCCCGGACTGGACCTCGTCGACGATCAGCAGGATGCCCCGGCCGCGGCAGATCTCGGCGACGCGGCCGAGGAAACCGGGAGCCGGGACGACGAAACCGCCCTCGCCCTGGATCGGCTCGATGAGGACGGCGGCCACGTTGTCCGCGCCGACCTGCCGGTCCAGCAGGTCGGCGAGGGCGGACGCCGCCTCCTCGGCACAGCGTTCGGGCCCGGTGGGCCAGCGGTACGGATAGGCCATCGGGGCGCGGTGGACCTCGGGTGCGAAGGGACCGAAGCCCTGCTTGTACGGCGTGTTCTTGGCGGTGAGGCTCATCGTGAGCAGCGTGCGCCCGTGGAAGGCGTGGTCGAAGACGACGACGCCGGGGCGGCCGGTGGCGGAGCGGGCGATCTTGACGGCGTTCTCCACGGCCTCGGCGCCGGAGTTCACCAGGACCGTGCGCCTCTCGCCGGGGATCGGGGCCAGCTCGTTCAGCTTCTCGCACACGTCCAGATAGGACTCGTACGGATTGACCAGGAAACAGGTGTGGGTGAAACGGCGCAGCTGCGCCGCCGCGCGCTTCGCGACGGCCCGGGCGGAGTTGCCGACCGTCGTCACGGCGATACCGCTGCCGAAGTCGATGAAGGAGTTGCCGTCCACGTCGACGATCACCCCGCCGCCGGCGGCCTCCACGAACACGGGCAGGGCCGCGCCGACACCGGCCGGCACCAGTCCGCGCTGACGGGCCAGCAGTTCGCGCGAGCGCGGGCCGGGGATCTCGCTCACGACCCGCCGGACCTGCGGGAGGCCGGGGCCGCCGGCAGGCCGGGAAACACCGGGCATGAAGGTCCTCCGAACGTACGGGGATGGAGGCGAGGAGCCAAGCACCCGCCCGGTCGCAGCGGCCATGGACAGATCGGCCTGCAGTGATCGTCTTGTACGGGACATCTCGTCCGGTGCGGTGCCCCGTGCGGGGTTCGCACAATGGCGCCTCAGGAGCCCGAGACGCCCACGTGGCGCACACGACGCATGGACATACGGACATACGGTCGGACAGTCGGACGGATGAAAGGAAGGCCGATGCCACGGAGTGCAGGCAGCGGTGCCACGGCAGGCGGGCTCTCCCGGTCGGCTCGGACCCCGCGCCACCTGGTCGCGGGGGAGCGGCGGTCCGGCGACGGCGACGCATCGGTCGACGTCGGCCCGGCGCGTCCCGGGATCACCGGGTCGACCTCCGCGGGCCGGACCGCGATCGCGACCAGGACGGTGTACGTACGTCCGTCGGAAGGGCGGCAACCGTGAGCACCGCATCCGGCGGACCACTGGCCGGAGTCCTCGTCGCCGACTTCGGGCGTGTCCTGGCCGCCCCCTACGCCACGATGCTGCTGGCCGACCTCGGCGCCGACGTGATCAAGGTCGAGCATCCCGTCACCGGTGACGACACCCGGGCCTGGGGACCGCCCCACGCCCAGGGGGAGGCCACGTATTTCCTGTCCGTCAACCGCAACAAACGCTCCCTCGCGCTCGACCTGCGCGACGAACGCGATCTGCGCACGGCGACCGAGCTGGTCCGCCGGGCCGACGTCCTGTTCGAGAACTTCCGGCCCGGGACCATGGACAAGTACGGGCTCGGCCACGACCGGGTCCGCGAGTTCAACCCCGGCCTCGTCTACTGCTCGGTCACCGGCTTCGGCGCCGGCGCGGGGGCCGCCCTGCCCGGCTACGACCTGCTGGTCCAGGCCGTCGGCGGCCTGATGAGCGTCACCGGACCGGCCCCCGGGCAGCCCGTGAAGGCGGGAGCGGCCCTGGTGGACGTCCTCACCGGGCTCCACGCGACGATCGGTGTCCTGGCCGCCCTGCGCCACCGGGAGGCCACCGGCGAGGGACAGCACGTCGAGGTCGACCTTCTCTCCTGTCTGCTGTCCAGCCTGGTCAACCAGTCGGGCGGTTACACCCTCGCGGGTCAGGTGCCGGGCATCCTCGGCAACCGTCATCCGTCGATCGCGCCGTACGAGGTCCTTCCGGCGAAGGACCGGCCACTGGTCGTCGCCGTCGGCAACGACCGCCAGTTCCGCGCCCTGTGCCAGGGGCTGGACGCACCGCACCTGGCCGACGATCCACGCTTCGCGACCAACACCGACCGGGTGGCACACGTCGACGAACTCGCCCCGCTGCTGCGGGAGTCGCTGTCGGCACGGACCGCGGCCGAGTGGTCCGACCGGCTCACCCCGCTGGGAGTGCCGTGCGGGCCGGTGAACGACCTGGCCCAGGCCTTCGACCTGGCCGAACGCCTGGGCCTCGGTCCGCGTGCCACCGTCACCGGACCGGACGGCGCGCCGATGGACCTGGTCGCCAACCCCATCGGCCTGTCCGGCAGCCCGCCCCGCTACGAACGCCGACCGCCCCGGCTCGGCGAGCACACCGAGGACATCAGGGCCTGGCTCGATTCATGACACCGGCTCGCTGCCGCCCCGAACCTCCGACCGATCACCGGCACCCCGACTGATCCCCCGCCATCTCGACTGATCCCCGCCACCCGACCGATCACCGGGCCCCGACCGATCACCAACACCCCGGCCGATCACCAACACCCCGGCCGCGCACGACGAACACCCCAGGAGCACACGATGAACGGCGCCAAGCCCATGAAGGACCCCCTCGAGCTGATCGACTTCGCCTCCGTCCTCACCGAGGAGGAACGCGAGATCCAGGCCACCGTCGCCAAGTTCCTCACCGACCGGGTGCGGCCGCACATCGGGGAGTGGTTCGAGAACGCGCACTTCGCCCGCGAACTCGCCCCCGAACTGGGCAAGTTGGGAGTGCTCGGCATGCACCTGGAGGGCTACGGCTGCGCCGGCACCAGCGCCGTCTCCTACGGCCTGGCCTGCATGGAGCTGGAAGCGGCCGACTCCGGGTTCCGCAGCTTCGTCTCCGTGCAGGGCTCCCTGTCGATGTTCTCCATCTGGAAGTGGGGCTCGGAGGAACAGAAGCAGGAGTGGCTGCCCCGGCTCGCCGCCGGTGAGGCGATCGGCTGCTTCGGCCTGACCGAACCCGACTTCGGCAGCAACCCGACCGACATGCGCACCAGGGCCGTCCGCGACGGCGGCGACTGGATCCTCGACGGCTCCAAGATGTGGATCACCAACGGAGGCATCGCCGACATCGCCACGGTCTGGGCCCAGACCGAGGACGGCGTCCGCGGCTTCCTCGTGCCGCGCGGAACGCCGGGCTTCACGACGCGGAACATCAAGCAGAAGATGTCGCTGCGCGCCTCCGTCACCTCCGAGCTGCACTTCGACGGCGTACGGCTGCCGGACAGCGCCCGGCTCCCGCACGCCGAGGGCCTGCGCGGCCCCCTGTCCTGCCTCAACGAAGCCCGCTTCGGCATCCTCTTCGGCGCGGTGGGCGCCGCCCGCGACTGCATCCAGACGGCCCTCGACTACGCCGACGCGCGGATCCAGTTCGGCAAGCCCATCAGCGGTTTCCAGCTCACCCAGAAGAAGCTCGCCGACATGAGCGTCTCCCTGGGAGGCGCCGCCCTGCTCGCCCTGCACCTGGGACGACTGAAGGACCAGGGACGCATCCGCCCCGAGCAGATCAGCGTGGGCAAGCTCAACAACGTCCGCGAGGCCATCGCCATCGCCCGCGAATGCCGTACGGTCCTCGGCGCCAACGGCATCTCCCTGGAGTACTCGCCGCTGCGCCACGCCAACAACCTGGAATCGGTGCTCACCTACGAGGGCACCAGCGAGATCCACACCCTGGTCATCGGCCAGGCCCTCACCGGCCAAGCGGCCTACCGCTGACCGGCACCACGGCCCGGCACCACGGCCCGGCTCCGGACGCGGACAGCCGCCTTCCCGCGTCCGGAACGGAACTCCCACCGGAACTCAGCGAGGCCGCACCAGCCGAACCCGGCCAGGAACGGCCGAAGCACCGCGCGTCCGGCGTCCGTGACGAGACGCCGCTCCTTCACCGGCGGCAACTCGTGCCGGACGGACGGTTCTTCGCCGTGATGTCACTCGGCACGGCGGGACCCGCGCAGCGCGTCGGCCGCCGTCCCCGATGCGGATCCCGCGGCGGACATGGGCGGCAGACCCGCGGCAAGTCCCGGCAGCAGCACGGGCTCCAGCCGGATCCGGTCCCGGCGGGCGAGACACCGCTCCAGCTCCGGCGGCCGGTAGTGCGTGTCCGTGTCGTAGCGCTCCTTGGCCGGTACCGCCAGGAACTCGTTCCCGTCGAGCACGCCCTCGTCGTTCGCGGCCCTGCCGAGGGGCCGGTACAGAGGTTTGGCCAGTCGGAACAACGCTGTACGCGAGGCGTGCAGGTCCCCCGAACTGTCCGGCCGTACGCGGAAGTCGATGCTCTCCGTCGTCGCGCTCGGCCCGGCTTCGGTGAACACGTCGGAGTCGAACCGCAGACCGAACCTGCGGGCCTGATCCACCATCCACAGCAGCGGGATGTCGGACAGACCGGTCTCCTTGTAGCCGCCGCCGACATCGCAGTGCACCCCGGTGAACCAGACCTGCTTCAGTTCCTGGCCCTGCTCCGCGGCGCCGGGCCGCTGGTGCCACAGGGTCGGCCGGAAGGACGAGCGCTGCTCGTCGATGGCCAGCGCGTGGAAGGCACCCTTGACGCAGCGGCTCAGGTCGGTGTCGTGGAACGCCCAGCGGTGGTTGAACCAGCTCACCGCGGGCCGGAGCCACGCGGCGTCCGGGATCGGGATGCCCAGGGCGCCGACCGTGTCCCACACCCCGATGAAGTGGATCTCCGTCTCGCGCGCATAGGTGCGGCGGAACAACGTGGAAGCCGTGCCGCTCGGCCGTTCGATCCGGTCGCGGTAGAGGGCCCAGGCCTGCCGGATCCGGTCGGCCTGGTCGCGGCGCAGGATCCCGCTGTTGCGTACCAGCCCCGCCAGACTGCGCGCGGTGAACGCGCCCCGGCTGAAACCGAAGAGGAACAGCTCGTCACCGGGCTCGTACGTATCGACGAGGAACCGGTAGGCGTCGAGGACGTTCCGGGACAGGCCCACGCCGAACGCGCCGCCGCTGAGGCGCTCCCACCGGTTGGTGCCGACGCCGCTGTGGTAGTAGACGCGCTGTTCTCTCCCGTTCACGGAACCCGGGAGCACGGACAGGGCGACCTTGGCGACATTGGTTCTGCTCGGCTGATCGGCGAAGTTCCATGTGCCGTCGCAGCAGATGACCAGGCGCTTGGACATACGATCCCTCCTCGCGAGAACTCGGAGCGGGAGCGGTGCTTAGCACCACTTCCATGCTTGCACCAGTCGCCGGGCCGTGCCATGCGACGACCGGCGGCGGGAACCGGTGCCGGAGAACCGGGGGCGCGAACCGGGGGCGGGGACCGGGGGCGGGGACCGGTTGGCAGGAGATCACTGCCGAGCGCACGGCCCGCCCTCCGTCGTGCAGAGGTCCGCGCGTCCGACGCGGTGCGGTGCGGAGCGGGCCGGAGCTTGACGGCCGGGGCCTGCCGCGAAGACGCCGTTGCGGCGCCGGCCGTATCACCAGGACCGTGAACGCCGTCGTCGCCCTTCACCACGCGTCAGCATGAAGCGCGCGTCGGCATGAAGTCGAAAAGCGCTCCCGCGATCGCGGCACCCGGTCGCCCGACATCACACACGAACATACCTGCAGGTTCGGGACACGGACGTAGCGTGCTTGACCTGCCGTATCACCCCCTGCAGAGTCGGCATGCGGCACCGCGTCGGCGCCGCCCGATCGTGCCGACCGGCCTGCCCCTCACAAGCGGAAGACGGTCCCGACCTCCAGGAGCGACTGATCCGATGGTCCTCGACCTGCTCGTGATCGGTACAGCCATCACCCTGGGGCCCTTGCACAACAGCGCCTTCATCCTGCTGCTCTCCTCACCGCGCGGCGTTCGCCAGGGCCTGGCGTTTCTCCTGTCGTGGCTGGCCAACCTGATCGCGGTCATCGCCTGTGTGATGTTGCTGACGGGTGGTCAGCCCCCTGCCCGTCACAGCGCGCCCTCGACCGCCGCGGCCGCCGTGAAGCTCGCCATCGGCCTGGCGCTGGCGTTCTACGGCGCGTACCGGCACCGCCGACCGCCGCGCCCGCACGGACCGCCGCGCTGGAAGGCCCGGATCGACGAGGCCTCCCCCGTCACCGCAGCCGGCCTGGCATGGGTACTGCAGCCTTGGGGACTGGTCGGAGCCGGCGCCGCCACCGCTGTCGACGCGAACCTTTCCACCGTGGCCGACTGGCTCGCACTGACCGGCTACTGCCTGCTGGCCACGCTCAGCCTCATCGTCATGGAGATGTACACCCTCTGGGCGCCGACGGCCGCACATGCCCGGCTGAACGCCCTGTGCAACTGGACGGACCGGCACCAGGAGCAGCTGATCGTCACGCTTTCGCTGCTCGCCGGACTGTGGCTGACGGCACGCAGCATCTACGATCTCGTGTCCTGACACCGGGTGATGGGTATGCGATCCCCTCCGGGAAGGTCTGCTGCACGTAGCCGTCGACTTGTCAAAGCAGGTACGCCCGTTAATAGTTGTCCCGTTCGATCAGATCAGGACAGGTATGGCATGGGGGCGGGTACGTGCGGCGCGGTGGGATCGAAGCGGAGCTCGGTGCGAGGCGCGGGAGTTACCCGATAGCGGGTCTCATGGGGGCGCTGCTGCAGACGGGCCGGCGTTTCGTCGTGCTCTTCTGCCTCATCGCGCTGGGATTCCTGCTCGTCAAGAGGCCCGACGGCGTGCTCGTCACCGTCATGCGCCCGGTGGCCGTGATCCTGGGCGTGGTGGGACTGCGGGCAGCGTGGGGCTGGGCGTCCGCGCGGTTGGGCGTGCGCGTGTGTCACATCCATGTCGGCGGTCTCGCCGTCACCGGCCTGTTCGGCCAGGTGAAGCACGTCGTGCCGTGGGACCACATCACCGTGCTGAAGCACATGTCCAACTTGACGCCCCTGCTCAGCTTCCACCGGTTCGAGCTGGTGCGCACTGATGCCAAGCCCGTGGCCATCCTCGTCCTGAAGATGAAGCCGGAGTTCGTGCCGGCGCTGCAGAGGGCGACGGCACTGGGCGGTATGCACCAGGAGGGGTAACCCTGCTGAGTGCTCGTCACATCCCTGTGCAACTAGGCGGAGTTGGAAGCGATCTTGCCATCGGCCCGGGTGGACCGGTCTGCGCAGACATGCTTCAAGACCGCTGCGGACCTCCTGGGAAGTGGGTTCAGGACATCACTCTTCACGGTGGTCGGGGGCGTCCCCGTAGGCCCGTGCCAGGATCCCGACCGCCACCCCGAGGCTCGCGGTCCAGCCGGCGCGAAGCGGAGGCGACCGCGTCATGTTCTTCGAACCGCGCGGAGCCCGGAGTGCGGGGACGAGCGTCAATCAGTGCCCGAGCCACGACCACCGGAACCCGAGTACCGGCATCGATGTCAGTGCCTGCCCGTACGGTCTGCGCATGGTTGATCAGAATCCGCCCGTGGCAGCGATAGCCGACTTCGCGACCTGGGAGCCCGTACTGCGGCTCCTGCTGGCCTCCAACGAGAAGAAGGACGGTGCCCGGTCCGTCCGTGTGGCAGGGAGTATCGGCCGGGGCGGTTGGAGTCTCGCCCTGAAGCGACCGATGCCGCCGCGGGGCCGAGCCGCCCAGGTGGAGGACATACAGGAGGAGCTCGACGCGGTGGAGCGCGTGCAGAGCGCGCTCGCGGAGGCCGGAGTCGACGACATCTCGTTCACGGCGGACATCCAGCCGACCGGAGAGACCACGCTGCGTCTGCTGGGGCCCAGCCCGGCCGTGGAACCCGGTATCGGCACCCCGCACCCAGGAGCTCTCCTCCTGGTCGAGGGCGCCCTTCCCGAGCCCTGGCGCCGTCTCCCGGATCCCGTGCCCGGGGCGGTCCCGGCCCCTTCGGCGGACCTGGCGCTGCTCGGGCGGACGCTGCGCGAGCGGTTGCCGCAGGCGATCGGTGCCACGGAGGAGGAGATCGTCGCGACGGAGGCGCGCCTCGGCGTCGCGCTGCCGGACGAGCTCAAGGTGCTCTACCGGGTGACACGGGCGCGGTGGGAGGACCTGGGCGGTGACTACGAGGCGGCGGAACGTGCGTACGCGGCGGTCGGCTGCGAACTGCTCGAACTCGACAGCCTGTACGTCGCCGACGCGTCGTCCCGGTACTGCCGTTGGGAGTTCGCGGCGATGGAGGCGGTTGTCACCCCGCCCGACGCCGTGGTGCAGGGGCTCGTCGGCTCACCCGGCTGGATCGTCTTCGGCGACAACGGCGGCGGAGACCAGTTGGCCGTCGATCTGACACCCGGCCCCCGCGGGCACATTGGACAGATCATCATGCTCTCCCACGAGGAGTTCATCGGCGCCGAGTTCGTCGCGGACTCTCTCACCGATATGGTGCTGGGCCGGCTCGGTGCGGAGCCCAGCAGGCCGCAGGGAGAGCCACCGGTCGTGGCCAGGGTCAACGTCGCATCCCTGAAGAGCGTCCAGGCCGCCGCGCACCCCGACTTGGAAGTCCTGTCCATCGGCGGATGGGACGGTGCGCCGTTCCGCCTCGCCCCCGTGATCGGACTGCCCCGGCTGCGCACCTTCACCGCCTACCCGGGCACGCTGGCCGACCCCCTGGAGATCACCGGGCTCACCGGGCTGGAGTTCCTGGAACTCGGCCCCGACGCGTGGCGCGTCCTGCTCGACGCCAAAGCCGTGCCACGCAGCCTGTCGGCCGCCGCGATCGTGGTGCACGGCGAACGGGACCCCTTGCCCATCGTGGACATCGCGAACGAGATCCTGGCCCTCTGGGACCGGCCCCGGATCATCCAGACGGTCCTGACGGGTGACCTCGGCCCCCTGGCATAGCAGGCCGACCGATTGCCCGGGCCCACGTGTGCCGTGTCCGCCGCCGACCGGCTCGAGCGGATCACGGGCCCCGGCCGGCGCCGGGGCCCCACGCCGGCCGTCCGCGAGACGCCGATGCGCGCGGAGTGGCTGCCAGGCCACATCGGACCGGACTCTGTCTCGACAGGCCCGCCGGGACAAGCGGCGCGGAAGCCCGCCGGCTGCCGATCGAACGGCAAAGGTCTGACAAAAGGCATGGAAACCTGGTCCCCCGCCGCTCCCCAACCAGGCGCGCAGAACAGGTTCTTGTCCGTACGATCAAGACCGGACCAGGGGAGATTTCGGGGAGATTCCGGGGAGGGTCGAATGTCGTTCGGCGGGGGGAAATCCGCTTTACGGGACGAGGAATTCGCCTTGTGGGTCCGGTCGCGCCGGGCGGCCGCTCTGCTGACCCAGGAGGAACTTGCCGCACGGGCAGCCGTGTCGGTGCGCACGATACGCAACCTGGAAGCAGGGCGCGCCGGACGGCCTCACACCCGGCGCCTGGTCGTCACGGCGCTGGCCGACCTGCCTCCCCAAACGCCACCGGCCCCGGCTCCCAAGGCGGTTCCCGCCCAACTGCTCCCCGACGTCGCCGCATTCACCGGACGCGTCGCCGAACTACGGGCCCTGGACGACCACTTGGCTGCCACCACCGCGATCTGCCTCCTGAGCGGCCCCGCCGGGGTCGGCAAGACCGCGCTGGCCGTCCACTGGGGCCACCGGGTACGCGACGCCTTCCCCGACGGGCAGTTCTACGCCGACCTGCGCGGCTCCGTCCCCGGAGCGGGCCCGGCCACCACCGACATACTCGCCGCCTTCCTGCGCGCCCTCGGCGTATCCGGCGACGACATGCCCCAGGCACCGGACGAGCGGGCCGCCCGCTACCGCACCCTGCTCGCCGGGCGCCGCATGCTGGTGGTGCTGGACGACATCGCGTCGGCGGACCAGATACGGCCGCTGCTCCCCGGCACCCCGCGCTGCCCCGTGCTCGCCACCGGCCGGGGCCGCCTCGCCGACCTGGTCGTCCGGCACGGGGCCCACCGTATCGGGCTCGGCCCGCTGCCGCCCGGGGACGCGTTGCGGCTGCTGCGTACCCTCCTCGGGGACCGGGTCGGTGCCGACAGCCGCGGTGCCACCGCCCTCGCCGAACGGTGCGGCCGGCTGCCGCTCCCGTTGCGCGCCGCTGCCGAGGCTGCCCTGACGCACCCGACACTTCCGCTGTCCGCGGTCGACGCGGGCCTGGCGGCGGCGGATGCCCGGGGGACAGGGCCGCAGGAATGACGTACGGGCTCTCGGAGCCACCCCCGGAGTCCCGGCACGAGCACCGTGCGGCGGGGGATCCCGGCCCACTGTGCACCGGTCCACCATGAGTTCGTAGAGATGCCGACGACTCGGTGGCGATGCCGAAGGCCGCGGCGCCCGTCGTGGACGCGAGACCCACAGGTGACCAGGGCGGGCCGTCGTCCGACGTGCACCGGAAAATGCTGACGGGTACGGCACCAGAGCGGTCGCTCCGGAAGAACCACACCCAACCTGATCCGTACCGCTCCGCTCATTGCAGCCACCCCTGGCCGACTGCCGGCGCGCCCTGCGAGACGGCGCCTCTGCCGTCCCTGCTTGCCGGAAGATCTTGCGGGCTGTCCGAGGCGCCGCGCTTCGATGCTCATCGCGGTGCGGCTGTCAGTCGGCGAGATCGGCGGCGTGCCGGCGGAGGGCGTGAAGCAGGGCGTCCACCGGTGGGGCGGTGGGGCCAGGAAGCCGTACGAGGCTGACGCGGCGCCGCTCCTCGGGGAGGTCGGCCACCGTGACGAGCCGGATGCCGGGCGGGGTCGCGGACCTCAGTGTGGCGGGGACCGTCGTGACACCGAGCCCGGCCGCGACCAGATGCAGTTTTGTCAGCCAGTCGCGGCTGGCGTGGTGGACCCGGGGCCGACCGGGAAGGCCAGGCCAGACGCCGAGCAACGGCTCGCCGGGGCGGGACGGGCTGGCGATCCACACCTCGTCGGCGAGTTCCTGGGCCGTGACGCCGACCCGGTCGGCGAAGCGGCCGTCGGCCGGTACTGCCAGGACCAGGCGGTCCTCCAGCAGCGGTTCGGTGTGAAGGGGCGGATCGTCGATGTCGGGGGAGCGGTGCGGCGGCCGCGAGGACAGCAGGGCGAGGTCGAGGGCACCGGCGCGCAGGGCCCTCACCAGGGACGGGGTGGTTCTTTCCCGGGTGGCGACCCGGACGCGGGGATGCTCCCGGCGCAGGGTCGCCAACGCGGGGGCCACCAGCACCGGTCCTGCGGCGGAGAAGTAGCCGAGCCGTACACGGCCCGAGTCGTCCTCCGCGCCGCGCAGTTCGCGATCGGCCGCGTCCAGCGCGTCCAGTGCGGTCACGGCGTGGCGGAGGAAGGCCCGGCCCGCCGCGGTCAGTCGCACGCCGCCCGGAAAGCGGTCGAACAGGCGGACGCCAACGGCCTGTTCAAGGCCGGCCACCTGCCGGGAGACCGCCGATTGTGTGCAGCCCAGCTCCTGGGCCGCCGCCGTAAAGGTGCCCCGCTCGGCCACCTCGCGGAGCACCCGCAGGCCGGCCATCGTGACGTCCATGAGTAAAAAGCATATCCACTATGCGTGACATTCGTTGGCGGCATGGCTGTCGGCGCTTCTACCGTGGCGGCATGACGGCCTCTACGCCGAGGCGGCGGCCGCGTTCGGCACGGAAGGACCGACCGCTCTCGTCGGCCAGTACCTCAACACCAGCGCGTTGTCGGCCCTCTTCGAGGTTCCCGTCCCCGACCTGGGCCCGCTGCCCGACCGTACCCCCCGCACTGATCCCGCCCACCTCACCGGAACGAGACGAGGACACCATGCCGCTGATCAACGTCTACCTGCGTCAGGGCACCACTCCTGAGTACCGTCGTGACGTCTCCTCCGCCCTGCACAAGGCCATGGTCGACGTCCTGAAGATTCCCCAGGACGACCAGTTCCACGTCTTTCACGAGGTCACGCCCGACAACTTCGTCATACAGCCGGTCGTGTTCGGCCTGCCGCGGGGCGAGCGCGCCATGTTCATCCAGCTGTCCTTCAATCAGCGCACCGCCGAGCAGAAGAAGGAGTTGTTCCGTGCGATCGTCGACAACCTCCGGCGGTTCGCGGGCGTTCCTGAGGAGGACGTCATGATCGTGGTGTTCGAGACGGCCCGCGAGAACTGGTGGGCCGCCGGCCGCGTGATCGATCCCGACACCGGCTACGACGCCCGCATGACCCACGTCGGGCGCGGTTCGAGCTGAGTGACGTGCTCGTCCTGCGGTCAGGTCGAGTTCGTCGTGGTGCCGGGACGCCGCTTCTCCGGGGCGAGCCGGGCGGTGTCGGCGGCGGTCCGCAGGCCGCGGACCGGTTCGCGGATGTCGCCCGCCTGCGCAATGTCGTCCTCACCGGTCGGGGCCTGGCGGGATGTGCCTGGTCAGCCGGGCTTTGTCATTCCGCCCAGGGGAGCCCGGCGTGGCGACACCTTGCGACGGCTGATCCGCCAGCCGTCAGCGGTGCGTACGACGGTGTCGTCATAGGAGACGGAACCGCAGGAGCCGTCCGCCTTGATGCCCAGCCCCTTGGAACGGACCTGCACCAGGCCGTCTGCCGACGCCGTCACGACGACGTTGGTGACGTGATGCGCGACAGGGTTGGCCGCTCCCAACGCCCATGCCGCTTCTCGGACGGCTGCCACGCCGGACAGCGGTGCCTGGCCGAAGTCGGTGAGGTCGTAGACCACATCGGCGGTGAACAACTCCTCCAACCGGTCGAGGCTTCCGTCGTCGACGAGGTGGCCGTGCAACGAGACCAGTTCGGTGATGGCCAAGCGGTCTTCGACGGCGAGCGACATACGCGTCCTCTCCGGCCCGGCGTGAAAAGTGCCAGGCCGAGCATCGATCCGACATCAGTACAGCACCACACACCGCTCGACGTGTTCGGGCGCGTCCGACAGGAGCGGGGTCGTGCACGTCGCGATCCTCCCTCACCGACGACCAGCCCTGCCACCGGCTTGTCCACCTGCACCCTGCCACCACCAGCCCTCGGCGTACCCTCGCGGATCAGCCCCGCAGGAACGTGACCCGCTCGCCCGTCTCCAGCATCTGCCGGGCCAGCGCCCCCGCCGTGAATGCCGCCGGGTCCGTGCCCAGCCGTGCCGCCATCGCGTCGGCCAGTTGCCGCACCGGCACCGTGTCGCGCGGGCCGAGCGGCAAGGGTCCCAGCTCACCGGCGTCGGGGGCGGTGTCGGACAGGTCCCGCAGTCGCTTGGTGAAGGTGCCGCCGGGTTGCCGTTCGACCCCGAAGTGCAGGGATTCCGGCTGCTGGTGGATGTCGAGGCGGACCAGGTCGCCCCGGAACAGACACAGCAGGACGCTCGGCCCCAGCCGGTCCACCCGCACAGGGGCCAGCGGTCGTACCCCGGTCTGGTCGGCATAGGCGTCGACCAGCAGTCCCGGATAGCCGGAGACCACGTCCGAGCGGATCAGCGCGCCGGTGACCGGGGAGTGGTCCAACGGCAGCGGATGCGCGGCGTCGAGTTCGGCGTCGACGCTGCCCACCCGGCCGAGGCTGTAGGCGCCGTCCACCAGATGACGCATCCACTCCTGGTCGAGCTGGAAGAAGCGCACCGTCTCCACCGGCAGCAGCCGCTCGTCGGGCAGGAGATACCCGAAGGGGACACCTTCGAGCCGGGACAGACCCGTCAGCCACTCGATGACGCCGGCCGGGAGCACGTCGTCGATCGGCGCCACCGCCAACGGGTGCGCGGCCGCGACGGTGCGCTTCTCGGCCTGGTCGCGGCGGCGCTTCCACGCGTACAGCGCCTCGGCGAACCCCGTGCTGCGCAGGGCCAGCAGCCGCCCGGCCTCCCAGGCCGCGGCGTGGCTGACGTCGAACATGCCGACGCCCGGGTGATAGCGCAGCAACTCGTCGGCGGCGCGGGCCGGGCCCCGGTCCGGGTCGGCCGCGGTCGCCGGGCCGATGGCGAACGGGCCCCGGTACCAGGCCACCGACCGACCGCCGCCGCGCAGCCGGTGCCGCACCGGGACGTACCCCTGCCGCAGGAACGGGTCGGCGTTCTGCTCGCCGCTGTCCGGCAGCCGCAGCGGACTGCCGGCTTCGGTGAGCCGGGCCACCAGCCGGCCGAAGGTCTCCGCCTCGTCGAGACAGGCGAACCGCCAGCCGGCCAGCGAGACCAGGCGGACCAGGGAGTCCGGTCCGCCCGGCCCGAGGTCGAAGTCCTTGCCGACGGGGAACCGGCCCTCCAACGAGACGAGATGCACGGTGCTGGACGTACCGGCCGGAGGCAGCCGTTTGCCCACCACCACCGCGCCGTCGGGCACGTCGCCGTCGCCGCGCCGGACGTGCGCCAGCAGCGGGAGCTCGGCGCGGGTGGGCAGCAGGTCGGCCAGCAGCGCCCGGGGCACGTCGATGACCGTCACCTTGGGGTCGTCACCCGCCGGGAGCGCGGCGGGTGACGGGAAGTACGCGTCCGGTCCGCCCGTCGCCTCGGACAGCGCCATGACCTGCGGTTCGGGCTGTTCGTTCCCGGCGAACAAGAGCAACGCGAGCCACGGCAGCGGCGCGCCCTGGCCGCGTACCGCCTCCGGACCGCGCTCCCAGGGCAGGCTGGAGCGGCCGAGCACCAGGTGCGGCAGCACATGGCTGTGGTCGCCGAGGCTGCCGTCCGGCGGGAACGCGGCGCCGACCAGCGTCGGCGGCAGCGCGAACCGCTCCCCGGCGACGGAGAAGGTCCGGGTCGCCGTGTACGGCTTGGGATCGACGCTGATGGTCTGGGTGACCTTGATCGAGTAGTCCCCGGCGCCCAGCGAGGGCGCCTGGTAGTCGACGAACAGCGTCCGGTCCTGCGGTGTCGCGCTCACTGCTCCACCCTCGGTACTCACTGCTCCACCCCCACCTGAGGCACGACCAGGAACCCGGCCGCGTCGAACCCCCCGAGATTCAGAGGTCCTTCGTCGGCTGCCCCGTTCAGCACCGCCGTCGCGACCGCCGACCGCACGGCCGCCGTGCCGGGGTCGGTGACGGAGTCCGCGATCACCTGGCGGCGGGCCGCCGCGTCCCGGCCGTCCGGGACGAACGCCGGCCGGTCCACCCAGTGGTAGGCGTCCTGCTGGGTGTCCAGCGCCGTGGCGGCGCGCAGCACGGCACGCGGGAGGAACGGTGACGTCGCCGGCTCGATGGGCGGCAAGGGGCGGATCGTGTAGCCCGTCAGCAGATCGGCGACCAGCGCCGGATCGGTCACGGACGGCACCAGCCGGTTGCCCCACAGGGCCGCCGGGAGGTTCTTGGTCACCGGTTCGAAGCGGAAGCCGTCGTCGGCCCGGCTGCCGTCGGCCCGGCGGATCTCGATGCGCTGGGTGGCGGGCACCGGGTGGTCGCGGTCCCGGCCGAGCGGACCGATCCCGAACGCGGTCACCGCGCCCGTGGTGTCCAGTGCCGGGCCGCCCCGCTCGGGGCCCCGGTAGGCATCATGGCTGGGGATGACCGAGTCGGTGCTCAGCACCAGTTCCAGCGGATTGACGCTGCCCAGATCGTCCTTGGACGGCGCTGCGCCGGTGCCCGCCGCGCCGTCCTGGAGCACCACGGTGACCACGGCGTCGTCGGACGCCGGCAGGAACGCCTTGCGGAACGCCGCCCAGTCGATCGGTCGGGGCCCGGCAGGGTCCGCCGTACCGAACGCCAGGGTGAAGGAGCAGATACCGATGTCGATGGCGGCCCGCCCGCTGAACTCCGGTCCCCACAAGCTCACTTGGGCCCCGACATGGGCCGATATGGTGTGCGTGCCGAAGAAGCTGAAGGTGTACGACGCCCCGATGCTCGCCCAGAAGTCCGCCTGGTAGTGGTACGGGCTCCAGCCGATCAGGAAGTCCATCGACGCGCTGAACCACGCCTTGAGCGACCCGTCCTGCCAGGTGGCGGCGAAACTGCCGCCCGCCATCAGGGCCGAGGGGGTCAGCGCGAAGTACGCCGCCCCCTTCATGGCCAGTTGCGGGCTGACCTGCCAGGTGAATCCGAGCCGGGGGACCGCCGGGTAGTGGGCGGGGACGCTGAAGCGAGGGTGGTAGCCGCCGACGCTGAGCACGAAGTCGCCGTTGTGCTCCTCGCCGAACCACACCTGGAACGCGAAGCCGCCGGTCAGCTTGCAGTCCCGGGACAACAGGAAGGAGTTCTGGGTGAGTTGGGCCCGCAGCGCGAAGTATCCCTCGTCGGGAACGAAGGTGGCGCGCAGCGCCAGTTGCACCTGTGCCAGCGGTGTCGCCCCGGCCTTGACCGCGTCCGGGGACGGCAGGACCAGGGTGGACAGCCCGAGCAGGTCGACCTCGAAGCGGTGCCCGAAGCCCACTGCGAGCAGCAGCACCGAGTCGATCATCCGGAACGAGCTGAAGTGCACGCCGATCGCCAGGAAGAAGTCACCCGGTGACGGCGGCAAGTAGTTCTGGAGCGACCGCAGTTCGTCGGCGAGCTCCCCGGGTGCCTGTGTCCCGGCGGCCTCGGCCACCAGCGGGAAGGCCGCGACATCGGCCACGTCCGGGGCGATGAAGCGCCGGTTGTAGCCGAACCCGGCGGCCAGTCCCTCGACGAAGAAGACCGGCGGCCCGCCGATCGGGTAGTCCAGGAAGGCGTACACGAACAGCGAGGGGCCTTCGGGCAGTTGGACGTACGAGCCCAGTGCGCCGAGGGAGAAGGTCTTGGTCCGCAGCACCGCCTTGCCGCTGTACGAGGGCAGTTCGCGGCCCTGGTACGCGAGGGTGCCGGCCAGGAACGCGCCGCTGATCTCCACCTCGCCCGACGTGTACGACACTCCCAGCCCGCGCAACGCGAACTGCGGGCCTTCTGCCGGGTCGGCGAGGTCGATGCCGATCGCGAGTCCGTCGAGGGTGAGTGCCAGCCCGGCCACGTTCAGCGAGGCGTCCAGCAGGAACGCCAGCTTGGCGGCTCCCGCGGGCGGTCGCTGGTAGGCGAAGCCGACCCGTTGGAAGGTGACCGGTCCGAAGGTGCGCTGGACCTTGTACCAGACCACGTTGTCGTCGGTCGCCTTCGGCTGTCCGGGAGGGGGAGCGGGGGAGGGGGAAGGGGCGGGGGGCCGGGTCTGGCCGGTGCCGGTGCTCGGCGCGGGCAGGCTCAGCGGTTGGGTGAGCTCGCCCAGCCTCAGCACCGCATCGGCGGTGAACCCGGCCGCCAGGTCCGCGGCCGCGGGCAGCGGGGCGACCTCCGTGGGGAGCAGTGCGTTCAGCCCGGCCGCCTCGGTCGCGGCCAGCGGCCCCGACACGGCCAGCAGCCGCAGCGGGTCCACTCCGAAGGCCCCGCCGCTGCCCGCGAACCGCTCGCCCACCAGGGGCAGCTTCGCCAGGTCGACGGTGACGGCCAGGTCGGCGCCCAGGACGTACACACTGGTGAGCCCGGCCTTGTCGAAGGCGAACAGGGCGTCCTTGAGATCGACGGTGATGCCGTCGGGGACGTACTGGGCGGCCGACGGCGACAGTGCCTCGACCAGCCGTTCGAGGGTGGGCGCCGGGCCGGCGGGGGTGCTGTGGCGGTAGGTGGCGACGAACCGCTGGGCGTCCGGGCTGTCGGCGAACCGGACGGTGAAGGCGTAGGAGGTGCCGTCCACGGTGACGGTGAAGTCGCCGCTGTAGCGGCGTGCGCCGGTGTCGACGGTGACGATGAGGTCGAGCGTGGTGGACGGGCCGACGGGGAGGGTGACCTCGGCGGTCAGCAGGAGCTGGTTTCGCCCGCTGGTGAAGGACGCTCCGAGGTTCTCCACGGTCAGCCCGGCCAGCGGTGCGGGCAGGCTCGCCCCGTACCGCTGGGCGACATCGTCCGCCAGATCGCCGATGGGGATGCGCACGCCCGCCTCGGAGCTCCCGGCGAAGGTCCAGCCCTCGGCGGGGTCGGGGTCGTAGCCCGCGGTGAGGTGGACGGCCACACCGCCCACCACGAAGTCCGCGGCGCCGGTGAAGGTGGTGGCCGAGTCCGAGTGGTCCAGGGTGAAGGCGACCCCGGCGAGGGAGAAGTCGTCGGTGATCTGCCAGTCGGTCGCGAGATCTATCGTGCCGTTGTAGGCGAGTTCCTGACCGTCTCCAGGCAGGGTGAGCAGGAAGTCGAACGCCTTCACGGTGATGTCGGGCAGGTGGCCCGGATCGCCGCCGATGAAGTGCCGATATATCTCACGGATGTGCAGCGGCCCGTCGCCGTCCCGCAACTGTCCGGCGAGCGTCCGGGAGCCGAAGTCGATGACGAGTTCCAGGGTGCCGCTGGTACCGACGGCCAGCAGCCCGCTCAGACTGCCCAGCACCACCGGGGCGGCGGACAGCGGTCGCTCGATCCGGAAGGAGGCGTCGACGGCCTGGAGCGTCAGCAGCCCCGGGACCACGGGCCACGTGTCCTGCGTCTCCAGAACGACCCGGATGGAGGCCACCAGGTCCGGCGCGCCCGGGGTGAGTAACAGCGACAGGTCGGTGAGGCGGACCGGCGCGGTGATGTCGAAGCCGAAGCCGCCCGGCACGGGCAGCCCGGCCGAGCCGACCAGGGCCGCGGCGTCGGACAGCCGGATCGGCCCGACATCGCTGAAGTCGGCTTCCAGGAGCACCTGTTCGCCGGCGCCCACCACCTCCATCGACAGGACGACCTCGTTGCGCCCGGCGGTCGTGGTGAAGGGGATCACTCCGGTGATGCGGAGCGAGGCGAGTACGTTGAAGTCGGCCAGGTAGTAGCTGAAGCGCGGGTTGCCGTAGATCTCGTAGCGGAGTTGTTCGACGGCGAAGAGGCCGAGGTCGGCGCTGCCGCCGGTCGGTCCGCTGAGCACCAGGTCGGGGACGGTGCCGGTCACCGCGTCGGAGCCGGGCAGCCCGGAGACCATGCGCACGGTCCCGTCGATGGTGTGCTCCGTCCCGGCGAAGACCAGGTCGAGCAGGACGAGTCGGGTGCCGACGACCAGGGTGCCGGTGAAGGAGGCCGATCCGCTGCCCGGCACCGCGGCCTCGGCCAGGGCGACGGCGGCCGAGTCGACGCGCAGCCTCGGCCGCTGGAAGGACATGCCGTCGAAGACGGTGCCGTTCAGGCCCGGGAGGTTTCCCGCGAACGACCACGCCTCGTCGCCGTCACCCTCGACGACCGCCACCACCTGGCCGTCGCCGCTGGCGGTCAGGGCCGCGATGACCGTCATGCCGTGGAAGGGGGCGGCGTTTCCCGTGCCGGACACGGTCACGCCGCCGGTGGTGTCGGCGCGGGACGCCTCCCGGAGCACCAGCCGTCCGCCGGTCAGGAGGCGTCCGAGGAACACCGCCGCCGGGCCGCCGACCAGCGCGTCGAGGGCGAGGTCGACACGGCCGTCCGTGACGGTGACCGCGCCGCGCAGTTCATCGGGTGTCATGGCCGGTCATCCCTTCCCGTCGGTGAGGAGAGTCCCGATCGGGGTCATGTACAGCGGGTAGGTGATCGTGATCTCGAAGCAGCCCGCCTTCACGGCCTCGACGCTCTTCAGTGCGGTGATCCCGAGCCGTTTCTGCTCCTTCTCGTCGGGAGGGCGGGGCCTGGTCTCCTCCTCGGTGGCGAAACAGACGACGGTGTGCGCGGCGACCGGGGCGGTCTTCGCGGTGACGAAGTGCTCCAGATAGCGCTTGACGGTCGCCCACCTGGGGTGGCGGTACTGGCTCAGCCGGCCGCCCGCGCTGATGACCGCGTTCTTCGGGTTCACCTGGGCGATGAAGTCCGGGGCGGAGGAGGTGGTGGCGCTGCCGTGGTGCGGCACCAGCAGGAGATCGACGTCCTTGATGGCGTCCGCGTGGGTGTCCAGTAGGTACTGCTCCGTACTGCGGGTCGTGTCACCGCAGATCAACACCTTCTTGGTGTCCGCGCCGGAGAACGCCTGGAACAGCGTGACGACGCTGCCGGTGTTCTTCTCGTTCTCGGCATTCGAGCCGTCCTGGATCGACACACCTTCGGCGTCCTGGACGGCGGTGTAGGACTTGGGCGCCACGCCCGCGGCGAGAACGGTCACCGTGCATTTCTCTTCGCGCCAGATGCGGATGCCACCCGTGACGGGGAAGTCGATGCTGTCGGCGTCCGTTCCGTACTTGGCGACCGGCTTGTTCCTCAGCAGGATCTGGGCCGTCTGCGTGCCTGCCTTGTGGTTGTCCTTGTTCGTCCAGCGGCAGACGAGTTGCTTGATGGGTGGGTTTTCCTCGGTGGCGTTGGGGTCCACGGTTCCGCCGTCGGTCGACGGTTCGGGGGTGGCGGCTTTGCCGACCAACTTCTGTGTCTGCTGCTGGTACTTGCCGTAGATGCCGCTGTGGTAGACGTGATAGATCGTGCACCCGTCGAGGGCTTCCGCGATGCGCGAGTTGTGGTCGACGTCGGCGTGGGTGAGAACCAGTGTGTGTAGGACCGTGGTGTCCTTGAGGAAGCCGGCCGACCGGACGGCGTCGTCGATCAGACTGTTCTTGATCCCGTTGAACTTGTCGGCCTGGCCCGGACTGGTGCTCCGTGGGTCGAATCCGCAGTCGATCAGGAAGCGGCGCCCCGAGGGGGTGACGACCAGCGTGCAGTCGCCCTGACCCACGTTGACGCACGTCACCGTCATGGAGCCGAGCTTGATGTCGGGCACCGTCGTGGCCGTCTTCTTCAACTCCGCGATGTCCGTGGCCCAGTGCGCCAACTCCACGCGCATGGTCTCCGCGCGGTCCTCCAGGTCTGCCGTCCGATCCTTCTTGTGCTTCTTCTTCGGGGGTTCCTCGCGTTCCCGTACCGTCCCGCCCTCGATACCGCCGCTGTCGCTCACTGCCCCACCAGCCTCAGCGTCCAGGTGCCCCCGCTGCGGCTGTGCGGGAAGTCGTACAGCTCGACCTGGAGTTCGCCGGACGACAGCTGGTTGATGACCTCCGCGTCGTGGAGGCGCAACAGCAGTCCGTCCAGGTTCAGTTGCTGGGCGTACACCGTGGACGCGTAGAGGTCCACCAGCGCGTCGCTGGTCAGGTCGCCGGTCTTGAGATGGAAGCCCCCAGGGCGCGCCTCGATGCGGTGCCAGAAGTTGTTCGACTGGTGGAAGCGGATGCTGGGGTTGGTCTGGGTGGTGGACTGGGCCTGGAAGAGCTCCAGGAACAGCAGGTTGCCGGCCGGCGCGTTCACGTTGTCGCGGCGCAGCTGGAGATGGCCGGAGTCGGCGGCGACGGTGAGCGCGTTGCCGGGCGAAGGCGAAGTGGTGCCGATGCCCACGTTGTTGCCGATGGGGTTGAGGGCCAGCGGCTTGAGGCCGTGCGACTGGATCCAGCTGTAGGTGGTGTCGTAGCCCATCCGCAGATTGGAGTCGGTGCCGTCGGTGGGACCGAGGATGAGGCTGCCGGTGTACGGCGGCCCGGGCGCGTCGATGATCTGGAACTTGGCCTGCGGGGTGGTGGTGCCGAGTCCGGCCCGCTGTCCGGCGAACAGCAGGGGCGACTTCTCCACGGTGACGGCGGTGGAGGCGTCGGCGTAGCCGGGCACGTTGACGAAGTTGACGTACACCTGGGACTGGCCCAGGGAGGCGGGCGTGACGATGCCCGTAAGGGTCAGTTCGAGCCAGCCCGTGGGCGGCACGGTCACCGTGCGGGACGCGGTCAGCTTCCACTGGAGGCTCTGGGCGCCGATCTCCCGCAGGGGCTGGGGGAACGCGGTGAGGGGCAGTGTGGTCGCGTCCGAGCTGCCCGTGACCGAGAGGCTGACGGCAGGTGCGGCACCTGCTGTCAGCAGGTCCCAGTCCTCGGATTCGCCCGCGTGCTCGACGTCGAGGGCGACGACGATCGCCGACGCGCCGTCCGCCCCGTCGCCGGTGCCGGTGAGGGTGATGGGCTGGTCGTGGGAGGGGCTGGCGATGCGCAGCCGCAGGGTGTTGGGGGTGACACCGTCGCTGAGCACCCGGTTGCCGCCGGAGAAGGCGGCCCGCAACGGCGGGTCACTACGGCCGAGATGGTTGATGACGTCCAGGAACTGGAGCCGGGAGCCGGTCAGTTCGTCTGTCTCGCCGGTGAAGGACAGCTGCTGGTAGCCGAGTTCGACACGAGTGCCCCGGGTGCCGCCGCGACCGTCGGCGTTCATGCCCGTCAGCGGCAGGGTGAAATGCGCGCCGGGGCGCAGCGGGGTGGGGGTGGCACACAGGAAGTAGAGGGTGTCGCCGCCGGTGCTCAGGTCCGGGGCGCGCAGCAACTGCCAGCCGGGGGAGTTCAGTTCGGGTTCGGGGGTGGTGGCGAGGGTCTGGGGGCGGAATCGCAGGGCCAGGTGGTGGTTGTCGGCCGAGACGCGGCCGGTGAGCGGGCGGAGGGTGATCTCCTGCCGGGAGGAGTTGGTCACGGTGAGCGTCATCGGGCGGCCGGCGGGCCCGTCGTCGATGTACAGGACCGGGTGCTGGTCCTGGTCGGCCAGGTCGAAGTCGACCGGGTGGCCGCGGACGAAGGCGGCCAGCTCCGCCTCGTCCTCGGCCATGTCGAGGCGGATATCGGCCTCGGCCAACGGGCCGTCGTAGACCCTGATGTGGACGAGGCGGCCGTCGTAGTGACCGGCGGTGTTCTGGGCGGAGTGCCCGACGACCAGGCCGTCGGCGGCCGGTCCGGAGGCGGTGCCGGTGGGCAGCGGGCGTTCGGTGACGAGGGTGCCGTTGATGTACGTCCGCAGGGCCTGGCCGTCGGAGGTGGCGGCGATGTGCGTCCAGGTGCCGGACGGTACGGAGCCGGGCGGGGCGGTGGCGGTGGTGGCCCCGGCGGCCCCGGCGGCGGTATGGACGACGGAGCCGTCGGCGGCGAGGGTGAGGGCGAAGACCTGGGCGGTGGTCGCGACGATCCCGGCACGGTCGGCCGGGAAGTGGCCTGGGTTGACCCAGGCTTCGGCGGTGTAGCCGGTGGGCAGCGCCAGCCTGGGGGTCTGTGCCAGGGTCAGGGCGTCCGCCGCGCCGTCCAACGCCAGGCAACTGCCGAAGCGTTCGTCGGGAAGGCTCTTGGGGGCGCCCTCGGGGGTGCCGTTGAGATGGTTGTCGGAGGCGTCGACGACGCCGTCCTCGGCGAGGACCTCGTCCAGGTGCCAGTGCAGGATGAGATCGGCGGTCGTCATGCCGGGGTCCCCCCGTCGGCCGGTTGGTCGGTGAGTTGTTTGTGGGCCTGCTCCTGGATGGCGGCGATCAGCTGGTAGACGCGGGCGAAGGGCATCTGGCCCAGCGCTTCGAGGACCAGGTTGGTCTCGTCCAGGCCGAGCGTGAGGGTGATGCCGGGGGCGTTGTCCGGGGGCGGCGTCGCGGGCATGGGCGGGGTGCGTCCCTACTGTCGGTCGGCGTTCGGCTCTTTCGGATGGGTGCTCGTCACGTCGGCTGGTGCTGGATGTCGGGCGGGGCGTCACGGCCGGTGGCCTGCGGGTCCGGTGTCACCACCGGCGCTGCGCATCCGGCGTTCCTGCCGGTGGCGCTCGCTTGGCCCGCGTCGGTGTCACTGTCGGGTGGTGCGCGTCCGGTGCGGTCCGGTGGCGCTGCCGGGCGGTGCTCGCCGGGTGCGTGCGCGGTGTCACTGTCGGCCGGTGTTCGTCGTCGGGCGGGGCCGCAGGGTCAGCCAGCCTTCCCGGGCGGTGGGCCGGGCGGCGAAGGAGGCGTCCTGGCGCGGCTGGGCCAGCGCGGGCCGTTCCAGGAGTGCGGTGAGCGCGTCGGCAAGGCCGACTGGCGCGGCGGGCAGCGCCGGGCGCTGTTCGACGGGGGTGACCAGGGCGGTGTCGTCGTCCAGCGGCGTCAGCCAGCCCGCGTCGGTCAGTTGCCGCCACAGGCCCGGATCGCCGGGGAAGGCGGTCAGGACCGCGGCCCGGTCGATCAGCGGCTCGCTGCCGGTGCGCAGCCAGCCGGTGCCGGACGGGGCGTCACGCTCCAGCCAGCACCACACGAAGCCCGGCTCGTCCGGCAGCGGGAGATCGGGGGCCGCGGCGGCGCCGTCCCCGAGCACGGGCGCGGTGAGGAAGGCGATCTCCATCGCGGCGAGCGCGTCCCGGTAGTGGGCGTCGGGGATGCGCAGCGCCTTCGCCGGGAGAATGCCGCAGCAGGCGTGCACGGCGCCGCGCGGGTCGACCAGCATGGTCAGCGCCCGGGCCGGTGCGTCGATCGCCTGGAACAGCGCCGCGTCCTCGGTCTCGTCCCCGTCGGTGAGCGAGTGCAGCACCGGGCCGAGCCGCCCGTCGGACTCCTCGGGCCAGTAGCCGACCAGCCCGTCGCCGAGCCGCCCGTGGTCGCCGAGCCGGACGGGGAACCGCACCCGGGTGAAGCCGTTGCTCTCGCAGCCGCCGCGGCGCAGGTCCTGCCGGAAGACGTTCCAGTCCTGGTGCAGCGCCGGGCGCCCGGCCAGTTCCAGGCTCACCGTGGCCCGGACCACCGCCACCGGGCGGCTGACCAGCAGGGCCCGGTTCCGGTGCAGGGCGTAGTCCTCGGGCTCGACGGCGGCCAGCGCCTCGTCCAGGGTGCCGAGGAAGGCGGCCACCCCGTCGGGGCCCGAGCCGCGCAGTCGGGCCACGACCGCCCGCAGGTGCGGGTTGCCGATACCGTCGACCGGCACCGGAGCCCGGCCGGGGGCGGGCTGCCACAGGGCGGGGACCGTCGTCGCCCCGGAGCCGCCGGTCGGCTCGGGGTCGCCGGGCAGCGCGTACACCGCCCCGAGGGCGCTGCCGTCGGCGGCGTGCACGGCCACGCTGCCGTCGAGATGATTGGCGAGCAGCCAGCCGCACACGGGCGAGGTGGCGGGGATGTCGTTCATCTCGGCCAGGTCGCTGTCGGCGTCCAGCCAGCGCAGCGACAGCCGGGCCGGCTGGGCGAGCCGGGGCGGCAGGCCGACCCACCCGGGATGCCCCTCGACCCGTAACTGGCTGGTCGTTCCCACGGTGTCGACGGGGACGTCCCGTACGGTGCCGAAGGTGTCGACCATGCGCAGCCGCAGCAGCCGCATCGCTCCGGCCCTGATGGGGTTGAAGTCGCTGAGCGGCTGCGGGGTGTACCGGCTCTCGCCCGCCACGGCGGGGGCGACCTCGGTCTCGGTCACCGCGCGGTGGTCGGGGAAGCCCAGCGGGTCGGCGACCGGCAGCTGGCGGGCGAGCCTGCGCATCAGCAGCGCGTCGTCGAAGCCGCCGAGCGCCTGGGCGAGGTTGTTCTGTTCGTTCGCGGACAGATGGCGGTGGACGGCGATCAGGGTGGCCGCCCGCTGATCGGCCGCCCCGGACGCGAGGAAGCGGTCCAGGGCCGGCTCCGGATCGGCGGTGAACGCCTCCTCGGTGACGGTTCCGTCCAGCGCGGCCAGTACCGGCCCGGCCAGGTAGCGCAGGATGCGGGCGGCCAGCAGGGGACGTGCCGAGGGGGAGAGGACGGCGCCGCCGGTGTAGACGTTGGCGCCCTTGGCGAGCACCGCCCCGCCGGCCGCGCGGGGGCGCAGCTCCACCTGGTCGGCCGGCAGGGTGTAGGCGGCCGTGATGAAGTCGGTACGGAAGTCACGGTCCGCCGGACGGCCGAGGTTGCCGTTCGGGCCCGCTGGGAAGAACTCCGCCTCCCACTGCAGCAGGAGCGGATGCCAGGGCTGCGTCTCCCAGGTACGGGTGAGCGCGGCCAGGGCGGGCAGCGCGGCCACCGTGTCGCGCAGGGCCCGCAGGGCCTCGGCACCGGCGGGGATGTCGCCGTCGGTGACCTGGCACTCCAGCAGTCCGTCCTGGCCGAAGCGGTCGGAGGGGTTCGCGGCCGGGCCGGTGAGCAGCACCACGGGCTCGTTCGGCAAGTAATACTGCGGGGCCGGGCCCGGCAGCAGCCGGTAACCGTCGGGCAGGACGGCCTCGGCGGCGGCCCGCGCTGCGTCGCGGTCTTGGCCCAGAGCCTCGGCGAGGGCGGTACGACGGCCGATGACGGCGGCCTGGCGGCGCAGGTGGAAGAGCACCTGGTCGGGGTCCGGCCAGCTGTCCCGGCCGATGTCGGGCGGGTAGACGCACAGCATGTAGCGGTACCAGTCGGCGTACAACTCCTGCCGCAAGCCGGTGAGTTCGGCGCCCGCCCGGTCACAGGCCGCCTGCGCGAGGTTCAGCGTGTTCAGCGCGGCCCCGGCGCCGCGCGGCAGGGCGGTCAGATCGGCGTCCGCGCCCTGTCCGGACCGTTCGTCCGTCACCGTCCACAGGTTTCCGGACGGTACGGCCCGGAAGGTGTCGGCGTGCCGGGCCTCCAGCAGCTTCAGGCCGACGTCCAGCGGGGCCGACTCCAGGTCCTCGGCGAAGGCCAGCGCCTCCAGCAGGTTCTCCAGGTCGTCCGGTGCCAGGCCGGTGCCGCCGAGCACGGCGCCCAGATGGGCGGCCAGCGCCTCCGTCGGGGTGTTGCCCACCCACACGCCGGTGTCGTCACCCGCGGTGTCCTCGTGCTTTCCCGCTCCGGGAGCGAACGCGATCCGCCCCCAGCACACCATCCGCTCCGGTGCGCCGCCGCTGTCGGTCACCGTCCAGCCGAGGGCAGCGCGCAGCACGTCCGACCAGCCCGTCCCGGCATCCCGCGGCCCGGCCAGCACCGCCGCCAGCTCGTCCTGGCCCGGATCCTCGTACCAGCCCAGTACGTCGTACGTCACGTCCTCGGACGGCACGCCGGAGAACGCCGGGTCGTGCAGCCCGAACACGCTGTGGCAGTGCGGATAGAACGACGCGAAGGCCGGTTCCCCGTAGCCCACCGCTGTCAACATCCGTAAATAACAGGCCTGTTCGGCCGGATCGGCCGAGCCGGTCCGCCCGGCCGACTGCCAGGCGCTCAACGGCACCCGGCGCCCCAGCAGCCGGTACGGCAGCCCCTCGGGCCCCTCCATCTGGTCCGCGATGTACGGGTATGGCACGCCGCCCGCGTTGTCCTCGGCCAGGAAGTCGCTCTCGACGACCCACTGTTGCGCCACGGCACCGCCCGCGCTGCGGGTCACCAGCCATCGGTTGGGCACCGCCGGCACCGTGCCCGCCGTGCCCTGTGACGGCAGCCGGGTCAGCGCGTCGGGCAGCGACCAGTGCAGATGGACGCCCGCCTTCAGCCGGAAGCCCTGGTCCTGGAACGGCACCGACAGCAGCGTCTCGCTGACGTACGGCATGTCCGCCTGGTGGTCGTGCCCGTCGGCGGGATCCGTGTACGGCAACCGCGTGAAGTCCGTGAAAGGCTCCGTGACCTGGCGTTCCCCCGCCAGGCACAGCGCGTCCAGATGTACGGGTACGACCAGCAGTCTGCCCATGGCGCTCTCCCCAGTCCCGGCGCCCCGAAGTATGCGCACACCGTCCCGCCCGGCAACGAGGCAGCAGACAGGCAAAAGAACGGCATTCCGCATGGGGAGGGGAGCGACTGCGCCGCGTCAACGCGCTGGGGGAGGGCGGTACTTTGCCGGAGCCGGAGCCGGAGCCGGATCCGGAGCCGGAGCCGGAGCCGGAGCCGGAGCCGGAGCCGGAGCCGGACGGGGCGTCGGCTGGCGGTGCGTCAGGAGCTGTCGTGAGGGGAGACCGCCGTGCCGTGCCGACGGGCCCGGTTCGGGTTGCCCCGCTCACCGGATCGCGGCCGTCGCCGCGCCGCTCGCCGCGACGACTTGGGCCGAAGCCGAGGACGCCCCCGCCCATGGCCGGGCGGGGGCGTCCTCGGCTGTCCGCCTACCGGTACCAGTACTTGACGCCCCGGTGGTGGGAGCAGGTACCCCGGAAACTGGCACTGTAGGAGTAGGTGCCGTCCTTGCACTTCGCCGTCGCGCCGCGCGGATGGGGCGAGTTCGCCTTGCACACCCCCGTGGTGTGGTGGGCGCACGAGGCGGCCGCGGCATCGGTGGCAGCGGCCACGGGCGCCAGCAGCGCGCCCGCCATGACGGCCGCAGCCACAGCGCCCCGGAATCTGGTCAGCATGAAGTCCCCCTCAGTGATGTGAAGATGCGATCGTGTCACCGTCGGCTGATCCTCACGGTGCGTTGTCGCCCCTTGATCGCCGGATCGCGACAGTCGTGGCCGACCCGTCATCGGGCGTTCGACCAGCGCGAACACCCGTACGGCAGAGTGATCCAAGACGCCCCCCGCTCGGACGCGAGCGGCCCGGTCGTCCCGGTCGCCCCGGTCGCCCCGGTCGGCGGGCGCGACAACGACTCCCGGAGCCCTGTGGACACCTCACCCACGAATGAACCTCACCAAGCTCTCCTAGCCCTCTCGAACGTCGAGGTAGTCGTCCAGCGAAGTTTGCTTGATGTTCCCCATGACGAACGTGCTCGCACTGGTTGCGAGCGCACCGGCGACTGCTCCCGACGTCGCGACAAGAGTGACGTCAGGACGCGAACCCGATGCGTCGCTCAGCGCTCTGAGCGATATGTAGGCACCCAGTACGGCGCCCAGCAGTGTGGCTTTGGGGTCGGCCGGCCATGGGGGCGTGCCTTCCTCCACCACCTTCGCGATGGTGACGGCGAGCGGGCTGGCGTCGGTCCGTTGTGCGATCCGGGCTGTCTGATCGGTCGTGCGGTCCTCCCGGAAGACCAGGCGGCCGAGTTCGCCGAGTTCCTCGACGTCCTTGTCGGTGAGACCGGCCGAGGCGGTGAGCCGGAGGAGGTGATAGCGGAACCTCCTGATCGCGGCGTCCTCGGCTATGTAGTTTGCCGCGGTTCTGAAGTAGTCGGCCGCGTCGCGTGAAATCGATACGGCCTCGATCTCGGACATGATGCTCTTCCATTTCGATTCGAAGGTGACCGCGTCCATGGCCGTACCCCACCCTTCCTCGAAGACGAGGTCGTCGGGCGGCTGCGTCATGTGCACGGTGCTCCCACCGGCGCCTTCGGCTCAGGCGTCCACGAGGAAGTCGATGTTGAAGATTCGACGGCTGCGTTCCGCCGCATCGCCGTCACCATCCATGCCGTCGAGCATGCTGAGTGCGCGTCAACTCGTCCTGACCCGAATCGATCTCAGGATCAGAAGGCGAGGGAACGGATACTTGGTCAGCCCCGGAACGCCGGAGGGCGTGATTCGATGGGGGGCCACCGGCCTGACCGCGCAGGAGGGGTCTCATCGTGCGCATCACACACCGCATGTGCTGATCTTCGGGGGTGTGGGGGATCCTGCGTCCGGCGGCCTGATCGCTTCCCGTCTCGTCCACGAGCGACACCGGGCCACGCATTCATTATCGGTTGCGCAGGTCGCCCATGCCACCGGAGTGGGGCAGCTGCGGCGGCAGCCATGCGGCGCCACTTCCGCTGGTCAAGATGATGACGGAGCCCATCGCGTCGGTGAGTTGTCGGCGCGCTGTTGCAGCTGCCCCCTTGAATGGAGCATGACCGTTCCCGCGGGCGGCGTGGCCGGTTCAGCGGGCCGGGCGGGCCGGACCGGAGACGGCGAGTCGGCCCTGCCGGGGGAGACGTGCGATGACGGCGTGGCAGGCGCGGCCTTTCCCTGCAGCGATCAGTGCGCACCGACACTCCATGATCACAGTTGCGGGGTGATCCGTGGCTGCGGCCCGTCGATATCCAGTTGGGCACATGGCCGGGGAATGACAAGGTGAGGCTCATGCTGTCGCCCACCGTCGAAGAACTCCTGCGGGAACTGCACGCCTCGCTCACACTGCGCAAGCGTCCGGAGGATGTGGCCCGGCTCATCCAGGACCTGTATGCGGCACGGGGCACCGAACTCGACGAGGCCACCGAGGCGGCCCTCGCCAAAGCCGCCGAGCACTCGCTGCGCAACATTTGGCACGGCTACACCTCCATGCGGGAGGATTTTGCCCGCCCGGTCGGCGCGCAGCGCCAGCTCGCCCGTGCGGCAACCCTGTTCACGGACGTGCCGGAGCTTCCGGACAGCGCCGGAGACGATCCGGACCGCATCGAGGCGGTGATCCGGCGTGCGGGCGAGTCCATAGGCCGGGTGTACGGCCAGAACGACTTCGGCATGGACCGTCTCGACCGGGCCGAGCGCATGGCCGCCGGCCTCGGCGAGGTCTCCAAACGCCAGTACAACAAGCGTTTCCGTCTCCTGCGCCGCATGGAGGCCAAACTGGCGCGGCTGATCCACGAGCACCGCCGTCGCGACGTGACGATGACGGGCAAGGGAGCACTCGCGCACGTACTGCCGTACGGTCTGTTCGCCGTGGACCCGGACACGGCTGCCTTCATCGCGTACATCACGGCGCGGGGTTATATGCGCAGCGTCTTCACGAACGGCCGCCAGCGCCAGGTCTACGACGAGGTCGCCGAGGCGCTGTTCCGGCGCTTGCGCGCGCAGCCCGAGCGGACCTGCTGGTCTGCGGTCGCGCATGTGCACCCCACGCCGGAAGTGCTGGCCGAAGTCTCCGACGAGGACCTCACCCGACTGCTGGTCCGATGGAACGGTTTCCTGCGCCAGGTCGCGGACCTGTTGGAGGACGCCTGGAACCGGCACCCGCTGGAGCGCGAAACCATGATCGTGCGCCGTGGCGACGACTCGTCGACGTGGAACCAAGCCGCGCAGGCATGGAACACGGCCCGGGGGCATTGGTTCGCGATTCTGACCGAACTGGGCCAGGAGAAGATTCTGGACCAGGTCTGTCCGGGCAAGGTTCCCCGGCTGATGGCTGCCGACGTGGCGTATTGGCACCGCATGAGCGGCGGCGGGCTGCACCCTGACACCTACATCTGGGCAGAGCTGCCGTTGCCCTGGGAAGTACTCAGGGGAGAGAAGGAATGCCCACGTTCGTTGGTCGAGGCAGTCTGTGCCCGGTATCGCAGGGATCCCGTCGCCGGCGCCTGGACCGCTGCCAGGCCGAAGGCCGAGGCCGTCGCCTTCCGCCGGACGCCCGAACTCGTCCACGGTGTCGCCGTTGCGGACCCTCTCATGGCCAGTGCCCTCCGGTCGGCAGGAGTGTTCTCCGGCAAGGGCAAACGCGCGGCGGCGAGCGAGTGGCTGTGACTGCCTGCCCAGGGGGCTCGGGGAATTCGGTTGCCCGAAACATGCGTCTCAGTCATGATCGACGCGGCGACGAGGAAGCTCTGCGGAGGAGCGCCCGGCTCTGATCCCGGGTGGACGCAGGTTCGAATCCTGCCCTCGTCGCCGCTTCACCTGACGTCGCTTTCGTCAGTCCTGACTGCGGCCGGCGATGCAGCCGAGCCGGTCTCATTTCGCGCGACTGGTTCAACGGGCGGACTGGCTGACACTGATTCCGCTGAAGTCTTCGAGAGCCGATGCCGGCCGGCCGGAGGCCGACGTGAGGCGGTCGACGTCCATGACGGGACCCTGCCGCCGAATCCAGTTCTCAAGATCCGGACAACAGTGTGGAGACATGTCCACTGTTCCTATTCTTCTTGATTTTTTGTTCCGGCGGCAGAGAAACTCTCTTTGCCATTCGGAGATGCGGCCTTCAGGAGTTCGTCACCTTTGGAGTCGATGAATCGGGTGAACGCTTGCTGAGAGTATCCGAAGATCACTGCGAAGGCGAGGATCTGCCACGTCGTGGTGGCGTGGAATCCTGGCGTTGCAAGCAGGAGGATCAGCCCGAGAACTGCCGTTATTCCGCCCAGGGACACCTTCAGTATCGCCTGGCCGACGTGGACCATGTAGGGGTCTTCGACTCGCTGTGCGCGCGCCAACGAATATACTGCGGAAACCGTTGCCCCGGCTGCTCCGATGAGTTCGATCAGCAGGATGTTGTTGTGGTTCGGTTTATCACCCGAGGGGCACAGCGGATTGGCTCCGAGGTCGCTGCACGCGAGGATGGGTCCCCAATTTGCGTTCAGGACTCCGAGCAGTACCGTCAGGGCAATGAGGACGACCGCCGCCACGAGAAGAATATGGTTGAACGTCCGAAGTCGGCCGCGGGTGAATCCGTTCGCGATGTATGCCCCGCGCAGTGCGCTCTCTATTCGCTGGCGGTCGACTGCGGCAATCCCTTCCCCGTCCTGCTCCTTGAAGGAGTCAAGCCATTTACGCCGCTGGTCTTGGGGTTCCAAGTGGCTCTGTACGGTTTGCCTGATCCTGGGAAGTTCACCGCAGAGCATTTCGTCCGTCAGGAGGCGGATCAACAGTGCGTCGGCCGCCTGCATCCGGGAGATGGCGATATCGGCATAGCCCGCGTATCCCCAAGGTATGCACTTTGATTGCGCTGCCCGTTTTGCCTGTGTCGTGTTGAGCAACACCCCGTTGTAGGCGACACGGAATTCTTCCGGTCCGGCGCTCCATTTTCCGGATTCTGGATCGATCGTACAGTCGCGCTTTATCGCCGCTATCCTGGCTGTGCATTCCATCCAGTCGGTTCGGGTTGCACAGTTGACTCGCCAGCGGGACTTCGCGATGGTGTGGGATATCGATCTCTTGTCCGTATTGGCTCGACTCATGAGGTTCTCTCTTCTCCTCGAGGAGCGAGCGCCGACCGGTCTGTGCTTGGGGTCCTCGAGCGGAGTGACTTCGCCTCTTCCGCTGTTGCGAGCCTCTCAACAGGGCCAGGCCGTCTCTGACCATGTGGGTGCATCTCGTCCAAGTGGCCGCCTGGTGAGGGAAGTCGACACTGAAACCGCTGGTGTGCCGGGCCCGCTCAGCCCCGCCGCGGCGTCGCGGCGGTGACGAGGGTGCCGGCCGCGGTGCGTCGCCCAGGCTCGATCTGCTGCTTGAACGCCTCCAGGGCGACGGTGCTGTTGGCAGGGAAGACCGCCATCTTCCCGAGGTCCTGGGCCTTGACGAGGGCTTCGCCCGCAGGGCTCCCCTCGGGCGCGTGCATCAGGCGTACGTGTCCGTCGCCCGATCCGCGCCGGTCCACCGGGGCCACGGCGCCATGGCTTCCGTCGGGCAGGGTCACCCACAGCTGGAAGTCGTCGTACCGGACGAAGTCGGCGCCCTTGACGGGCCACGGGTAGTGGTGTTCCCCGGGTACCTTGGGCAGGACGCCCTGGTGGTTGCCGTGGCCCATCGGTACGCACGCGTTGAACAGGGAGTCGGTCCACTGCTCGACGCCGTCGGCGTCCGTGATCGGCGTGCTCAGCAGTCTTTCGGCGTTCCCGTAACCCAGTTGCGTCAGGGCGGGCAGGGTGTCCGGGAAGGCACCGACCAGCTCGGCGGCCTCCCGTCGCAGCCGGTCCACCTTCGCCGGGTCGGCGCAGAACTGCATGCTCCACTCGATGCCGACCCGCGCGCGGTACATCCGCCAGCCACCGGCCCCCTTGACCCACAGGCTGCCGCCGTGGTGCATCTCCCAGTGTTCGGCGCCGGTGGGCCGGGGCCCGTAGGGGAGGTCGTCCTCGCTCATCTCCGCGAGGATCTTGTGCGCGACCTTCTTCGCGGCCTGGAAGAACGTCGACTCGAAACGCGGGGGATGATCGACCAGTTGTATCTTCCAGGGGTGGTTCTCCGATTCCGTGCCGCCGAGCGTCAGCGCTGGCGGGGGGCCGGAATCGGTTGCCGAAGCTGAAGCGGTGTCCGTCATGGTCGGCCTCCTCGCGCCGGTGACGTGGACTTGCGCCAGGCTCGCAGTGCTTGTGCCTCTTCTTCCATCGTGCGCCCGGAGTCAAGGCCGGGCCAGCCGGCCGGACAGCTGTCGTTTCTGTTGAAGTCCCGCCGTGCGTGCGTCACTTGGCGTTTCACAGCCGTGGTCCCGGCGGGGACACCTGTCGCGCGCCCGGCTCGTCCCGCAGGCTGGGAACACATCGGCCGGACGCTCTCGGCAACTCGGGGCGACGCACGCCCTGTTCGGGCCAATCGCCACCCGCACCCGGCTGAATGCGGACCATGGGCGCATGGGGCTTGGTCACCGGATTCGAGGAAGGGTTCCGGGGCGGTACTCGGAGCGGTATCGCGAACGACATTCCTGGGAGCTCGGTGAGGACACCCACGCCTCAGTCCGCAAACTCAGAGCTCTGGTTCGGCGAGCGCCGGTACGCCATGCAGGTTTCCGGCAGGTCCGAGAGCCAGACGATTCTGGGTGCGGCCGAGGAAGAGTTCGAGCGCGCTGAGGAGACCGTGACGTTCGACGAGCATCGCCGGGCGCCGTTCGGGTCTCATGTCACCGCGGCGCAGGTTCACTTGAACACCGCACGCCTGCTCTGGTTGAAGTCGTTCCTCTCCTCTCCCGACGAGGTGGCGCCCCTGTTTTCCGGGGTTCCTCGCCGTGGTTCAGGGAAGACCTGACGCGTGACGATCCGCGCAGGGTCGCCGCGGAATCGTGGTGGAGAAGTACGCGCGCCGACGTCTCACCGATGAGACGGAACTGACCGCCGTCCTCGAAGCCGTGGACGTCGCGCGCAGCATGGCCCCCCGGCCCTCGCCGACCGCACCACCGTCGTCCCTCCAGCAGGGCCTGCACCCCGCGCCGGATCGGCAAGGGAACGGTCGGCGGGCGAGGAGGCCGACGGCTGATCAGTCGACCAGAACGGCGGGCACGTGGAGCTTGTCCCAGGACTTCTTGCCCGGAATTCCGTCCGCGTCCGAGCCGGAGAATCCCAGTTTGCGCTGCCACTTGGAGTACGAGGCCTTGTCGGCGTCGCTCCACTGGTAGTCGGGCTCACCGGGGTAGGCCGAGCAGTGCTCCTCGACGAGGCGGTAGCCCATGGCCTCGATGATCGGGCTGGCCGTGTCCGGCACAAAGAAGTCCGTACCGGGGAAGGGCTCGTACTCGCTTGCAGACTCAGGCGCGGAGACGCGGACCCGCTGTCCTACCTGAATCATGTTCGGATTGGTGATTTCCGGATTCCAGTCCAGAAGCTGGTTCAGCGTCAGACCGTACATGGCGGCAATCTTGGTCAGGTTGTCGCCCTTCTTCACGACGTAGAACTGCGTTGTTGTCTCACTCATATGGCCTACTCTAGTAGGCCTTTGGTGATACGCAAACGTGAAGTCATTTGCTATTCAGCTATTTACGCGTCAACTGCTTGGATAATGGTGTGGTCGCGTGCCGAGTTACATGGTGCCGGACCGGTATCCGATCGGTGCATCTCTCGCGGCACGGCGACGGGTCGCCCCACGGATCGCTGACGCCCCGTTCTCTGTTCCGGAACGTCCGTGGCGCAAGTCCCTGGCGCGGAAGCGGATTTTTCGGCGGTCACGCACCTGTGAGGCCCCACGCGGCCGAGGCTGGGTTCGCCGGATCAAGGTCTGCACGGCCACCGGCCTCACCCCTGGGACCCCAAGATCACGCCGGGCGTCACCTGACCGCGCCGAATCCTGGCCTGCGCGGACGGAGGGGTGGCGAGTGCCGTGCGAAGCTGTGGGGAATCGGAGACATCCGGGCGGCCGAACTCGACGGGGCGGGGGTTGGTGACTGGTGGTGCTGAGCTGCGCCGCGCCGGAGACCGTCGCAGGGTTGCACGGGGTGTCGGACAAGACGGCGCGGTGGCTGATCACTCAGGTCTGCCCGGCCCCTGCCAGAGCGGTGAGGACGCGTCGGGTCTTGCTCTCGGGATGTTCGGAGAGTGTCACCCCGCGGTCCCGTATCGCGTTCTCCAGCTTTCCCTGCTTGCGCTCGGCCCGTGCCGTGAGCGTCTCCAGATCGTCCTCGTCCTTCGGCTTCACCCGGATCGACCCCTCCAGGAAGTCCAGACCGGCGACCGACCACGCCTCCAGGTCCACGTCCAGGTCGTCGAGTCGGACGTCGTCGAACTTCGTCGAGTGAATCGGCCCCAGGGCGACCAGCCTGCCGAGCCGGACGGTGGGCGCGCAGGCCTGCAGGAACTGGTCCTGTACGGCGTCGATCATCGTGGCGGGATCGGCTCCGGGCTCCGCCACACCCGACAGCGCCCCCGGCGGGTGATCATGAACCAGAGAAGCGGACAGCACACGGTTCTTCCCCGACCAGTCCTCCTCGATCTTGTATGTGAACGGCTCCGCGTCGAACGGAGCGGAGAACCGGCCGACCAGCTGCTCCCGGACGCACGGGCGCAACTTGACGGTCAGGTCGTCCGCACCGTCGCCGATTCTGAACCTCACGATCACGCCGCCGTCCAGCAGGGGCACGCTTCCCCGGGCGACGCCCTCCTGGTCCTCGGCGAACCAAATCCGGCGCGTGGTCATCGCACTACCCGATGTGCCGAGGACCTTGAGCGCCGCTGTCACGTCGTCCTCGATGTTGACCTTGATCTCGATTGGCGAGAGGTGCATGGCGTCGCTCCCACACGTTGTCGTGTACGTCCTGTGGAGATCCCTGAACGGAGGCGTCGAATATCGCCTCGTTGAATCACCTCATTTCAGGATATCCAATCCTGCGTGATCTTCCTGTCGCCATCGGGGTCAAGGTCCTTGAAGGGAAAGTCAGTTGATGGACGGAGGGTGGGCGCGATGTGACCAAGTTGAACGAGAAACCTTACGGTTGATCCGTCAAATGTATTTCCCCGTCAACGACTTGTCGCCCGTTCCGAGCCTCCATGCTGTAAAGAGTGACGTAGGGCCCGCCGGCAGTCCGGCTCGGTGCTGCCCTGGCGGGGGTGACCCGGGAAGGGTGGCCCGGTGGGCAGTTCGTGCCACCCGTACTCGGTATCCACTTCAACTGTCCGAAATTGAATGGAATTCGTGTACATTCCAGGATGCGAAAGCGCAACCCAGGGCGGACGATGGAGAAGGCGGAGTCTGCTCTTGTTCACCCGCGCCGCCGTGGAGAACCGACCTGCTCTCCGGTCGCGGATCGAGCTGTCGGAGGCCAAGGGCTGCCCGTTCCGGAGGGGGCACGAACGAGGTCGAGGCCGTTCCCTTGCGTATTCCCTGCGCCCGGCTCGTGTCTGCCACGGCGAGCATGCGCAGAGCCACAGCACTCGAACAGGCTTGATTCGCAGTCGACTTGCGGAGGACGTCCGATCTTGGGGGCGGGCACGGTACTGGGTGGAGCATCGGCGAAACTCTTGAACGGTTCGTCACCAATATTGTTGCCTTGGCAATCACATGAGGTCGTGCAGAAGGACACATGGTGGTGCCCCTCGACATCGCGTCCGAAGTGGCCGATTACATACAGGAGTTACTGCCCGGGGAGGGGTGCCGGCCGGGTTCGCACCATGGTGGGAAGCAGGGCCTCGCTCGGGGTGCGGGTCGTCGGCACCGAGCGGATACTCGAAGTGGACACGGTTTTCGCCCCTTCGGTCATGCGCACGAAGCAGACGGTGAAACCGCCCGCTGCACGGCTGAGCCGGCATCCCGGAAGTCACCTCGCCGTCCAGAAACGCGGAGCAGGTGTTGTCCGGCGCGACAGACGCGATCGTCCGGTCACAGCAAGACCCGTCCGCCTGGTGATCAGCACCGTCGATGAGCCGCCTTCAGCGCGGACGATCGACGAAAGCGAGCTCCAGCCGGGGTCGGCGTGATTGTCCTGAAACACGGAGAACAATCCACGCAACAACATCCGATGAGTGAGATTCCATCTCTCTTCATGTACGCGAGGTGTCCCATGACCAGGACCAGCCACCTCAATTGCATCATCCCCCCACACCTGCTCGAGAAGATCCTGAGCAGTGACGACAGCGAAGTGCGCCAGGTTGCGCTGAACACCTTGCTGACCACCGCTCGGTTGCGGGGTGAGCGAAGTGTCCGGGCGTCCTTCGCCGGCGTCGCCCCCCTCGGCAATGGCCGACGGACCGTCTTCGACTGCAAGCACAGCACCCGCCTCTCTTCGGCCGTTCTCGCCCGCTCGGAGGACGGACCGGAGTCCGCGGACGCGTCCGTCAACCGTGCGTTCGACGGACTCGGAACGACACGCGACTTCTACAAGATGGTGTTCGACCGCAACTCGATCGACGGCGAGGGGATGCGCCTGGACGCGTTCGTCCACTTCGGCGAGAAGTTCAACAACGCCTTCTGGGACGGGCAGCAGATGGTTTTCGGTGACGGGGACGGAAAGCTGTTCTCCGACTTCACCGGATCCACCGACGTGATCGGGCACGAGTTGACGCACGGAGTCACCGAGCTCACTGCGGGACTCAAGTACCACAACCAGTCCGGGGCCCTGAACGAATCCATGTCGGACGTCTTCGGGTCGCTGGTCAAACAGTGGTCGCTGAAGCAGTCGGCCGACGAGGCGGACTGGCTGATCGGTTCTGACATCTTCACTCCGGGAATCGACGCCGACGCCCTGCGATCGATGAAGGCCCCGGGGCACGCGTACGACAACGCCCTGTTCGGCAAGGACCCCCAACCCGACCACATGGAACACTTCGTCAAACTGCCGGACACCGAGAGGGGCGACCTCGGCGGGGTGCACGTCAACTCCGGCATCCCGAACAAGGCGTTCTTCCTGACGGCGACGCGCATCGGCGGATTTGCGTGGGAGGCTCCCGGGCTCGTCTGGTTCGAATCGCTCAAGGCCTCCACCGCCGAGACTCAGTTCCAGGACTTCGCGAACACCACCTACCGGAAGGCCGCGGAACTGTTCGGCGAGGACAGCGCCGAACAACTGGCCGTACTGGCGGCCTGGCAGGACGTAGGCATCCAGATCAGCGGGATCCTGGCAGGCGTCGCCCGGGCACGAAGCCTCGCCGCCGACCGGAACGGTGGCACGAGCGGGGACAAGGGTCTGACAACGGTCAGCCAGCAGATCGGCGCACTGGCCGCCCAGGTGACGGGGCTGGCCAAGGACGTGACCGCGCTGAAGAGCAAGTGACCGACGCCGGTCGACGCGGGCGACCCCGAACGCCGAGACTGCCGGTCGGTCGGCCGAGAGGGTGTGCCCGATGAAGGTGACCTGGGAAACGTACGGAGGCCAGGCGGCTGCAATCCGCCTGGGCCTCCCGCCCAAGGTGCTGGACACCGGTGCCCTGCCCGAAAACGCGGCACGGGAGCTGGACCGGCTGGTAGCGGCGGCCGTCCCTGAGACCGAGGAGAAACGGGCCGACCGCGCCAGGGACGCCATGAGCTACACGATCACGGTGGAGGACGGCGGCCGCTCGACCGCCATGACCCGGTCCGACGCCACCATGACCCCGGCATTCGCGGCCCTGCTGAGCTGGCTCGAGAAACACGCCGAACAGCAGTGACACACGCTGGTGAGCGCCGCCCCCACACAGCCGTGTGCAACACCCCTGATCCGTACGCTGTGTGAGGGGCCCTCATCTTGCTGACGGCCCCTCACACGAGTGCGTCGACAGCGTTGGAACGGAGTGAATTCTGCCGCTCGCGGCATCCCGCACCGTCAGCTTCCTGAGATGCAACAGGGGTGCGAGAAGGGCATGATGAAGAGGGGGTTCTCTCCTTGGAGGCGATGAGGATGCGACGTGTGTTCACCGCCGCAGCGGCCCTGGCTCTTCCCATTGCCCTGGCAGGCGCGCCGTCTGTTGCCGCGTCCACTGGAACTTCTGCGCATTCGGCTTCCGGTGTTCAGGTCGTGCACCAGCCGACGAATCAGAAGAATCTCGTGTCTCAGGGCCCGGTTGACATCTGCAACTACACCAAGAACCGCCCGACCCTTCAGCAAGGTTCGTCCGGGCGTGCGGTCCGGCAAGCTCAGTGCTACCTGAATCAGGCCATCGGTGCAGGCCTGGACGAGGACGGGGTCTTCGGACAGCTCACAAGGTCCGCGACGAGGGAATTCCAGCAATGTGCCGGTATTGTCGCCGACGGGCTCATCGGAGCACAGACTTGGTCCTTCCTTTCCTTCTGGGCCAACTCTCCGGACGCTCCGTTCTGCTGACGGTCCCCACGGTGCGGGTTCCTGAGCCGGGCGAGCGCCCATAGGTCTGCAACGGCCTTTCCCGGACCCTGGTTCGGCGCTACTCGCCGCAGCACTGATGGCGATGTCCGGAACCTCGGTACTGCCCTCTGCAGCACTCGGACCAGCGTGGCCATGTGCGCGGCCGTCACACACATCCGCCCGGCCGGTCGTGCGCGGCCGACCCCTGCGCGAAATGCCCGGCGAGCTTCTTCAGGCAGCGCGGTGACAGATGACACCGCGCTGCCTCTCGGTCGTCCGAAAGCAGTTTGCCGGGCCGCCTCGGACGGATTGGACCTGCTGAGCGCACAGCTCTGCCACCCCGTATTCGCACAGGTTCCCGGTGTCTTCGCGCACACCGGCTCCGGCAGGTCGAAAGCCTTCATCAACGGGTGGGGCGGCACGCTGAGCATCGTCCAGCGCGACCTGGCCACACCCTGCAGGGGTACGGGGTGCGTTCGCGCATCCCAGAGGCCGTACCGACGGCCGCGTGCGCCCGCTCGGAGATGGCACCGGCCTCACCTGCGAGGACGAAAGCGCGATACCCGGTCGCCGGATTGGGGCATCGGCGGGTTCCAGTGCCGCTGCTCGCCCTTCGTCGGCGTGGCCCAGGTCTGGACGAGATGATCCGACGTTGCGCCGAGGCGGGTAGGCCGTGTCTGTATCCCGTTCGCGTTCACGCGCAGACGCCTGGACGGCCGCGCGGCCACGCCGGGAACAGTCGGCCTGGTCGGCACTGTTGCATCGACCGAGGGACCGGCGCCACAGGGGCGGGACACGGAGACCGCAAGGTCGTCCGCCCCGCCAGGATCCGGGCCTCAGGGTCGCGGTACGCCCGCCGCGCACTTGGACCGCAACGTATGTCTGCAGGAGGACCGTTTCATGACTGACCGGCCGTTGACGCTCATGGCAGTACACGCCCACCCCGACGACGAGGCCACCGGAACCGGAGGCGTCCTCGCGCGGTACGCGGCGGAAGGCATCCGTACGGTTCTCGTGACGTGTACCGACGGCGGTTGCGGTGACGGACCGGGGGGCGTCAAGCCGGGGGAGCCCGGGCACGATCCGGCGGCGGTCGCCTTGATGCGTCGTCAAGAACTCGAGGGCAGTTGCGAGGTCCTGAAGGTCAGTGATCTGGAGATGCTGGACTATGCCGACTCCGGGATGACGGGCTGGCCGAGCAACGACGCCCCCGGATCCTTCTGGCGGACCCCTGTGGAGGAGGGCGCGGCCCGACTCGCGGAACTCATGAGGCACTACCGACCTGATGTGGTCGTCACCTATGACGAGAACGGCTTTTACGGTCACCCCGACCACATCCAGGCCCACCGCATCACGATGGCGGCGCTGGAGATGACCGCGCTGACACCGAAGGTGTACTGGACCACGGCACCCCGCTCGATGATGCAGCGGTTCGGCGAGATCATGCGCGAGTTCCATGAGGACATGCCGGAGCCGGATCCCGCCGAGGCCGCCGCGCTGGCCAAGATCGGTCTGCCCGACGACGAGATCACCACGTGGGTGGACACCACCGCGTTCAGCGGCCAGAAGTTCGACGCGTTGGCCGCACACGCCAGTCAGGGCGAGAACATCTTCTTCCTCAAGATGGGCAAGGAGAGGTTCGGTGAGCTGATGGGCATGGAGACCTTCGTACGCGTCCTGGACCCCACCGGCACGGCGGTGCCCGAGAACGATCTCTTCGCCGGCCTTCGCTGATCCGTCCGTCCGTCCGCCTGCCCGCCGGCCCGCCTGATCGGGAGAGCGCACCGACCCGCACGGCGCGAGCCGAGCGGGTCGGACGGCGGGCTGCCCCACCCCGACTCCCTGGCCTGTTCGGAGCCGGTGGTCGGCGGAGGGGCTTCCGGCGGGCAACGGCCCGTTGCGTCGACGCGCGCTCCTTGGCTCGTGCCCGGCTCCCAGCGGGTGTGCCGGCCCGCCCGGTGCTACGGCGAGGTGGGCGGGTGCGGGGAGCGGAGGACGAGCAGGGTGATCTCACTGGGGGCGAAGACGCGGAACGGCGGGCCCCAGAAGCCGGTGCCGCGGCTGGTGTAGAGGAGGGTGCGGCTGCCGTGCCGGCTGAGACCGGCGACGGCGGGCTGGTCGATGCGGACCAGGTGGTGGAAGGGCCAGATCTGACCGCCGTGGGTGTGGCCGGAGAGTTGCAGGTCGATACCCTCGGCTGCCGCCCGGTCGACGAACTTGGGCTGGTGTGCCAGGAGCAGGACGGGCAGGTCGGGGTCGGCGCCGTTCAAGGCTCCGGCGAGGTGGGCGCGGTGGCCTGCCAGGCCGGAGGATTCAGCGGTGACGTCGTCCACGCCGGCGACCACGAGGGTGTCGCCTCCGCGCTCCAGCAGCAGATGGCGATTGCGCAGTGGTTCCCAGCCCAGCTCGTCCATCAGGTCGACCCAGCCCTGGGCCTCGCTGTAGTACTCGTGGTTGCCGGTGACGTAGACCCGGGCCCGGGTGGCCCGCACGGTGCCGAGGGGGACGGCCTGGGCGCGGCGGCGTGCGGCCGTGCCGTCCGCGATGTCGCCGGTGTGGCAGACCAGATCGGCCTCCAGCGTGTTCACCGTCTCGCATACCCGTTCCGACCAGCGGGCGCGATCGAGCGGCCCGTAGTGGGTGTCGGTGATGAGGACGACGCGGAGGCCGTCCAACCCGGCACCCAACCGCGGGAGTTGCACGTCGAGTCGGCGTACGCGTGGCACGCGGCGGGCCTCGGCGTACCCCCAGGCGAGCAGGACGGCGGTTACGCCGAGGACGGTCCAGGTGACGATCCGGGCCCGGTCCTGGCCCTCGCCGACGCCGGCCACGGTCAGGGCGAGCCGCAAGAGGACGCCGAGCAGAACGGACCAGGTGAACAGAATCCAGCTGGTGCCCAGCAGGGTGTCACCGACGATCGCCGCCCGGTCCTGCTGGCGCCGGCCGTGGCCGCGCACCATCGCGAGCGGCATACCGACGAGGCCGAGGACGAACAGGGCGGTGACGGGCAGCGTGACGGGCAGCGGCCAGTGCTGGCCGGTGTACAGGAGCAGCCAGCAGGGCACGGTCCACAGCAGGACGGGGGCGATCAGGGGGATGTAGCGCATCAGGCGGTGCAGTCGGCTCTGCCTCGGAACGTGCGCTTCACTTTCGGTGGGTTGGGTGTTGCTGGTGTCGGTCACACTTTCCCTCTCTGACCGGGCTGCCGTCTCGCGCACTGTATCCGGTCGTCCTCGAGCCGACCGCAGTGCAATAGTGCCTTCGTCCAACCGACTTGAGGCTCTGGAAGAAGCCAGGATCCGAGAGCCGCATCCGCACGCTCCGGTACGAGATGGCGATCGGTGAGTGTCATCTTGTACGGACGAAGTCCGGCACGTTGTCGGCGTGGAACGACTCTTTGTTCGCCGCGACCGCTGAGACGGCTTCGAAGCGGATCCGGAGGCCGCCCAGCGGTGACGGCGGTGGATCCGTGAACTGGCGCGGTCGCCGGTGGCCACCCCGATCGCGGGGCCGGAGCCCGGTTCCATGCTGAGGGTGTGGGCGACCCCAGTACCGTACCCATTGCCCCGGGCATGACACCGCGTGCACTGTGCATGGCCCCCGACGGCCGACACGTCTATGTCTCCAGTCCCCACGGCGGGACGGTGCTGGCGGTGCACACGCACACCCACCACGTGACTGATTCCATCGCCTGTCAGACATTCGAACAGATGACCGTCATCCCCGACGGCGGCCGCATCCATGTGGCAACCGCCTCGGGAGCGTCCGTCATCGACGCCCTGCCCCGCACCGTCGACGCCGTCGTCCCGGTCGGTCCCTTCCCCGCCGACCTGGGAGTGTCCCCGCCCGGCCACGTTCGTACGTGTCCTTGCAGGGGACGGACGCGATCGCGGTGCTGGAGGTCGGCACGCTGAAGGTCCGCAGGAGACTGCCCCTCGGGGCTCCGCCCTTCGGCCTGGCCCTCATGCCCGACGGACTGCGCGGCTACGCCACAGCGCGGGACGTGGACTTCCTGCTGCCGTTCGACACTTGGGTGGTCTCGGCACCGGTGCCGTCACGACCGGAGGCCAGCGCCGCGCACTCGGACGGACGGCGCGTGTACGTCACGGCCTCCGGTGCCGACGAGGCACTGGTCGTCGAAACGGACCTGCTCACGGTGAAGGGCCGCATTCTCCTGCCCGGAGCCCCGCACGATGTCGCCGTCAGCCGTGACGGCAAGACCCTCGTCGTCACCCTCCCGGCTGCCGGATGCCTGGCCGTCGTGGACACGGCCTCCGGCGAGCTCGTCGGCACGCCGATTCCGACGGGGAAGGCCCCCCACGGTGTCACCCTCGCCCCGGACGGGGGGGCACGCCCATGTGACCAACACCGGGTCGGACACCCTGTCCGTCGACCTCTGATTCACTCCGGCCGGCCGGGGGCACTGGGACAGAGGTCTCCGGAGCGTGGGCCCGGCGGCGGCCCGTTCGAGGTGGGAGTTCATGGCCGGCTCGAACCGGTCGCAGGGGTTCACATCGTCCTGCCGGGACCGGGTCGGCACTGAAAGCAGCCGCACGGTGGCCGCGCAGAACCGTTCCTCGAAGGTGCTGACCGCCGACCCCGCCGGCCGGGCGATACGTCCGGCCGGCCAACAGTCACGAGATGGACCGTTGCGGTACGAGGGTCGGCGGGGGCGCACCAGATGCGGATCTTCGCAGTTCGATGGCGTCAGAAGGTGATGGTTTGACCCTCACGCCGGGCTTGTCGCGCGGTGTAGGAGACACCGTGGACTTTGAGGCCGTCGGGGTCGAGGAGGGTGATGGTTCCGCCTTGGTTGTCGAGGCGGAACCCGTTGCCGGCGGGGACGGCGAGTGCGGCGCCGGGCGGAAGCGGCTCCGTGGGGAGGCCGATGGCCTGTCGATTCTGGTCGGCCAGCTGCCAGCCCTGGAGGTTGATGGGGGCAGGGGAGGTGTTGAGCACGGTGACGGTCTCGGCCTCGGGCGCCGGGCCGACGGGATTGACCAGCGCAGCCATGATCCGCAGCGGCTCCTCACGGCTGCTGGAGCGGGGCGGTGCGGTGTCGATGGGGTGACCGGTGGTGTCGTCGGTGTGCCAGGCCTGGGACTGGAAGGCCAGGAAGACGGCGACCCATCGGTCTTCGGCGGGCAGGTGCAGGAGCAGGGCGCCGTCCTGCCAGACCCCGTTGTCGGGGCGGAAGCGCCCGCTGTTGCCCTGGTTCATGTGGATGTCGTGGACGCCGTCGTTGGGCCGGAACCCGAACACCTTGTCGTCTTCGGCCTTCTTGGGGCCCCATCTCTGCCCGAAGGTGTAGACGGCGGCGGCGGAATCGCCGATGACCCGCTGAACGTAGTGGTCGAGCAGGTCGGCCAGGTCGTTGTCGGCGCCCGGAAGATCGGGCGGGAGCGTCCGCATCGAAGCGGGATCGAAGAGATTGCCGCGGATGAAGTCGACGCTTGCGGTGCCCGGCCGCGACGGCAGGGCGTTCCACCCGCTGCCGGCCGGTGGGAGCAGCCCTGTCAGAGGGTGGTGGAAGTTGTCGTCGGCCAGATACAGCAGCTCTGAGGGGGCCTGCTGGGACTCGACATTGACCGCGGCCCGGTAGTGGGCACCGGCGTCGTCGGTGAGGTGGATCTGGTAGTGCGGAGTGTCACTGGATCCCTCCCGGCGCCGGTCGACGGCGCGGGCGGCCAGCACACCGTACTTGTTCAACGGCATGGTTCATCCTCCGAATGCGATGGGAACGGCGCGGCCCGGCGTGGGCCGTACCGGCGGGAGCGGCTCGGTGCGGGATCTGCCCGCTGCGAGGGCGGAGCAGCGGTCGCGCGTGGCTGACCGGTGCCGGCTCCGCCTCGACCGGCGGCTGACAAGACCCGGCCGCACGGGCGGTGCCATGGAAGGGCCGGGTTTCGACTCTCCGTTCCGGACATGCCTGTCAGGGACTGCGGGGTGTTTCAGGGGTGGCGCAGGGCGGCGAGGACGGGGCGTGGCCGGAGACGGGCTCGTCCCGACGTTCGGCGGGGTCGGCGTCGACCGGCGGCAGGGGATCTTCGGTGTCATGAGGCCTGCTCGATGCGGGCCAGGAGGGCGTGGCTGATCAGGACGGGTCGACGAGTTCTGGTCGGTCCGCGTGAACGCGGGGGTGTCGCCGTTCTTCAGGGATGTGCGGGGCGAGGTCTCCACAGCCGGGCGACGTCGCCATGGTCGGGACGGTCGAAGCCGGAGGCACCTGTCCGAGAGCCGGATGAGCCCAAGGGGATCGGTCGGCGGCCGGGGTCGGCTCGTCATCGGGGTCGCCGAGCACGGCGACCCCAAAGCCTCACCGGCACCGGCCGAGAGTGGGTCGGCCAGGCCGTGGACCGTGACGGCGTCAGTGCTACAGGTACGCGCAAACGAGATACCGAAGGCCAAGAGGACCACCTCCTCCATCAGAGCCCGCGGTCGCCCCGGCCTGCGCCACTTCCATCGTCTGCCCTCCTGGTCCGGCCTGTCCACCGCAGTCGGCGGCGGCCGCCAAGGGCATGCCGCGGCACGCCAAATGGCAGACGCGCGGCGGGATTTCCGTAGACGCAAGACCCGTCCGCGGACTGGCCTGCCCTCGGCTCCGGGCACACGATGGAGACACGGACACCGGCGTCGCAGGTCTGGCGCGAGTCCGCGTCACCGGCGTGACAGGCCGACCACGACGCACACCGTTTCCCCTTCAATGACCAAGTTCCGTACGGCGACCGGCGCGAGGTCCCGCCCTGGTCAAGCCGGGGCGGGGGCATCCCGTGTCGGAGGTGCTGCGCCGGGCGCTGCGTTCGTACGTCCTGCCGGTGCGGAGGAGACAGCTGCGGCAGTTCCTTGGATCGAGAAGGCATCGCTGTCCGTGGGGGAGTTGCAAGAGATCGTCCGTGTGCATGAGCTGATCGATGCACTGGGCCGGCGGTTGGACGGCAAGCCTGCGGCGACGCAGACGTACCGCCGACGGCGTGCCGTGGTCTTCGACGTTCTTGAGTACGCGGTCGAACTTGAGCACCTACCGTTCAATCCGCTGGGCCGGGTCCGGCGCAAGCGGGGAATTCGGCACGGCGGAGGACAGGCGGCCGTTCTTCAGCGAGCGGAGAGCCAGGGCACCGTCTCGGACAAATGGACACCGAACCTGAGTGAGGGGGCCCGGAGAGATCTGGGGCGCTTCTCGTTCCTTCTCATTCACGAGAGCGAGGGCATCGCTATGCGGCTGGAGTGGCACGGAGAGGGCGAACGCGAGCCGATTCAGAGCCTGATCCGTGCCGTGGTCGCTGAGGACGAGGGAGTTCCCTCGCACCGACAAGGTCCGCCGCGATGCCGTGGTGGAGTCATTCCCCCTGTTCGGTCCCGAGCCGCTCGTTCCAGGCCCGCAGTTTCTCCGGGTTGCGCACACCCCAGATGCGGGTGATCCGGCCGTCAGCGATCTCGAACGCGGCCACGTTCACGGTCAGCTCTCCGCGCATCGCCGCCAGGCCCGGCCGGCCGTTGACCGAGAGGACCCGCAGCTCCATGCCGGGCGCGCGGACGCCGATGTCCGCGATGTAGCGGGCGATCTGCGCGGCGCCCTCGACCGGTCGCAGTGTCGCGCTGACCAGGCCGCCGCCGTCGGCGACCATTACCGCGTCCGGGTCCAGCAGGCCGACCAGGGCGGGGATGTCCTGCTGTTCCCATGCCTGTTTGAATTCCCGGATGATCCGCGCCTGCTCAGCGCTGGGTACCGGCGCGGACCGTACCGCGCGGACGCGGCGGCGTCCCGAGGAGGCCAGTTGCCTGCAGGCGGCCGGTGAGCGCTCCACGATCGCGGCCACGTCGTCGAAGGGGTACTGGAAGACGTCGTGCAGCACGAAGGCCACGCGCTCGGCCGGGGTCAACGCCTCCAACACGACCAGGAAGGCCATGTCCACCGATTCGTCCAGCACGATCTGATCTGCCGGGTCGGTCGTTTCAGCTCTGCGGCCCGTGAACTGCGAGGCGTCGGGCAGCGGTTCGGGGACCCACTCGCCCACGTACCTCTCGCGTCGTGCGCGGGCCGAGCCCAGCACGTCCAGGCAGATGCGGCCGGTCACCGTGGTCAGCCAGGCCCTGGGCGAGGCGATGTCCGCGCGCTGCCCCGGCGTCAACGCGTACCAGCGGGCGAGTGCTTCCTGCACCGCGTCCTCGGCCTCGGCCAGCGAGCCCAGCATCCGGTAGGCGACGTTCGTCAGCCACGGGCGCTCCTGTGCGACGGCATCGGTCACAGTGTCTCCCTCACTCGAACCCGATGCCCATCATGATCGTTTAACGGCTCGGCGGAGGGCAACGGATCGTGCCGCCTCACATTCTCGGCAGCTGCGTCGTCGTATCCGCGACGGCGTACAGACGAGCAGAGGAAGACACCGTGGCCACGCAGACCATCTCCCAGTCGCACAGCACCTTCTACCCGGCGTTCGTCCGCATCGCGGTCGCTGTGCAGACACTGACGTTGTTCTTCCAGGCGGCCACTGCCGGTCTCCTGCTCTCGCACCACCTCAGTGTCCTGCACGCGGTCGGGGCCCGGGTGATGTACGGCGCGGCCATGCTTTACGTCCTGGCCGCCATTGTGGCCTGGCGCCCGGGTGGCGGCTCGCCCAAGCCGATCCTCTACGGCACCACGTTCCTGGTCCTCGCCTCGGTGCAGGTGGTGCTCGGCATTACTCACACCCTGAGCCTGCACGTCCCGCTGGGCGTGCTGATGTTCGCCATGAGCTTTTACCAGCTCGGCCGCGAACTGGCGGCCCGCCACCGTGTGAGTTGATGGTCGGTCCGGCCTTTCGGTCGGGCTGAGCAGACTGGTTGCGGACTCGCTGGAGTGGAGATGCGGCGATCCCATCCGCTCCAGCGACGACAGATATGACACAACGCCACATGCCTTCGGCTGAGTCCGTCTTCGGGGGTGTGCGGGACGGCGGGCGCGCGGATTGTGATGTCCGGTCCTCATGGAAGACGAGGACCGAAAGGGATGTCATGCGCCCCGATATTGCACCATGATCACGACGGGTGGTAGAATATTCCGATTTCAGGATTGACGGTCCGGTTCGTCGCGGTCTCACCTTCAACGGGAGGCACGTTGCAACGCAAGGCTGTCGCGGTCCAGGGGGACCGCGTCTCGGAGTGGGGCTGGTTCCTGGCATGGCTCGCGGTCGGCGGGTGTTTGGCCCTCGGGCTGGCCGCACTGCTGTCGGTGGGTGTGGCCCTGATCGCCCTGGCTGTCGTGGCCGCGATCCTCCTGCTCCGGAAAGGGCACAGAAATGCCCTGGTCGGAGCCGTCGCGGGCCTGGCTCTGCCGCTCTTCTATATCGCTTACCTGAATCGGGGCGGTCCGGGCGACGTGTGCCACGCCACGGCCGGGGGGAGTACGTGCACCGAGGAGTACGCACCGGTGCCGTTCCTGATCGCCGGTTCCCTCCTGTTCGCCACCGGCTTCGTGATCTTCCTCGTACTCGATCGTCGGCGCAGGGGCACGCGCCAACCTCGGACGTAACCCGGCTGGCCAGAGGTTTGCGCCCCAGCCATGCAGTGGGTGGGGGAGTGGCTGACGGAATCTTGATGCTGTGACGCAGGCCGGTACGCGACCACGAATGCCGTCCCGCCGTCGAATCGCGGGTGCGCCGGGCGATTGGCGATGTGCCGGCTGCCGACTGACCGGGTCGGCACCTCGGTCATGTCCCACGGGGTGGTGTAGCCCCGAGTGCTTTGACCAGGTCGTCGGCCGAACGGGTCGAGACACCATGCACGTGTGCCTCCATCACCACGGTGAACAACGTTCGGTCGATCCGCCGTCGGCGTTCCGGCGGCGGCGGGAAGAACGACCCGCTCCGAATCTTCGGGATCTTCGGGTCCAGGTCGCCGGCCTGCGTGGCCGGCAGCCTCTCCAGGTGCCTATTGCGCCAGGTCGTGCGGGTCTTGGAGTGCTCGCGCGGCGCGGCACCGATCACATCGGTGGCCTCGGCCTCGATCAGCTCCTGCAGGATGCGCTCGCGCACCACTCTGATTGCTTCAACTGCGCGTGCGGTGTGGTCGCTGACGCATCAGATCGCTCGGCGGGCACGGATCCCCACAGGGTTCGTGTGGCCCGGCGCGGGGCCCAACAGCGCGCCGTGCCCCTGATCGTCTTGTTCCGGCGGCGACCTCCGGCCGTTGTCGGCCAAACCGCACTTCCCTTGCTTCCCCTCGCCCACGGTCTACCCCCGGCCGTTCACCCCACGTGTCAGCATCCGGGGTGAGCGGCTGTGCGGACCTGGGGCGGGTGGCATGGCAGTTGGCATCCGAGCTCGGGGCACACGCGTGTAGACCGGTCGCGCACCGATCGGCATGCACGCTTTCTGGCTGCGGTGGTGGGGTGCGAGGGCTGGAGCCGTACACCCGATGCGCGTATTGCTTGGCATATGCCGTTTGGGAAACGCTTTACCCGGAGATGAAGCGATATGGGTGCCTCGGTGGTGATCACCTGCATCGCGTAGGCATCGTCACGTGGCGGTGTCCCCCACGTATCCCCAGGTACCACTGAAGCAAAGGTGAAGCATGGCCGCCTCACGACAGAAGTACGGCAACGACAGCCAGACCTGGGAGGGGTACTGGCACAAGGCGGGGGAGGAGCAGGCCGGGGCGCCTCCACGGAACCGGGATGCGCTTCCGGGGCGGTTGCGCAGATGGTAGGCGGCGGGCTGCGAGCGCGGAGCATCAGCCCGGATGAGGCGACCTGCCTCTGCCAGAAGCCGGTTCTTACTGCACTCACCTGTGGTGAGACCACTGGTCCGTCCTCGATGCGGCTGCCGCAGGGGGTCTGCTTCGTCCACCCGGTGGTCTACGTCCCGGCGGCCGTGGAGGCAGGATGACCAGGGCTGTCGTCGTGGGCGCAGGAATCACCGGGGCCTGCGTGACCTACCACCTGGCCCGCCTCGGTGTCCGGGTGCACTGCCTGGACACCGGCCAGGGAAGTAGGGGCGAGAACACCTCCGCGGTCAGTTTCGCCCGGCTCAGCGCCTTTCAGCAGCCGACCGCGACACGCTTCCGCCTGGCGGCGGCGGGCATCGCCGAGCACCGGAGGCTGGCCGGCACGCTCGCCCCGGCGGCCTGGTGGCACCCCGGCGGGAGTATGGCCTGGGGGCTGCCCGATCTGACCGAGCACACCGAGCGCCTTCGCTCGTGGGGCTACCGGGTGCGTTGGACGGACGCGGCGCACGCGGGCAGCGCACTCGACCCCGGTGTCCGCTTCACCGATCCCCGGGCCCCGGTCGCGGTGCTGCCCGACGAAGGCTGGGTGGATGCCCCGACCCTGATCGGCGTGCTTCTCGCGGCGGCGGGCGACACGGGCCGGGCCACAGTGGAGGTCGCTAGGGCCACCACGGTGGTGCTGCGCGACGGCCGGGTCGCGGGCGTGCGGTGTGCGGACGGCCGGGAGGTGCAGGCCGATGCCGTGGTCAACGCGGCCGGGCCCGGAGCCGCCACGTTGGCGGCGAGCGCCGGCGCACCTCTCGACTCCGCCCTGGCCGATCGGAGCAGCCTGGTCGCGGACCTGCTCACCAGCGCTCGTCCGCCCCGACATGTGCTGCGCGGCCCCACCCTGCACGTGCGCGGGGCCGGTCGGGGGCGACTGCGGGTCCGTTCCGACCAGGTCGACACATCTTTGGCGGCCGGTGTCCCGGTGCCCGAACTGGTCGAGGACCTGCTGGTCCGTGTACGGCGGATGCTTCCCCGGGCGACCGATGCCACGGTCGCGCGGGCCGTCGTGGCCACCGCGGTCTTCCCGCGCCGCGGCCATCCCTGTGCCGGTGCCCTTCCGGCCGTGCCCGGCTACCACGAGCTGGTCACCAACAGCGGCGTCACGCTGGGGCCACTCATCGGCCGTCTGGTCGCCGAGGAACTGGTCACCGGGCAAACCGACCCCCTGCTGTACGACTGCCGCCCTCAGGACGCGCGCGTCCGGACGACCAGCGGCAGGAGCCCGAGCCCCGTACCGCCCTCGTAGCCACCGAGGCCGCCCCCATGGAGAAACCCCGATGAGTACCTCGGCGTACACGGCACCTGAGCCCATCGACGCGGCGATGCCGTCCGACCAGGAGGCGACACACGAGCACCCCCGGCAACCGCTGCGGGAGGTGACCGCCCGCCTGCTGACCCGCGAGCCGGAAGAGATCCGCCTGTTGCGCACCGGCGGCCTGGCCCACCAGGCCGGTTCCTACGGCCAGTACTTCACCACCTGGGACCTGGCCAACGGCATTCTGCGCGACTATTCCATGAACCTCTATCAGTGGCTCCGCGTCGCCGCAGACCCGAACATGCCGGTGCACGCGGTGCAGCAGATGCTGCGCACCGTCGACCCGATCTACAGCGGCTATCTCGGCTACAGCGGCTTCGAGACCCTCGCCCGCAGCGCCGAGCGGCTCTCGAACACCCACTTCGAAGAACGCGGCCGACTGGTGGCGGAGTTGGCGGAACTGACCGGGTACGTGAACCGGCTCACCGCCTGGTCCCATCACGCCTTCCCCTGGCACGTCGGCGAACGCTACCGCTACCCGGAGGGGCAGCGAGCCGAGCCGTGCGGCTACGTTCCCGCGCGGGGGGCCGGCTCCGGTCCGGCCCCGGAAGGATCCGAGGAACACCGAGTCCCCATCATCCTGGAATGGCAGCCGCTGGGGCTGACCGCCCACGCCTACGTGGCGACCGACCTGAACCCCCGACTGGCCTCGGAGTTCCTGGACACCCTGCCCTTCACCGTGCTCCAGGACCATGCCGTGGTCACCGGTGAGTCCATGTACGCCTGGACCCCGCTGGTCAGCCTCGCGCCCACACCCGTCACCGAACGCATCTGCGACGCACCGCCCGGCCGGCTGCGCTACTCCCAGGCGACCGGCAACAAACTCGTCGTCCAGTACGGCAGGACCAGCGAGACCCTGTCGGTTCCGGTCCTCGGCAATGTGGAGCTCGAGGACACCGACGTGCTGCAGAAGGTGGGCCCGGCCGTGTGGGAGAGCACCTTCCGCAGCAAAATGCCGGTCTGGCTGACCGTGGGCCCGTGCTGACGGCCCGAAGACCGTGAGGCGGTGCGGGGGCGCTTTGCACCGGTCACCGCGCGACCTGGTCAAACCCCTCCCACGCCGACTGCGCCCGGTGCCTCGCCGTCGCAGGCTCCATCGGTGGGCACCCCCTCTGCAGGCTCTCGGACAGGCAGGGCGGAAGGGGTCACCAAGGCGCGCAGTGCCTCCCGGTCCGTCTTGCCCCGAGGCGTGAGCAGCGCCCTCGGCACCAGCTGAACGCCTGCCGGAGCGTGGTGGACACCGAGTCGAGCCTGTACGTGCATCCGCAGCCCCTCGGCGTCGACCTGGCTGCCGGGCGCGGTGACCACGGCCGCGTGCACCGCTTCCCCCCGGACCGCATCGCTCACCCCGAGCACCGCCGCCCAGGTCACATCCGGGTGTTCCGCCAGCGTCCGCTCGACTTCGTGTGCGTGGACGTTGTGGCCGTCCACGAAGATCACGTCATCCACCCGGCCCATCAGGTGCAGCCGTCCGGCTTCGTCCAGCCTGCCCCGGTCCCCGGTGTGCAGCCATCCGTCCCGGAGAACCCGCGCGGTCGCCTCCGGGTTCTGGACGTAGCCCGTCATCGCCGCGGGTGTGTGCACCCACACCTCGCCCGCGCTGCCGGCTTCGACCCGTCGGCCGCCCGGTTCACGCACCTCCACACGAATGCCCGGCAGCGGCGTCCCGACCGAGCCGAGCAGTTCCTCCTGATGCTCGTCGCACCCCAGCGACGTGAGGTATCCGCCCTCGTACGAGCCGTACACGCCGAGAAGCCGGGGGCCGAAAACCTCCAGCGCTTCGCGCAGCAGACGGGCGGCGGCGGGCGCACTGCCGTACTCGATCTGCCGCAGCTCGCGGAACACGGCCCCTCCGCCCGAACAGGCGGCGGTCAGACGAGCCAGAGTGCCGGGATGGGCCAGCAGATGGGTGATGCGCTCCCGTTCGACCGCCGCCAGCACCTCCTCCGAGTCGGCGCCGTCCAGCAGCACGGTGGTACCGCCCGCGGCCAGGTTCCACATCGTGTTCTGTCCGGACACCGAGTCCATGAGGCCGTAGTGCAGGAACCGACGCGGCCCCGGGTGCCGCAGACAGCTCTCCATGCGCAGGAACTCGGCGATATTGGCGAAGGTGTGGCCGGCCGCCTTGGGCATCCCGGTCGTGCCGCTGGTCCGCAGGATCAGGGCCCTGTCGTGCTCGTCGGCCACCGGCTCCACGGGCGCGGCGGACTGCCTGGCGACCAACGGCAGCAGGTCCTGGCCCAGACCGGCCGGACCGAGGGTGAGGACACGAGGAACCTCGACGTGCTCCAGCACCCCGCGGGCGGTCTCCTCGTTGCAGGGGTCCACCACGAGAACTGCCGGGGCCAGAGTGCGCACGGCAGCCGCGTTCACCTCGTCCCCGATCGTGGGACGCAGAAAAAGGACACAGCAGCCGATCAACTGGGCGGAGATGGGGTACAACACCGCCTCCGGCGTATTGCCGAGGAGAAATAGGACGGTGTCTCCGCGCCCCAGCCCCTGCCCCGCAAGCGCCCGAGCTGCCCGGTGAACCTCCTGCAACGCCTCACCATGCGTGAGGCGGCGCTCCCCGTGCACGAGGGCAACAGCGGAAGGATCGCTGCTCATACCGCAGGTGATTGCGTGGACATAACGGTTCATGGCTCCCCTAAGTCGCAGATCGCATGGGCTTTTCCCCTACTCTGCAATCTGCGCGCATCTCACATTCCGTCACCCGGTGATCGCGTCACTACATTCGCTCAGTCTGCGTAACCTCCAGCTCCAACTCCGGGCCGCGCGAGGAGCGGAGCGAGCGGCCCTGCCCGGAACAGAGCCGTTCGCCTTCAGATGACGACATGACGACATGCCGAGGGACGGGCCGGAGAGGGAGGCCGCCTGAGCCGGCCCTGCTGTTTTGGCCCGGGCAGGATGCGAATGCCACCCGCGTAACCTCATGTGCGTGCATGACGACTGGTTCGAGGACGACGAACTGAACAGCCGACAGCAGGCGGTCGTGGACGTCGTGAGGGAGTCCGCCCGCTCCTGGCCGGAATGCCGCCCCAGTGACACCGTCGTGCTCGTCTTCGGGCCGGACGAAGACGACCAGGAGGACGTACACCCTGCCGCACGGGAGTCCCGGTGGGAGCCCCCGGCTGAGCACACGGCCTACCACACTGCGCTGGACGAGGCGCTGGACCGGGGAGAAGAGGTTCTCACGCTCATGGCGAATCTGGTCGATCGACGTGAAAGGGAAAGGGGCCTGATCTTCATGACGTTGGGCGCGACGGTCATCGGTGACCGGCTCTTCTGCAGCGAACGCCACAGCCAGAACTACCAGACTCCGGAACCAACCGGGGATGTGGCGCCGCTCAGTGCTGCCGGCTCCCCGGAACGTCTCGGCCGGATCGCTGCCGCCTGGTTCGAGGAGATCATGAACCGCCTCGTCATCTCTTCTCACCCGGTCGTGGGCGGCGGATACAGATTCGTCCCTCCGGGCACTGCACTTCCGCCCGGACATCGCTGGGTGCGCAACGGACCGCTGTGATCAACCTTTTGAGGAACGTTGCAGAGCGCCCAAGGAGCCGAAGAACTGACGGGCCGGGTCTCTGACCTGCGGCCGTGTCATCGGTCAACGCTGCGACCTGCGACTCAGCCGTCGATGGTCGTCAGCGTCGGTCGTCGTCGAGTGCCCTTCGACGGCCCGCAGACGGCCCGCCGATCGAGCCGGCCGCCACACGCAGCCAGTGCCGCATCAGGCAACGTTCGCCCTGTTGAGGCACCACGCGAACACACCCGCGCCGACGGGTATCGCGACAAGATAGCCGATGACGATACCGACGTCTGAATCAGCCAACGCCGGAAAGGCCCAGTTCGCTGCTGCAGCCACGAGCAGTGTCACCGTTGCCAGCGCAAGGACAGCGGCAACAACGGCAAGCCGCCGGGGCGGCGGCCCCGCACGGTACGACTCAACCGCAGGCCAGCCCGCAAGCATGCTCGTAGGCAACGCGGCGAGACCGGGGTCGGGCGGCCAGCCGAACGGCCACGCCAGCAGGGTGAAAACCCCGAAGACGGCGAGGCCGCTGAGTTCCAGCAAGACGGTCTCCACCACCAGATCCCACACCAGGTCCCATGGACGCCGCCGGATCGAGCCGTTCCCGCTGTTCTTCTCATCGGCCACGTCGGCACAGTACCCACCGACAGGGCGAATGCTGCCTGATGCGGCACTGGTTCGGAAGCTCCGGGACTCGCCGCTGCATATCGTAGGGGGCCTCTCGATGCCAGACCCGTCCCCACTCCCCGGGCAAGAAGTGTGCCGGCGACTGATCGTCCATTCCGATCCGGCGCCAACCGCCTTTGTTCGCGCTTGTCGGTGTCAGCCTCCACACGCGGCCTTGGCGGGGTGACCGATCGCGCTAATCGCCGGCGGACGCAGAGCTGGTGCGGAGCACCTTCCTTGATCGACGGTAACGGCGCCATCGTGGGCCGAGATCCCCAAACGTCATTGCGAACAAGGCGAAGGCCGCAGATTCCGTCCAGCCCCGCGGTTCGTCGGTCACCTTCCCGAGGAGCCAGAACGCCAGCGTGCTCACGATCCATGCGCCGAGCCAAGTACCGCTGCGCACCATCCAGGGAGCTTTCACGTGCGTGACCGTACATCTTGCCCCGCAGGCGCCTCGGGCGAGGGAGGTCTCCCTGGGAGTCAAGCCGCACACGGTCTTGAAACCGTCGTGGCGGCGATGTCGCGGTGGGTTCAAATCTCACACCCACCGCAGGTGAACAGTCCCTGACCAGGCAACTCGGTCAGGGACCGTTCATGTGAGCGTTGGCCGCCAACGGCCGTGGCTCCCTGCTGTTTCCCGACCGAACGGGCGCGAGAGGGGCATGTGACTGCCGTCGAGGTGACACGACGGCTCCCTGCGCTACCAGGCGGGCCGCGGATCGCGGCGTTCTACGGAGAGGTCTTCCGGCACACTGCTGCCCGCGTCCGTCCGCCATAGGTACCCCGGACTCGGCGGGTAGTCCTCAGAGGAAGGAGCCGGGTCGTAAAAGCGCTGGGTGCGGGGGAGCGGCACTTCGACCAGTTTGCCGTCATGAATCATCCACAGGCCGAAGCAGTCGTCCTCCTCATCGTGGATCAGCACCTGCACTTTCCCCGGGTCGGGCCACGGAAGCGATTCGAGGTGATTCAGCAGTCCGGAGCGCGGAGCCACCCGGTTGAACTCGATGACCCATCCACCGACGAACAAGTCGAGAGGTTCGAAGTGACCGCGCCAGCTACGCGACTCGTCAGGGTGGGTCAGCGGTTCCATGATCTCGTCCGCGTACGTCGCCAACACGATGACCTGCGCAATTCTGCTCATGCCGGAGTATCGCTGGACGTCACACGTCAAGAGCAACTCTTTTTTTGGGAGCAATCCCGCCTGGCTGCTCCTCCTGGATCTGCGCGTCGTTGATCCGGGTGCTGACGAACTCGTGCACGGTTGGTGGTGAGACGTCGCGGAGGTCGGTGTGGCTTGGTGATCACATCTGTCGTACCGAGGCGAGTCTGCGGTCTGTTGACGGGGAAGCAGGCCCGCGACGGCTTGGACGGTGTCGCTCATGTGCTCGCGGCGGCCGAGGTGTCGGGCCAGGGACCACCAGTTCTTCAGGCGGGCGATGCCGTGCTCGACCCGGATGCGGCGCGAGGAGTGGGCCTTTGAGTTGACGTTCGTGCATCTCCTCGTACCAGTCCGGAGCGTTCTTCTTGAACTTGCGGTGTGGTGGCGTCACCACGCGCCCGCCGGTCTGGGCGGCCCAGGCCCTGATAGCCGGCATCCGCGAGAATCTCGACTGCCGGCCCGGCTTCCAGGAGCCTGACCAGCCCTCATTGCCGGGCGTGGGTGATGTCCGCGCAGCTGCCCGGTCCAGCCGGACCGCAGAAGAGCACGCGACTGTTGCCATCGGTGACGACCATGGGCTTGACCGCGTTCTGCTTGCTCTTGCCGGAGACGAACTCGTTCCGGTCCTTACGTCCCACAGCGGGTCGCCGGACCCGGATCTCGGTGCCGTCGATGATCCCGGTCCCACCGGTTCGGCCGAGGTGGTCGACGACTTCGGCCGGAGTCCGCAACCGTACTCCGGCGGCGACGGTGCACCCTTGCTCGGCGAGCAGCGGTCGCACCTCGCTGATGGCCCGGGTAACGGTGGAGTGATCACGCCGAACCAGCAGGCCGGCACATCGTGCGTGGTCCCGTTGCGGAGGTGCACGAGCGCGGCCAGGAGCCGGTCGACGAAGACCAGTCGGTGCTTGGCACCGGCGCCCACGGCCCGTTTCCGTGGCCTGGACGCAAGCCTGGCCTGATGCCGCGCATGTCACAACGGCCCTACCTCGGCGACGAGTTCGGCGATCACGTCGGCCGACAGGCCTGTGATCCTCCGGTCGCCGATGGTCGCTGCACGAGACGCGTTCCCCACCGCACCAGCATGATCAACGATCGAGAGCTCGACGTCTCACCGTCAACTGTGCACGAGCTCGATAGGGATCGCAGGTAGGTACTCGAAGGAGCTTCGGGGACATCCGGGGCTCCTTCGGTGTTTCCAGCCCTCACCCTGTCGTAACACTTCGGTTCTGGGGTGAGAAAATCTCTCCATCAGGAACGAGGGGGGCGAGTGTTGCAGGATCGGCGTGCTGCCATTCTGAGCGAGCTTGAGACAGGCCACGGAGTCACCGCTGTTTCGATGGGGTGGCTTCGAGAGCGTTACGACCCCGAGTGGGGACGTCTCAGCGCCAGCCGAGCAGCGGAGATCAGCCGTTGGCTTGCGAAACAGGAGGTTGCGCACCTCCCGTCACCGTTGCCGTCGAGAGAGACGGAAGAAGTGGTGCTCTACAGGCCCTCGTCTCCGGTCGGTGTGTACATCAACGCGGCGCGTCTGGAAGGTCCGTTCAAGCATCGCCCAGCTGCCGCCGCCTACTTCTTGCAAGACATTGCGCAGAGGCTGAGCCCTACGGAACAGACTGAGACGCAGCCTGACTGAAGGCTCCGCGAGCGATCTCCTGGAACTCGTATCAAGGCATGGGCCGAGCAGCGAGCCCCTTGGCGTTGTCTGGGGCATCGGCTTCGTGCTGTGCGGCAGCTGACCTGCACGGATGGCCATCAAGATCATTAGGTGATTCCTGACGAACGGCCGCGTCCGGCTGTATCTGGCTGCACATGCGCGAAGACCCCGGCCTCAGCGTTTCCGCTGGTGACGGGGTCTTTGGGTGCCTCATAAGGGGTGCCCCGGCAGGGGAGTCATGGTCAAGAATTGTGGATTGACGCTTGACCTTCAGGCTATGACCCGGCCACGGAGGATGATGCGGCTGGGGTGGGCCAGAGTGGAAGCGTCGAGGGTGGGGTCGGTGTCGTAGGCGACGAGATCAGCAGGGGCTCCGTCGACCAGGCCGGGCAGGCCAAGGTAGGAGCGGGCCGACCACGAGGCCGCGCCCAGCGCCGCATCGGGCGACAGGCCCGCACGGGTCAGCCATTCAATCTCCGAGGTGACGGTGCCGCACGGGAAGCTGTCGGTGCCGGCCAGGATGGTGACACCGGCCTCGTGTGCGGCTCTCACGTTGGGCAGCATCGCGTCCCATCCGGCCAGCCACCAGTCCCGGCGGGCGCTCGGTTCGGCGGCCCGCCGACGGTCGGCTCCGGAGCCGAAGACGCTGAGCGTGGGGACGAACGCGGTGCCTTGGTCCGCCATCCGATCGATCAGGTTCGGGTCCAGGTGCATGCCGTGCTCCAGGCTGTCGACTCCGGCCAGGACGGCGTTGCTACTGCCCTCGCTGGTCTGGCAGTGCGCGGCCACCCGGCCGCCGATCGCGTGCACGGCCTGGACGACAGCAGTGAGGATGTCCAGCGGCAGTGCGGGTTCGTCATGTCTCCAGTCCCCGATGACCTTGCACCAACCCGAGGAGGCGGTGGCCTCCTCCACGGCTGCGTGGACCAGGTCGGCCTCGCTCACGTCTCTTCCGAAGCCGGGGAAGAAACGGCCCGGGGTGGCCAGCCAGCGTCCGGCCGAGTGGACACGGGGCATGTCCGGATCTTCGTCCACCCAGTCGGGGATGCGGGCTGCGGACCCGGGCGTGCGGACCAGCAGCACTCCGGCGTCGCGGTGATTGGTCAGGTGCCGCCGAAGCGTCGTGTCGCTGAACGGGACTTCGATGTCTTCGGTGCCGGGATGGGTATGTGCATCGACCAGGCCGGGCAGCAGCCAGCCGCCGTCAACGACGAGGTCGGCATCCGGGGCAGCCCCGGCTCTGAGTCGGTCGCCGTCGATCCAGAAGGATCGCTCCTCCCGCTCGGGCAATACGACGCCGCGCACTTGCAGCACCACCAGTGGCCTCCCCGCGAACCCGCCTGCACGTTGTCGATCTCGCTGATCCTAATGGGACCGCGGCAGGAGAACCTCGGCATCAAGCAGCCGCATCGCCAGTCCGCTCTACGAGGACTCCGCGCTCGAATCTCGCTCCGGCGCGGACGAGGGCGACGAGATGAGGTGCGTTCACCGCCCGCCACCGCTGCTGGGCGGACTCGACGAGCTTGAAGGCCATGGCCGGGGCGGCGGCACGGGAGCCGGCGCCCCGGGGGACCTTGGTGCGGAGTCGGACGGTGGAGAAGGCCGACTCGATGGGATTCGTGGCCCGCAGATGGATCCAGCGCTCGGCCAAGAAGTCGGCCCCCTCGATGTGAACGGTCGATGCTCGTTACCGCGACACCGGCAGTGGGGCCCACCGGTTGACCGGCCATGCGACGACGAAAGCCCGGCCGATGACTTGGTCCTCGTCGATCGTGCCACCGCCGGGCTGGTCCTGGTGGTACCGGGAGTCCTGAGAGTCCTGGCGGTGGTCACCCATCACCCAGATCCTCCCTTTCGGCACCTTGACCGGCCCGAACGGGTTGTCCCCGCAGGGGGTGTTGCCGGGGTGGATGAACGATTCGTCCATCGCCTTCCCGTTGACCTTCACCGGACCGCTTCCCGAGCATTCCACGGTGTCGCCACCCACCGCGATCACCCGCTTGATCAGGTCCTTCTCGTCCGTCGATGGCATCAGGCCGACGAAACTGAGCACCTTCTGCACCGCGTTCGGCTCCTCGGCCTTCTCAGGGAGCCAGCCACCCGGGTCATGGAAGACAACCACCTCTCCGCGCTGCGGCCTGGATCCGAACCACGGCGTGAACTTGTCGACCAGCACGCGGTCGCCAGGCTGCAACGTGTTCTGCATCGAGCCGGACGGGATCGAGAACGCCTGCACGAAGAACGTCTTGATGACCAGCGCGAGCACCAACGCGATGCCGACGAGGATCGGCAGCTCCTTCCAGAACGAGCGCGTTTTCCGCCGGCGCTCACCCGCCGTTCCGTCGTCGGTTTCGTCGCCCCCGGATCTCGACCGTTCGCCAGCGACAAGATCTTTCACAACCACGCCTCCCCCTGCGCCCGGTTCCGGGCGCACCGTGTCCGAAGTGGTCCCTCGTGCGCACAGCGCCGGGCCCACCACAGTCACAACGAGCGGGAGTTCCCGACTGCCGGAGCTCTCGGCCTGGCTCTGCGCTGGGCATGGCCCTCCCACACCTCAACCCGTCCGCCGAGCCATCCAGGACCTCTCGGGACGCTACGCGGTCGGGGGAGTCTTAATGGCCGAGCCAAGGGCTTCCAGGAGGGCGGTGGCTACGGCCGGCTCGATGTGGGGCGGGATGACTGCTGCGCCAGACAGGAGCGAACTCTTACCTGATGCACTCCGCAGCGCAAGCATTACTCCCCTATGGTCTTGGCATGGGCATTCTTATACCTGAGCTCGCGCCGACGCTGGTCGGCGTGGTGAGCTTCGCTTTGGTCTTCGTCTGCATGGCCAGGATTCTCTTACCGCGCATCAACAAGGTCCTCGGCGAACGGAAGGACGCCATCGAGGGTCGGACGGAACGTGCTGAACAGTTGGCGGCTGAAGCCGGCGAAGTCCTCGCCGAATATCGCGAGGAGCTGGCTGAGGCCCGACACGAGGCGGCGCGCCTGCGCCAGAGGGCTTTGGAAGAGGGCACGCGGCTGATCGCCGAGATCCGCGCTGAGGGCCTACAGGAACGCGAGGCGATGACTGTGGAAGCTCAGGCACGGCTCGCGGCCGATCGCGTCATCGCGGAGACGGAACTGCGGGGAGACATCGTGTCGTTGGCCACGGAGCTGGCTGGTCGGGTAGTCGGCGAGGCTCTCGAAAGTGCCGCCGACAGCGAGATCGTGGACCGCTTCTTCTCGGACCTTGACGCTCGAAGCGTGGCAGGTCTGCAGTAGTCCCCACCTCGACCCACCACTTCCCCAGCTCTCATTCTGTCTGCCGTCGACCCACGCCCGCTCGGCTCTGCCTGGGGCGACGGGATGAGAGCATCCCGCGCACGCCACAAGGGACCCGCGGTCGGGAACGGCGCCCCCTCCAGCCGGTGTCGGCCGATTCTCTGCCGGAGGCACTGGCCGACGCTGCGAACGTCGGTCAGGAAGGCACGCCCGTGCTCAGAGTAGTCAACGCCGACGGCAGTACCCCGAACGGCTCTCTGATCGACGAGATCGTCCGCGAAGGCGCGAGGCGGATGCCGGCTGCCGCGCTTGAGGCCGAAGTCAACACCTATATAGCCGAGTTGGCCGACCAGCGGGACGAGGACGGCCGACGGCTGGTCGTCCGCAACGGTTACCACCAGCCACGGCAGGTCACCACCACCGCCGCCGGGACGGTCGAGGTCAAGGCCCCGCGGGTGAACGACAGGCGAGTCGACGAGGCGACCGGGGGCAGGCGCCGTCGAATCGATGGTCAACCACTCGTGCGAAGATCCAGTCATCGGGGCCGCGCCTGATGGTCTGCTTGGACGTCAGAAGGGGACCACTTACCGATATCGGTAAGTGGCCCCCTTCTGAACCGGTGCCCCGGCAGGATCCGCACCTGCGACCCCCGCTTCAGGAGATCGATCCGGGCCCGCTGCGGCTGGTGTTGTCACCTGGCGTGCTGGCCGAACAGAGCTGCTGGCGTATGCCCTCGTCCGGCGTCGTCGATGTCAGCGTTGGATGTCAGCGAAACAGTTCCGGCACGGGGCAGATCTCCAAGGGCTCGTTAGGCCGATCTGCCCAGCGCCACCAGACGTGCCGCCTGGCACACCTCCACAGCGATCGGCAGGTCCGCAGACCGTCGTCCTCTCGCTCGGAGAGCACGAGTCCACCAGACCTCATCGGCTGGCTGCACTCAGGACAGGCCAGGACATCGCTGATCATGCGGTGCACCCCAACGAAAGACGACCGCCAGCCGCGCGGCATTGCAGCACCGCGGACATCACTTCACCACGACGTTGTCCCCGGACGACGTCGACGGCCCGGTGGTGGTGTTGCCGTAGTACACCCAGCGCCACGTACCCGTCTTGGTGGCCTTCACGGTCGTCCTGAGATCACCCGAGCCGTTCGCGTACACCTTCTTCACCGTGGTGTAGGAGGCGGTGCCGGCAGGCTTGAACTGCAGGCTCACCAGGCGGCCTCCGTATGAGGCGTACTTCCTGGTCTCCCAGTTGGCCCGCGTGACCTTTCCGGTCACGGTGATGGTCTTGTCCTTGGACACCGGTTCGGGCGAGGCGTTGACGGTCAGGCGAGAGTTGCGCTTGACGTAGACCGTCAGACCCTTGTCATCGAAGTCGCTACCGTCGCCCTCGAAGTACACCTCGGCCCCGACCTTCCAGGCCCCGGCCTCGCTGTTGTGCATGTCCCACACGCTCGGGTCGAAGTACATCGTCTCGTTGAAGTCGCAGACGCCCGAGCTCACCTTGTTGCAGTCGCTCGTCTCGATGGCGTGCCACAGCCGATCACCCGAACCACTGCGGTAAAGGAACACCGCCGGCCACTTCCACTTGTGCGTGGTCGCCATCCGGAAGGAGGCCGGCACCGCGACCTCGTTCGACACCCCGATCACGATCGGCTTGCCACCGTTCACCTGGACACGGGTGAAGGAGACCCCACCCTCGGCCGCCCCGGCCGGCGCCGCGGCCACGGCCGTGAACACCGCCACCGCACCACCGGCCACGACGGCTCTCCAGACCTGCTTCCCCACCTGATCCCCAATCTCCTTGCGGAAAGGCACCGAAGGCTCATCCCTCCAGCGCCTTACAGACAGCCGGCATCTGCACGGGGTTGTACACCCGCGAATCACAATGAGGCATCAGACGTTCCCCGCCTCCCGCGAGGCGGAGAGATCGGTGCGGTGCCCGGGATCCGGGCGGCCGCCAGGAGGCTCGTGGTGGAGGAATCCTTCCCTAAGCATGTGGGCTGCTCTTCGGCAGCGGTTCTTGACGGCACCCTCTGCCCCGAGTGCGTCACCCATGGCGTGAGGCCAGGGCTCGCTGCTGGCCGCGTCGACTCCAACAATCAGTTGCGCTGGTATTGAATGCGGCCTCTGGCGGGGTGCGGCGTTGCGCCAAAATCCGCCGGAGAGCTGCATGTTCGCTGTCCTTGACTGTCGTCGGCGGCCGTCGGCGGCCACCCTCGGACGGCCCACAGAGGGCCCGGAGGCAAGTCCGGGGCCGCCGTGTTTCCCGTTGCCTGGACCCCCTCGATGCGAACTCTCGGCGGGTAGGCCATCGACGGTTCTCGGGCTGCTCAATCAGCCGTGGACGGCTCTTGAGGGGCAGCCTCGGTGATTGAGGTTGCTGCGCTTCCGTGCTTTACAGCTTCGGCGGCTTGACGGAAGGCGTCGCCCAGTACCTGCTCGCGCTGGGCGAGGGCGGCCTCGTACAGGGGGACGGCGAGGTCCGGATCTCCCGCCGACCGGCAGGCGTTGGCGAGGTTGTTGTGGCTGGTCAGGGAACATCCTGAAGAGGGGCGCGCACGGGAGGCGCTGAAGCGGGTGATTCCCTGATCACCCGCGTGTTCACCGGTGGTGCGACGACTTCCGCGAAACCGTGAACTCTCTGAACCCCATCGGGGAACAGCAGATGACACGCACTCACCGACGAGTCAGGGGAAGCATTGTGAGCGGACCACCGCCACCGCCACCTACGGCACGGACGGAGGACGACGCAGAGATAGTCGTGCAGTCGTTGGAGCAGTCGGAGCTGTTCGCCCTGCTCTACGACCGCTACGCCCCCGATATCCACCGCTACGTGGCCCGTCGCCTGGGCGACACCGCTGCCGACGACATCACCGCCGACACCTTCCTGATCGCTTTCCGGATCCGGTCCCGCTACGACCGCACACGCGCCAACGCGCGCCCCTGGTTGTACGGCATCGCGGGAAACCTCATCGGCAAGCAGCGCCGCGCCGAGGTGCGGGCGCTCAGGGCGCTCGCCCGCACCGGTCACGACCCGCTCGCCGCGTCCGGGAGCGAGTTCTGGCTCGAGGACACCAACAGCCGGATCGCGGCGCAGGGCCCGCTGGCCGGTGCCCTCGCAGGACTGTCGGCGCCGGACCGGCACGTCCTGCTGCTCGTCGCCTGGGCCGAATTCACCTACCAGGAGGTCGCGGAGGCGTTGGACGTACCGGTCGGCACGGTCCGTTCGCGGCTCAACCGGGCGCGACGCAAGGTGCGTACGGCACTGGGTGCCGATCCCGCATTCGTGATCGACATGGCGGAGGTGGCGTAGCCATGGACGAGATGACCGAGGTGCGCGAGCTGCGCGCCTACATGTCGGCGCCCGACCGGGGCCGGCTCGCACCGGGACGGGCGCGGCTCACCGAGGCCGCGCGGGTCAAGGAATCGCGCCGCGCGTTGTGGCAACGGCGGGAGTTCGCGATCGTCGCGGTCGTGGCCGCGGTGACCGCCGTCGCCGTCGCCGCCACCCTGCTGGTGGGGGGTAAGGACACGGGACGCACGGTGCAGCCCGCGGCCCCGCGGAGTGTGCGTTTCAAGGGGGTGAGCGCGGCCGAGTTCCTGCGACAGGCCGCTGACGCGGTCCAGGTACAGCCGGACGGCACCGTTCCGAAGGCGAAGCAGTGGATCTACACCAAGTCGGCGCAGGAGCCTTTGGACAAGTCCCACGGCTTTCAGGGCAAGCACTTTCCGGGCACGCAGGAGAACTGGATCCGGTACGACGGCTCCGCCAGCGCCGCCCGGATAGGGGACGAGCCGCTCTACATCGCCAAGATGCATATGGAGAACGGCGGCGAGGGCGACGACCGCTCGGCGCGCGAGATGTACCGGGTCCTCATCGCCCTGCCGGCCGACGGCCAGGGGACGCTGAAGGCGCTCCGCGAGCAGAACGCCATCGCCGACTCCAGGTCACAGGCAAGCGACGACTACACCGAGATCAGCGTCCTGCTGTCGGCCGACGTGATGCCGGCCAAGGGCCTGGCCTCTCTCTACCGCGCCCTCGCCCTCATACCGGGCGGAAAGGTCACCGACCACCTGGTCAAGACCGCCGCCGGACGCCGGGTGATCGCCCTGGACTACAACCGCGCGGAGAACCCCAAGAGCGGTGATGCGATGCATGACCAGTGGCTGATCGACCCGCAGACCTACCGGATCGTCGGCATGCGACTGGTCGGGGCAGACGGCAAGGTCCTCGGCGGCAGCTCGCTCGTCACGAAGGCTGTGGTGAACCGGGCGGGCGACCGCGGCTGACCGACCACGATTCCGGGCGGCCCGCACCACGGGGGCGGGCCGCCCGGGCGGTGGGAGCGGTGAGGGCAGCTGTGCTGCTCGGCCGGCCAGAGGGTCAGCCAGGAGTGCCGGCGGTCGAGTCCGGTCGCGATGGTTGCTGTACTTTGCCGCTGTACAGCCCTCCAGTCGCCCGCACGGCAGTCCTACCGGATGCCTTCACCCGTGGCGATCTCGCTGACAGTGCTGTCAATCCTTGTTCGCCTGGATCTGCCTTGGACGGTCCAGCTGTGGTGGACTTCGTGAGGGGGCGATCAGGTGGGGGCGAGGACTGCGCGGCGTGCTCCGTCACCGAGCCGACGTCTCGTGTATGCAACCGGCTGGATTTTGAGCGGTTTGTTTGTGCTGGGGGGAGCAGTCGCATTTGGTGCTCTCGAATGGGCTGCCGCGCTCGGCACGGGCACGGCCACCGGAACGCTGCACATTGACCGATGCGAGACGAGATCCGGGAGTTCGAGAAGTTCGTCGACGAGAGTCTGCTCGGGTGACTTCCGCTCGGACAAAGGTGAGGTCGACGAGTACGCAGAGGCGCCGTCCGGAAGCCGGGTCGGAGAGTCCGTCCCCGTGACCCGGACGCTTCTCGACGAGTACGTACAGCAGGGCGGACAGGACGCTTCCGAAGCAGCAACCCGGACACTGGTCTTCACCGCCGTTGGTGTCGGGTGCCTCGTCGCCGGTGGGTCTCACGCATATCGCTGCTTCACGTCACGCGCAACACGTGATCGCGGTCGCCGCGGAGTCTCAGTGGCGGAGCCAGGCTTGTAAGCGGTCTTGAGAACCGTCGTGGCGCGAGTCATCGTGGGTTCACATGCCACACCTACCGCAGGTGAACGGCCCCTGGAAAACGTCTCGAATCGGTCGGGTCCGTTCTTGTGTGCGCTGTCCGTCATGTGCCGTAGTTCCCCGTCAGTTCCCGGCCGAACGGGCACGGCAAGGGCACGGATACCCCCTCGGCAGCAGCGGGCGACTTTAGGATGGCGGACGGGGCGGAGCTGTAGCGCAGAGGTCGTCGCGCGCGGTCTCCAAAATCGCGAGGACGCCGGTTCGAATCCGGCCGGTTCTGCCTTCTCGCCGTATCCGGCATATCGGCCGTGTTCCGGACGGTATTGGTGCTGGGTCGGTGCAGGGCCCTGCAGCGCTTCGTCTCGGGCCAGGATCAGGCCGACCGAGCCCTATCGAGGTTGATGCCGCCTTCAAGATGCTCGTGATACCCGTCCCTGAGTTCGGGATCTGCGAGCCTCATGAGCCGCTCAGCCAGGTCACGCGGCCCTGCGGCCGCGTGCGAGCTCGTTGCGGTTCAAGGCGTCGTCCAGGTCGGCTTCGTGGACGGTGGGGCCTTGGCCGGTGAGAGGGGCCGGGAGGCCGGCTCGGTTCGAGGTGTACCGACGCGAGTTCGGCCTGCAGCTCCTCCACCCGCACCCGGGCAGCCGCCTCGCGAGCCTCCGACTCCTCGAACAGCGAACCCATCAGCAGCCCTCCTCCACCACCACGGTAAAGACGAGCACCCCTGCACACAGCCCCGAGCAGCGTTCTCCCGGATCAACCCTTCACTCCAGAAGAACCGCACCCAACCCGGATCGCATGCGCCGTCGCTTCACAACGCCGGGTGCGGGGTCCGGTCGTCGCCGCGCAAGCGCGTGCTGTGAGTCGGGTGACGGCTGCGCTCATCGCCGTAACCACCTTTGAACGCGTGTGGCGTCGGCTATGCGGACTCCGGCCGGCGTCCTCTCCTGCCGCTGTCGTCGCCGGTGGTGTCCGTACCGCCGGATCCTTGGGGCTGTGAACGCTGTGGTGCCTGTGCGTCTTGGGCCGCGGCGAGCGGCGCCAGGTGTGCCGAGGCGCTGTCCAGCAGCCCGAGGTCGGCCTTGGTGTGCGCGATGGCGGCGTCGATCAGGACCGCGACCAGCGGCTCGGCGGCGTGGGCCCGGCGTTGCCGTGCCAGGCCGGCGAGTTCGGACAGGTATGTCTGCCGCTGTGCCTCGATCAGTGTGGTCAGGGCGTGCGGGCCCAGGGCGACGGCGCCGAGGAGTTTCAGGAACAGCTCGTCGCGGAAGCCGCCGGTACGTACCCAGGCGCTGGTCGCCCACGTGTTCAGCTCGGTCCTGCCGGCCTCGGTGAGTGTGTAGAGGTTCTTGTCGGGCCGGTCGGCCTGCGTGACCTGTGAGCGTGAGACATAGCCGTCACGGACCAGCCGTTCGAGGATCTGGTAGAGGTGGCCGATGTTCAGGCCACCCCACTGCGGGCCGATGGCCTCCTCGAACCGGGCTTTGAGTTCGTATCCGTGGTTCGGCCGCTGGGTCAGCAGCGCGAGTACTGCGTGGTGGAGCGGCATATACCTCTCCCTTCGGCATTGCTCCCTCCTGCATTGTGACAACATACCCTTGAATTGCGACAATGTATGAGGGTGAGGCTGCATCTATGGCTGTGAGCGTGGCGTTGCGCGGGGTGAGCCGCCGGTATCCCGGGCTGACCGCTCTGGACGGGATCGACCTGGAGGTCGCGGCCGGCGAGGTGGTGATGCTGACCGGGGCCTCCGGTGCCGGCAAGTCCACCGTGCTGCATGTGACGGGCGGTATGGACCAGCCCGACGAGGGGCACGTCGAGATCGACGGCACGGAGCTGGTGCCCCGGAACCTCGACCGCCACCGGCGGCGTATCGGCTTCGTCTTCCAGCGCTTCCATCTGCTGCCCGCGCTGACCGCGCTGGACAACGTGCTCGCCCCCGTCCTGCCCCGCAGAGTGGACTTCGACCGGCGCGAGCGCGGCATGGAACTGCTCGAAGCGGTCGGCCTGGGAGACCGGTCCGACGCCCTGCCCTCGCAGCTGTCGGGCGGCCAGCAGCAACGCGTCGCCGTCGCCCGCGCGTTGGTCAACCGGCCGGGACTGCTGCTGGCCGACGAGCCGACCGGCAACCTGGACAGCGTCATCGGGCGGGAGATCATCGATCTGCTGATGTCGCTGCGCGAGCGGTACGCGATGACGATGCTGATCGCCACCCACGACGCGGAGGTCGCCGCCAACGGCGACCGTGTGGTGCGTCTGCAGGACGGCAGGATCACCTCCGACCAGCGGGTCACGCCGTCCGGCGACGTGCTGAACCGGCTGGGGGGCCTGCGCCCGTGATAACGATGATCCTCGATCAGCTCCGGCGGCGGCGCGGGCGGGCGCTGGCCCTGGCTGCCGGCATCCTGGTGGCGGCGACCAGCTTCACCCTGCTGACCGCGACGGTGAGCACCAGCAGGGCGACCACCGTGGGCACGGTCCGCAAGAACGCACGGTCCGCCTACGACGTCCTGGTGCGCCCGCCGAACTCGCAGACGGACGTGGAACGGCAGAGCGGACTGGTCGAGCCGAACTTCCTGTCCGGCACGTTCGGCGGCATCACCATGGACCAGTACCGGCGCATCCGCGGCATGGCCGGGATCGACGTGGCCGCACCGGTCGCCAACATCGGGTACCTCATGGTGATGAGCACCGTCACCGTGGACGTCTCCCGCTTCCTGGACAGCAAGGCGTCCCGGCAGATCCTGCGCATCAGCCCGACGCTCACGGCCGGACTGGGCGCCTATCGCACCTCCGACGAGTACGTCTACCTCACCCGCTCCCCCCTGACGTCGGGGTCGTCGTCGGATCAGCTCTTCCAGTCCGACACCCTGGAGAAGGGCGCGGTCGACAAGAGCACCCGGCGCTATCAGCTGAAGGGCAAGTACGACGTCTGCTTCTACTTCAACCGGGACAAGACCGAGCAGACGGACTTCAACCTGCAACTGCCGATGAGGCCGAACCTCATCGCCGAGGATCTCAGGGACAGGTCGGCGTTCGACCGGGACCTGAATTCGTGGATGAACTGTCAGTCCGGGCAGGGCAAGGCCACCATCGACGTTCCGGTCAGTTACCCTGTGCTGCTGTCCGCCGTCGATCCCGATGCCGAGAACCGCCTGGTGGGCCTGGGCGGCGCGATCGCCTCGGGCCGCATGCTCACCGAGCAGGACAAGCCGTGGACGCTGCCGTCCTCCAAGAGCATCCACGGACAGCACGACTCGTACATCCCGGCGCTGCTCAGCAGCAGCCCGCTGACCGCCGGAACGCTCAACGCCGCCGTCGAGCGGCTCGATGTCGGTGACCCGGCCGAACTGCCCTCCAAACTGGGTAGTCCGACAGCCGCCAGTTTCGTCCGCGGCCTGCACGGGACCCGTGTGGGCAAGGTCGGCGTCGATCTGGGCAAGGGCTACCGGAAGGGGCTGGAGGAGGACTCCTTCGACACCGGCGCCTACTGGACGGTGGGCCCTGTCACCTACCGCCGGACATCCGACGGCGGCCTCGCCGTGCAGGCACAGCCGCGGCAGAAGCCCGGCCTGTGGGTGACCAACCAACGACAGCAGCCCGTCCCCTACGTCCCCGAGGAGAACCAGGGCAAGCAGTACCGGAAGGTGATCAGCCATGCCTCCACGGACTGCCTCGGCCTGGGACACTGCGACCAGGTCGACTCCGGGCGCCTGCCCAATCCCTTCGTCCGCCTGGTCGGCCGCTACGACACCGGCAAACTGCGCGGCTTCTCGGCACTGTCCGACGTTCCGTTGGAGACCTACCAGTCGCCACAGGTCACCGGCGCAGACCCCGCCACGCGCGCGGTGCTCCACGACAAGCCGCTGCGGCCCGACCGCAACCTGGGCGGTTACGCCAGCCCGCCGCCCACCATGCTGACGACGATGGACTCCATCACCGCGCTCACCAAGAGCCGCCGGGTCCCGAGCCTGCAGGACAAGGCGCCGGTCAGCGCGATCAGGATCCGGGTGGCCGGCGTGAGCGGCGTCGACACCGCCTCCCGTGCGCGGGTGAACGCCGTGGCCGGGGCGATCCGGGCCGCCTACCCCCGGCTCCAGGTCGACGTCACCGTCGGCAGTTCCCCCGCCCCGCAGACGGTGGCGCTGAGTCCCTCGGCGCATGTGACGGAGCGCTGGGTCGCCAAGGGCGTGGCACTGCGGATCCTCAGGGCGGTGGACACCAAGAGCGCGGTGCTCTTCGTACTGGTCCTCGTCGTGTGCGCGCTCTTCCTCGGGCAGGCGGCGCTGGCCTCGGTGCGCTCACGCCGCACCGAGATCGGCACGCTGCGCTGCCTGGGCTGGAGCGGCGGTGAAGTACTCCGCCTGGTCCTCGGCGAACTGGCGGTCATCGGCCTCGCTGCCGGAGCCGCGGGCACGGTCCTCGCCTACGCCCTTGGCCGCATGCTGGGACAGCCCGACGCCGGCGCCAAGTCGCTCCTCGTCCTGCCGGTGGCGCTCCTCGTGGCCCTGGCGGCGGGATTGATCCCCGCCTGGCTCGCCGCCCGGCTGGGGCCCATGGCAGCCGTCCGACCCCCTGTGACTGCGGCCCGCCGCTCCCGCCCGGTGGGTTCGGTGGCCGGACTGGCCGTGCTCAACCTGCTGCGGGTGCGGGGCCGTACGCTGCTGGGCGCGGCAGGGCTGGCACTGGGAGTGGCCGCCTTCACCGTGCTGCTCGCCCTGACACTGGCCTTCCGCGGCGAGGCGGCCGGCTCGCTGCTAGGCAACGCCGTGGTGGCGCAGGCACGCGGGGCCGACTACCTCAGCGTCGCCCTCTCCCTGCTGCTGGGTGCCGCCGGCGCCATCGACGTACTGATCATCTCGCAGCGCGAGCGCGCCGCCGATCTCGCGGTGCTGCGGGCGACCGGCTGGACCAACCGCGAGCTGGCGATGCTGACCCTGTACGAGGGGATCGGACTGGCTCTGCTGGGCGGCCTGACCGGCGCGGTGGCCGGCCTGCTCGTGGTGCTGTCACTCGGTCAGGGCGTGCTGCACGGACACCTCCTTGCGGTCGCCGGCGCCGCACTGCTGGCCACGCTTGCCGCGACCGCCCTGGTGAGCGCGGCTCTGACAGTCCCGATCCGGGGGCTGTCCCGGATCGCCCCCGCCCACCTGCTCGCCGCCGACTGACAGTGAGGATGTGACGTGGTGACGCTGCTGGTGGGTCTGCCCCTCTGACTGACTGACTGACGTTTCGACTGTCCTGTTCGGGATTTGTCGGCCCATCAGGTGTCACCACGCACGCGGCCGGACGGACGCTTGTGACTTCATAGCGTCTCTGTGCGTCAAGCGGCTTGGTCCAGAAGCCCCGTCACTGTCTTGTCCACCCGCCCGACCGGCGCGTGCCGCCCTCGGATCGGACACGCAAGGACGGACATGACCAGCATGACGCACGACGGCCGGGCAGATCACTGGCGGAGTCGACACTCACGGCCTGACCCACTACGCCGCAGTGATCGACCGGATCGGCCGGCACCTGGCCGAGGGTGTGGATCCTGTCGAGTGAAGGCCGTTGATCAGGCGCCGAGTTGGCAGTCGTGCTGGTCGGGGTAGGTGCGCTGGTGTTCGCGGTGTGGTGGTAGGTGAGGTAGTCGTCGAGGTCGCCGTTGGCTTGAACGGCGCGGATTTTGAGGACGGCTTCGGCGTCGGCGACTGCCTCACCTACCACCACACCCGCAAAACCCCAGCTCAACCGTCCCCCGAGAGGATCCACACCCAACGGCGACTTCGAGGACTACTGGAACTTCCACGTGGCCCGCGAACATCAACGCCTCTACCTCAGCCCTGACCAGCAGCACTACCGCCTCACCGCTTGATCCCGACCTTCACTCCAGAGGATCCGCACCCGTAGGGAAAGTTCTACCGCGCTGGTACTGCTGAGGCGCTCGACCGGGGGCTGTTGGCTGGGCGGCCAACCCGGATACGGTGCGATTCATGCCCTCTGCACTGGACACGCCCCAAGGAGCGGCCGCACTGGCCGAGTCTCTGTTGCCCCCGCTCGGGGGAACCGGTGGCTGCACACACAGGCCGTAGCCGCTCGGGCGCGTGAGGTCTCCGCGGCTGTCCCAGAGAGCGAACGCGATCGAGTAATTGTCGATTCCTGTGGATCGGTGGTGCTCTTCAGCCTTCCTCAGGCTTCTGATCCTGGGCTTCGAGGAGGCGACGGAGACGTCGGATCTCGGTGATCAGGCGGGGAATGTCCTGGCGGGCGTTGGCGATGAAGTTGGCGTTCTCGTCCCAGCGTTCGTCCACGACGTCGACATATCGTGGCTGCTGGACCAGGGTGGCGGCCACGATCTGGTGGTGGTCGAAGTCTGGCCAGCGTTCGCCGGCTCCGGTGTCGGGGACAGTACTGATGGCGACGAGGCTCATGGCGAAGCCGTCGTCCAGTTGGCGCACGTGCCAGGGGCCGGGAGTCGCAGCACCGGCAAGCTCCTCGATCTCGGCGAGTTCCTCGTCGGTCAGTGGATTGGGGGTGTCCATCAGGCTGCCCGCTCCTCGCGCTCAACCAGCTGACCACGTTGGAAACGGGCTCCGGCACGGACAAGGGCAACGAGGTGGTGCGCGTTCACGGCTCGCCAGCGGGCCTGAGCGGACTCGATTGGCTTGAAGACAATGGCCAGTTCGGCCGCGCGGGAGCCGGCGCCCCTGGTGACCTTGGTCCGCAGCCGCACGGTGGCGAAGGTCGACTCGATCGGGTTGGTGGTTCGCAGATGGATCCAGTGCTCGGCGGGAAAGTCGAAGAACGCCAGGAGTTCGTCCTCGTCGTCCGTGATCCGCTTGACGACCTTGGGGTACTTGGCTCCGTAGGTCCGTTCGAAGTCGCGGACGGCCCGGGCCGCATGCTCCTTGTCCTCGGCGTTGTAGATCTCCTGGATCGCACGCTTGGCCGCAGGCTGCGCCGACTTCGGCAGCGCGTCCGAAACGCTGGCGGCTTTGTGAACCCAGCACCTCTGATGGCGGGTGTCAGGAAAGACCTCGCTCAGCGCGTTCCAGAAGCCGAGAGCGCCGTCACCGACAGCCAGGACCGGGGCCCGCATGCCCCGACGGGCGCAGTCCCGCAGCAGGCCCGCCCATGCCTCGGACGACTCGCGGTAACCGTCGGCCATCGCGATCAGCTCCTTCGTGCCGTCCGCGCGTACCCCCATCAGCACCAGGACCACGGCCTTCGCCTCCTCCAGGCGGATGCGCAGGTGGACGCCGTCCGCCCAGATGTATACGTAGTCCGTGGCGGACAGCTCCCGGTCCATGAACGCCGTGTGGTCGGCCTGCCATCGGGTGGCCAGCCGCGTCACGGTGGCGGGCGAGAGACCGGCCGAGGAGTCGAGGAACTGCTCCAGCGCGGGCACGAAGTCGCCGGAGGACAGGCCGTACAGGTAGAGCAGCGGCAACACCTCACTGATCTTCGGGGACTTGCGGCACCAGGGCGGCAGGATCGCCGAGGAGAACCGCTTGCGCTCACCCGTCGTGTCATCGACGCGCTTGTCGTTCACGCGTGGGGCCTGGACCTCGACCGTCCCGGCGGCCGTGGTGACCTTCCTCGGCTGGTGGTAGCCGTTGCGCACGACCAGACGGCGATCGTCGCCGTCTCGTTCACCGGCCAACTCGGCTATGCAGCTGTTGACTTCGGCTTCCAGCGCGGCGGCCAGCATCCGCCGGGCGCCCTCGCGGACGATCTCGTCGATCAGGGAGCCGTTTGGCGTGGAACCGTCAGCATTGACTACCGTGAGCACGGGCGTGCCTTCCCGGCCGACGCGCCAACGTCGGCCTACTCGATGACCATCACAGGATCATTCGGGAAGGTACGCCCTTCGCGTTGCCTCCCCGACACCGATCCACAGACATCCGAGCTTGCTAAGAAGTCAAGCCGCGAGCGTGGCAGGCGCCGTGGATGCGGCGGGGAACGCCTTGCCGGGATCGAACCTCTGCCCGGTCTGCAGACAGTGATGGAGGCATCCCAGGAGGCGGTTGAAGACGTTGCGCATGGCGGCGGTGTGCCGGTCGCCGAGGCCCCGGCGTCGGTCGTATTCAGCCTTGACCTGTGGGGGAGGGCAGTGCGCCGAAGATCCATACGTAGCCTGCGGCAGCCAGGCGCTGGTTCTTCACCCGCCGGTGGCGCACGAGGTGGCTCTTGCCGCTGGCGATGGTGACCGGAGCCGAGCCGGCATACGCCTTCAGGGCGCGGGCGTCGGCGAAGCGGGTGCGGTCGTCACCGATCTCGGCCAGGACGCGTGCGCCGGTGAGCGCTCCGATCCCGGGGAAGCTGCCCAGGATCTCGGCGTCGGGATGCCCGGCGAACGCCTCGGCCGCAGCCTCGGCGAGGTCGTCGGCTGCCAGGCAGGCAGCATCCAACTGGGCGACCAGCGCGAGGGTTTGCCGCGCCATAGCCTGCTCGACGAGCGGCGGCTGGTGCAGGTAGTCGCCGGTGAAAATGGTGCGCAGCCGTTCCACCCAGACCTCGATGTTCCGCTGCCGTCCGGATCAGCGCAGGGCGGCCCGCAGCCGGGCGCGGGTCAGGCGGGCGGCGGTGTGCGGCCCGGGTGCCGTGGCGAGGACCGCGCGTGCTTCCCGGGAGTCCAGACCCGCGCCACGGACGGCGAACGCCGCGAGGGCGGCCGGGTAGTACTGCTTGAGGTGCGAGCGCAGCTGGTTGTTGAGCTGCGCGCGATTCCACACCGTGTCCTGCTGGGCACGGGCGAGGACGGTGATCGCCCGAACCAGTTCGGAGTCGGCAGGCAGCGGCCGGTGCACGTCGGCGTCGGTCCGCAGGATGTTGGCCAGCGTCATCGCGTCGGCGTGGTCGGACTTCGTCCTGGCGCTGCGGTGCCGCTCGCGTTAGCGGGCCACCGCCATCGGGTTGATCGAGTACACCTTGCGGCCGGTGGTGCGCAGGCAGGCAAACACCAGGCCGCGGGCGGTCTCCACCGCGACCGGTATCGGTGCTTCAGCGCAGTCGCCGGCTTCAGCGAGCAGGGCAAGCAGTTGGCGAAAGCCGTCCGCGTCGTCCTTGACGCGTTTCTTGGCAACCAGCTTTCCCGTCTCGTCGACCAGCGCCACGTCGTGGTGCTCTTCCGCCCAGTCGACCCCGCAGGTGATCGTCAACTTCCGGCTCCCTACTCTTCGCGCTCGTCCTGGTGTGTGAGCCTGCGCAGGGCACGCCGCGACCTAATAGGAGGGCTCGATGGCCCGACATCCGATGAGCAGTTCGCAGCCCCGGCTCCCCGCACGGTCCCCGGTCTCTGGAAGGAGCTCGGCGGCTCGCGTGGTGAGGGAGAGGTGGCCGTACGGACGGCTCAGGTCACGATCATGACGTCATCGTGGAGATGTGCGACGTACTCCGGCAGATGCACGGTGACGGGGCCCTCTGCCTGTGGAGAGGAGTCCGGCTCCAGGTCTTGAGTAGGGGGCACCCGTCACCGTGCACTGCTATTAGGTCTTGAGCATTGTTCCCCTGCGAGTCCCCGCCTGTTCTGGCACGAGAGTGGCACGGGTAGTGGTGAGGCAGCCGACCCTTGTCGCACCCCGGGTCGCGGCCTTTACCGTGCGGACGACCTCACCGACCGCACAGGCTACGACCTTCTGATCCGTAGCTCTAGAGAGATCGGTCAGTGGTGGTCATACAGGCCGCACTTCGGGCACAGGGAGGTGCTACAGGATGGGATCGGTTTCTGTGGTTGCTGTACTTCGCTGCTGTACCGCCGCCTCAGGAAGTCTCGTGAGTACAGGGGACAGGCCCGCTTGCCTCTACAGACCGCGCAGTGCGTCGTACAGATTGTTACAGGCTGCCCAGCAGATGACACTGCCGTCGTCGTACAGGCTGCCCATGTACCAGTCGTCGTCATGGACAGGCTTCACAAGGCACAGGTCGTGGAATCCGAGAACGATCTCCGGGTGCAGCACCTCGTCGGGGGCTCCGGGGCGCCCTACCCACTTCACCGCCCGGTTCGGATCCAGGGCGACAGCCTCTTTGTCCCCGGATACGTCGCGGATCTGCTGAAGGGACCATCCCGGGGGTAGCCGTGCGTCTGCCATACACAGATGATCTCACCTGCCAGATATGGAGCACCGCTTTAGGAGCGAGGTTGGGCGCCCCTGCGGCTGGCCTGCAAGAGAGGCACTCTGGCTGACGTGGGGTACGCGGCCTATTGGCGCCTACTGTTCCCCGTGAGTCCCCGCTCGTTCTGGCACGGTTGTGGCACGGAGAACATCTGATCCGCTGGTCGAAGTACTGGCGGGGGTCAGTGCTGCGGCGTTTCCCCGGCAGCAATCTCGAATCCGGAAGATTCATCCCACGGAACTGCTTTCCACAGGCTCACCACAGCGGCCCAGATGTGGTGCACGAGAGCCCAGTCGGGGTTGTCCCCGCTGAGGGTGATGGTGGCAAGCAGGTCGCATCCCCAGATATCCCGCTCGTCATTGGGCGATGCAGCGATCACGGACTCTGCGATCTCGGCTACGCCCACGTGCAGTTCCAGTGTCAGCAAGTCCGCGACCGGCCCGTCGCTGTCCTTGCTGCGAGTACCGAGCCTGAACGCGGCCACCGAGTCCTCGTACGGCCCCAACCACTCGCCTACCAAACCGTTGCCGCTCTCCAGCAAGTAGTCCAGTAGGTGATCAAGAGCCTCGTCGCCGCTCTCTTCCCCGGAGCGGCAGAAGAAGCTGAGTTGGTAGGCCACGATTCCCCTGTCGTCCGCGCTGGTCGGGAGCTGATGCACTGCGCCATCATGCATGCCGGCCGCCCCAGCCACGACGGGTTCTGGCCTCATGCCGCCGGCCACCCCTCTCCAGGGCGCGCGTCGGCGCAGCGCGGGCGGAGCGGGCCGGAGGCAGGAGCGGCGCCCGGCGCGGATCCGGGAGCGCGCTCGGCGGAGCGGAGCGCAGCCGGGGCTTGATGAAGTAGAGAAAGTTCTATCCCGCTGGGATGAGGCGCTTCTGGGTAACCGCGATCGGCACTCCTGGCATCTGGAGCGGCGCGCCAAGTAAGACGTGTAGGACATGGCGCGGCAACCGCCAGCAGAGCACTCGTTGCACTGACGGCCCATCGGCGCGGCGGGTGTGCGCACCGTGGCGTTCTCGGCCTCGCTCGTGCCTGAGCTGGCGCACCACCTGGCGGAGCACGCGGAGGCCGGCCGCACCGGGCTCGTCTTCGTCGGGGCCCGCGGTGGTGTTCTGCGGCGGAACAACTTCCGGCGCATCTGGCTCCGCACGTTGGCCGCGACCGGGCTCGGTGACGTCCACTTCCACGATCTCCGGCACACCGGGAACACCCTCGCCGCGACCGGCGGCGCCACCACCCGTGAGCTGATGCAGCGCATGGGCCACTCGTCGGTGCGGGCCGCGCTGGTCTATCAGCATCTCGTCAACGGACGCGACCACGAGATCGCCGACTACGTGGACGGTCAGATCAGGAAGGTGCGGCGCCCTTCGCGCGGCCCATCTGGCACGTGAGTGGCACGGCGGCCTCCACCGACCGGAACCGGCCGGAAACGACAGAGGCCCAGATCACCGGATGCACACCGGCCGACCCGGGCCTTGTTCGTGTCCTGAGACTGGTGGGCGCGGACGGTTTCGAACCGCCGACATCCGCCTTGTAAGTTCGCTCCCTGAGACTTCGCGGCAGCAGTGCGCGAAGGATGCGAGGCCGTGAGGGGCCGCTCGTGGCTGCCGTTGTCTGCCGTCGTTGATGTCACATGTGGAGTCAGAGAGCAGGTCCGCTCAGGAGTCCGCTGCTGAGTCTCAGCGCTCGGCATGACAGGACTGAATGTCCTGCGCGTGCCCCTCGAGGCGAATACGACGAATCGAGCCGAATGTCTGATAGGCGTGATTCAGTCTCATGTCTCGATCACACGTCAGTGTGGAGGCAGGCTTTCGACGGTTCCCGACTTGCTTGGCTCCGGAAGGGGAGCGAAGATCCCTGAGCTGCCCCGTCACGGTGACAGGAGCAAGGGCCTTGGGGGCACGATCGTGGTACAGCGGATGAATCTGCTGGGAGAACCAGGGGTGGGACTGCCGGGGATACCCGGCAGGACCGAAAAGAGCCGCGCGGGATGGCTCTGGAACCGCCCGTGGAAAATCTATGTGTTCTTGGCGGTGCTCCTCCTCTTCAAAGTGGCCTACGCCCTGGACAGCTGGTACATGACACGGGACGTGTTCACGGGAGCCCACGGCCCCTTTCCTGCCGTGTTCGCCGCCGAGGCCCCGGTCGCGCCTGAACACGTCATAAGCCTCCCGGGAGGTGAGCAAGTCCTGGTGCACGGGTTGTCCCTGCGGTGGACGGACGAGTACACGGACAAGTACAACGGCATGGCGGCCGTCAACGTGCGGACCGGCAAGGAGTACTGGCACTACGAGCGCCATGATGTCGACGATGCCTTGGTGTGGCAGTTCGGGGCGTCGGAACGCACGGTGGTGGCCCGCTTCACCGACGGGAAGCTCGTCGCCCTCGATCTGCGCACCGGCGAGCTGCTGTGGCACGCGGAGATACAGGCAGGCGACCGCGGTCGGAACGTGAAGATCGCCGGAGGCCAGGCTGTGACCGAGGACCCCGGTGCCGTGCGCGCTTTCGACGAGCGCGACGGCCGGAATCTGTGGACGGCGAAGACGCCCAAGTGGTGCCACGAGGTATTCCTCAGGTCCGTCCACACCCTGTCGGACCATCTGAGCGCTGTACAGGTGTTGTGCAACGGCTCGGGACGCTACGGCCCGGACGACATCGGCCTGCTGATGGGTGTCGACAACCGCACGGGCAAGGTCCTGTGGCAGCAACGCACCGTGGACCCGGATCTGACGACCTGGGGCGGCGGCCACACATTGATCGCTCCGGACCCGGATCACCGGCAGACTATTCAGTTGCTCGACGTGAACCGTCATGGGATCTCTCCACGCACCGATCTGCCGCTGGACAAGTGGGACGTGGTCGCTGTGGGCAACAGCACCGTGCTGTCCGGCACGAACCCGAAGAACCGCGCCAGCAAACACGACACCCTCTTGAGCGCCTTCGACGCCGTGGACGGACATCTGTCCTGGCAGTTGAGGGCACCGAGCGACCATGAGTACGGGCTTCCTAAGATCACAGACGGCCGGGTGTACGTCGTACGCCAGCCGTATCTCACCGCGGCGGACGCCGGCAGCCAGTTCCTCGCCGACCTGCTCGTTCTCGACGCGGACACGGGACGCCTCCTCCACACCCTCCGGTTGCCGACCATGACGGCGGACGATGAGACCGCCGACTACGAGAAGCTCGTCATCGGCGACATAACCGACGGCGCGGTGGGCATCGGCTGGCGCGACGACGGGGGAGACCTGCTGATCGCCTCGGACTGACCGCCGGCTCAGGAACTAGGCGGGCCGAAGTGAGCAAAAAGAGCTGAATCCCGCCCGTCTGCGCTCGGCGGTCGGAGGCGTACCGACGTTCATGGGTCGTGGAAGGCACACCGCGCTGGGCACAGGATTTGAATCTGTGGCCTCATCCTTATCAGGTCAATGACAGGTGACTCTCGACAGTGACCAGCCGGCCCGGCGCTTCGGTCGGGCATCCGCTGAGATCTGGGGTCGGCTGTCGCTGTTCGCATCTGTTGGTGTCAGCCGCTGATGTCAGCCCGCTCCTGCCTCTCGACCCATCGAGCTGAGATTGTGTCGCGCGGTCACCCTGGCAGCGATCTGGCCATGACTGCGGGGACGGCTCACCGGACAGTGCCTAGTAGGTTTATCGCCCACGCTCGGTTCCCGGGCGGGCAGAACTGTCCGTATGCACACGACGAAGGAACGAGCTCAGTGGTCAGAATCCGGAGGGCCCCCAGGGTGGTGTTGGCCGTCGCGGCAGAGGCAGCGTCGGTGGCAGTGCAGGTGGCGGTGCTGGAGGACCCGGCCGTGGTCGGAGGGTGGCAGACGCGTCTGGGCATCACGAGTCTCATAATGTTCTGGATGTACTTCATCTGGCGGCTGTTCCTGAACCCTTACGTGTCGTTCGGGCAGCACCGCCTTCGGGTGAACAACATGTTCTCGCGCTACCTGATCCCCTACCACCTGATCACGGAGCTGGCGGGTCGGTCCGCCCTCGACCTTGTCGTGTCGGGGTACGGACCTATGCGGGTGGACGCACTCGGCGCCGCTCCTTTGACGGGCAAGGCCAAGCGGGACAAAGTCGCGCAGGAATTGCTGCGCCGCCGCGCCGCCGCCGTGCCAAAGCCGGGACATGGCTTCGAGAAGCGCTTCACGATCGGACTCCCGGAGTGCTTGGGGTTCGGCATTCCCCTCACATGTTTCCTCGTGGCCAACTTCGCAGCGGCCTTCGGATAACACGCACCGGTCCTCGGCCAAGTGCCCCGGCAGGACTCGAACCTACGACACCCGCTTGAGGAGCGAGGTTGGGCGATCTTGGGGGTGACCTGCGGGTTCCCTGGCCTGACGGAGCCCGGTGGAACTCGCCCCTATGAACCTCGGTTCCCCGTGAGTCCCCGTCCGTTCTGGCACGAGAGTGGCACGGCCCTGGGGCCGTGCCCTGTCTCCTCGATGTGGACTATGGGCACGAAGGTTGCAGAGGTCTGCTCGCCTGGTCAGACGGCCGTGAGCGGCTACTGCCGGTCGGTTGCGGTCTTCGCTACTGTGCGGCACCTTCTGGGCGCGTGCGGACCTCAGGTGTGTTTGCCCTGGTACCCGCCAAGGCGGGTACGCCTGCCCTGCTGCATGCCACGGTCTGGCGAAGTCCCGGGTGCTTCTGGTGCGAGCCGTCCCGCCTGACCTCTGGCGACACACACCATCACGTGTCCAGTCTGCAGAAGATCAAGGAGGCAGCCGACGCTCAACCACCAGTAGAAGGCCGGGAGTACATGGGCAGTGAGTGCCGAGTATATGAAAATCGCGACAAAAAAGGCAGATGTGAAAAAATTGAACACCAGCAGTGGCCAGCCGGAATCCGTTTTGGCTCTAATAAATCTCTGCCAAGTCGTTCGTGGCACTTGAGTGGGATGCGGGCTGAAGCGGCGTTTGAACCCGCCCACAAAAGATCGCTGCGTCATGGAGGCATGGAACAGTTGAAGACAACGTCTGCGCAAGCACCTGCTACGGAGATACCGGCGCGGCCAGTTGAGTCTCAACACCCGAGTCGAGCCGGCGATGCATCGTGGGTCGATTGAAGCCCCGAGTCGTCGGCTGAGCGTGGGTTTTCCCTCGGCCTACATCCTTATCAGGTCAATGACGGGGGTGCTGCCGGTGTTGGTCCACCCGCCTGGCGCCTCGGCTGGCTGTCCGCTGACGTTCAGCGTCGGCCACGGCCGTTCGCCCTTGTTGGTGTCAGTCGCTGATGTCACTTAGCTCCCGGATGCAAGGACGGTGAGCACACCCGATGGGATCCCCAGCAGACCCAATTGGGACAGAAGTGCTGCTTCCTGTTCCTGCGTGACCTCGATCCACAGGGCGGTTCCCGAGTCGCTGGCACTGAAGATCTGCCGACCGTCCCGCCAGCCTTCGGTGTGGATTGTGTAAGGAGCCAAGTCCGACAGCACTTCGAACTGCCCGTCGTCTCGGACATCAATGTCGATCCCCATCCCGGGATCGGAGCGCCTGGAGCGATGACCGCGTGCAACCTGCTCACGAGCAAGCAGGAGGGCGCGCTCGTACGAGTACAGAACCTCGGGCGGCCAGGCGTCACCGCTGTAGGCGTCGATGTGGGCTGCGTCGATGCTCGAACGCAGCACGTGGAGCGCTTCGCGATGGACACGCACAACGTCCGCAGGGCGAACTCCGTCTACGAGTACGAGCTCGCGGACCCGGACGCCATCCTGACCCATCACATGCAAGACCTTCCCACAGGCAGCCCGTCGCCTCCGCAGAGAAGAGTTGCCGCAACCTGATCACTATCAGACACGCCTTGGTGACCAGTCATCCGCGCTCTGGCCGGCACTCGCGAAGGGCGCTCCGTCCGTCTCCGGCCGCCGCTGCTCAAAGTCCTTACGGCTCCCCACCCCTCGATGCGAACTATGGGCACGGAGGTTGCTGAAGGTCGACGGGAAGCCCGGACGGGCCGCTGAGGGCATGTGTGGTTGGTCCCGGCCGGGGTGGTTGCTGTACTCCGCTGCTGTACCGCTCGGGGCCTATGGCCGCTGCTTGGCTTCCTTGCTGATCCGGCGAAGGTGCACGGCTCCGGCAGTCCAGCTTGCGATCAGTAGTGCAGTGGCGGGCTCAAGGATGGGGGCATAGTGGTCCCCATCCCGGATCACTCCGGCGAGGTAGAGCGTCGCGATAAAGCACCCCAGCGCAAAAAGGCACACCGAAGCCCTATCTAGACGGCTGCGGCCTGCTGATTTTGCTTGCTTCTGATCATTCTGCATGCCGCCCATGATGAGCGCGATCAAGCCATGCGGCTAGATCTCTGCAGTTGTCGTGACCTGGGCCGAAGGTGGCTCACGTGGTCGGGGGCGTACTGATGCGGGACGGCGGGGCGACGTTCATAGGCCGCGAAAGGCGCACCGAACCGGGCACAGGATTTGAATCTGTGCCCCAGTTCCCGGTCGAACGGGCACGGGTGCCGCTTTGGCAGCAGGGGGAACGCTTAGGATGGCGGCCGGGGCGGAGCTGTAGCGCAGAGGTCGTCGCGCGCGTCTGCCAAACGCGAGGACGCCGGTTCGATTCCGGCCAGTTCCGCCTTCTTGTCGTTTCCAGAGCCTTTGCGGTCATGCCACCGCGGGCCTTCACCGCGCACGCCAACCCACCACTCACCCCGGCTCCCATCCCGTCTGCCGTCGACCCACACACCGTGGAGCGGGCGTGGTTCAGGGCGTCAAGGCGGAGCGCCCTGCTGGATGAACGACTGTGACGCCCTGGGCCGCGACTGCTCGGCTCTGCCGAGCGAGCCCGGTCCGAGGCCGGCCAGGATCCTGAGTCGTGCGATCGGTCGCCGTAGTAGATGTCGGGCAAGGTGTGTTTTGGCCTCACCTCACCTCACCTCACCTCACCCCTGCCAGAGCTCGGCCACCGACGGGGCCAGGGCGTCGGCCTGGGCGTGGCCCGCGCGGGCAGCGGCCGGCCGACGCGTCTCGTCCGTCATGTTGCGGCCCATCGCGCGGCGCGCGGCGCGGTCCGGGGACAGCAGGGCGACGCGGGTGCCGTCGTCGGACAGTTCCGCGGCCTGGCGCGAGGCGCTCGGATGCGGACCGACCGCCTGGGGGAGCGGCACGATTGCCAGCACTCGGCGGTATCCGCGTGCGAGTTGGAGGTTGGCGGTCGAACGGCTTCCGCCGTCCATCCAGCGGCGGCCCGCCACGGTGACGGGTGGCCATACGACGGGCACGGCGCAGCTCGCCGCGACCGCTTCGAGGAGTGTCACTTCGGAGTGCGAGTCGAACACCTCGAGTCGTCCGGTCTCCGCGTCGATCGCGGTGATCCGCAGTTCCCGCTCCGGCCAGTCACGGATGTCGCCCAGGAGCGCGCCGACCGTGTCGAAGACCTCCGCCTCCGGGCAGGTTCGGGCGCGCAGGGCTGCCCGGGCAAGGCGTTCGACGGACTGCTGGGGTCGTCGGGAGCCGAGCGCCGCCCAGAGGAAGCGCGCCGTCTGGCGTGCTGTCACCGGCAGATGGACCGCGTCCGCTCCGGACAGTTGGCGCTGGTACAGATCCGCGGCCGGGACGCCGCCCAGGAGTCGGGATCCGAAGACGGCGCCTGCGGAGGTTCCGATCACGACGTCGGCGCCGGCGAGATCGATTCCGGCCGCGGTGAGTCCGGCGAGCACTCCGGTCAACCAGGCCCCGCCCACCGGTCCGCCGCCACCGAGCACGAGTGCGGTGTCGGACACGTTTCCCCCTTCCGTGCGAACGGCATTCCCGTGAACGTCCCGTCCGCGGGAACCAAAACGGGGAGTAGTCCCCGTTTGATCTGCCGACGATAGCATCCGTACCGGGGAGCACTCCCCGGTACGAGGAGAAGGGCGAGGGCAGACATGATGGGTGACCGTCCACCGCGAGCACGCCGCGATGCGCTGCGCAACCGGAAACTGCTGACGGACAAGGCCCGCGAGGTCTTCGCCGAACAGGGCCTGGACGCCCCGCTCGACGACATCGCCCGGCGGGCGGGCGTGGGCAACGCCACCCTGTACCGCCACTTCCCGACCCGCGCGGCGCTCGTCGACGAGGTCTTCCGAAATGCGCTCACCGAGACCACGGAAGCGGGCGACCGGGCACGTACCGCCGAAGACGCATGGACGGGACTGACGGAGTACCTACGAACCGTGTTCGCGGGCCTTGCCGCAGACCGCGGCACCAACGACCTCATGACCACGAACCTGGAAGGCGTCACCTCCCTGGAGGCGATCCACGCCCACAACCGCACCACCCTCGACGGCCTGCTCCGGCTCGGTCAGGAGCAGGGCACCGTCCGCCCGGACCTCACCACCGAGGACCTGCTCTTCGCCCTGGCAGCACTGGGCCGCGCTGTTCCCGCCCTCGTCACGGTAGCCCCGGACGCCTGGGTGCGCCCGCTCACCCTGCTCCTCGACGGCCTTCGCGCCCGCCCGGCCACACCCCCTCTGCCGACGCCGGCCCTCAGCGAGGCCGATCTCGGCACGGTGCTGCTCAATCTGGGCCCGCACGGACGGCGTTGAGAGATCTCCGGCCCACGAGGTGCCCCTGGCGGACCACCCTCACCAGGACTCTCCACGCTTCGCCGTCGCGACCGGGTCGGAGGGCTCTGTGACTGCCGGCAGCCGGAACCGGCGGTGACAGAGCCGGCTGCCACGCCCACGCCGACCGCAGGGCAGGGGCGCGGGGGTCAGCCGGTGTAGGGCTCGCCACCCAGCAGCACAGTGGTGTCCCGCAGGTCGCGGTGCAGGATTGTTTCGACTTCCCGGTTGGCGGCCGCGGCGGCCCCGGCGTTCTGGGCGCGGTTCTTGCCGCGGTCGGCACGCCGGTCGTCGCGGTAGCTCAGGAGCCGGCGCGGGTTCCATTTGGCGGTGCTCGCCCGGCGGTCCTCGGCCTGTTGGCGCAGCCGCTGGGCCTCGGCACGTTCCGCGGCCGCGAGCCGGCGGAGCCGGTCGGCCTCGGTACGCAGCCGGTGGAGCAGCAGCAGCCAGGCCGGAGCCTGCGCCCCGGCCGGCCCGCCCCCTTCACCGCCGGTCGTGCTCACCGGGCACAGTGCCGCGAGCACGTCGGGGGAGAAGGCCGAGGGCAGCAGCAGCCGCAGATCGGCCACCAGTCCCTCCCTGGTGCGCAGGAGCCGGCCGTCCTGAAGCAGCCGCTCCGCCCCGGTCAACAGCATCACGACCAGCGGGGGTGGTGTGCCGCGATCGCGGTGGAAGGTCGCCGCGGCCCGGATCACCGTGTCGGCCCGGTGCGCGCCCGTCGCCTCACCCACGGCGGCGGCCCGCCCGGGATCCAGCGGGACGACCAGGTGCTCCGCGTCGATGGCGAAGACGGCGCACGCCCCGTCCCGCACCCGGCCGGCGAGGGCCGGCAGGGGTGCGGCGCCGCCCGGCTCGCTCGCACCGTTCCCCCGACCGGTGGTGTCGACCCGTTCGGCGGTGTCGGCCTCCAGCCAGTCGACGTTCAGCACCGTGTCGGTGCCGTCGGCAAGGTGGAAGGTCCAGTGCCGGCGGGCGGCGGAGGCCGCGACGGCCTCACCCTCCTGCGCCCGGCGCAGCGCGATCAGGTCACGCAGCTCCTGCGGGTCGGGCAGGTGCATCCACAGGCCCGGCGCCTCCGGAGTGAGTACCCGGTGGATCGCGGCGAGCACGGCGGTACGCCCCGAGCCGGGCGCACCCAGGACGGTGACCCGGACGTCACGGTCCGGTGCGGTCGGTACTGCCGCGAGCACCGGCCGCACGCGTTCCCACGGCCACGATGACGACCGGCGGCCAGGAGCCGCCGCCCGCTCCAAGACGGCCCGCGTCCGCCGCCGCTGACCGCGGGTCAGGTCGGTCTCCGTGCGGTTCAGATGCCACAGCAGGGGCACGGCCGCGTTCAGACTGCCGCGCCCGGGCGGCCCCACCGGCACGGTGATCCCGCGCAGGCGGCCGGTGCTCTGGCCGGTGCCGAGGTAGACCGCCCACGGGCCGAACGCCTCCCGCACGGCCTCGGGGTCGGTCAGGCGACCGCAGCCGGTCACCGCGAGCACCATGGACCGTCCCGAGGACGCCTCGACCGCCGCCTGCACCTGGTGGACCAGCAGCCGGTGCTCCCACCACGTGTGGCCGCCCAGCGCGGTCGCCACGACCAGTCCGCCGGCGCCGGCCTGCGCGGCACTGGTGATCTGCCTCCCGCCCGGCCCGGGTTCGGCCACGGCCCGGTCGGGAAGCACGGTGAGGACCAGGTCCCGGTACGGGGTCGGCCGCGGCGCCCGGGGTTCGGGCCGGGGCGGGCGCAGCCGGCGCCGGATCAGCCGCCACTGCTCGGCCGAGTCCACGGCGCGGACCCGCCCGGCCACGGCCTGGCGCGCGCGTGGCCCGTCGGGACGCAGCCACACGGCTCTGCGCGCCGCCCGCAGCCCCGTCGAGGCCAGGGCGCCGGCACCGGCGCCCGGCAGCCCCAGGAACACCAGCCGCGCCCCGGGCTCGGGCCGCTTCACAGCAGCGGTCTTCCGGCCGGCGGAAACAGGCCCGGCCCCGGCTCGTCCGGCGGCCCGCCCGCGGCCGGGGGCACCGTCGGCGGTCGCTCCGGCGGTGCGGCGGGGAGCCGGTCCAGGGCCCTGGCCAGGCTGCGCGGCAGCCGCCCCTCTCGTCCCAGGGCGGGCAGCACCTCGCGGAACTTGCGGGCGTGCGCCGCTGTCATCCGGCCGGAGGCGACGGCCCGTTCCAGGGCGCCGGCGATCCTGCCGGGCCGCACGACTGCCTCGCCGGCCAGCCAGGCCGCGGCAGCGGCGGCGGCGAACAGCGCCGCGTCGCCCTGCCCGCGCGCCGTGTACCGCAGGGCCTGGTGCAGCAGGTGATAGGGCGGGTCGGCAACCAGCTCCAGCGGCACCCCGAGGCCGGGCGGCCAGCCGCCACCGGCCAGTCCCGCCCGCTCCGCGGCCGTATCGACCCGCTCGTCGTAGGCCGAGCGGTGCAGCAGGTGGTGAGCGTCCACCGCCATCACGGCAGCGAACGCCGCGGCCCGCGCGGCACGTTCGAAGTTCAGGTCGGCGTTGCGCCCCGGGCTCGGCACCGCCTCCGAAGCGACCCCCAGGGCCCGCAACTGGGCCGGCTCCCACTCTCCCGGCTCCCGGAAGCCGACGCGCCGCACGGGCGTGGCCGGCAGCAGCGGGAGCATGCCGCCGGGCAGCAGACGGCTGCCGCCCAGCCGGATCTCCAGGTCGTAGCCGGTGATCGCCGGCCGCAGGTACAGCGCGGGCACCGCGTCCAGGTCGCGGCGCAGCAGCTCCGCGTGCGGCCAGTCGAAGGGGCGGTCGGCGGCGCGCACCTCCACCACCTCACGGTAGGCGCCCAGTTCCTGGACGATGCGATGCCGCACCCCGCTCCACGGACTGTGCGCCGGCACGTCCGGCGGGTCGGCAGGCAGCAGCAGCACCGGCCTGCGGCGCCCGCCGGGCGTCAGCAGCAGTTCCTCGGCCAGCGCACCGGGAGGAGCGTGGAAGGGATACGAGGCCAGTACCGCCTCGTACCGCGCTTCCGCCAGGCGGTACTCGTGCTCCATGCGTGCCAGAGAGGCCGCCTGAGCGGCACGCAGGGAGTCGAGCCACTGCTCGGCCCGCACGGCTTTCTCCAACCGCTGCTCGAAGGTGGCGAGTTCGTACCAGCGCAGCGCCACGTCCACACCGTGGAGCAGCAGTTGGGCACCACCGACGACCAGGCCGATGGTCGCGGCGCGGTTCACCGCCGCGGTCAGCGCGGCCATCTGCTGCCGGGTCAGGTGGTCGCTGACCAGCTTCCCGGCCTTCAGCAGCGGCCCGATCAGCGGCGCGATCCCCCCGGATGCCGAGCCCACCGCCGTGTGAACCATCAGCTCCAGCGGCCCGGCTGCCGTCACCGCGTCCAGGTCAAGGTCGATGTCCATCCCCACCCCCACCCCCAGCGCACCACCCGTCCCGCCGAGGACCCCCGAAATACGGACCGTGACGGCGGCGTTGCGGGGAGCATACGACACTGGCCTGTTCCCGGGGTCCGAAATCCCACCACATTTCCAGGCCCTGCCGAGGACTTTTGCCACGGACTGTCGGCGGTGACCTGCGGGGCCGGGTCACAGCGGTTCTGGACGGGCAGCGGGAGGCAGGAGCGTGGTGGCCGATTTCGATGCCCTACGACGCCGAGCCGTGGCTCGGCCTGCGGTCCCCGGTCCGGACGATCGGCCGTGTTCCCCAGGCGTGTTCGAGACGATCGCACGGCACGGCACTCTCACCGGAGGCTCAACACCCTTCCCGGTCACGGCAAGAGCCGGCCGCACCACGCGGCAAGGGATACATGCCCTACCTTTCAGCCACTCAAAAACCGCTCACAGGAGCTGAACCGGATGTTGCATCGACCCTGATAAGTAGGGTCAAGGCATGACCCAATCAACCCCCGGTCGGCAGACCGCAATTGCTCCCGCAGCACTCGCTGACGATCCGTACGCCGTCTACGCGGAGCTTCGCCGAGCCGGACCGGTTCACCGGATCACCGGGACGGACGGGCTGCCTGCCTGGCTGGTGACCCGCTACGACGACGTACGCCGGGCACTCGCCGACCCGCGGCTCTCCCTGGACAAGCGCAACGGGGCGCCGGGCGGCTACCGAGGCATGGCCTTACCGCCGGCGCTGGACGCCAACCTGCTCAACATGGACCCCCCGGACCACACCCGCATCAGACGCCTGGTGACCCGGGCCTTCACCCCACGCCAGATCGAGCAACTGCGCGAACCGATCCAGCGCACCGCCGACCAGCTGCTGGACGCTGTCGCCGCGGCTGAACGCGTGGACCTGATCGCCTCGTACGCCGCGCCACTGCCCATCACCGTGATCTGCGACCTGCTCGGCATAGGCCCGGCCGACCGGCTCGACTTCCGTTCATGGACCGACGCTCTCGTCGCTCCCGATCCAGCGCGCCCGTCCCTCGCCAAAGAAGCGATCGGCAGCCTGCTGTCGTTCCTCACCCAACTCATCGCCGACAAGCGAACCGCTCCGACCGACGACCTGCTCTCCGCGCTGATCGCCGTGCGAGACGAGGAAGACCGGCTGAGCGAGGACGAGTTGATGTCCCTGGCCTTCCTCATCCTGTTCGCCGGGTACGAGAACACGGTTCACCTCATCGGAAACGCGGTCCTGACCCTGCTCCGCCACCCCGACCAGTTGGCCCAACTGCGGTCCGATCCCACCCGCATGAGCGCGGTGGTGGAGGAACTGGCCCGATACGACGGTCCGGTACCCCTGGCCATCCGCCGGTTTCCGACCGAGGACGTCACCATCGGCGATGTGACCATCCCCGCGGGCGAGACGATCCTGCTGTGCCTCGCCGCTGCCCACCGGGACCCGCACCGCTTCACCGACCCGGACCACTTCGACATCGACCGCGACGCCACCGGTCACCTCGCCCTCGGCCACGGCATCCACTACTGCCTCGGCGCTCCGCTGGCCCGCATGGAAACCGAAATCGCCCTGTCCGCCCTCCTCGACCGCTTCCCCGACCTGGCCCTCGACGTGCCGCCAGGCGAACTGCAGTGGCGGCCCTCGATGCGATCCCGCGGCCTCCTCAGCCTTCCGGTCCGCACCGCCATCAACAAAGAAGCCACTGCTCCGCGATGACAGGGCGTACGGCCCCAGCCCGAAACGGCTCGCGGGTGTGCGGGACCGGGACGCGCACACCGCCGAGGCCGCGGGGGTCTGCCGTTCCTCTCACGGAATCGTTCACACCTTTGGCGACACAACTGGGGCCGATGAACGAGACGTTGACGAAATCGTCATCGGCGGCGGCTGTTCGGGCTGCCCGCCGTCTTCAGACGATCGCGATGCTGCGCCGGCCGCCGACGGTCGGTGCAGCCGTGGCGCCTCGGGGGAGGGACTGCCTCGCGTATCAGCGGATCCGTGGCAGAGAGTTGATGCGACCCTTACGATGGGTGAGCACGTACGCGGGAACGCGAAGGGGTTGCCATGGAGCCGGACACCGGGCCTGAGGCGATCAAGCCGCGCCCCGACTACCCGCCGAAGACTCCTCCGCCTCCGAAGAAGCCGCCGTCGCCCCCGCCGCCCCAGACGCGGCCGGAATCGTCGTCCGTTCCCGTGCCGCAGCGTTTCGGCCGCGCCGGGCGGGCGGTGATGAAGAACCGTCAGGGCGCCGCCTGGTCTCTGGAAGCGCAGCCATGGGCGCCGGGGAAGGCAGTCGCCGAAGTGGCGGGACGACTCCGCAAGTGGGGTCTGAAGGCGCCGGACGGCTTGGAGGCACTGGTATTTCAGTTGGTGGCTGCGGTCGTGGCGGACGGTGGCCGGCACGTCAGCCTCCATCTCGCTGAACAGGACAATCAGGCACTCGTTCTGGCTTTCAGTCACCAGCCTCGCCCGTCGCGGCCGCAGGACGACGATGTCCTGGCCCGTCTGGGGGAACTCGGCGCTGTGAGCTGCGGGACGGAGACGACCGGCGAGGGCCGGCAGGTGTGGGCCGTACTCGACCTGGCGTCCTGAGCCTTCGGCACGACAGGGGTAGCCGTCCACTGATATCGCTGTACTGGGCGATCTCGGCCGGGTGATCACCACGGCGAAGCCGTGACAGCCGGCCGCTGTCGAGGTCGTCCGGTGTCGTGTGTCCAGGCAAATCTGGCGGACGGACATCGGTCCGGCATACGGAAATGCGGCTGTACCGGCTCGGTCTGGTGAGTCGTCCGAGGCGGGCAGATCCCTGCTACCTGCGTAAGACGTGCTTCAGGGCCCGGCTGCCAGGCCTTGAGCGTGCCTGGTGGTCGGCTGACGCGAGCCGCCGGGCAGGACGGCGTCGGCCGTGTTGGATCCCGGACGGCATGTCCACGGCTTGGGTGACGGACGTCGCGGCCGCAGTGCCGCGGTGGCCGCTCAGAGATGGCCGTCGAGGAACTTCCGTACCTCGGCGACGGTCATGGGCCCCGTGCCGTGCGCCACAACTTCTCCGTCCTTCAGCAGGGCGTAGGACGGAGCTCCGGTGATCCCGTATCGCTTCGTTGCAGCCGGACAGCGCGTAATGTCAACGCGGACGGCCGTCAGGCGGCCGGTGTACTCGTCGGCGATGCCACCCACCACGGGGTCCATCGCCCGGCAGGGCTCGATCGCCTTGGGCCATGTCCCGGTGAAGTAGGCGAGGACCGGGACTGTGCTCATGCCCAGGATGAAATTGAACTCCGCGTCCTCACGGGGTTGGTGAACCCGCTTCGCCATGGAAGCTCCTGACCTTGCGTTCCGTCATTCCATCCCCATCATCTCCCGCGCCGTGCGGAAGTCCGGCCCGATCGGTCGCCAAGCTGACCTGCCGGAGGGGAGGGGAGGGATCGTCTACGCCTGTCACCGCTGCCTGACCGGCCACCTCGACCGTCTGCGTCACGGCGCGGCGTTTGCCGACGGTCGGCTGATTGCCACCGGCGCGGTCGAGGGTGTCTGCCTAGGCATCACCGGCGCTCGCCGGTGCGGGGTCGTCCTCCGGCTTCGTACGTCGATCACGAACGGCGACTTCGAGTGCTACGGGCGACACCATGCCCGTAGCGAGCATCGGTGTCTGTATCCCGTATCCCACGAGCAGGAATACCCAAAGCGGCCTGACCGGTGAGCCGATCACTCACCGCCTTCGATCACTGACCGTATTCGGGCGCCTCGTTTAGTGCAGGGCTTGCGGTTGGACCACTTGGGCCATCTCGGCGTCGGGGTGGGAGGCGGGGTCTGGGGCCGGGCGGCGTGCGGCGTCGCTGATGCGCAGCAGGATGCCGACGAGTGCCCAGTTGGCGATGACGGAGGAACCGCCGTATGCCAGGAAGGGCATCGTCATGCCGGACAGCGGGATGAGGCCCATGACACCGCCGGTCACAACGAACACCTGGATGGCGAATGCGCTGGACAGGCCGACCGCGAGCAGTTTTCCGAAGGGGTCGCGGACGGCGAGCGCGATGCGGATGCCGCGCTCGACGATCAGTCCGTACAGCAGCAGGATCGCCATCACACCGGCCAGGCCCAGCTCCTCGCCGAAGGTGGCGAAGACGAAGTCGGAGTCGGCGGCGAACCCGATGAGGTCGGAGTGGCCCTGGCCGAATCCGGTGCCGAGGACTCCGCCGGAACCAAACGCCATCAGCGACTGTGCGATCTGGTCGCTCTGCGCCATGACCTTGTCCGAGAAGGGATGCAGCCAGGCGTCGACGCGCTGCTGAACGTGCGGCTCGAAGGAGGCCACACCGACCGCGCCGGCCGACGACATCAGCAGACCAAAAACGATCCAGCTGGTCCGTTCGGTGGCGACGTACAGGACGACGACGAACATTCCGAAGAACAGCAGCGACGTACCGAGATCAGTCTCGAAGATCAGGACGAGCAGGCTTATCCCCCACACAGCGATGATCGGGCCAAGGTCGCGGCCACGCGGCAGGTACAGACCCATGAAACGGCGGCTGGCCAGCGCTAGCGCGTCACGCTTCACCATCAGGTAGCCGGAGAAGAAGACAGCAATGACGATCTTCGCGAACTCGCCGGGCTGGATGGTGAACGCGCCGAGGCTGATCCAGATCTTGGCGCCGTTGACGGCCGGGAAGAATACCGGCGCGATGAGCAGCATGAGCGCGACGACCATGGAGATGTACGTGTAGCGCTGCAGGATCCGGTGGTCCTTCAGGAACACGATGATCACGGCGAAGAACGCGATGCCGAGTGCCGAGTACAGCAGTTGCTTGGGGGTGTCCGGACTGAATCCCCCGAAGAGCGTCTTGGCACGCTGCTGAAGCCTCGGTGACTGGTCCAGCCGCCAGATGACCACCAGCCCGAGCCCGTTCAGCAGCGTGGCCAGCGGAAGTAACAGCGGGTCGGCATGTGGCGCGAACTTCCGTACGACGAGATGGCCGACGCCGGCAAGCAGACCGAGTCCGAGGCCGTAGCCCAGCATGCCGGACGGCACCGACCCGTTGATGGCCAGGCCCACATTGGCATAGGCGAACAGCGGGATCACCACAGCGAACGCCAGCAACGCGAGCTCGGTGTTGCGGCGGTCTGTGGTACCCACGGAGCCGGTGGTGGACGTGTGGTGCGTCGGCGTATTGGTTGTACTGCTCATCGTGTGAAAGTGCCTCTTAAGGTAGCTACCTCGTGTCGCACAGCGAGATGACCTTCTGCTCGTCCATTGAGAAGCCCGGCCAGAGCCAGGGACCGGAGTTGCGGTCGTGGCGGGGACATCGAGGGGGACGTCATGATCGCTTTTGGTGGCGTTGATGCTGTAGATGCCAGAGAGGTACGAATGGTTCCCTGGGTCAGCGATGGTCCAGTGGCGTGCTCCTTGGGGAGGTATGCCTACTGGCGGGCGTTCAGCTTGGGCTGCTTGCCTTTTCGGCTTCCCCAGGCCCTGCCTACGGCCGTGCACCTCCCGGTGCGCATACGCAGGAGGTCCACTTCGAACTCGGCGAAAGCGGCCGGGATGTTGAAGAACTCCAGCCGTCACGGAATGTCACAGATCAGCGGATCTGACACAGGCACTTAAGCTGGTCGAGTCAGCCCAAACCCGCTGGCGGGCTGTGAACGCACCCCACCTCGTCGCTCTGGTCCGTGCCGGGGCGCGCTTCGAACGCGGCCACCTCGTCGAACGCTCCGAGACCCTCTCAGCGTGAGCAGCCTCAGCCGATCCGCAGAAGCCGGGAGGATCTCAGGCACTCGTGCGCCGTATGTGCAGGTGGCCATCGCGGGGGAAGGAGGGCGGTGCCGCGGGCACGATGGCGTCGAAGTCGTAGCGGCTCTTCTGCGCAACCCGGCACGATGCCAGGTTGTCCACCTGGTGCAGGAGTTCGAGACGCTACAGCCCGTCAGCTTCGAAGGTGTCGAAGGCCCAACTGGTGAGTACCTCCAGAGCGCGGGAGGCCACTCCCCGCCCGCGAGCGTGCGCCGCGGTCCAGTAGCCCACTTCGGCCGCCGGTTTGCCGGAGGTAACTTCCTTGAGGACCACGTTGCCCACCAACTGTTCGCGAATTGAACCGGGTTGTGCCTCAAGGACGGCAAAGCCGAACCGGTCCCCCACTGCCCAGCCCTGCTGCTGAGCCTGCACCCAGCGTGTCCCTTCGGCATCGTTGTCCACGACAGAGCTCGCCCACTGGCGCAGTGCGGGATCCCGGCTCACCTCGACCAATGCGGCAACATCCTCCATGCGCCAGGGGCGAAGAACGAGAGCGGGAGAGACCGGCGACGCGGCCACCTGAAGTACGACCGGGGCACTCATCAACCGATCATATGCGGCGGCGTTTTCACCCGACGCCTGCCGCGTCCACCCCATGCCGCCTTGCGACCGCCCCGTCATTGCTGTGTCCGGGCGCGCAGAGCCTGGACGGACCAATCGAACACTGGGGCCAGAGTCTCCGGGGCCGGCCAGCCGTTGACCACTGCGAGTAGCTGGAGGTATCGCTCCCTGCGTGGGTCGTTCACGCTCTCCAGCCGAGTCGCCAGTCGGCGGCGAAGCTCGACGTCGTCGGGGCGGCCGAGGAGGTGCGCGTAGTACGCCGTGAACTCCGCGACGATCGGATCGGCCTGGGGGGAGGCCGGGTCGATACCTGCGGTCAGGGCCGGGCCGGCCTGGTCACGGACGGCTGCGGCGATGTCGCGGCGCGGGCCCATCATGTCGCTTCGGGTCTGCTCGGCTGCCTGGTCCTCGGCCATCCGCCGCACGACGGCGCGGAAACCCGGGTCCAGGGACATTTCGGCCAGCTCCACCCACGCCTGGACCTGCTCTGCCTCCGGGTTGTCGGGCATCTCGGGGGTCATCGAGCGCATAACCCCCGCGAATGCGGGGTCGGTGTCGAGACCGCCGAAGGCGGCGTCGAGGAAATCGCCGATCAGACGTCGGCGTTCGTCCTCGGAGAGCCTGGCCAGCTTGTGCATCAAGTCCGTCTCCTCAGGTGTGGACCCGCGCTCGGCCACCGTCGTCAGCACCGCGTGCCGCAGGCGTAGGACGCGGATCTGCACGGCCAGGGCTTCGGCGTGCGCTGCGGCGACCTCGGGAAGCGAGAGCTCGCGGTCCACGACCTTGCGGATCGTGGGAAGGTTCAGTCCCAGCTCGCGCAGGGTCCGTACGAGGTCCAGGCGTGCGACGGCGTCGATGCCGTAGAGGCGGTAGCCGGCCGGGCTGCGGTCCGTCGGCGCCACGATTCCGCGATCGGAGTAGAACCGAATGGTCTTGACCGTGAGACCGGTCCGTCGAGCAAGTTCGCCGATCGGGTAGAGCGTGTCGCCGTCCATGTCCCCACCTTTGTGTCTCCCCCTACTGGAGACTCAAGGCCATTCACCTGCCAGCAGGCAACTACTCCTCATCCACAAGTCTTGACAATTCCTCGTCGCGAGCACGCAAAGCGCCGTCTGATCTTGCGCTGCGGGCACGGATGCTCGAGCTGAGCTGGGCAGTAAGTTCCCGCTACCGCGGACGAGTTGAGGTACAGCCGAAAGACGGTCCGCCGCCGGTTACACCACTTCGACTACTTGCGCTTGTAAGGGCTGGGGGATCTGGGCGGACAGAGCCGCAAGCGGCGGATCACCGAGGCGGAACGCTCAAGGATCACCGGTTTCCCGCAACAGCGTCGTCCCCCAGCAGTTTCTTCAGAACGCCGAGGCGGACAATCCCACCCTCGTCCATCCGACAGGCAGAACACCCGGCCGGGTGTCCGTTTTTGCCTGATACCGTGCGAGATCGGAAGGGAACCGCCACCCGTGCGTGGCTTTCCGGCCTGGATCCGACATCCTCATTGCAGTGTGTGCCGTCACCCTAGAGTTACTGTGTGGATCTGGTGACAGCACTCGCCGTGGTCGGGACCGTCGCGGGCGTGATGAGTGTTGTCGTAGCGCTCGTCCAGGGCCGACAAGCGCGTGATCCTGCGCCTGTCGGCGATCCGGTCCCACCCTCGGCGAACGGAGCGAGGCGGGACCCGTCGCTGAGAACGCCTGAGGAATCCCCGCGATCAGCTCTTGCCACAGCTCACGTCGCGCAAGCTCTTCACCCTCCGACCGGACGACTGGGGCAGATCCACGGTCGACATGACGCGCTGGAGCTGCTGAGCGGCCGACTGGCCGCGCCTGACGGCCACTTCCAGGTGCTGGCTGGTATGGGAGGCGCAGGAAAGACAACGCTGGCCCTCGCGCTGGCAGAGAGGGCAGAACGCCAAGGGCACAGCGTGTGGTGGGTGTCCGCCACGGAGGAGAGGTCACTGCTGGGTTCCCTCCTCGGGCTGGCTCTCACGTTGGGCGCGTCGCCCGCGCACGTGGAGGAAGCGCGAGCCGGAGTTCGCAACGCCGCCGATGTTCTGTGGGAACGCTTGGAAACGGAGAGGGGCTGGCTACTCGTCTTCGACAACGCTGATGACACCGGCGTCTTGAGTCTCGGTGATGCTTCAGCGCGAGATGGCAGCGGCTGGCTCCGCGCCACGCAGGCCGGCCTGATCGTTGTGACGAGCCGGGTCAAAGACCAGGGAGCCTGGGGCCGCCATGGCGTCCTGGTACCAGTGCCCTGCCTGGACAGTGCGGCGGGCGCCCGTATCCTTCAGGATCTCGCTCCGCACGCCGGGAGTCCGGCTGAGGCGCAAACGCTCGCCGAACGCCTCGGCGGCCTCCCGCTGGGCCTTCACCAAGCAGGGAGGTATCTGGGGTCACCTTTTGCTTTGGAACGTACTTTCACCTCTTATCTGGCAGCGCTTGACGATCGATTTCCTCTTCTCATGGGTCAGGCGACCGATGCCCGATCGGGAGTGACGCAGACTTGGGAACTGTCCCTCGATTCCTTGGCCGCGCAGGACAGAGCCCATGCCCGACCGCTGCTGAGGACTCTGTCCTGCTTCGCCCCGTCCGTGGACATCACTTCCGCGCTGCTGGACCTACAGGTTCTAGGAGACGGTCTCGGCATAGCCGATATGTCGGTTCGGAGCGGCCTGGAAGCGTTGCTCTCCGTGGGCCTGCTCGAACTGGGGGCACCGCCTGGCCCCGATGAAGCGGCCAGCGTCGCCGTGCACCCGCTGGTGGCGGCAGCCAGCCGCCAGCACCTGGACGTTCATATCGCGGCAACCGCCGCCCGCGCGCTGCAGGTTGCCACTGGACGACTGCGTTCGGATGCCCCTGAGGACTGGCCTGTCTGGCTACGGCTGCTGCCCCATGTGCGTTCCCTGCTGTGTCTTCCCCCGGCTGCACTGGACCACGAGGGCCTTGCTGCCATTGCGTGGGCCGTGGTGAGCAGTTGCTCGGCTTTGCGGTGGAGCGGGGTGTGGTCGGCTCCGGAAGCACTGACATCCGACGCTCTGCGTCAGGCGGAGTCTCTCGGCGCGGACCACGAGGCGGTGCTCTGTCTCCGGTATCAACGAGCCCTCGCCGCCCTGTACCAAGGACGCCTTGGCGAAGCGGAATCGCAGCTGAGCGGCATTTTGACGGCTCAACTCGACACCCTGGGCCCGGATCATCCCGCCACGCTGGCCACACGGCATGAATCGGCACATCTACTCGTGGAGCAGGGGCGCCTCGCGGAGGCCGAGAGTGCTTGCCGCGATGTGCTGCGCGACCAGCTCAGGGTGCTGGGGCCAGAGCATCCGGAGACTCTGGCCACACGTCACTGGCTGCTGCGGGTCGTCGGAGAGCGAGGACGGTGCGCGGAAGCCGAGGCCGGCTACCGCGAACTGCTGCGGACTCGGATCCGGGTGCTCGGTCCTGAGCACCCCTACACCCTGATGACCTACAACAACCTGGGCCTGCAACTTTCCTATCAGGGGCGCTTCGCGGAGGCGGAGCAGATGTACAGCGAACTGGTCGAGACCCGCCTGCGTGTCTTTGGCGCCCATCACCCGTACACGCTGCAGGCCCGCGCCAACCGTGCCTCGGTCGTGACGGAACTCGGCCGGGTGCAGGAAGCAGAGGAGGAGTTGCGCGAAGTGCTGGCAGCGGAATTACGGGTCCTGGGAGAAGAACACGTAAACGTACTCGACGCCCGCTACGAACTTGCACGGGCGGTCTGCGCGCAGGGACGTCACCGGGAGGCGGAAACAGAACTGCGGGCGGTCATCGACGTCGAGAACCGAGTGCTTGGGCCCGAGCATCATCTCGTAGGAGACGCCCGACTCGCGCTGGGCAAATCCCTGGCTGGTCAAGGTCGGAGAGAAGAGGCGGTCATAGAGCTTCAGGCACTTCTGGACCTACGAACGCGAACCCTCGGTCCGGCCAATCAGAGAACGGTCGCAACACGTGACTCTCTGACCGCTGCAGAAGCAAGCGGCACGTGAGTTGAGTGGTCACGACCCCGGCTATGGACCGGGCTGTCGGCGCAACGTCGTCGAGCGTTGCTTCAACCGACTCGAAGGCTTCGCAGCATCGCCGCCAGATACGACAAGACCGTCACCGCATGCGAAGCGGCGGCCAGTCTCGTGTCCACCGGGCTTCATGGACGGGGGTGAACTTCCCTGCGGCTTCGGCCTGTTCGAGGGTGATCGCTCAAGGGAAGGTACCCGGCTTGCGCAGGAGGGCCTCCGGGCAGGTGGGATGAGCGCCGCAGTCGTGGTGGATTCCGCGGCGCGTGCTGACCGTGGTGTTGGCCGATGCCGCTACGGTGTCAGGGTGATCCGGATCGTGTGGCGTCCGAAGTCACCGCAGGTGTGTGAGCACATCGCGTTCCTGGAGTGGTTCGACGAGCAGCGGTGGTACGTGGGTGACGGCAACTGCCCCGGAGACGATCCTGCCAACGTCGATGTACTCGACGTTGGCAACGGCGGGGGCGTCCGAAGGTGGGGTCAACGGCTTCGCGATCTCCCACAGGCCGTCCGGAACAATCCCACTCCACGTACTCCGCCCCATGAACAGACCAACGTCCGCCTCACCACATAGGGCACGGTCTAACTGATCATTTCAGAATGCCGTCCTGCGGAGACTCCAGCTGCCCCATGGAACAATCCCTTCAGCCACGGGCCCAGGGGGATGACACCGTATGGAACAGGTTGGGGCTGTACGAGACCTTGTGCTCGGGTACGTCCACGCTCTGAATGAGATTGACGAGGCCGCGAGGGCGGCGATCCCCTCTCTTGAGCGGCTGGCAGATGTCCTCGGCCTGGCCCGTTCGCGCCGGATCGGCCGGAGCGGATACGTCGGCACCTATTCCTACACGGTTCATGGGGCAGGCTGTCGCTTCGTCAGCGACAACGGCGCTGAGGTCGATGTGGACTTCGAAGCTGACGGAAGCGAAGTCTTCGACCTCTGGCGGCTGCGCTGGTACGGGCTGAGCCTGCCGAAGCCTCTTGACGTCACGTATCAGGACCTGTGGGCCGCGGTGCGGTCGCTGCAACCGCTGCTGACCGAGGTACGGCCGGGGTGGTTCAGTAGCCAACTGATGGCTTCAGAATGAGGTCCGCAGGCGTATAAGGCTGCAGGCCGGTTCGAGCAGGCCCTGATGGAGATCGGCGCGTCGCTCGTAGCGGGTACGGAGTCGTTTGAACTGGTGCAGCCAGGCGAAGGCGCGCTCGACGACCCAGCGCACCTTGCCCAGTCCGGAACCGTGAGCGACACCGCGTCGCGCGATCAACGGCTTGACGCCCCGCTTCCACAACAGGCGGCGGTACTTGTCGAAGTCGTAGCCCCGGTCGGCATACAGGCGCCGGGGTTTGCGGCGGGGACGTCCCCGCCGTCCCCGGATCGGTGGGATGGCGTCCAGCAGCGGCAGGAGTTGGGTGACGTCGTGACGGTTGCCGCCGGTGAGGGTGACAGCGAGCGGGGTTCCGTGCCGGTCGACGATCAGGTGGTGCTTGGAGCCGGGGCGGGTACGGTCGACGGGCGAGGGGCCGACGTGATCCCCCTTTGAGAGCCCGGACGTGCGATCCGCCCACGGAGCAGTCGTCCAGGTCCAGCAGGTCGACGCGGCGAAGCTCGGTCAGCAGGGTGGCGTGCAGGCGTGGCCAGACGCCGGCCTCGGTCCAGTCCCGCAGCCGGCGCCAGGAGGTCGCCCCCGAGCAGCCGACGACTTGGACTGGGACGTCGCACCAGGCCACTCCCTTGCGCAGCACGTACACGATGCCCGCCAGCGCAACCCGGTCCGGCACCGGCAGCCGTCCGGGATGACGGTGACGTCGGGGCGGCCGCTCTGGCAGCAGTGGAGCTATTCGGTCCCACAGGTCGTCGGAGACAAGATCGATAGACACCAGCCGGACCCTGCCCAGAAGGACCTTCAGCCACCAGCCGACACGCTGCTCTCACCTGAAGTGCTCATCGGCCCTCTTCCGGCGCTGACCGCCGGTCGGCGAGGCGCTCCTGGTCGGGGGCGTTACCGGCACGAGCCTCGGTGCGATGACCCCGTGCCAGGTAGTCCCGGACGATCAATTCGACAGCGTCCTGTGGGCTCCTGACGCCGGCCAGCAGCATGACCTCGATAGCCAAATCGCTGTCCAGGCTGATGGTGACCTTCGCCATGACACCTCCTGAAGGGTTCCCGGGGAGCCTATCCAAGCGGCTAACGGTCGGCGATGGGTAGGTTGCCGCACCTGGGAAAGAGGGACGGAGCCGGAAACCCGGCCGGTCGCGAACGGCTCATTCTGTAATGAACTCTAAAGCCATCCTTGAGAGCAATCTCGTGCCTGCACGCGGTCGAGCACGAGGGTGTCCCGCGTCGGCGCCCGCTGACCTGCGACGAGGTGCAGGCGCTGTTCGACGCTGCGGACTCGCGGGTTGGACTGGGCGGTGACGTCCGAGGCGAGTGGATCGGGGAGGTTCGGCCGCGCTTCCTGCCGGGCCGGCACCCGGCGTTGTGGGTGATCTGGACGTCGAACCGGAGCGCAGCAGTGGCTATGTGCGCAAGACCTGCTGGACCGCAGGGCGGCACCCGACTCAAGTCGGGTGCCGCCCTGCGGCGGGGCCGGGCGCCTCAGGGCGGCACGGCTTCCACCGTTTCGCACGCGGCTGTCTCTGTTTCGGACCGGTCCGCCGTGATCCGAGACCCCAGGGCTACGGGGCTGCCCGGAACGCCCTCGGGCGCCTCGTAGTCCCGTACGACGTCACCCCGGCCGCGTGAACGGCCCGTGACCCCGAAGAAGTCACGCCGCCTGTGCAGGAACGGGTCGGTGAAGCTGTGGGGCCCAATCAACAGTGTCTGGGACGCAGGAGTGCCGGCGACTGCAAGTCGGGGGATTCCCCGGAGCGGTGCGTGTCGAGCAGCAGCCGGCCGATGGGGCCATCTGGGCGGTCTTGGCTCGTCGGCTCAGGTGAGGGCGGTGACCAGCAGGGTGAAGGCGGCGATGATGATGGCGACGCGGACGTAGTGGTAGCGGTCCCAGCGGCGCAGTTGCTGCTTCCAGTCGGCGGGCCGGTTGTCGGGGGTCCAGGTCTTGTTCCGGTTGTTGATCGGGACGAGCAGCAGTATCGACATGACCACGCTGACGATCAGCAGGCCGGCGGCGGTGACGACGAGTCCGGCGCCGTGGTGGTGCCATCCGGCGACGGCCCAGATCGCGCTGAGGACGAGCGAGCCTATGTACCAGAACGGCATCAAGGCGCCGAGCATCCGGCCGCCGTGGGCATGGCCGAGCTGGCCGCTGTCCTCGGGAAGCGCGTCCAGGATCCGGTTCATGATGAAGGCGACGGAGAACTCCACCCCCACCATCAGGCCGACGGCCACGGTGGTGAAGACCTCGAGTGCGTTGAGCATGATGGCCCCTCCCGGGATCTAGCGTTGCTAGGTGATGAGGCAACGCTAGTACTACTGCCGCTCGATTGTCTAGCGGTGCTAGAATCGAATCATGTCGGTACAGGAACGAAAACAGCGTGAACGGGCGGAGCGCGAGCGCCTCATCGTGGCGACGGCCCGTGAACTCGCCGAGCAGCAGGGCTGGGACGCGGTCACCACGCGCCGGCTCGCCGAGCGCATCGAGTACAGCCAGCCCGTCCTCTACAGCCACTTCCGCGGCAAGCGCGAGATCATCGGCGCCGTCGCCCTGGAGGGCGCCGCGGAGATGGCCGTGGCGGTGCGGGCCGCGACAGCCGCCGCGGACGGCCCGCGCGCCCGGGTCGCCGCCCTGGCCCGCGCCTACCTCGACTTCGCCGCACGCAACCCGGCGGTCTACGACGCCCTGTTCCAGCTCGACGGCGGTCTCCCGTACGCCCAGGAGGACACCCCGGAGCCGTTGAAGGACGCCTTCGCCGCGTTGCTGGAGAGCCTGGGCGAGGTCGCCGGGGGCGGCGTCCACCCGGGGCTGTTCACCGAGGTGTTCTGGGCGTCCCTGCACGGGCTGGCCACCCTGACCCGGGCTGGACGGCTGCTGCCGGAGGACGCCGAGCGGAGGGTTGAACTGCTGGTGGACCGGCTCGCCGTGATCTGACGTATCGCCCGGGCGGGCAGGGCCTTCCGGCCCGGTTGCCGGCCCGTGGCATCGCTTCGGGTCGCTCGTGCTCACGCGGCGGAGCCGTGGAGTGCCGGAGCCCGCGCCACCCTTCTGTGCCTGTGTACCCGCCCGTGTCCATCGGTGACGCGTACACCACCGGGTGGTGCGGGTCGGACGGATGCCACGTGCGCCGGTGCTGCCGCGATGGCAGGGCCGGCATCTGCGGTGGGGGAGAGCAGGACGCTGAGCGAGGCTGCCGATACGGCCGCTGTGACAAGGAGGAGTTGTGTCATCGGTGAGGTCATCGGCCTCCGTGCAGGGTGCCGCCGGGCTCGTCGGCAGGACTGCCGCGCCGACGATTTCCCCGGGATCGACCCGACGCCGTACCGGGATCTGGCTGCCCGGGAAGCCCCGAATCTGCGGGTCATGATCGGCGTCGTTGTTCGAAGAGCGCGAAAGACATCAGGGGTGAGTGCGTCGACACAGGTACTGGCACCTGCGAGTTCGGCTCCGAGGGCACGTTCGAGCTGGACCACTGGGCTTTGGCCGACCGCGTGGTCGGTGTGGCCACGGTCCACGGTCTTGCTCGTGCCGTCGTGAACCGGCACGGACGTCTGGATGTACGACTTCAGGCGCTGGCTGGCCACCTCCACAGACCCGCTGGCCGTCAAGCCGCACCCCACGCCATGGCATGGCCGAGCCCACTTGAGCCTGCTCGCCGGTGTCGCGCGGCCGGTCAGGTTCCTGCGAGGAGAGAGAAGTACTGGTTATGGGCCGACGGGGAGCAGGAGCCCGTCGGTGAGCTCGAGGAGTTCACCGACGGTCGTGGGGAACACGGTGCGAGGAGTTCCGGCCGCTGCCCAGAGTTGCGGGTAGTCGGCCAGGGCCGCATCGACCACGGCAGGGAGCGGTTGGGGGTGGCCGACCGGAGCCACTCCGCCGATGGCCTGGCCGGTGGCCTGGCGTACCTGCTCCGGGGTGGCGCGCCGGAGCGGGCCGCGTCCCCAACGGGCGGCCAGTGCCGCGGTGTCCACCTTGTGGCGGCCGCTGGCCAGAACGAGCACGGGTTCACCGTCGGAGATGAACACGAGGCTGTTGGCGATCGCTCCCACCTCGCAGCCCAGGGCCGTGGCGGCCTCGGCCGCCGTGCGCGTCGAATCCGCCAGTTCGCGCACCCGGCCCCCCATGCCGGCCTCGGCAAGGATGCGGGCCACCTCCATGCTGCGGGCGGGCAGCGACGTGTTTTCCCCGGACGCCATGCAACTCCTCCTCACGCCAAAAGTTCGTTCCGTATATGGAACGTTCCGTATGTGGAACGATAGATCTCTCGGGCCTCCGGAATCAACCGGCTCCGCGAAAGGGACAGGGACAACATGGATCTGGCAGCCAGGGTCGGCCTGCGCCTGAAGGAGCTCCGCGAGGCGCAGCGGGTGTCACTGTCCGAACTGGCGCGCCGGTCCAAGATCGGCAAAGCGACGCTTTCCGAGCTGGAGAGCGGGCGCCGCAACCCCACCCTGGAGACGCTCTACGCGCTCACGACAGCGCTCGAGGTGCCGCTGAGCAGCGTTCTGCACGATCTCGCGCCTCCCGCCGAGATCTCCGGGGACGCCGTCGACGCCGTGCTGCTCGAGAGATTCGAGGCCGATACCTCCGTCACGGAGACCTATCGGATCCGCATCCGCTCCGGAGCGACGCAGGAATCCGCAGCCCACTCCCCGGGCGCCACAGAGCACATCATCGTCCTCACCGGCACCGCCCTCGTCGGTGACGTCACGGACCCCACCCTGATCGGCCCCGGCATGCACGGCACTTGGGCCGCCGACACCCCGCACCTGTACCGGGCGCCCGCCGGGGACGTCGAGGCCGTGCTGCTCGTGCGCCATCCCAAGTGATCGTCATCGGTGCCGCCGCCCGGGCGGGCCGGCGTCATGCGGGGTGCTGCCCGTAGGCGCTGCCTGAACGTCGACCGTGTGTATCCCGGCATCGACAGGACCCGCGGCGCCATGGTCCTCGTCCTTTGCCGGGGAACTCCTCCACCCACCATGCCGAGTTGACCCCGATCTGCCCCTTCTCGTACAGAGCGCGGTCGTCGTCGAGGACGAGTTACGGTTCCTGGCGGCTGAAGCACTGGCGGCGGGGGCGGCCGTAGTGAAGTCTGGCGGTACATGCCTGACGGCGGACTCCTTCGAGGAGGGGCGCCGAGACGACGACGGGGGCAGCGTTCGATGGACCGGGTCGATGACGACGCACGGAAGATCCGCAGAGTTCCCACCGGTTCCGGCTGCCCGGTCGGACGCGGGGACGACGGCACGTGGCAGGTGCGCGGCTATGCGGCGGCGCGCGCCGTTTTGCGCAGCACCGACACCGTACAGGCGGGTCTGGGCGTCGAGACCGTGGAGAAGCTGCCCGCCGGGATCAGGCGGCCCGTGCTGTACCGCGACGGGCCCGAGCACCGGGAACACCGCCGTCAGACCGCCCGCTACTTCACACCGCGCCGCGTGGACGAGCACTACCGGGAACTCACCGAACGCGTCACGCACAAGTACCTGAACACCCTGCGGACCGAGGGCGAGGCGCGGCTGGAGGACCTCACCTTCGGCGTCGCGATCGACGTGGCGTGCGGGGTGATCGGCCTGATCCGCAGCAGACCCGGCATCCAGCGACGGCTGGAGCGCTTCTTCCCCGAGAAGTTTGGCAAGCCCGGGCTGACCAGCCCGCACGGGATCTACTGGCTGTTCCGGCAGAACACCAACTGGCTGCGGATCTACCTCGCCGACGTCCGCCCGGCCGTCCGCGCCCACCGCGAACGGCCCGCCGACAACCTGATCTCCCACCTGATCGCGGAGGGCTGTTCGAACCCCGAGATCCTCGGCGAGTGCCTCACCTACGCCGCTGCCGGAATGGTCACCACCCGCGAGTTCATGTGCGTCGCGGCGTGGCATCTGTTCACCGACGCGGCTCTGCGCGAGCGCTACCGGGCCGGGAGCGAGAGCGAACGCCTTGCGGTGATCCACGAGATACTGCGCCTGGAACCCGCGGTCGCCCGATTGAGCCGGCGGACCACCGGAGCCGTCGACGTGCCGGGCGCCGAGGGCCCCGTCACCGTCCCCGCCGGCGCGCTCGTCGACATCTTCGTGGACGAGGCCAACACCGATCCCAAGGCTGTGGGTGCCGCCGCCACGGCGGTCTGCCCCGGTCGGCCGGCAACGACCGGGCGGTACGCGGCCGCCCTGTCCTTCGGCGACGGACCGCACCGCTGCCCCGGTGCCGACATCGCGATGATGGAGACCAACGTCTTCCTCGGCCACCTCTTCGCCCTCGAGGGCGTCCGGATGCTGACACCGCCCCGCGTCACGTTCCAGGACGAGATCGGGGGCTATGTGATCCGCGGACTGCGTGTGGCCGTCGACCGGGAGTGATGCCGCGCTTTCACCTGCCTGGCCGGCCTGGTGGACAGGCATCTCTTCGGGACCATCGAGGCAATGACAGGCGAGTTCGAGCGGCGGCACCGCTTTCCCCTGATGCCGACGAGGTCCGGCCGGCCGGCCGCGACGATCGAATCACGGCTCGCGCACGTGTCCAAGCGCGGCTTGTCCCGGCTGACCTGGTCACTCTCTACGACAGCATCGGCGCCCACGAACTCATGGACTGCGTGGGCAGCCCTTTTGGCGTCCCGCCGCAGTTCGGCTTCCTCACCTCGGCCGCGCCGCCCAAACGACATACACGTTTGTTCGAACGGCGCACGCGCCGCGGCTGGTGTACTGGCAGGTATGGATCGTGTTCCTGCTGACGCCGACGAACTCACCCTTCGTACCGTGGGCCGAGGCCGAGCGGGTGCCGGACATGATCAGACGCTACGCGGAGACGGCCGTGCTTGCGCCGAGGCCCGTGTAGGCCGACCCCGGTTCGTCCCCGTGCCATCCGCGGCCTGGGGCCTCACTCCACTTCCGTCACCACGCCGTCCGTGTCCATGGTCCAGCTTCCGCTCTCGACGCCGTACACCTTCTTGTCTTCGAGCCACTTCCAGGACATCTGCTGCAGCATCTGGTTGGCCCGACGTTCCCAGACCGGATTGTGGTCCCAGCCCTCGGCACGGATCATCAGCTTGTCGGCACCCGGAATCGCCTTGTAGAGCTCGGGCACGGAGAAGTGCAGCACCGGCCCCAACTCGACCGCCGTGTTGGCCGTCGTGTCCTGGTCTCCGTAGACGATGCACACCGGCACAGCGGTGCCGAGCGTGGAGCCGTACGGCACGGTGCTCGTGTTCCAGCCCCACCAGTAGGAGTTGCGCCACCGCATGACGCCGTCGGGTGCCCCCGCGGTGGGGCCGCCCCACTTCTGGCCGACGCTGTCGCAGTCCATGATGGTCTGCCACACGTGGCCGGCCAGCTCCTTGTCGCTGATGGTGGCTTGCAGGCCCGCCTTGCTGGTCAGGTTCATCGGGAAGCCGAAGACCGCGGGCGGCTTGGACTCGGGCTGCGCCGGCAGGCCCGTTCCGGGAGGCGGAGCAAAGGGTGCCTCGGGATGCGTCGACCAGCGGCCGGCCGGAGGAAAGATGGGCGCGAGAAGGAACAATCTCGCCACGTCCCCGGGATTCTGCAGCGCGTACGGACCCATCACGAACGCGGCCGCGGACCAGCCGACGAAGGAGACCTTCTCGTTGCTGCTTCGCCCCCTGATGAACTTGACGACGGTGGCCAGCTCGTCCCATTCGCTCCGGGAGTTGCCCAGTTGGTGCGGGTAGGGCGCTGTCGGGGAGCAGGTCCCCGTACCGGGATTGGTCTCCAGGAGGCCCCGCTGGGCAGGGTTGGCGTTGCACGGGTCGTCCATCTTCGGGCGAGGGGAGAGCCCGGAACCCTGGAGGTCCATGACGAACACGTCGTAGCCCTTGCCCGCCAGGTACTGGGCCCAGCTGTAGCTGGTGTCCGGGTGCGTGGAGCCGCCCTTGGGAGGGAGTACGAGGTCGAAGCCGGGGAGGGCCGGAACGCTCCTGCCGTGGAGCATGAGAACCGGCTTGGGGGTGCCGCTGGATCCGGCGGTCTTGTATTCCCGCACGAAGAGCTCGATCTCGTCGCCGAAATTCGCCGGGATGGTGGATTTGTGCTTGACCTTATGGTCGAGGGGAGTCAGTTGCGGCATGGTCGCCTCCGATGTCTGTTCGCCCTGGGGAACGGTTGTTCCCGGGGGGTCGTCAGCATCTCCGCTGTCCCAGGGTCGTACGGGGAGCCGGGACGGCGGGGCGCGCGGATGGTGACTGATCGGGTGGGCGGCGCTCCTCCGATCGGCGGGACGCATTCGGGGAGCACGCCGGCGACCGTGCTGCAGGCCGGGAACCGTTCCTGTGGGCTGAGCGGGAGTGAGTCCTCGTCGGCGTCCGTGCTGAACCGGCTGATGCGCATCGCGCTGCCGGACCGGCCGACGCCCCGGGGGGGCTGGTGTCGACGAGTTCGCCCTGCAAGGTGCTGTTCCCGCTGTACGCCCTCGGGCCGTACCTGCCTGACTTCCTGACGCCGCCGGAGTCCGAGGACGGGATCACGGCGGCCCTCGACGGCATTCTGCGGATGCCTCGACGGGACGTCCGCGCCGAGTTACGGCTCCTGAACCGCGTCTCCCCGGTGCCTTCCTGGGCGCTGCGGCTGGACCAGGGGGCCGAACGGCGGGAGTTCACCGAGCTGATCCGCCGGTACCACGAGGTGGCCGTCGCCCCTTACCCGGAACGCGTGGCCAGCGGGATCGTCGCGCACCGCGCCATCCTCGCCCGAGCGCTGCTGACCAGGGGCGCCGAGGGGCTCCTGTCGAGCCTGGGGCCTCGATTCCGCTGGCACCCGCCGGTCCTCGAAGTGGACTACCGGACGGACCGCGATCTCCGTCTGCGCGGACGCGGGATGAGGATCGTGCCGACCTACTTCTCGTGGGGAACACCTGTCGCCCTGGCCGACGCCGACCTGCCACCCGTGCTCTCGTACCCGCTCAACCATCCGACGGTGCCCGAGGAAACGGTCTCCGCGGAACATGCCCCGCTGGACGCGCTGCTCGGGGGTACGCGCGCGCAGGTCCTGCGGTGTGTCGCGGACGGGCTGACCACGGGAGAGCTCGCCCAGGTCGTGGGGGTCTCGCTGTCCGCCGCCAGTCGGCACGCCTCGGTGCTCCGCGACTCCGGGCTGACGACCAGCCGGCAGGTCGGCCCGACGGTCCTGCACACGCTGACCCCGCTGGGAGCCGCGCTGCTTCGGCAGGCGCGCGGTGCGGGGCACGAGAATGACGACGCCCCTCAGACCTTGCCCGAGAGTCAGGGGCATCGAACACGACGACCGTGACTGTGGCGTCGCTCCTGCGGTCTCCGGGATCGCGCCGGCCGTCACCACGCTTCGGAACCCGGGTACCGGCCCGCCGGTTGCCGGTCTGGAATGCCCGCGACACGGCCGTACGCCCCATCCTCGCCGGGCTGGCCGGTTATGTGCGTGACTGCATTACACGCTCGATACGGCCAGTCGGACTCGACGAGCTCAGGGAGGAACAGGAAATCGGCGCGGGCCGGGGGGAGGCGGCCCGGTCCGGCCCCGGGGGAGAGAGCGGTCGGCAGCGACGCGTCTCCCGGGAAACTCACGAACGTGCGGTGGACGGCTTTGAACGCGCCCTGGCCTGCGGACGAGAGCTCGCCGCTTCGGCTCAGGCCCTTCAGCGACCACGTCCCGCTCAGGGGCGGCCGCGCCGCGTCTGACTCCGGAGCACGTCGAGGCGCCGGCCGGCGCTGGCCACCCAGTCCTGCTGACCTGGGAGCGCCGCCACCGCCGAGAGCAGCCGCGCCGCTTCCGCGGCGTCCCGCGCTTCCAGTGCGGTGAGGAAGCTCCGCTTGAGGCGGAGCGGGGAGGGGCCCGGAGCGGGCGATCCTGGGAGGACCAACTCCGCTGACGTGCCCGGCAAAGGGCCCACCGGCAGTTCCGGTGAAGACTCTGGCCACGGAACCAGCACCGGAATGTCCGCCCCGGGCCGCCGTGCCGCGCCCGACCTCCCGGAACCGTCGTGGGGGAGCCGGAACCAGACGGCCAGGCCGGTCGCGATGCTGACCGTCACGGCGGCGACCAGCGTCCACAGACCGAAGGGAGTGCGCCGGGCGACGAACTCCACGATTCCCAGGGCCGCCGCCAGAAGAGCGACGCCAAGCATGGCGGCAACGGCCGCGCCCGCCGAGACGACGCCCCGGCGCAGCGTTCTCAGCCGGCCGTTCTTGGCGGTCATGCGGAGTCCGGGCGGTGCAGAGCAACGGTCATCCTGTCGTCGAGCTTGGCCACGGCCCGGCGCGCGGAGACGATTCCGGCCAGTTCCCGAGCCAGGGCCTCGGTGCCGTGTCCGCCCGGCGAAGCCAACTGGCACAGGGTGTCGAACTTCTCGGTCAGGATCCGCTCCGCCGCGTCGGCGATCGCCCCGCACTGGTCGGCGTACGCCTGGTTCACCGCCCCTGCGTCCCGGACGTCGAGTCCGTTCACCTGCGTGCGCATCGCCTCGATCCCGCGCATGAACGCCTTCCTGGATCCGACCCTGGCCAGGGTCAGGCCGGCGTAGCCGAGCGCTCCTGCGCCGGCCACGACCAGGACCAGTGCGCCCACAGGTGTCATCGCGAAGGCGGCGATCCCACCACCGATGCTGCCGAAGCCGCCCACCGCGGCTCCTGTGCCGCCCGCCGCCGTCCCCGACGCCCCGCCGGCCATCCCGGCCAGCCCGGCCAGCACGGCGGTGCCTACCTCCGACAGGGAGAAGGTGACTCCGGCGGCCGTGGAGCCGTAGCCCGCCAGCGCTCCGCCCGTCGCCCCCGCGACAGTCGCTCCCGCGCCGCGTGTCAACCGTGCCCTGGTGTCGTCCACCAGATGCGGGGAGTCCGTCGGACCGCTGGTACCGGGGGAGACACTGAACTCCCCGACCTGCTCCTGCAGGAGCGGGAGCCGGTCGAAGAACAGGTCCAGCGCGTGCTGCGCGTGGCCGCGGTAGAAGGCGAAGACGACATCCATGGCGCGCGCGGTCGCCGTCATGACCTCGTCGTCGTGCAGGGCGCCGGCGTCGGCCAGGTCACGGGCGGTCTGTTCGGCGACGGCCTTGGGGATTCGGTTGTGCTCCGACAGCACCTTCTGCTCGATGCGGGTGATCCGCTGCAGCAGGTCCTGTTGGGCCTTGGTGACCGATTGCCGGTAGGCCGGCCACTGTCCGGCTCCCACCCGGGCCGCCATGGCGGGGCCGGACACCGTCCGCCACGCGTCCTCGGCGGTTCGGCGGGCCGCGGCCACCTGGGTGGCGAGGTTCCGGGCGGCGGCCGGGTCGGGACGGAGTACGGCCCGCAGCGTCGCCTCCCGGAAGGCAAGGAACTCGTCGAGTTCGGCGAGGGCGCTGAGCGCGTGGCCATGGGCGTGGAAGAGCAAGCCGTCGGCGCCGTTGTCGGCCATGTACGCGGAGACCGTACGGAGGAAGCGCTCGGCTTCCTTGCGATGCGGCCGGCCCGTGACCCGCGGACCGGAGCGGTTCCGCCAGGACCGCGTGCCGGTGAGTGTCGGCAGGTGCAGCACGAACAGGTGCTCCGGGTCCACCTCCGTGAACGCGTGGTCGCCCAGGACCTGTTGGGCTGCGGACCGGACGTCCGCGACCCACTCCTCGTGTCGGCCGGAGTTGCGCTCCCACCCGTCGTAGGACCAGTTGAGGACCACCGCGGCGAAACGGACCTGAGCGCTGGACCACTGCTCGGCGATCCTCAGCAGGGGGCCGTAGGAGCGGTCACGGCAGACACCGATCACCGTGTGCGTCTCGTTCTCCAGGAACGCCCTTACCTCGGCGGCGACTTGGGGCGACACACCCTCGATGCCCGGCAGGTCGACCAGCCGCATCCCCTTTTCCAGCATCGGGTGCCGCAGTCGCACGTAACCGCGCAGGACCCGCTTGTGGTTGTGCTCGTTGCGCCTGCTGAGGACGTACTCGCCGAAGTCCGTCATGTTCCGGCAGGCGATTTCGACGGGCGGAGCGCCCTCGAGGACCACCGAGTACCGTGCCTCGGTCGTCTCCCCCCACTCGATGACGACCGGGGCCACCGTGCCCGGGACGAGGTCTTCCTGCGGTGTGACGTCCCGCCCCAGCAGCGCGTTGACCAGTGTCGACTTCCCGGCGCCCTCCGCGCCCACGATCACGAGGTCCAGCAGGCAGCCGTCGACCGCCTGCCTCGCGGCGTCGAACCGCCGAAGCAGCCCGGTGTTGCGCGGCATGCAGTGGCGGGTGATCTTCTGCCCGGAGGCGACCGCGTCCAGGAAGGTGTCTCTGGCAGCGGAAAAGGCGTCCAGGGTGGCGTTGCCGAATATGAGTTCTTCGGGCTCGACAGGTTCGATCGACATGGCCACTTCCCCCATTCGACGGCCATGCACCTGTGGCGGACCGGCAGCGTCCGGCCGGTCGAGTCCACCGATTGCGTCACGTCCATACCCGGTTGATCCGGACACAAAACGGGGACGTGAACCGTTCGAGGGGGTGCACCGCGGCCCAGAGACCGCCCGCGAGCAGGTCAACACCTACCTGCTCGACAATTACCACGGCCGGCTCAGCGACTTCGTCGCAGCGGTCTCCACCGACGGCACCGCCACATCCTCGACCGTCAAGGCCGCCGACCTCTCGGACGGCGACCTGATCGACGCGCACTCGCCGACCTCTCCGGCTGATACGTCAACGATGGCGACTCCGGCGCACCCATCTACCCGCCCAACTGACCCCACTGCCTGACACGGCCCCCGGCGCTCGCCAGGTGCCGCGGCGGCAGGCCCGTTCGTGTCGACCGGCGCCGTGTCCACTGGTTTCCATGACCGACCAGATGGCCGTCATCGCGGAAGATCGTGCAGCCCAGCACCGTGGTCAGTTGCCTGCATTTCACCAGCACCTTCCCAGGCGATGTTGGTCGCACCCGCTCAGCCGGCCGAAGTGTTCTGTGTCGCCTCGCGTGCTTTGGCGAGGGCTCGCTGTCTGAAGTTGCCGCCGAACAACTGAATCGTGGTGGCCGCCAGGATGTCATCCCTGCCGAGGGCCCGCCCGTCCCCCTGCGAGCGGACAGGGACCGGAGGGAATCTTTGAGGAACGGGGGTGGGCCGGTTCGCCCGACATCACCGGGGTGACCGTACCGAAACGTTTGATCCCGTCCTCGCGGACGACCCTGGCCGCGTCCCGGGCGAGGTCCGTCAGGGATTCCGTTCAGGTCGCGGACCATCGCCGGGACGGCCGTCGCCCCTTGGCTCCACAGCAGCTTCTTGGCCCCGGGCTCGAACCTGTGGGCGCCGACCACAGCACTCGGTTTGCGCGACCTGCTGCGCTTGCGAGAAGGCACGATGACACCCTCGGCGTCGTACAGGACACTGGTCAGGCCTTGAAACGTCGGGCTGTGGTTGTACCACTTGTCCCCCACCCCGAGCTCGACGTTCCGGTCGATCGCCGAGAGAAGGTCCCAGGAATCAGCTTTCTCTGGTCCTCCTCCGCCGCCACTCTCCCCGCGCCGTCGATGATCTCCGTCAGCACTGTCCGCGTCACCGACGCGGCCGACCTCGGATCGATGCCGTGAAACCCTCTCTCCGCGCAGCGGTTGAGGAAGGTGGACTCATGTGCGTTCGAAGACCGCGAGGTCACGTCCAAGGAGCGCAACGATGCGGCCGTCGAACGTAAGCGCCAGATCCTCGGCTGCGGGTGCTATGAGGGACTGCAGTAGTTTCCGTGTCCGAAGATCCCAAAGCCGCACGGTGCCGTCGGCACTGCCCGTGACAGCGATGGGTGTGGCGTTGAGGATCGAGCACGCCATTGCAAGCACCGGTCCGTCGTGTCCGGTGAGAGGCCGACCGATCTGTCGGTGGGTGGCCAAGTCCCAGACCCGGACAGCGCCATCCTCGCTTCCGGTGACGGCGACGGGGGTGCCGTCGAGAACCATGCACGTCACCGTGCAGACCCGTCCGCCGTGTCCGGTGAGGGGCTTACGGATCTGTCGGCGGGTGGTCAAGTCCCAGACGCGAACGATTTTGTCATCACTGCAGGTGATGGCAATGGGGGTACCGTCGAGGACGGTGCACGCCACCGCGCGCAACACGTTGTCGTGTCCGGTGAGGCCTTGGCCGATCTGCCGGCTGCGGGCGAGGTCCCAGACCCTGACAGTGCCATCATAACCGCCCGTGACAGCGATGGGGGTGCCGTCGAGAACCATGCATGTCACCGCGAACACTGGTCCGCCGTGTCCGGTGAGGGGTTTGGCGATCTGTCGGTGGGTGGTCAGGTCCCAGACCCGGACTGCGCCGTCCTCACTTCCGGTGACGGCGAGGGGCGTGCCGTCGAGGACCGTACATGCCACCGCACACACCCATCCGCCGTGTCCGATGAGAGGCCGACCGATCTGTCGGTGGGTGGTCAAGTCCCAGACCCGGACAGTGCCGTCCTTGCTTCCGGTGACGGCGACGGGGGTGCCGTCGAGAACCGTGCACACCACACCGGTCCCTCCCTTTAGGAGACCGGGATTTGTATCGCTGGGCGATGTGTTGTCTGACAGGTCCCAGACCCGGGCGGTGCCATCTCTACCACCGGTGATGGCGATGGGCGTGCCGTCGAGAACCATGCATGCCACTCCACGCACATCCCCAGCCTGTCCGGTGGGGAGTTCCCCGATCTGCCGACTGCTGGTCAAGTCCCAGACCCGGACAATGCCTTCACGACTGTCGGTGATGGCGATGGGCGTGCCGTCGAGAACCGTGCATGCCACCGCGAACACCGATCCGCCGTATCTGGTGGGGAGCTTGCCGATCTGCCGGCGGGCGGTCAAGTCCCAGACCCGGACCCCGGAGCCGAAGTCGCTACCTATGACGGCAATAAGCGTGCCGTCGAGGACCGTGCATGCCACCGCGAACACTGGTCCGCCGTGTCCGGTGAGGGGCTCGGTGATCTGTCGGTGGGTGGTCAGGTCCCAGACCCGGACTGTGCCGTCCTCGCTTCCGGTGACGGCGAGGGGGGTACCGTCGAGGACGGTGCACGCCACCGCGCGCACCGCGCTGCCGTGTCCGGTGAGGCCTTGGCCGATCTGCCGGCTGCGGGCGAGGTCCCAGACCCTGACAGTGCCGTTATGACTGCTCATCACGGCGATGGGTGTGTCGTCGAGCACCGTGCATGCCACCGCGAAGAGTGGTCCGCCGTGCCCGGTGAGGGGCTCGGCGATCTGCTGGCGGGTGGCCAAGTCCCAGACCCGGACTGTGCCGTCCTCGCTTCCGGTGACGGCGAGGGGAGTGCCGTCGAGGACGGTGCACGCCACCGATGACACCGGTCCGCCGCCTGACGTGACGGTGTCCCGCAGAGCAGTGATGAAGTCGCTCCCGGTGGCCGATGTGGGAATCCACTCGCCAGGCTGAGCGTGAAGGGTGAGTTGCTCGTGAAGCGTTGTGGCGTCGGCGCGCGCGGCGTTGAGAGCAAGGGCGATGCGACGGACGTGAGAGGGGGCGGTGGCATGGAGGTTGAGGGCGGCGCGGTAGACCGAGGCCGTGAGGCGAGCTGTGTCGCTCGTGGCATGGCTGAGGCGGGGGGTGAGGGTGCTCGGCACGGCGTGGACGAGGTATTCGCTGTCTTCGAGGAGGTCGTCGACGCGCCCCACCGCAGCAGCGTGGGTGGCGAGGTGGAGCAGGGCGTAGGGGTGGGCGCGGGACCAATCGCGGGTGGCGTCGCCGCGGTAGGGAATGCAAGCGGTGAGGGTGTCAACGAACGCGCTGTGCACGGCGGTGGCATTGACGCCTTCGCGAAGGTGTTCTGCGAGGGCTTGATGGTAGAGGCGGTAGGCGGAGCGGCCGTTCTCGGTGGCTTCGATGACGTAGGAGCCGGCGTAGCTGCGTAGCCACAGGAGGTCGTCGCCGGTGTAGGTGCGGCCGGAGATGGCGGAGGCGAGAGGCGCCCAGATGTCTTCCCAGGGCAGACCCTGGCCTTCGGCGTAGGCGAGGGGGCGCAGCAGGTCGGTGGCGCGCTGGGCCTTGCGGCCGAGGCGGTTGGTGAGGTCGTCGCGCATGGCCTGCCCGGCGTGGCGTGGCAGGCTTGCTCGCCAGGCAGGATCGTGGGGGTCGGCGACGGTTTCGGCGGAGGCGAGGGTGTAGGCGGCGAATCGGGCGACGAGGAATGACGTGCCGGCGGCATCGGCTACTGCCTCGGCCACGCTCTGCAGCAGCCGATGCCCCTGCTGTCCGTCCAACGTTCGGTAGGGGGAGGACTGACGGCTTTGGATGAGGTTGCGCAGGGTGTAGGCGAGCAGTGCGTGGCGGTCGGCGTAACCGGGGCTGTCCAAATCGATGACCTGCTGTTGCTGCGCGGGGGTGTGGGTCTTGATGCCGAGGCGGTCGAGCAGATGGGGACGGGTACCCAGCAGCAGACGGACGCGTCCTCGGGAGTGCTCGATGAGGGGCCGTACGATTTGTGAGCACAGGGTGTCGGGGGTGGCGGCCTCGTCGAGGGCGTCGATCAGGACGGTGAACGGCCGCCCGCGGTCGCCGTTGTGCTGGTCCAGTTCTTCGAGGAGATCACCGACCCTGGTGGATTTGAGCCCGGCTGCGGCGGCGAGTCCGCCCAGGACTTCGCTGTTGGTGAGGTTCTGGGCATACATGACGACGTCGATGCTGCCTTCGTCGGGGATCATTTCCTCGTCGAGTCCCAGAGCGTTGACAGGCACGGTGCGGCGGCGTCCAGGCAGGGCGAGGGCGGCGACCAGGCCGAGGACGGCTGTCTTGCCCGAGCCAGGACCGGCCGTGACGACCCGTACGACATCACGCACTGCGGCATCAGGCGCGCGATGTCGGTGCCTGCGGGTGAGGTCTGTCTGGTTGAGCCAGTCGGCGAGTTCGGCGAGGGCTTGGTGGCGACCGCAGAACCACCAGCCGTGTGCGCCGTCCCCGTGGTAGCCCATGGCACGCACCAGAAGGCGGGTGGTGAGTTCGGTTTCCCGGCGCAGGGCGTAGGCGTCGAATTCGGCGGCGTCCTGGATGGCGAGGTCGACGTCGGTGAGGCGGACGTTGTGTCGTGGGTTGGTGAGGAAGTCGGGCGGCTCGCCGGTCAGCCCGAGCAGGGACAGGCTGATGCGCTGGTAGGCGGGCTTGTCCGGGTGGCTGTTCATCTGCTGCACCACGGCGGACACCGACAGATGGGCCGGCGCGTGCCCAGCGGTAGCCCTGCTGCTTACGGCCTGGCTGAACAGGTCCGGGAACATGCCTGCCTTGGCCTGCTGGTGCGGTTGAGCCGACGACACGATCACCAGCCCGGCACCGGTCGCACTCTGAGCCCAGTGGGTGCCGAGGCGTTCGAGGGCCGCGGCGGCGAGTTCGTTGCCGCCCTGGCCGGAGTAGCAGGTGTCCAGGATGAGCAGCAGCCGGCGGACGCGGGTGCCGCGGATGACCCGCACCAGGTCTGCGGTCGGCAGGGAGGTGAAGGCGACGTCGGCTGGGTCTGTGTCGGACATCAGCAACACGTGCTCGCTGCCGTCCTCGAGGACCTCCCCGTGACCCGAGAGGTAGACCACGACCAGGTCGTCCTCGCGGCGCTCGGCCGATGTGCAGAAGGCACGCAGGTGCTCGCGCAGCTGCTGGACGGTCGGGTCGAGCCCCAGGGCGCTCTCGTGGCGGTAGCCGAGTTGCCCCGTGAACAGCTCGATGACCTGCTCCCGGGCCTGGACGAGTCCAGGCCGGTCCCAGTCCAGACATTTGGGGTAGCGGGAGACGGCGGTGGCGATCAGGTAGCGGCGCGGCTCCTCGCCGTCGAGTGGCTCAATACCGGTGATGATGGTCACGCCAGAAGGCCGTCTGCGATCGCTCGCCCGCACAGCTTGTCCGTCAGGTATGCCGTCGCTTCATGCGCCCGTGCACCGTTGTGGATCACCGCGCAGCGCACCCGGTCCCCGAACGCGGGTCGCAGATCCTTCACCAGGGCGACGACGTCCCCCGCGTCCGCCAGATTCGTCCACACCAGGCCATCACCCCCGGGCCAGACTCCTTGCGGCCGGCCGCCGAGCACGAGTGGTGCCGGCTGCAGGCGGGGAAGGATCAGGTTCTCGATGCCCAGCGGCGAGCCGATCGTCACCAGGGCCCGAACACGGTGTCCGGGCCGCGCGCACAGGGTTTCGTAGGCGACGACCGAGCCGAGCGAGTGGGCTATGACGACCCGGGTGTCGTCACCGATCCGGTCGGCGACTCGGCCTAGGGCCCTGGCGCGTAGGCCGGGGTCGGTGAGGTAGCGGCTCACCTGCTTCAGGTCGAAGACCATCGCCCGCAATGCCACCCCGGCGAAGAACCGTGATCCGGACAGCGCCCTCAGCGCCGCCTGTGCCGACTGCGGGGTGGATACGAGCGTGTCCGCGCCGGGCGAGACCACGCCCGGGTCGCTTTCGGCGGCTGCCTGCCACCAGGCGAGCAGCAGGTCCCGCTCCAGGCCTTCCGCGACATCGGCGGAGGTGTAGGGCGGGTCGCCGACCGCTAAGAACTCTCCCTCGGGCCGGAAGAGATCACCGTAGAAACCGACCTCCATGTCCGCTGTGGCAAGGCGGTCGGCCGAGCCGGCGTGGGTGAGACCGTCGTTGAGAGCCGGTAACCACTGCCGGCGCAGTGTCTCTTCGCCAAGTGTCTGCTTGCCGACGCCATGAACTCCCACGACACGCGCCATGGCCTTGTCATGCCCCCCGAACTCGTCCCCGTGAACAGTGTGCTCAGCACTGTAGAGCGAGACAGAACGGCACATACTGCAAATCCTGAAAAACGTGCAGCCATAGGGGTGCGGGCGCAACGCAATCGATGACGTCGTTCACCAGAAAGTCAGGCTGGGTGTCCTGGCGATCGCTCATGAGGCTCGACGCGTGGAGTTCGGCTTTCTGCGCAGCACTCTCGACCTGGCCGCCGGCAACCTCGGTCAGCATTTGGCCGTGCTCGAAAAGGCCGGACTCGTAGAGATGGAGAAGGGCTACGAGGGGAAACGTGGCCACACTTGGGTCCACCTCACCCACGCTGGAGAGAGCGTTTCCAGGAGGTCCTTCCGAGGGCCCGGCGCGGCGGCGGTACCCGTGGGGCACACGGCCGTCCTCGCCGGGAATCACGTGTGCCCGGTGCCCATCACCGTGAGATGACCGCGCGCAACGCCCACTCGTGTGCCGCTGCGGTGCGCAGGGCGGTCTCCAGGTGGCGGACCTCGGCCGACAGAGGATCGTCACTGCCGAAGATGTGGTCGGTGAGATCGTCGAGTTCGGTGAGCGTGTCACTGTTGTCGGCGGGCGTCGCAGCGAACAGCACGCTGTACAGCGTGTCGTAGCTCTCGGGGTGGGCTTCGGCTGCCTCCACACCGGTCCAGACGTTTGCGCACCGAAGCCGCAGCAGGGTGATGAACGACCGCAGGGCGCCCCGCAGGACGTCCGGATCGGCGCAGGTGCGCAACCGTGCCCGCAGGTCGGCGTACAGCTCTGGCAGGCCGAGGCCCAGTACGCGTGTACCCGCGTATGTCCACAGTGCCGATCCCGTGCCGCTGCCGCAGGCTTCCCAACGGTCGTCCCACAACAGGCGGGTGAACGCGGTGCGCGCACGGTCGCCGTGCAGGGAGACGCCCAGGATCAGACCGCCGTTGCAGTCGACCGAGGCATGGTTCTCACCCCAGGCGACGAGCCGGTCCAGCCATGCCGGGTCCTTGGTCTTCGGGGCGAGGACGGGCAGGAACTCGGGGAACAGGGCGGCCCCTTCGTGCTTCTCCAGCGCCTCGGCGATTGCGTCCCGCAGGTCGTCGCACGGCAGGTGCAGCAGACCGAGGCATGCGTCCTTCGCCACGTCGTACAAGCCGTCGACGTGTTCCCACAGCAGGGGCGTGGCCGGGGCGTACCCCAGGCGGCCCACGGCGTGCAGCACACCGGACGGTACGCCCTCGCGCAGTCGGCCCCCGTCGACCGTCGCCTCCAGCAGGCGCGCGGCCAGCCGTCGGTCGCCGTGACGGGCAAGGACCGGCACCAGCGCCTCGTGTGCGGCGGGCGCCGAGAGAAACAGCGGGAGGAGCGCCTCCGCATCGGCTGAGCCACCGTGTCGGAGCACGGCTTCGGCGGCCATGGACTTCCATTGCCACGCCGGCTCCGGGGCGTCATCGGCGGCACATCGGTCGAGTATGGCCTGCGTGGCCGGGGACAGCGTCAACTTGGCAACCGCCTCTGCGTGGACAACACCGCACATCATGCCGAGACCGTTCATGTGATGCCACGCAGTTTCCGTACCTTGTCGACTTGATGGGGCTCGACCGTCTCGCTGCTTCCTGCCCAGCCCGACCGCGAGCACCGCCAAATCCCCCGCGTCCGCGAGCAGTTCGCCACGGTCATCCTTGCCCGGATCGGCACCATCATGTGGCAGCGGCTCGCCCCGATGGCCGACCCTGCCTCCAAGAGGTCCTGTCAAAGCCGTCGGACGTGCCTGTGGGTGATGAGGCAGGTGGCGAGGCCGAGGAAGGCTTCGCGGATGTCATCGCGTCGTTCCCAGCGGATGCGGGCGGCGGAAAGCCGTGGAGCCAGGCGATGGTGTGCTCGACCACTCGACGGAGGATGCTCAGGCCGGAGCTGTGGGGTGCGGTCGTGGGCAGGGCGGGCAGGCAATACCGGCTCGCCGTCGGCGTGACCGCCTGGTCGTGGAGGCTAGGCTGCGGAGCATGCTGGTGGCCGCCGCTGTCTGTCCCTGTCTGCCGTCGCTCGGGCTCGAGGCGGACGTGAGTGCTCCGACGGTACCGGAGCGGCTGCGCGCGGCGTGCGCGGAGGCGGTGGCGGCCGTACTGGCCGAGGACCCCGAGATCGTGGCCGTGGTCGGTCCGGGTGAGCGGTCCCATCTCTACGATGAGAGCGTCGTGCGAACGCTCGGGGATCTCGGGCCCCCCGGGGACGCGCGGCACGAACAGTGCGAGGCCGGGGAGGCACCGACGGGCAGGCTGCCGATGTCGCTCGACGTCGGTGCACGACTGCTGCGGCAGGCGGGCTGGACCGGCCCGGTGCGTGTCTACGAGCTGGAAAACGACCGCAGTTGGCCCATGAACGGTGAAGACGGCGTCCATCTGGCGGGGTGGGCGGACCGCGTCGGGCTGCTGGTGATGGGAAACGGTCCGACCCGCGCAGGCGCGGACGGATCCCAGCGCCCCGATCCGCGGGCCGAGGAAGTCGACGCGGGCATCGCCGCTGCGCTGGCCAACGGCGACGTGGACGGCTTCTTCCCGAACCTGGACGAAGACCTGGCCCGTGAACTGGGGGTGTCGGGTCGGTCGCCCTGGCAGCTTCTGGACGGAGCCGACTGGGAGCTGACCCGCCACCGCCTGCTGTACGCAGAGATCGTGGACGGCGTCAGCCGCTTCGTGGCGACGTGGTTCTAGCGCCGACGCCCTCGAGTGCGGCAGAAGGGCTCGGGGTGTGCGAACTCGTCCCGGCAGCGCGGCCGCTGAGTCCGACAGGGATCTCGGGGTGACAGCGGTGGTGGGGTTTTCGTCGCTGCAGTCCGGCGGCCTGGCCGGCACGGCCTCGAAGAGGTGGTCTTCCCCAGCCGGAAGCAAGATCTCAAGCTGTCGCCCGGCTACGGCGCACTGATCAAGTTTGTGCTCAGCCTGCCGTTGACCCCAGAACCTGGTGCCTCGGAAGGGTCTGGTGCAGGTCAAGATCACCCGATCGTGCAGCAGACCCAATCCCTCATTTAAGAGGGGGGAGGATGTCAACGTCGCTATGGGCGCAAGTCCGGGTACTTCCTCGGCTTCGTAGGCATAGCCGCCGCCTTCATCTGCTTCCGCCGCCCTGCAGTTGGCTGGCGGTCTGCCTGATCAAATGTGCTCAAGGCCCAGTGCACTTGGAACGTCCCGGATCCAGGCAGCACGGTCCGGCTCCGTAGCGGCGACACGGTCCAGCGCCTCGATGAACCGCCGGCCTTCGCCTGAATCCATCTTGCCGAGCTCGAAGGCGATTTCTTCCAGGGTGCTCAACGCCATTTGTGAGTCGGCCCCGGCCTTGACGAGATCTTCCAGGGTCACCACCGCCGTCAGAAGTGCCCGCACCACTTCGTCTCCTTGAAGCACGACTTCACCCTCCTCCAGTGCCGACGATCACGAGGTGATGCTGCCACCCCGCATGCGTCCAGGGCACCTTGCGCGCGACTGGATCGACTCGCGGCACGTTACGCGGACAGAGCGCCTTCATGGCCTCGTTGGGCAGATGCCCACGGTGATCAACAGGCCAACAACGGCTAACGCAACGAATCGGCGCCGATGGCCGCGCCAGTGCCGTGAGCCGAGCGCGTGGAGACGTCGCCGTGGACTCAGGCAGGCGCGCCTTCCGGCCGCCGGGGGAGCCCACTTCTGCAGCCGGGGACGGGCTACGATCCCGCCATGCCGGTCAAGGGTGGGGATCCGGCGCGTGCCTACTGGGCTTTCGACCGCGCCCTCGGAGGCCAACGACCTCCGACCAGATCGCAGATGTTCGCAGCAAGACGGCCACTTGTTGTGTGGCTTGTGACAGGGGTCCTCTCCTGTGGCCCTCTCTTCCTTGTCTTCGAGGGCGACGTTCTGCCGGCGCTGGGCATGAGCGTGCTGTTCGGCGGATGGTTTGCGATGTTCGCCCGGTTGGAAAAAGGCCGCCAGCGTCGCCTCGTACGCCTGGGAGTCTGGGACGGTGCGCACGCGTACCCCGTGGGCTGGACCCGTGCCATGCCCAAGCGGCGAATCCACGGCCAGAACCTACGGCCGCTGTGCGAGGTGCTGGCGCACTTCGCCGAGCACGACTTCGAGGACTCCGAATGGGAGGTCGTCGAGGCGGCGCTTCCGGGAACGGACATCGAGCGTGATACGTGGTACAGCCACCGGCTGGCAGGCCGACGCACGTTCACCGTGCGCATCGCGGCGGTACCGGATTCGAGAGACGTCTGCGTCGAGATCTACGGGGTGTTGGGCGGCCGCGGAAAGTTCCTGATCGCAGGGGTGTTGCACGTGCTCGGCAAGTATCGTGTGAGCTGATCCTTCTTCAACATGACCTGACGCCACGGTCGTAGCCGTGGTCTGCAGGGCAGGAGCCTCGCTCTCGTCCACCGGGGCCAACACCTCGCCGGCCTGCGAGCAGGCGATGACCCACTCCTGCCATTCCCTCTCGGCCACGGCCAGTTCGGCCTGGACCCGGTCGGCTTCCTTCCGCAGCTCGTCCGCGCGACGGCGAGCACCCAACTCACGCTGTTCCAACAGCCCAACTACCGATGGCATCCACGACCTCCCGGGGAGCGACAGCACAACAAACCACCACTCCCACGGGACCGCTGACCCTACGCCCGACCAGCGGAAACACCGTACTCAAGTCCGAAAGACAACAGCTTCCAACGCCCGCTCCCATCAGTCGGCCTGGCCAGGGTGCGTACCGGGTCGTGATCAATCCCGTGTCTGCCGCATCCGCCGACGCGCATCGAGTCCGCCTGGGTGACGAAGTGCCAAATCAACGTGATGTCATGAGCAGCGCATGGCACTTTCGCCGCCTATGGCGCCCGCGTGCCCCAGTTCGGCGGTGAGACGGTCACTCCTCATATCGGAGGTATGCCATGCCCATGGAAGGCGCGTGAGGACGGCTCAGTGTCGGCGGCCCTGTTCGTTGCGGGCGTCCACCGCATCCGAGGGCGTGACGCGTGCCACAGGAACTTCGGGCGGGCCATGGAGAGTACCGAGTGTGAGTCATAAACAACCAGCGGAGTCCATGCGCGCACGCATACGGGCAGGGGACCGGGCAGCGTTCGCCGAACTCTACGACCAGTATGCGCGGGCCGTCTACAACCACGCCCTGCGGCTGACCGGTAACTGGTCACAAGCCGAGGAGGTCATGTCCGAGACGTTCCTCGCCGCCTGGCGCGGCCGTGAGCGGGTCGATCCGGAGGGCGGATCGTTGGGGCCCTGGCTGCTCGGTATCGCCACGCACAAGGCGCGCAACGCCAACCGGAGCCTGCGCCGGCGGCTCGCCTTCCTCGCGCGCAGCCCGCAGCCGCGTCCCGTGGAGGACTTCGCGGAGGAGACGGCAGGGAGGATCGACGACGCCCGCCGGCTCGCGCTGGTCCACCAGGCGCTGGGCCGGTTGCGCCGCCAGGAGCGTGAGGTGTTCGCGCTGTGCGTGTCGGCCGGGCTCGACTACCGGCAGGCCGCACAGACGCTCGGTGTCCCCGTCGGCACCGTACGGTCGAGGCTGTCGCGCGCCCGGGCCCGACTCGCCCGGCTCAGCTCCGGCCAGGGCAGCGCGAGGACGGAACCTCCCGGCCCCCGTGGAGAGATGGAGAGTGAGGCCGCGTTCGCGGCCCTGTTCCTGCAGGAGGAGACCCGATGAACGCCGACGGTCGACGGACCGAGGACGCGCTGGAGTTGCTGTCCGCGCCGGCCGAATGGGACCTCCCGCCGGGACGACACCTCCACTACAAGGACGTCCTGATGCAGCAGATCGACCAAGACCTCGGCCACGCTCCCACCGGGGCCGCAGCCCCGGCCCCGCGCCGCAGGCTGACGCGTCCAGCCATACTGGTGCCCCTCGCCTCGACGGTGCTGGCCGGAGCGCTGGCCGTCACCCTCACCGGCACCGGTGCCGACCACGGCCCCGCGCCGACGGACCGGGCTGCCATCGGCAGCTCCCGCGCCCAGAGCGCCTCCGTCACCCTGAACCGGATCGCCGTCGCCGCCATGGCCAGTGACGTCACACCGGTCAGGGACGACCAATTCGTGTACGTCAGGAGCCTGACCGTGTCGAACAAGGGAACGTTCGAAGGGCCCGTGGAACTCGGAGCCCCGCACACGGTGGAGACGTGGACCTCGCAGGACCCCAGGCCCCTCAAGACCACCGGCTGGATGCGCGAGTCGGGCAAGGACGCCGTGATGCCCGGTGAGACGATCCCCATCGAGTCCACCGACGCGGTCCCGGCAGGGATCGACCACCCCACGTACACGTGGCTGTCCTCGCTGCCGACCAACCCCGACGCCCTGCTCACCCTGCTGCGCCGCGACGTGCGCGTGTCGGACGGAGAGTCCAGGGAGCAGGCCGTCTTCTCCCTGATCGGCGACCTGCTGAGTGGGACGCTCATGCCGCCGGAGAACACCGCCGCGCTGTACAAGGCGGCCGCGAAGATACCGGGCGTCAAGGAGATCCCGGACGCCGTCGACGTGGCCGGCCGACACGGGATCGCCATCACACGCGAGGACGCCTCCTCCGCCACGCGTGACGAATGGATCTTCGACAAGCGCAGTCTCGCGTTCCTCGGCGCGCGCGGCTTCATCACCCACGACAAGCAGAAAGGCATCACGTCCGACACACTGATGGGCAGTACAGCCGTGCTGCAGCGCGCCGTCGTCGACCGGCACGGCGAGAAAGCCGTAGAGGCCGACAGCTGAGCAACAGGGGGCGACGCGCGGAGGGCTCTGCCGGCCCACCCGAGTTCGCCCCCTGTCTGCCGGGGCTTTCGTCCGCTCGGCGTGCGGTTGTCGCGCAGGTGCGGGTCGGTGAGGGTGTCGATCGTGTCGGGGCCGGAGGTGGGGATGGGATGATCCTGTCTGCTCCGGTACGTCTGGTGACGGCAGGTGTACCGGGTCGCCGGTGACCGAAGAGGAAGACGAAGGATCGATGACGCTGAACGTGGGCCAACGGGTGCGGCTGGCGGCGGATCTCCAGTTGGCCGGGTCGGTGACCCCGGCCGGGGAGCCTCCGGAGGGGACGGGTTCCTTCGCCGCCTCTGTGGCCCTGGCGGCGGGTATCGAGGGCACCGTCGAGCGGGTGGACGAGCATCACCGGGAGCAGGGCCACGGGGTCCGTGAGTACCTGCGGCTCAAGTCGCTCCTCGACGACTTCGGCCACCAGATGCCGCCGGCGAGCAGAAAGCAACTGGATGAGCAGGTGGAGGCCTTGGAAGAGCAGTGGGTCGCCTATCAGCGACAGATGCTCAGCGTCACGGTCCGCGTCCGGCTCGACAACGGATTCGTCCTCGACGACGTCCCCCAGGAGGCTTTCGCCTCCGCCTGACCAGGCACCGGGGACGCTCGCCTTCCGCGTGTCGGCCCGAAGTGTTGCCCGGCAAGCTGCATGAGCGCGTCGGTGCCACTGTCGTTGAGGACGTAAGGGAATGAGAACACCCCTGCAGCCTTAGGGCGCAGGGGTGTTCGGGTTCCACGGTGTCGGCTTCGTGTTCACGGTGTCGGCATGGACAGCGGATCCTCGGGGCTTGGCTCTGCGCAGGGAGCCGGTGTCCTGGCTTCCCGGGACGGCTGGAAGACTGGATGCCTGTGACACATTCTGATCTTGCTCGCCGTATCCATACCGCCTCTCATCTGACCGGGCAATTCACGCTCCGATCCGGACGTACTGCCACGGAGTACTTCGACAAGTACCGGTTCGAAGGCGATCCCGTTCTGCTGGACGAGATTGCCCAGCGGATGGCTCCGCTGGTGCCGTCCGACATAGAGGTGCTCGCCGGTCTGGAGATGGGCGGTATCCCAGTGGTGACCGCGCTCGGCCGACACACGGGTCTGCCCTGTGCGTTCGTGCGCAAGCAGGCCAAGCCGTACGGCACCTGCCGTCTCGCCGAAGGTGCCGAGGTCGAGGGGCGTCGGGTGCTGGTGGTTGAGGATGTGGTCACCAGCGGTGGGCAGATCGTGCTGTCGACCGCGGATTTGCGTGGCCTGGGGGCTCAGGTGCGTGAGGCTCTGTGCGTGATCGACCGTGAGCAAGGCGGTGCGGATGCCCTCGCCGCCGAGGGCATCCGGCTGTTGTCGTTGCTGACGGCAGCGGATCTACGGGCCGCTGCCACCTGACCGGCGGGAACAGGCGGTCACTTTGGCGCGTGTGTCTCGGTGATGGCGAGGCGGGTGGAGGACTCGTCGGCGATGCTCTTCTCGTCGGCGAACGCGGCGATGAGGGACTTCGACTCGTCCGGGTCCAATGGCGGTGTCCACACCCGTACGGGCCGCGACCGACACTGCTCGGCAGCAGCCGCTGAATCTCGCCGGGCAAGGCAACCGGCCGTCTCGTGGCGCGGCAGAACGTGCGGGGACGGACTCAGGGCCATCACGGAAGTCACCCCAGCCCACACTGCGATGGCCTGGACGGAGCCGTCACCGCCCGAGCGCGTCGAGGAGCCCAGGGACCTGAGCCGCGGCCACGACAGCCTGGCCGGCTACATGCATCTCACGACCGAAACAACGAACCAAGAAGTCAATTACCCCACGACCACGCCGCACAGGTTAAAGATCAAGCTAAGGCTTGTCCCGTAACACCTGACCGCAGTTGAGATTTCGTTGACGTGCCGCCTCCACGACCTGCTCCCCGAAGTTGAGGTTCTGCAGGTAGTGGCGGCTGCGGTCGGACAGAGGGCGGATGCGGATCAGCTCAGGGCTCGAACGAGTCCTTCGCGCTGGGCCGCCGAGAGCGTTTGACACCGCTGCACGCCAAGAGCTCGGTCCCAGTGGCGTCGAAGTACAGATTGAAGAACCAGAGCCGGTCTACTGCGAGGACGGTCCCGGTACGCAGTTGCTCGCCGCGGTGCCGCGCGAGGATCTCAACGGTTTCGTCGAGGCCGACGGTCTTCGGCAGACCACGCTTCAACGACCGTCTCAGCCTCGTTGCGGCGATCCCATGGACCATCCAGTGGGGCGCCGACCTGTCCGAGACCTGCACCTCGGCGCCGGCGGCGATGGCCTCGCGTGCTGGCTTGCATGCGCTCGTCTGGTCGGTAAGCATCGCGGCGATGGGCTGACTTGGGGGCTTGTCTTCGGTGGCCATGCGGTGACTGTAGAGACTGGGCGTGGGCGTTGCCACAGGATGCAGTGTGGCCAGCGCGCGGGGAGACAGAGGATCGCAATGTTGCGCCGGGCATCGTGAAACGATCTTGTGGTGGCTGGTGTGATCACGGCGGCAGAGTCGTCTTGGACAGCCCCGTTCAGCGGGCTGAGCCCGCGTCGCTTCAGGAAGCTGGTGACCGCGCTGCGCCGCGAAGGGGCGGAGCCGGTCCGCAGGGGCCGGCCGTGGTCCCTCCCGCTTGACGCGGTCTCCCGCACGTCAGTCGGTCACTTGTAGATCTTGCCGGGCTCGGCCTTCGACGGAGCGAGTATCTGGGAGACCGTCACGAAGGTGTAGCCCTGCTTGCTGAGCGACTTCAGAATGGAAGGCATCGCCGGCACGGTGCCCTTGTGCAACGGGTGGAGCAGGATGATCCCGTCGCGGCCGGCGCCCGCGAGCACGCGCCTGGTGATCAGCGCAGCATCGTTGGTCTCGTAGTCCTTCGCGGTCACCGTCCACAGCACCTGTGCCATCCCCAGTTCTTTCGAGACCTTGGAGACGCGGTCGTCGGTGCGGCCCTGGGGCGGGCGCATCAGCGTCGGCTTGCTGCCGGTGAGTCGGGAGATGGCCCGTGCCGTGCGGCGCAGCTCGTCGCGGATCTGCGCGTCAGAGACATCGGTCAGCACCGCATGTGTCCAGGTGTGGTCCCCGATCTCGTGGCCCTCCCTGGCGATCCGCCGCACCACGTCCGGGAATTCATGGATGCGCCGGCCCTCGAGGAAGAACGTCGACGATGCCTTGTACTCCTTCAGGAGGTCCATCAGCCGGTCGGTGGGTTCGCCCGGATTGCCGTCGAAGGTGAGCGCGATGCACTTGACCTTCCGACAGTCCACTTGCCCCGACGGTACGGCTGTTCCCGACGCGGCGCGGTCACGCTCCTCGCGCGGGGAGATCGTCTCCATCCTGTTCGCCTGGACGACCATGGCGGCGATCACCGTCACGGCCGCCACCAGGGTCAGGAGTATCAGTAAGTGAGGGCGCCTTTTAAGGATCTTCATCTCAAGGAGAAGATTCCGACGCCGGAAGCGTTGCCCAGCGGCCTCAACAGTGAGGTAGAACACGTGTGTGCAGCTCGCTTGGAAGGCCGGAACAGCGTGACCGCGCTACCGAACGAGGAGGCGTGTTGATCTACGAGTGTCTTCCCTGCGAATTCGTCCGGCTGGGGTGGTCTCGAAAGCGGCCGGGCTCGATCTCGGTGCGGTGGCCGTACAGGTGCGTCTGGCTCAGGAGCGGGTCGGGAGCGCGCGGCTGGCCCCTCGCGAGCCTCACCATCTGAGCGAGCTGCTCATCGCAGAGTTGCGGCGTCTTCAGCGGGAGCGGATCGCGGCTCTCATGGACAGGGAGGGGCTGGCCATCTACGTACCCGCTCGCGATGCACGTGCCCGCCGATACGAACCGCAGCGGTTGCAGCGGCTGGTGAACGATGTGGCGGAGGCCGAGCGGTCGGGGGGCCGGCACGGTGCAGATCGAGCGGCACCGGGTCTACCGGATCGGTGCCCGGCCTGCTGCCGGCTCGTCAACGCACGTACCGGCCCTCACACTCCATCTGATGGCGGCATCACCTGACGGCGCGGCCGGGAAGGCCTGGACAGTCCGCGGATGAGACGGCGGCTTCTACCAGCGTGGCGGATACCGGATCACCTCAGTCGAACGAGCTCTTCCCGAAGCCGGCGAACTCTTCTGATCCGGCAGAACTGACCGACGCCGACCGCATGTTCACCCTCCACGAAGCCGTCCGCTTCGCCCGGCACGGAGAGACACCATGAAGTCCGCGACACGCAGACACCCTGCCACGGCTCCGCTATCCGCTAGGGCCTCTGCGTGCCGGTAGATGGCCAGGCGGTACGGAAGCAACTCTGCGCCCGCGGCCGCGTCACCCGACAGACCCCCTTCCTCGCCTGCTGGCAAATCGCCCGTGAGGAACGTGCAACTGCTGCGGAACGATGTGGTCAGGCTGGCTTGGGAGCCCCCTCACCGCCGGGGATCAAAAGACGCGCACTCAGAGAACCGGCTGGCGTGCTCGGGCTGCCTCGATGTCCGGGACATGTTCTTCGGCCCAGAGTCGTACGGCGCGGAGCGGGACGAGCAGGGAGCGGCCCAGGGGCGTCAGGGCGTATTCGACTCGGGGCGGGTTCTCGTCGTACTCGTGGCGGCTGATCAGACCGTCGGCTTCCAGCGTGCGCAGGGTCTCGGTGAGGACCTTCGGGGTGATGCCCTGGATGTGCCGCTTCAGTTCGGTGAAGCGGCGAGGTCCGTCGTCGAGGGCGTTGACGACGAACACGGTCCAGCGGGCGCCGATCCGGTGCAGCACCGTGCGGCTCGGGCAGGTCGCCGCCATCACGTTGTACGCCTTGCCCATCGCTGCTCCCAGTTCCGTTGAAGATACCGGTATCAAATCCATACCGTGGTCCTCGATCCTACGAGAGGGAGTGAGACGCATGGAGCGGATCTTGGTCATCGGTGGTGCACGGGCGCTCGGCGCGGCCGTCGCGAGGCGTGCGGTGAAGGACGGGTACGACGTTGTCGTCGGTGCCCGCGATCTGGCCGCGGCCGACGTGCTGGCGCGTGAGATCGGCGCCGGCGCGGTGCGGGTCGACCTGCAGGACGAGTCGACGCTCGCGGCTGCGGCGGAGCGGCTGAAGGACGGAATCGACCACATCGTGACGACCGGTTCGGCGCCGCACGATGTTCGCGCGATCGATCTGGATCGCGACAAGCTGCTGGCGGCGTTCACGGCGAAGGTGGTCGGGCCGATGCTGGTGGCCAAGCACTTCGCGCCGGTACTGCGGCCGACCGGGTCGATGGTGCTGTTCTCCGGTGTCGTCGGCTGGCGCCCCGGGCCGGGATCACTGGTCAAGGGGGTCACGAATGGTGCGGTCGAGTACGCCGCGCGCCATCTGGCGGCGGATCTGGCGCCGGTACGGGTCAATGCCGTCTCGCCCGGCGTCGTGGACTCGGGCGCGTGGGATCGCCTCGGGGGCGGCAAGACCGGTTTGTTGAGCAGGAGCGCGGCCGGGACCTTCGTAGGACGTCATGGCGAGGCCGACGACGTCGTCGACACGGTGATGTGGCTCCTGCGTGCGGGTTTCGTCTCCGGTGAGACGATCCACATCGAGGGCGGCGCCCGCCACAAGTCCGCCTGATCGGCAACGGCGTCCAATTGCTTTTCGCAGGCAAGTTGAGGGCCACCAGCCCGCTGGAGGCGTGGTTGCCGGGTGCGGGCGTCCGGCAACCACGACTGTGGCCCTCGTAACGGGGGGCAGGACACCACGGGAGCGGTGTCCGTCCCTCGGCGTACGAAACCACCACCACGTCCTCGCCCGCACCCCGACCCTGCGCCGCCCCTCAAGATCCGCCGATCACCGGCCACGATACGTACGACCCGTGCCGTCGGCGGCGTGGGACCCTGGGCGAAGGTTCAGGGGCGCGGCGGCAGCCAGCCCTGTTGGACGGCTCGTACGCCGGCTTCGAAGCGGCTGCGGGCGTCGAGGCGTTCCATCAGTTCGGAGGCGATCCGGCGGGCCGTGCGGTGCGACACCCCGAGCCGTTTGGCGATGGCCTCGTCGGTGTGGCCCTCGGCCAGGAGCCGCAGGGTGGTCGTCTGCTGGCCGGTGAGTCCGTTCGGGTCGGTGGGGACGGTCTCGCCGAGCGGCTGGGCGGATTCCCAGGTGGTCTCGAAGAGCGCGTACAGGGCGGTGAGGGTGCCCTGGCCGGTCAGCAGGACGGCGCCGGCCGCGGTGTCGTCGCTGCTGACCGGGATCATGGCGGTCAGCCGGTCCATGAGGATCATCCGGGTCGGCAGGGAGGGAACCGTGCGGACCTGGCCGCCCAGGCGGGCCAGCCAGGTGGCGTGTTCGACGGTGGGCCGGTTGGTACGGACACTGTCGAGATAGATCGTGCGCATGCGTACCCCGCGGCCGAGCAGGTCCTCGTTGAGCGGCCGGGAGGCGGCCATGTTCTCCGCGGTCTGCGGTCCGCCCGGGGCGAAGGCCAGGAACTCCTCGCGCACCTCGCGGGTGAGTTGGGCCAGCCGGTCGCGTATCTGGTCGAGGCCGACGAGTTGCTCCACCCCGGGATGGCTGGTGGCGGGGCGGAGCTCGGCGTACTCGGAGATGAGCTGTGCCGCGGCTGCCCGGGAGGATTCGAGGCGCTGCTGCTGGGCCGCCAACTGGGCCTGCTGGCGGCCCATCAGGATCTCCATGCCGATATCGGGGGAGACGGCCCGGAGCCGGCCCGCGTCCCCCGCGGCAGGGCGCACCAGGGCCAGCTCGCTCAACGTGTCGAGGGCGTCGCGCACCTCTTCCTCCGGCAGCCCTACGACGTCGGCGAGGGCCGCCACACCGGCGGCCGGACTTCTGAGCATGGCGCGATACACCGTCTCGGTGGCGGTATCGAGTCCGAGCGCGGTCAGCATCAGGTTCCCCCCAGTTTTTCTGGACCCTCCCCAGGTTCCACGATGATCTTCGCAGAAGACCGGGGATTGTCGCAGGGCGAGGCCCAAAGCGGCCAAGGACTCAACTGGCCACTGTAGAAGCCGACTTGTTGACGCATCCCGGTGAGATTCTGGACTGCATGTACCTGGTCCACACATATCTGGAACTGCCGTCCGGCGACAAACTGCCACGCGACATCAGGACTCTGGTGCGATCGGCGATCATGCCTCGCGACGGTGTCGAGCACGTCGCCGTGCATACCGTTTCCTCCTTCGAAGTCACGCTCGGCTTCTACCTGTTGGCCGACGCACTCGAAGAGGCGGAGGAGCGAGCGGTACGGACCACCCGCCGACTGCTGCGCGCCGTACCGGAGTTGTCCACGGCGCGGCCGACCGGCGCCGGAGTGCCGCTGATACCGTTCCTATGGACTGAGCGGGAGTGAGTCCTGTTGCCAGGCCTCATGCTCAGCCGAACGCCCCGGACGGTGTTGGGCGTTCTGGTTGCCCGCGTTCGCTGCGCGTCCGGGCGGCACGGATCGTGTCCGTGGTCCGGGGACGCGGGGGCGGCCCGCGGCCGGAGGCCGCTGATGAACAGCGCCTCGCGCCTTGGGGTGTCCGGTCGGGCCTGGACGGTCCGATGCCCGTACCCATCGCTCTGGTGGGTACGGGGCGGTGCCGTCCGACGCCTGATCGGGTGCCCCAGGGCGCGCCTTCCGATGGCCACGGCGGCAGCGTCGTGGCGGGTGGTCTTCCTGGTGGTGCTGGTGAGGGGTTTTTGCCAGTGCTGGGCGCCCCACCTGCTGGTGTAGGCGGGATCGACCGCCACCAGCGGAACACCGAGCTCGGTCGCCATGGACACCAGGCGGGCGCGCAGTCGGGCCACGGGCATGCCGGAGATCAGCTTGCGGAAGCGTTTGCGGCGGCCGTGTTTCTCCCGGCCGGTCTCGGCGGTGAAATCGAGGTCCTCGACCGCAACAGCCAAGCGGTTGCGCCGGGCCCAGTGCAGCAGGCGGGTCAGCGCGTGGCGTACCTGGGCGTCGCGGTGCTCGGCGGTGCCGGAGAGGTCGTAGTCGAAGCGGCGCGGGGCACCGACCGGGTTGCCGTGCACATCCAGCCGTCAGGCCGCCAAATGGTCGGCATTCGTGTCGACACCCATCAACTCACTGGTCCGAACCGTAGCCAGGGGCACGATGGGGGTGGTTGGGATGGTCCAAGAGGCGGTCAGGTACCAGCGACCCCGGCCGATGTCCTCGTGGATGCGGTACGCCACCGCCCGGTTCGCCCCGACGCGGTCCCGCCACATCTCGCCCCGGTGCGCGAACGCGATGCGGGCGGCCAGGACGTAACGAGCGTGCGCCGTGTTGGCCAGATGGGCCAGCGGGGCCGGGAGCCTGATGCTGACCTGCCCGTCGGGGCTGACCCGGATCGTCTCGTTGCCGTACCGCTTCCCGGACTCGCCGTCCGCCTGCAGGAACCGGCGCGCCGCCTCCCACCGGGCCCGCCATTGCTCCTCGGTGAGCTGTGCCTGCTGAAGGTGGTGGCGGGTGTTGAGCTGCCGTTTTCCGCCCCGCACCACCCGCACCCGACCGGCCGCCCAGTCCGCCCGCGCCCGCTCCAGCCGGTCCTCCAGCACCCGCAGCCGACGCGTCTTGGCATGCCACTCACGCCGACTCCGGTAACCGCCCGGAGCCCGCTTCGAACCCTTCCCCCCCGAGCGGAAGCGTCAGCCGGTGCCGGATCGTGTTCACCCCGGCCTCGAGCTGCCGGATGTGCGCGGCCAGGCCACGCCGGGCCAGCGCCCACACGTCATGCGTGGCCTTCGTCAGCGACCCCGCCCACCGCGACGACGACAACCCGGTCAGCTCCCGCTTCCGCGCCGCCCACGACTCACTGCCGTGCCCCAGCCCGGCCGCACACCGCGCCTTCAGATCCCCCGATGCCAGCGTGCCGAGGTGGCCGCCGACCAGCCGCAGCACCCTCTCGTCCCCGGCGGTCAGGCCCTTGAGCCGGTCCCGGACCGCCATCCCCGACGGGCCGGGCACCACGAACGACGCCCCCACCGACCGCAACCCGCGCACCCCCTCCCGGCCCGAAGAACCCGTCACCGGACCCAACGACCACAGGCCGCAGCAGTCACGCATTCGAGGCAGGAACCTTCGTTCCCTCCCACGTCTTGCACGAACGGAGACCACCGACACTCACTCATGCACGCCAGGACACGCTTACACACAGTCAACAGGCAACAGTGCGAACCCCTGGCCTTCGAACCGCAGACGGTGGACCGAGGCGGCCCCCGTGGACGCATCGGTCCAAGGCCGCTTCCGTCCATCCGTGAACCCTTTCCTCGGGCCTGAGCTGCGACGAACCTATGAACCACCGGCCGAGCCGAGCGCCACCGCGGGGCGCGACAGCAGACCGGACACCGCATCTCGTCCCGGAAGGAACGGAAAACAGCCATGCTTCGTACCCGCATCGCCAAGGCCGCCGCGGTCTCCTCCCTCGTCGTCGCCGCGGCTCTCGCCGCCCCGGTGGTCACGCACCGGTCCACGGCGGACGCGGTTCCGGCCTCCTCCGTTCTCGCCTCCGACGCGGGCTGGCAGGTCGCTCCGGCGGACGCCGGCTGGCAGTAGACCGCCCGCCGCGTCCGGCAGCCACGCGCCGCGGCCGCGTCCCGTCGACCTGAAAGGGCGGCGCCCCCTCGAACCGAGGGGGCGCCGCCCTTTTCGGCGTGGGCCGGAGCATGGCCAGGACGGAGATCTCCAAGAGTGCGGGGCGTACGGACGCCTCGAAGGCCCCGCCGGGGATCGGCGGGGCCTTCGAGGCGTCGGGTGGGGACGGGGCGTCAGGCGATCTTCTTGTAGCGCAGGGCGACGTAGTCCGCGCCCGGGTGGCCGCCGATGTTGCCGCTGTTGATGTTCGCGGTCGAGTAGGTCATGTCGTTCTCCGGGCTGCTCTCGGCGTAGTAGTAGAAGGTGCCGGCGTCCTGGTCCTTCCAGCCCGCGAAGAGGACGGCGTGCTCGGAGTAGTCGTTCAGCGCGTCACCGGGCCTGAGGTCGGCCTTGTTGATCTGCGTGCTCACGCTGGAGAGGGTCTCGGTGTTCAGCGAGGTGGTGAGGTGCCAGGCCATGGAGACGAAGCCGGAGCAGTCGGTGCGGTAGGAGTGGGCGCCGTCGATGTCGCTGGCGGTGTCGGACCCCCCGACGTACTGGACGTCGCGGTCGTACCAGTTCTTGGCCCGGGCCATGACCTCGTTGCGGTAGATCGTGCCGCCCTGCACGGACTGCGGCGGGGCCGACGGCACGTAGGCGCAGTTGTTCGCATAGGTCGACAGCAGGCTCTGGGTCCAGCCGGACGCGTCCACCGGGTCGTCGGAGTGGTACGTGATGTCGCTGCCGTCACCGTCGGTCGGGTCCGCGTCGGAGTACCAGTACATGCCGCCGTTGGTGCGGCCGTAGTAGAGGCCGCCACCTGGCGAGGAGAGCGAGTCCACCGCCGACCAGCCGCTCGACTTCAGCACCGTGCGGTCCCAGTCGCCCACTCCGTTGATCTTGTAGCTGAGCAGCCGGCCGTCCGCGGTCGAGGCGACGATGCGGTCGTCGCCCGCGGCAGCGAGCGTCTTGAGGACGAAGCCGGTGTCGATCACGACGTGCTGGCCTATGTGGGCCGACCCCGCGGGCTTGGCCTGCGACACCACGTACTGGTGGAGTTCGCCGTCCACCGTTCCGTAGAGGTGACCGGCGCCGTCGTAGACCATCTTGTCGAAGGTCCAGCCGCCGTCCCAGATCTTCACGACTCCCGAGAGCGTGAGGGAGGTGTTGTTCGTGGACACGTCGACCCGGTAGAGGTCGCCGGTGGTCGAGGTGACCAGGATGGTGTTGAAGTTGAGGGCCGCCATCGCCTTGGGCGTGAAGCCCAGGTTCGGGCCGGTGAGCGTCTTGACGCGGTCGCCCGTGGCCGGCGCGATCTGCGTGTACGTCAGCCGTCCGTCCGCCAGCGTGCCGTACATCGACACGTCACCGGAGCACGACGCGACGGCGTGCGCGGCGCCGGCGGTGGTCGCCACCATGCCCAGCGACATGGCGCCGACGGCGGCGACGGCTGCGGTGGTACGGCGGAGGGCGTGGCTGAACTTCATGATCTCTCCTGCGGTGTGGAAGTCGAACGGGCGAAGGCACGTCACCGACCGCCCGGCTGCCCTGCAGGTGCAGCCGTGGAGGTCGTCCCGGGTGTGTCGCCCGGTGGCAAGAACTACTTTCGCCGCAGGTCACGAGGGGTGGAAGAGAGATCGGCTGGACGCAAACGTCCTTGGCCCGTTGCGTCCTGACAGGGCATCGGAAGGCCCCGGGACGCACACGCGGCGCCCCGGGGCCTTCCGGTCCGCGTGACGTCGCAGGCCTCAGGAATCCGCCGGGCGCCCCGACGGGATGAGGCGTACGGGGCGAGCACATCCGGCGGCGGAGCCACTCCCGGACCACCGGCGCGCACCCGGGCCACGATGCCCTCGATCGCGTCGGGGCCGCGGCCGCGTGCAGGAGTACCGGCGGGCGTCTCCGGGTGCCTCGACGTGTGCGACCAGGCCGAAGTCGTCGTACAGCCGTCCGCCGCGGGCCGGGCCGTCGGCGCACAGCCCCGTCGGCTCGGACACGTCGCCGGGACTGCTGCTGCGGCGGTCCTGAGGTGACCGGAGTGGATCACGCCGCACAGACACACGGTGACCCGGCACGGGTTCGCCCACCACCGCGGGCTCCCCAGTGCCTCTTTCGACGGCGTCCCGGGCACAGCACACCACAAAGTCGGCACGCGGCGTGGCTTCGGCGGACAAGGGCCCAACTGCCTCTGTGATCGCCTGCCTCTTCGGTCTTCATCGTCCGGCACGGCGATTCACAGGTCGCTACAGGTTGTCCGGCGGTGATGGCCCCACCCTCCGTTCGGGGCCGCGAAAGCGCGGCCATAAGCGGAGGGTGGGGGCGATGCGGTGTTGCCTCAGAGCGACTTCGCGGCCTCGCGGATGACGTCGAGGACGAACTCGGGCTGCGACAGCATGGGCACGTGGCTGCTGTCGACGGGGCGACCGTGGGCGCCCATGCGTTCGACGGCGGCCCGCTGCAGTTCCGGGTTCACGGTCTCGTCCTGGTTACCGATGACGTACCAGCTGGGCTTCGTGCGCCAGGCGGTGCCGGGCACCTGCTGGTCGAAGATGTCGGCGATCGGAACGGCCCCCGTCGCCAGCACGAGCTTCTGCTCGGCTTCAGGCAGGTCGCCGCAGAAGTGGCCGATGCCCGACTCCTTGAGGTACACGCGGTTGTCGGCAACCTCGATGTGCCCGAACACCGGCGTCTTGTCGAACTTGTCCTGCTGCTGCTGCGAGGTCTCGGTCTCGTCCGGGGCGAGGGCGCAGAGGTACACCAGAGCTCCGACGCGGTCGTGCGTGCCCGCCTTGGTGATGAGGGTGCCGCCGTACGAGTGGCCCACCAGCACGACAGGGCCGGGCACATGGTTGATGCCTCGGGTGACGCACGCGACGTCGCCCTCGAGCGAGTCCAGGCCGTGCTGCGATGCCCAGACGGTGTGACCTTCGGCCTGGAGCGTGGGGATGAGCTTGCTGAAGCACGAGCCGTCAGCCCACAGGCCGTGCGCGAAAACGATGCTGGGTTTGTCCGCCATGATTCTCTCCTTCCGGAGTAACCGGTAACCGGAAAAATGCGGTGCACTGACTGACCACTGTGGTGACCTCGCGTTTTGCCCGAGCCTGAATCGCTGGGCCTTTGGCGCGGAACCCGTTGTTCCGGCCCGACGCCGGCCTCGGGTGATCAACTGAGGTGGTCTTCGAAGTCGATCGAGATGTGCAAGGTCCAAGAACCATCATTACCTCGCTTCCGGGACCAATCTCTCACCTGTTTGCGTGATGGGCCGGAAACGTCGAAGGCCGCACGCGGGTCATGGAGCCCTAAACACATAACCGCGAGGGCATGTCACGCTGCGTCGTGGATCGAACGGTTTGGCTGAGTGGCTGTACCCCATTTCGATCACGCGTTGTGATCTGTAATTCCGGTTGGTGCTGGGGCACGGAGATTCTGTGCCGTGCAAGTTTTGCTCTGTCCGCGGCGGCTTCTTCGCCCGGCGGTGAGAACATCGGTGCCGGCACTGTCTGACGCCGTTCCGCACGCGGCGCGAAAGAGCCGAGGTGGTGCGCGTGTATCCAGGACCCTTGCGCGGCCGAAGTGAACCGGTGGCGAGCGCCATGAGCGCCATGAGGAACGCGGTACGCCACGGGTCGAGCAGCCTGATCGTGGTCAGCCGGCCGTTAGGAATCGGCAAGACGGCTCTGATGGGAGAAGTGTCCTCGCAGGCGGCCCGGATGGACGTACGCGTGGCCTTCGGCGAGTGCGAGCCCATGGGCCAGGTCGTCCCGGGCGCGGCCAGTGATTGCCGCACTGCGCAAAGGCCACTCTCCCCTGGCCGGCACCGAGGAGTACGAGCAGCTCCTCGCGCTGTCCGACCAGCCGCTGATGCTCGCCGAACGCATCGCCGCGGTCCCTGAGTGCGCCGCGGCGTCCGGACCTGTGCTCGTGTGCCTCGACGACTGGCAGTGGGCAGACCATGTCAGCCGGTTCATCATGAGGATGCTTCTCGACCGGTTGATCGGCCTGCCTGTTTTCTGGGTGGTCGCCGGCCGCGACGAGGACATGCTTGCCGACCTGGCGGAATCGGACCCCGGTTCGGTGGAACACATCCGACTGGCACCGCTGACGACCGCCGACCTGGTCGACATCGCCCGGGATCGGCTTGGGCACCTTCCCGACGCGCGAACCCGCGGCTTTCTCGACGCGGCAGCCGACAGCCCACTGCCCTCGACGACGTGGCACGTGCTGCAGTGCAGGGGCCACGGGTTCTGCGCGACGGCGGCCCCCGCAGCGAGGCACGGTCTGGCTCTACCTCAACCGGGTCCGCCCGGCCCTGCTGGAGTGGCCGGAGCGCTACCAAGACCAGTCGCGCCAGCAGCCATTGGATCAGCGCTTCGATGCGCGGGCAGGACGCGACGCTGGAGCGGCTCCGCGTCGACCGGCAACTCGAAGAGGCCCTCACTCGCGGGCCTGACCCACTCCACCTCGCCGAGGCCCTCGGACTCGACGAGAAGACCGCGATGCGCTACGCAGATTCCGTCCGCCAGCCTCTGGAAGCGGCCGCCGGACAGAAATCCCGTGAGGGCTGACAGCGACCTTCTGTCATTCTGCCTGCCATGTCCGCACGAAATCGAAGGCTGCCCCGGCACCGTGCCTGGCCACTGACCACCACCGACATCAACGAGTGTCTCGGCCCCTACATGACCCGAGTCGCGGACCTGCGGTTCCTCACCGGCCATGACAGCGAGACCGTCGTTCTGGGAGCAGAATGGATCGCTCCGATCTCCCGCAACTATGGCCGCAGCATGCACCCGGACATGGTCGGCTTCCGCATAGACGTCCACCCGGTCGATGCCGCTGAACGTGCTGCCACCCGCGCTGTTCTACGGGCGCATGTCCTCCCGCAACTCCACGAGTGGATCACGCAGGCGATCGCCGCCAACGAGACCTGGCAACTGACTTCCCATCAACACTACTGGCGGCTCACCAACGGCCACCTCACCCACCGCGACGAAGCATGAACCCGGTCCGGACGACACGCGCACCCCCACGTCAGCGAGGTCACACGCGCAGGTTCACAACGAACCCAAGGAGCAGCATCCGGGAAACAGGCCACCAGACCCTCGGGTTCCCAACGAGAAACCTTCGGTTTCCCTGAACTCACGGGGCTCTCCGGCCTCGGGGATCAATCGAACCGTGGTTATCGGTGAGATTGATCTTGATGTCCGAGGCGGCCCCTCCGGCGGTTGATCTTCAAAAACCTTCGTTTTCTGAAGATCGCTCTGCGGGAGCGCCTGAAGCCCGTAGAGCTTTGAAGAGCCCCTTCAAAAAAACCTGGGTGGCGGACAAGGAGTCCGGCAAGACCGCGCTCCGGCCGGAGCTGAAGGGCGTGCCACGCCTTCCTCGACGCCGGCGACACGCTCGACCGCTACGGCCGCAGCCGCCAGGACCTCATCAACATGGTCTCCGAACTACGCGAGCGCGGGATCGGCTTCACCTCACTGCACGAGAGCCTCGATACCCCGACCCCTGGCGGTCGGCTCGTCTTCCGCGTCTTCGCCGTCCTCGCGGAGTTCATCCGCGAACTCATCGTCATCGGCACCAACGAGGGCTTGGCCGCCGCCCGCGCCCGAGGCCGGGTCGGCGGCCGCCCCACCGTCGCCACCGAGGAAGTCATCAAGGCCGCCCGCGACCTCCTGCCCGACCCCGGCCGCTCAATCACCTCGATCGCCAAACTGCTGGGTGTCTGCCCAGGCACCCTCTACAGCCGCATCCCCGACCTCCGGGAGCCGGGCGCCGAGGCCATCGGCCACCAGCTCGAAGCGCCCGCGAAGGAGGCGAACCCCAGCAAGATCAATCTCGCCGGGATTTCCGGTACGCCGACTACCCACACCCGCCGGTGGCGGCGGCTGGAGGCGCCGGGGTTCTGCTCGGTGGGGCCGGGGCCCTCGATCCCGGCCTGGTCCCTGGCGAGGTTGTGCCGGGCGGTCGACTGCCGGCCGGCCGGGACCCGCCTGCATCGGGGGGCAGCTCGGCTCACGCCGCGCCGAGGGGAGTTCAGGTCCTGAGGCGTTTTGCCGGCCGTGCGGAGGCGTGAATCTGCGATCGGCACAGCCCGGGCTGGTGCACAAGTTGCGACCTACAGGGCGCGCTCGGCGGCTTCCGCGAGGCCCGTGACCATGCGCTGCATGATCCGCGTGAGTTCGGGAGCAAGGAGAGGGTGAACATCGGGTGTTGCGTCGTAGTCCCCACGCCAGCGGATTCGGACGCCTCCCGCACCTTTCTCTTCCAGAGTGACGCGCGCTCGGTAGTTCTCCATGAACGGGTTGTCGCTGTCTTCGTATGCGAAAAGTTCACAGGGACGCAGTTGGGTGATTCGCTCACTCGTAACAACCTCTCCAGTGCGAAACGCGCGTACTGCTCCGACCTCGTCGCGCCCGTTCGGCGAGAGATTCTCCGACCTGTCCTGGACGAGTGCGTCCACAGTTCCCCACCGAGGCCAACTGTGAGCGTCCAACAGCAGAGACCACACCGCCGACGCGGGTGCCTCCGATTCCGCCGTAACGTCGTAGGAACCCTTCATTCCACACTTCCTTTACTCATTGTGATCTTTCCGGCTTCGAGCGCGCTCCGTCACTACGGCAGACCGGACATCAGCTGACCCGGTACGCACCGAGGTCCGGCCGCCCGTCGGGTGGCCGGACCTCACGCACGTTTCACGCAGGTGGCAGGAACCTGCCCGCCGTACACCACGCCCCACACCGAGCCGGCGCGGCCACACTTCCGGTACGCCGGACCGCTCTGGGCAATGTCTGGTCCTTTGGTGTTCGGAGACGTGACGACCCCAAACGGAGCTTCGCCGCTCGACGGTAAAAGTATTCAACGTCTGCCGTGCATCCAGCCCAACTGCTTCAACGTAGATCCACCCAAGACTCCGTGCTGGCGGAAATGGACGTCACGCTCGGGCAGGGCGGCCTTCGGTGATCTTGCCAAGTCACCGTTCTGCCGGCCGTCCGGGGGCGTTGCGGGTTGCCGGCCGTGGACGTGCGGGAGGGCGGTGGCGCGTGACCGGCCGGCGGTGCGTCAGAAGTTGTAGGGCTTGGTGGTGTTCCAGTTCAGCACGTCGGCCTCGGTCCAAGTGAACTTCTGGTTCTGACCCTTGCTGACGACGGAGTAGAAGGGGCCGGGGCGGCCGTCCTGGCCGCGCAGCGCGAAGGCGAGTGACTGCGCCGTGTGGTTCTTGGAGCCGTAGGCGAAGAGGTTCACCGCGCTGTATACCGTGCCTCCGGGCTTCAGCGTGATGTGCTTGGCGCCGCCCGGGGCGTCCTTCTTGGAGTGCGGCAGTGCGACGTTGTCGTTGTTCCAGTTGAGTACCACGGCCGGGTAGGAGGTGACCCAGCAGGGCTTGGTGCCCTCGTTCACCGCGGTGAGCAGCAGGTGGTCGCCCTGCTGGCCGGCGAACCGGTGCACCGCGGTGACCAGCATCTCGTCTCCGCGGCACTGCTGAGCGCTGGCCGTTGTGCTCGTGCTCGCCATCTCCCGCGCCCCGCCCGCGGCGGTCGCCGAGGACGCCCTTTCCTTGGTGTCACCACTGCTGTCGGCCTGCGCCGCGCTGCCCTTGGCGTCCCGGTCGGACGCGGACCGGCTCTGGGCGGTCCCCGCGCTGTGGTCGCCCCCCACCGCCTTCGAACCGCTGTCGGCACCGCCACAGGCGGTCAGACCCAGCGCCAGCGCGGCAGTGACGGTGGCCAGAGCGGCGGTACGGGCGGTACGGCGGGCACGGTAAGTGGTCATGATGAAAGCTCCCCCATGAACGGTCAGGACACGGCACCTTCCCTTGCTTTCGCAGGGCGGCCGGCCGCATCGGCTGTTTCGCTACACCCCATGAGATGACGCCGGGACGAGCATCGTTCACCCGGCTCTGTCCGCATTCGGTAACAGGACAACTGGGCCCAGACACACCGGTGTTCACGCCGTGCCCGTCAGCGGTGCAGCGCCTTCGGCTGGTTGCCGATGTTCTGGTACTCGCCGACGGCGTAGCTGACGAACTGGTTGTACGGCTGACCGCCGTCGTCGAAGGTGCTGAACCACCAGGCGGTCGAGGGGCTGCCGTCCGGGGTACCCAGTTCCAGGGACGGCTTGTCGGTCACGGACAGGAGGTACTTGGCGCCCTCCTTCCAATCGCTCACGTCCTTGGCCCGGCCCAGCCGCACCCGGACGCACCGGCCGGTCTCGTCGTTGACGATGGTGAAGTTGCCGGCAGGAAGCTTTGACATGCGCGCAGTATCGAATCCGCCACGGCCACGAAGCGCGCACCCTTCCGTGATCATCACTCCAAAGAGCGCGACGACACAGCTCCGATCGACCAGGCGGGGACCCGCTCAGGGGACAGTCCCACGGTGTCTGACGGCCTGCCATCGGGGTTCGTAGTCGTGTGCGTGGTTGAGGATGTGGTCAGTGGTGGCGGCTCGGCTGTACTGGGCGGTTATTCCGCGCTGGGCGCAGATCTGAGCCACGGTGTGCGGTGAGGGAACGGTGCTCTCGAGCCGGTGGTCCGCCCAGATCTCGTAGATCCGGAAGTGCAGGAAGTACCTGCGCAGCGTGGAGGGGCTGACGGGGCTGCCGCTGCGGCCTGTTATGCCTCGTCGGCGAGGTGTGCGGAGAGTTCCTCGCCGGAGGGCTGTTCGTCGTGCAGGCGCGGCCCGGTTTCAAGATCTCGTGCCGCATGTGATGCCGCTGCCGGACGAGCAGCAGTTGCTGTCGGCGTGCCTCCACGGTCGCCGCAGGTCCGAGTTCGCGCGCCGCGGCGAGATCGGGAAGCTGCGGCCTAGGCGGGATGCTCGGCGTCTGGCCGCGGCCGTCGGGGCTCATCGTCACGGTGTCCCACCCCCTTCTTCTCAGGCGTGGATTGGGAAGGATGCCTGGAACGTCAGGCGATCTTCGGCGCCATCGCCGATGCGGGAGAGGACGTCGTCGAGTGCGATGAACTCCTCCCAAGCCGCTCGGCCGGTTGCTTCGGCCAGCCGGGCAACGACGAGGTCCTCCAGGTCGGGGACGCGCTTGTTCTTCCAGATCTTGTCGGCGAGGCTCACCAAAAAATCTTCCAAGCCGACACGGGACTCCGTCCACGACGCGTGAGTCGCAGCGAAGCGGGCGAGCTCCGGGCCGACGCCGCGGCCGAGCAGAAGAGCCTGTCCAGCCTCCTCGTGCGCCGCGCCGGGCCCAGAGAGCTCGGAGACGTGCACCGTCTTCCCGATGTCATGTGTCGCGGCGCCGAAGAGCACCGCCTCGCGGTCGAAGAGCAAGGCCGGGTAGCGCTTCTCCATCCAGTCGACCAGCTGGTGCGCGACATCGTGGACAGCCCGCAGGTGGGCTGCCAGCCGCGGCGGACTCCCCAGCTCGATCAGGAGCTCCACGACGCGATCGGGCAGCGGGCACAGCGGTGGCTCGACGGGGCAGCGCATGGCCCTCGACAAGGCGGTGTCGGTCGTCACCGCGTCAGGGTACTGACCGCGCCTATCCTTCGCGTCCGTCAGAGGATCCCTCATCGGGACGACCGGCACTGCTCTCCCGAACCGCCCCACCTGCGCACATGCCGTCTCACATAGGTGGTCCGCGAAATCGTCCGATGAAGGGGGCGTAAACGGTACGCTCGCCCGGTGGGAGAACTGATCGGCTACGCCAGATGCTCGACCGCCGAACAAGACCTCACCGCCCAACGCGAGACCCTCACCGCGCTCGGCGTCCCCGACGACCGGATCTACCTCGACAAGGGACTCACCGGCACCAGCCGCGCCCGCCCTGGCCTCGATCAGGCCCTGGCCGCCGTCCGCGTCGGCGACACCCTCGTCGTCCCCGAACTCGACCGCCTCGACCGCTCCGTCCCCGATGCCCGCGACATCGGCGACACCCTCGTCGCCCGCGGCGTCTGCCTCTCCCCGGGCGGCAGTGTCTACGACCCGGCCGACCCGATGTCCAAGATGTTCTTCAACATGCTGGCCTTCTTCGCCGAGTTCGAAGCCGACCTGCTGAGAATGCGCACCCGCGAGGGCATGGCCGTCGCCCGCGCCCGCGGCGAACTCAAGGGCCGCCGGCCCAAGCTGTCTCCACGCCAGCAGGCCGAACTCGTCCGCATGCACGCCACCGGCGACTACACCATCGCCGAACTTATGGAGGTGTTCTCCGTGGGCCGCGCCACCGTCTACCGCGTCCTCGAACGCGCCGGTCACGGCAGCAGGGGAGGAACGGCATGAGACGCCGCGAGTCCGAGCTCGACCGGGACATAGCCGCGCTCCTGGCGGCCAGGGCCTTCATCGAGATCCGTCATCTGGCCGGCAGCACACGGCACGAGTCGGCGGCCAACCCCGAAGAGACACTGGAACGCATCAGGTTCTTGGCCAACCTGGGCCACAACCTGCCTGGTGTCACGCGTCCGGGTCCCACCACGCCGTCCCGCCCGGGCACGAGCCCCGGAAGCTGGGAGCAAGCGACCGCCGCACGGCCGATGACCGGGGTCTGGAACACCGCCGGCCCGAAGGCGCAGGAGTGGATACTGCGTCACATCGGCCAAGCAGGACGAACCTGGACGCCGCCCCCGCCCCTGCCGGAGCGCCGTAAGGGCCCGTCCCCGATGACACTGCGGCAGCGGGCCGGATTCCTGCTCGGACGCTGGCCCGTCAAGACTCCCGCCGGACGCCGGCCGCTGCCCGTCCAGGCGAACGTCCTCAAGGCCCTCGACGCCGAAACGGTCTGCTCTCTGTACGACGAAGCCCGACGGCTCCGACTTGGTCTGGGTGGAGGAGGACCATGGCTCCGAGCCCACCTGGATCCCGACGGCGTCCACTACCTGCTGCCGAACCCGGCGTTGTACTACTGGCCCGGCACCCCGATCAGCGACGGCGAGATTGGCTGGTGGCAGTGCACCGCGCTGCTGCGGATGCGCGACGGAGAGCAGGTCAGCGGCATGGTCGCCGTACTCCCGGAGACCTTCACGGCGCTGCCCTCGACTGTGCCCCGGCGGCAACAGCTTCGCCTCGCTCATTGCGCCCGCTCCACCGAGCGCGATACCTACCTCTGGGGCCGGGACCACAAGGCCGAGTGCGCCCCGGAACTCTGCGGCTACGTTCCCGAGGCGGCTGACAAGGGTTCGCCGACCACGCGCTGATCACCAGCAAGCAACATCAACTGGAGGCCGCATCGTCAAGTTCCTCGCCGTAGTGCCAGTGCCAGCGTCCCCAGGGGATGTCCCAAGTGCGGTTCTCGGCGCTGGGGCGGGGGATGGCGGGCAACGGACCGGGGGCTGTTTCGATGAGGTGGATCAGAGTCCAGCCGACGCCGTAGCAGTCGTCAGGACCGAAGCAGGTGGCCAGCGCGTGGGCTTCCTCGGTGGTGACGGGCTTGGTGATCGCCATCAGCTGCTGGCAACGCCTGTCGATCTCTTCTTCAGTGGAGTCCCAGTCCGGTAGTGGGCCGTCGGCGACAAAGATTCGGACTTCGGTTCTCATGCACGTTCCAGTCGCTCAGCCTTTGGTGGCACGAACCTAGTGGCCATCGTCCTTCGGTGACAATGCTCAACTTCCGTCGTCGCTGGAACGGCCGGACCTGCCATCCCGACGTCGAACCGCAGATCAGGCACCATGATCGATCTCAGCGCCACATCCTGTACTGGAACTACTCAGCCCCGGTGAAGGTGGCGTCGGTGTCGCCGATGATGGTGAACCGGACCCTGGCCACGGGCTTGCCGGCCTTGTCATCGGTGCGCACCGCGATCTTCTGCGCGAAGGTGTCCCGGCCGTCGCCGTGAGGTTCCCGGCGCCCATGTTCGTCAGACGGTCCACGGTCTGGGTGGGCGTCGGCGTGAGGGTGGGGATGCCAGGCGGGGATGGCTGCACCGGTGTGGGGCTCGGGGAGGTGGGCTGGTCGCTGTTGTGCGAGGGCAGCGCGCCGGTGCCGTCCGGCATCTCGTGCGTGCCCTTGCGTTTGGCCGTTGTCAGTTGTAGCTCTTCGACGCGGCGTTCACCCGGCCCTGGCCGCCTGGTGCCGGCTGGACTGGAGCGGGAGAGGAAGTTGTAGAGGGCTGTCAGGTCCGGGAAGTATGCGGCCGCGTGCAGGTTCGAGGGTCCCGATGTCGCGAACGCGCCGTGCACCGAGGGGTGGCCGGCCAGCGCCTGCCTGGCGGCGGCCAGATGGTCGGGGGCCACGTGCAGCAGGAGCTTGGCCTCGATGGGCAGCCCGAGGCGGCGCGGATCGACCAGGACCTGGGTGATCAGGCGGCCCTGGGCGGCCAGTTGGGAGAGGCGGCGGCGCACCGTGCTCTCCGGGTGGCCGGTGTGGGCGGCCAGGGCCGCCGCGGGCAGGCGTGCGTCAGGGGTGAGGGCGTCGATGAGGGACTGTTCCAGGGCGTCGGTGTCGACGCCGTAGGGGCCATCGCCCAGAGCCTGCTCGACGAGCAGATTGAGCAGGCCGCAGAGGGTGAATGAGTATCCTGCCGATTCAGCGGCGTTCCCGGTGAAAGTCCCTCAGCCACGCTGAACCCACGGCCGTCGCGCCGGCCAAGAACCGTGTCACCGATCCTGCTGGCTTATTCGGCCAGAACCCGTCTTTGAACCCCCGAGCGTCCGCGTCCGCCACGGCCACACCGCCAGCGGGACCGCTTCCTGACGCGCCTTGAAAAAAAGTTGCGGGCCGCTGTCGATCCGGCCACGTCCCGTTCGACGCCATGATGTGCGGCGCCTCGCCACACGATGACGCGACAGGACCTGACGAGGAAACACGTGGATCAACTACTGAGAGTCATGAATTTCAACGTCTCGAGTGACGGAATCGGTGCCGGTGAGCACCAGAGTCTCGAGAGACCGTTCGGCCACGACCATCCCGAGAGACTGTTCGCCTGGGCTGGAGCCACAGCGAGCTGGCCCATGCGCACGGATCCCGGCGGGAGCCGGGGTCTCGACGACTACTTCACGCGAGACTTCGCACGCAACATCGGTGCCGAGATCATGGGCCGCAACAAGTTCGGGCCCCAGCGCGGGCCCTGGCAGGACCATGAGTGGCGCGGCTGGTGGGGGCAGGAGCCCCCGTTCCGCACGCCGGTGTTCGTCATGACCCACCACAAGCGTCCGTCGTTCACGCTCTCCGACACCACGTTCCACTTCGTCGACGGCGACCCGGCCGCGGTCCTCGAACGGGCGCGGGAAGCGGCACAGAGCAAGGACGTCCGGCTCGGCGGCGGGGTCACCACCATCCGGCAGTTCCTCGATGCCGACCTCGTCGACACCATGCATGTGGCGGTCTCGCCGGTAAAGCTCGGGTCCGGACTACGCCTTTGGGAGTCCCCCGAGGAGCTGCTCGACCGGTTCCACCTGGAGATCGTGTCCAGCCCGAGCGGTGTGACGCACCACCTGTTCTGGCGACGGTGACACCAGGGCCCACTTGGGGCGGCTGAAAAGGCTGGCCAGGCACTCAACGACAACACGCCAACAAGTTCAGTAACTCAGCCGTTTCCGCCGCAGCCCTGGCTGAGACCGGGCCCTGGCTCTGAGTCTACGATCCTGGCCTTGATGCGCGGATCGTCGGCAATCTCAGGTGGTAGGGCCGTCCGGGAATCCGGCCTCACGGCGGACAGCTGAGCAGCGGCTGTTCTCCCCCAGGTCTTGGAGGCAACGGTTCAGCCCGTGCAGCCCGCGACGGGTGTGGCTCTTGACCGTTCCCAACGGCAAGCCGGTGACCTGGGCGATCTGTGTTTGTGTGAGGTCGTTGTAGTAGGCGAGGCTGAGCACGCGCCTCTGCGTCGCAGGGAGCTTTGACAACTCGTGGCTGATGAGGACGCGGTCCAGCACCGCATCGGGCTCGCCGGAACGATCCTGCGTGCATACGACGGCACCCGCTGCCGCCACCAGGTCGGCCCGGCGTGTCCGGGCGTGCAACGCGTCGGCGATCTTGCGCCGGGTGATTCCGACGATCCACGCTGCCAGGGCGCCACGTTCGGGTGTGAAACCGGCCCGCCCCCGCCAGGCGGCGAGGAACACCACCTGTGTGACGTCCTCCGCCTCAGCCGCGTCACCGAGAGAGCGCCGGGCCAGGGTGTACACCAGACGCCCCCATCGGTGGTAGACCCCGGAAAGGGCCTGCTCGTCGCCTCGGGCGAACGCGGTGGTGAGTTCCTCCTCATCAAGAGACTTCTGAACGGGAGCCGTGAGCGGAGCACCCTTGAGGGGCTGCTCGGTCAGCTGCTGTGAGGTCATGACGACTGCTCCTCGAACAGGGCGGACTGCGCCATGTCTCCGAAGAGGCGACTGCTGCAGGGTCGTACCGTCTGCGGTGTCTGGCGCATCGATTCGCGCGGGGCGATTTCGGCTCTGCCACCATCCGAAATATCGATGCAGCGGGCAACTTGCATCGACTGTGCGTCGTATTGGCTGACCGTTCGCGGGCGGCCCGCATGCCGGTTATCGGCGACGGGCGCAGACACGCGCGGGTTGACCGCTCATCCGCGGACGGCGGAACGGACAGGCTGCGCCACCCGTGAGTGGCTTGGGTGTAAGCCCCGGTCAGGGCTGGTCAGCCTTCCTTGCCGCGCCGTACTGCCAGGCCAGCGCGTTCGCGATCACATCGATCGAATAGCGCGCGGTGACCAGGTCGCGTCCCGCACGCGCGAAACGCTCGCGGTCCCTTTCGGGTAGGGCCGCTATTCTGCGCAGTCCGCTTTCGAACCCTGCCGCACTCGACGTGTCGAGCAGGATGCCGGTCACGCCGTCCCGTAGGTCGCGGCGGGCGGGCGGTCCCACCGACTCGCAGACCTGGCCGGAGAGCGGGCCGTGGTGATGCCATCGGTGCCCCAGCAGGCGTTGCTCGAACATGTCGACCTGGTGGTCCACCACGGCGGCGACAACTCTTTCACGGAGTGCGTCAGGGCGGGTGTTCCCGCTCTCCGCCGTGCGCGACGCGGAGCGTTCGGGCGCGGGTGTTGTCGCCGACCCGAACGCCGCAGGGCCGGCCGGGATCGGTGACGTCCTGGAGGCCTTGTCGGTCACGGCCGGCCTGCAGGTCGCCGAGCCGGCCGACCGGGTCCGTGAGCGCGGGCCCCGATGGGGAGCCGCGCGTCTGCTCGCGGTCATGCGGGAGCGGGTACCGGCAGGCCTAACGGCCTCAGGCACGGACGCGTCAGGTACCGGACAGCGATACCGGTGTTCCGAACCGCACCGGCACACCAGGTGCGTACAACACGCTGACCGGCGCTTCCTTGGGCCGGGACAGGCCTGCGGCTGCGATGAGGGAGTCGTCCCAGTCGAGCAGGGAGCAGTGGTGGAAGGACCACTCGGGGTGGGTGTTGGGGAGATAGTAGGAGCGTCCGAACGCACGCCCGTGCAGTCCCCAGCGGTTCGTCAGGAACTCCTCGACGGGGTCCGGCGTCATGGGGGTGCTGGTTACCTCGAGCCACACGCGAGCTCCGGCGTTCGGTGTTCCGCGGCGGCTGGTCCGGTACAGCAGGCGGTTGTCGAACCAGTGGCTGTGGATGCGGGACCACCGGTACGGGAGCCGGAAGGACGCGTCGGCGGCCAGGACGGGCACCAGGCGGTCGCATTCGAGCGAGCGGAACACCACTCCGCGGCGCCCCAGCGCGTCCCGGCTGTAGAGGCGTACGTTGACCTCGTCGAAGGACCCGAGATACGGGATCGTCGGGGTACCGCCGAAGGCGAGATCGCGCATGCGGAAGAAGACCAGGCCGACGTACGTGCTGCCGTTGTGAAGGTCGGGGACGGTTCCGGGCGGCAGAAGCCCGGCCACCTGGAACGGGTCCGCAGGCCAGTGCAGGAACACCAGGTCGCGCCAGTTCTGCCGGAACAGCATCCGCCGCAATTCCCGCGGCGCGCGAGGGGTTACCGGTTCCACGGGACGCATGGTCCGGTGGTACCGGCGGGGCGATCCACTGTCGGGCACGGTTGCTCCTCGGCCGCCCGCCCTACCGCTCGACGTCGAGCGGGGCGTCACGGCCCGGCTTCACCAGCCGGCCGTCGGCCGAGAGCGCGGCGACGATCGCGTCCACCGCCTCGGCGACGGCCAGTCCCGCCGGCAGCACGGGAGGCGTTCCGAGAACGGCTCGGCCGGCGAATCCCGTCTCCACATGGGGCAGACGGATCTCCAGCACCCTGACCCCGGACGCCCGCTGCTCGCGCCGGACCCCCCGCAGCCACGCGGCCAGGCCCGCCTTCGACGCGGCGTAGTCGGCCATGCCCGCCGAGGGCGAGTCGGCGACGACGCCCGTGATCGCCGCGACCACGCCGCCCGGCTTGACGACGGGAAGGGCGGCTCGCAGGAACGCCATGGGAGCCAGCGTATTGACGGTGAACAGATGCTCGGCCACGGCGTCGCTCACCGACTCGGCCGGTCCGAAGGCGGCAACGCCGACGCAGACGACGACCGCGTCCAGCCCGCCGAGTTCCCCGGCGGCCCAGGTCACCGTGCGTGCGCACTGCTCGAGGTCGTACGCGTCGAAAGCGCGGGCGGGGGCGTCGCCGCAGGCCCGGGACACGCGGGCGAGGCCTTCGCGGTCGCGGCCCGTGACGGCCACGGCGGCTCCCTGCTCGTGCAGCCGCAGAGCCAGGGCAGTGCCGAGGACTCCCGTTGCGCCGGGAACCAGGATCCCCGCACGGCTGATGACCATGACACACCTCCCGTGCCCCGGATGGCCCGGGGACATCGGACGACTCGCCTCCCTTCTTCGGCAGGTGATCGATCCCTGGATGCGGCAGTGGACCGGCCGCAGGCAACTCACGCCCGCCCTCCGTTCCGGTCCGCGAGCGTGTGACCCGTGAGCTGCGCCCGCCGGCTGCGGCGCCCGGCCGACACTTGCCGCCTCGGACCGCGCAGTCCGGCCCCGTCATATCCCGCCTCGTGGAGCCCAGTTCACACAAGCGCGCAGGATCGGGTGGCGGCGGCAGACAGCGGCGCGCCTGCTTCTTCGCGATGGGGCCGAGCTTCGTCGCGAAGAAGAGTGCGTGCGGTCAGCCCTTGCATCCGCGGACGCCACGAAACCAGAAAAGGGGTGAAAGCATCCAAAATGTTTCACCGGTCCGTGACGAGAGGGAAAGCAATGATCGTGAAGAAGCTGCACGATGCGGGCGTCCAGAGTGAACACGCCTACGCCGCGGCCTTCGGCTCCATCGGCCTTTCGCTCGTCTCCTGGCTGGCGTCCAACAAGCAGGAGAACCTGGAGCGGGCCGACCGTTGGGGCATCTTCGTGGGGGAGTGGGCGCCCACCTTCTTCGCCCTCGGGCTGGCACTGGCCAACTACGAGCAGAGCGATTCCGCGGTGGCCGACCGCTGATCGACGGGCCGCATCGGTCACGACCCTGTTTGGCCTGCATCTGCGATCTGCGGAAGCGCGCCTCCTTGACCGAGAAGACGCTGATGCGAGACATGGTGACAATGGAGACGAGCTCGGTGACGGAGCTGCTCGGCAGTGGGATCGAGGACGTTTCGGCCAGGCGACGCGTGGGGCTGGTCGGGCCGCCGACGTGGCGCGAGCTGGGGCTGCAGTCGATGTCGGCGACGCTGGTCGAATCGCTGAGTCAACGGGGAAGCCGCTTCTTCGAAGCACTGTGCCAGTGGCCTCGATGGCATGCACTGAACGAGCGTGCGCTCGCGGTGACGCATCATCCCCTGCTCATGGCCGAGTCTGCCCGCCAGCTCGCCGCCGCCCTGGAGTTGCGGTATCTCAAGGGAGCGGATGACAACCGACTCCAGCCTGTCTCGGTGAGCCTGGGAGTGGACCCGAGAGCACAACCGGTTGAGCGCGGTGCCGCGTCGGACGTGCTGGTGCACGTCACGGTCAGCGATCTCGTCGTACGAGTGGGTACTGTCGCCGCGTACCGCCTGACGGCCGAGTTCTTTCACGCCGGTACGCGCTTCGGCGCCTGCGGCATGACGCTGGCCCACCCTTCACGCCCTCGGCTGGAGGTGACCTCCACGTCGTATCCGGGCCTGCTGCGTCCCGCCCCGGCCGCCGTGGGAGCGTCGGCCGAACCGGACGTGCTTCTCGCGCGCGGAACACAAGGGCGACTCGTGATCGCCCCCTGCGACCCTGGGCACCCGGTGCTCCTCCCGGGCCGACCCGCCCTGCTGCCGGCGCTCGCCGTCATGGAAGCCGGAAGGCAGGCGACGCTGCTTTACCGAGGCGCCCTGCCGTCCGCTGTGGCCGGCATCGCTGTGCGACTTGACGCGCCGGTGCCAAGCCGAGGGGCGGTCGTAGAGGTGGCGGCCGAGGGCGGCGCCTCACGCTTCCTCGTAAAGGCCGGGGAACAGATTGCCGCCATGGGCACGGTCACCTTGTTGCGACCCTGAACGCAGCAACGTCGATCTGCACTGTCGCGGGCATGCCGAACCCCCGCCGATCGGAGCCCGCCGCTTCGCCCTTCCTCCTGCCCGGTCTTCCGCCTCGTCCGAGAGGGCAAGAACCAGGCATTCCCCTTCTCTGGCTGCCGGGCCGCACGGCCCACCGGGGGTGCTCGATCGGCCCATCTCGCGAGCTGGCCCATGGGCGATCCTCGAAAGAGAGGAAACCCGATATACGGGACGCTGGTGAAGGCGCCGACCTCCGGGAAGAGGAGGAGTGACGAGGATGCGGGCACAGGTGGTCGACGTGCGCTTCACCGGGAGGAGAGCCGGAACACCGTGATGCCTCCGGTCGAGGTACTGGACCGAAACGGGCAGACCGCCAGGGTCCGGTGATATCAGCGCGGGCGACGCGGCGCCCGCGCCTGCGGCGGGAACGGAGGCGCGGCCGGCGTTGGCTCTCCCTACCACCCGTGTGTTTTGGGCGCGCCCTTGAAGGGGCCTTGCACGTCCGAGGTAATCCAGCCGCCATAGAAGTCTCCGTCCTGAGCCCGCGCCTCTTCGCCACCGACAAGGCAGCGGTCGACGCGGCTGACGTAGAAGGCGAAGCAGTCCCTGAGGGCCGCGTAGGCGGGTTCAGGGTTGGAGTAGCTCCAGGCGGCACGACCGCGCACTTCGTGGCCGATGATCAGGTCCCAGTAGCGGGCAGTGCCCTTCCATTCACACCAGGAGTGGCCGTTGTTCGGGAACAGCAGATCGGACCTGACATCTTCCGGTGGGATGTAGAACGTCGGGGGATGGCTGGTCTCGAGTACCCGCAATGCCCGTCGAGTCTCGGCGATCACATGGCTACCGCATTCGACCCGGACGAGGCGGTCGTCCTGCAGTACAGCGGGGGGCCGTGGATAGTCCCATACGGACTCGATTTTGCGATCGATGGATTCGGTCATGCCGTCTCCTCGCCCTGAGTGCACACGCCTCGGTCAGCGCGTTCGTCACTACTTCTCCCCATCCCGGGGTCCCGGATGAGATGTCCTGGGATTGATCGGGCCATCGTGCCGTGGCGGGATGGACACCGGGCGGGCGGGTGACGGTCTCGGGGGGCTTCGAAGACAGTGCCGGCGCGGGTACCGGTCCCGAGGACAGCGATGTGCGCAGGTGCCGAGGGCGCCGACGACCGGTAGAACGTAAGGGTGAAGGACGAGGGCAGCCCTGTCGAGGATGCGCGGCCGCATCGTGTGGCGAGGCCGGCGATCGACTACCAGGCGCTGTTCGCGGTCACTCCCAGCCCCTGTATGGTGCTGGGCCCGGATCTGGTGCTCGCCGACATCAACGAGGCGGCCTGCCGGGTGACCGGCCGCACCCGGGAGGATCTCCTCGGGAGGTATCTCTTCGATGCCTTCCCTGACAATCCGGCGGACCCGGACGCTGACGGGGTGCGGAATCTGCACGCCTCCCTGCACCGGGTCCTGCGTTCGAAGGAGCCGGACACGATGGCGCCGATGAAGTACGACATTCCCGTGGCCGAGCGGCCCGGTGTGTTCGAGGAGCGTTGGTGGTCCGCGATCAACACTCCGGTGCTCGGGTCGGACGGGCAGGTGGAGTGGATCCTCCACCGGGGGGAGGACGTGACCTCGTTCATCCGCTCCCATGCTCGCCTGCGAGAAGGCGGCGCGCTCAGCGACGTGGAAGCCAGGGAGGTCGAACTGTACGCGCGGGCGCGTGAGCTCAAACGGTTGAACGAGGAACTGCGCCAGGCCCACGCCCGGGAACGCCAGGTCGCCCTCACCTTGCAGGAGGCCATGCTCCACTCGCCTCATCTGGCCCGACACCGGGAGACCGCGGTTCGCTACCTGCCCGCCGGGTCACTGAACGTGTGCGGCGACTGGTACGACGTGGTCGACCTGCCCGAGGACAGATTCGCCGTCGCGGTCGGCGATGTCGTCGGCCACGGACTTGAGGCCGCCGCCGTCATGGGTATGCTCCGCAGCGCATTGTCCGCCGCCGTCCGGGCCGTGGAACGGCCCGCGGGGGCCCTGGACGTCCTGGGCCTGTATGCACGCGACGTGGAGGGTGCGCTGGCCACCACGGTCGTCCAAGCCGTCGTCGACACCCGGGCTCGCCGCATCGTGTACAGCAGCGCCGGCCACCCGCCCGCCGTCCTGGTCCACCCCGACGGCACCTTCGACCTTCTCGACCAGGCCACCGACCCACCGCTGGGAGCCCGCCCCGAACCCGTCCCCCACCCCCAGGCCGCCCTGCCCTACACCCACGGCGACACCTTCGTGCTCTACACCGACGGCCTCATCGAACACCCCGGCGAGGACATCGACGACAGCCTGCAACGCCTCACCGACGCGCTCGGCCGCCATGCCCGCCGCGAACCCGAACGCCTCGCCGACGCCCTGCTCGCGAACCTCGGCGTCAGCAGCAGCGCCCGCGACGACGTCGCCCTGATCGTCATCCGCCTGTGATCCACGCGCCACCAGCGTGGTGCGCCACATCTGCACACCTGCCAGGTCGAGGGCGCCAAGGCAGGCATGCCACGTCTGGGTTTTTCGCGAGGTGCATGGCCTGACTCTCACGCAAGCAAAGGCCCTGGCAGATGAGTTGAAATCGACCGGGCTGGCGCGTCCACGGCACCGAGGTGCGCCTCGCACCCGTGGCGGTCCCGGCCCACTGGAACGGTCCCGTTCTGAAGAGAGGACCGGACGTGGCTGCCCTACTGGAGGCACAGGCCGATCGAGGCCGACGGCTCGGGCACCTGCCCCCTGGCCTGAGGCTAACGCCACGTTCACGCGCGGATCGCACCGGGGCCGAGGACATCTGGCCCGACAGACAGCGAGCCCGCGCCTGCCGTCGGGCTGGAAGAGGCATGTGTGACGGAACCCGGTAGAACGGCCGCTGCCCGGGAAGACGCGAGTTGATCTTCGTTGACGTCCCAGGGGAGGAAACATCACCATGGCCGTTCCCGCACGCGCCCGGCGTACCGCGCGCCGCTTCCGCCGGTTCGAACTCCGGGCGACGGCCCTCTACTTCGCCCTCCTCGCGGTCATCCTCGCGCTGGTGGGCGCGGCCGCCCGCACCGCGGCTGCGGCCGCGGTGCACCGTCCCGCCTGGGTTGTGGTGCTCGTCCTTGTGGGCGTCGGCGCCGTCATGGCCGGCTGCCGCGGGAAGCGCCACATATCGGCGGCGAGGATCGCGCGCCGCGCGGCGGTAGCCCTGGACGAAGCCACGCAGACGGCGGTCGAAGCGCTCGACGCGGCGTCACCGGCTCCCGCCGTCGGCCTGGTCCCCGCCGGCGCCTGCGGCGGCCGCCTCGGCACGGATCCCACCGTCCTGCTTCCCGAGACCATGCCCGAGGCGCCCGTGGACACGGTGGAGATCGCCTATGAGGCCCTGGACCCGGACGAGTTCGAACAGGCGGTGGCCGAACTGTGCCGGCGCGACGGCTGTCTCGACGTGGACGTCGTGGGCGGGGCCGGGGACCTGGGCGCCGACGTCGTGGCGAGGACGTCCGACGGGCGCTCGGTCGTCATCCAGTGCAAGCGGTACCGCGACGGCAACCGGGTCGGCTCGCAGGACCTGCAGCGCTTCGGCGGCACCTGCTTCACCCTTCACGGCGCCGATGTCGCCGTCGTGGTCACCACCAGCGACTTCACCGCCCCCGCGCTCGACTACGCGGAGCAGTGCGGCATCGTGTGCGTCGACGGTCCGCAACTGCGCCGCTGGCAGGAGGGTGCGGGACCGCGGCCGTGGGAGGCACAGCCGTCGGCGGCCTGAGGCGGGTCGCGTTGGCGGTCCGATCTCAGGGCAGGGCCTGCTGAGTCCGAAGCAACTGCTGCCTGCGACGATGCGCTGGTGAGCTATGACCTTGCGGTGTGGGACGGCGATCGTCCACTCGACGACGACCAAGCGGGCTCGACCTACGACGAGCTCTACGAGCGCTACCTGGAGTCGGACGATGTTGCCGTGCCTCCGGTGCCGCGCATCAGGGCCTACGTGGAAGCCCTCGTCGAGCGATATCCGGACGACGTCGCTCGCAGCGTATGGGCGTCTCCGCCGGTCATCGAGGAGGCATCGGGGCCGATGGTGTACCTGCTCATGTCCTACAGCAAGGCTGAGGAAGTCTCCGAGTACGCCGCCGTGCTGGCTCACGAGCACGGACTCATCTGTTTCGACCCGCAGGGAGAATGCCTCCGGCCGTGATCTGCCTGTTCGTTCAGCGGGCGGACCAGAGGCAGATGCCCTAGACGAGGAGGCCGGGGCACAGTCATGGCCCAGCCGGCCCGGCGGCTTTCCCTGCGACACCACAGCCGCGAGCAACCAGCACCGAGCCCGAGGACGCGACCGGCTGAGCCGATGGTGGTCGTCGTCCCACTCCAGGAGGACCAGACAAGGTACGTGGCCTCTACAGTCCGGCCCGGGTGTGTACGGCGGCAGAGCAGCTCCATCTCTACGACGAGTAGCAGCTGCTCTCCGGCCTGGTCGAACTGCTCCTGGAGGTGGGCTCGCGAAAGAGGCCGGCCAGCTCTTCGGCGCCGGCCGCGAGGTCACTGCGCTGGGCGAGGCAGTCGGTCATGGAGCAACGGTGGACGGCGCGGGCACGTTCCAGCAGCGCTACCGTCCAGGGTGCGGGGGCGGCGATGAGGGCCTCGATGTGGCCCATGAACCGTGGCCGGAGGGGACTTCCTGTCCGGAAAGGGGCCATGGTCTTGTGGTGACGTCTCCAGGGTGTGGCGGCGTGCGGCAAGCTGTCGCGATGAGTGCGTGTGCTACCTCCTTGTGATCTTGGTCATGAGCACACAGAATCCCCATTCTGCGTGCAACGACCTGCCTACGTCGCTGATCGAATCGTCCGGGTCGGCAGACTCCACGATCAATTGGGCCTCTGGTGTCGGCGAACCGTGAGGAACGACAAACCCGCCAGGCCCACTTTCTCCACTTGGAAAATCTCATGCGCATCCGTGTCACCGTGGCCGCCGTCTCCGGCCCCCTGGCGTTCTTTGCCCTGGTCGTTCCGGGTGCTCACGCCGCCGGTTTTGCCGACCACCGTGCGAACATCGCCAAGGTGCGCGAAGTCGTCCACGCCGCATCGGGCAAGACTTCGTTCACCAGCTCCAGGCTCCGACGAGCCCTACGACCTCGACCTGTCCTTCTCGAACGCGAAGGTCAACAACGGCAAGCCGATCGTCGTCGGCACCACCCACCGGGTCTCCGTCCCGGTCACCTACAGCGTCAAGCACGCCGTGTCCGTGGACATCACCGCCGACGACTTCCTGCTGGAGGTCGAGATCTACCGCGGTGCCTACGACGAGTCGGGGAACGTCCTGTTCAGCGACCATGCCCCCTCCTGCACCGCGAACTCGTCGACCACCGCCACCTGCAAGGGCACCATCGACGTCTACCCGCAGGACGAACTGCGCAACGAAGACGCGGGCACCTGGAAAGCCATCGGCGTCGCCATCGCCTGGAACGGCGTGAACCCGGAAGACCTGGATCCTGACTGGAGCAAGGTCGGCTCCGTCTACCAGGACGGACTGGGCACCGCCAAACTCCAGCGCTACTCCAGGCTGACCGTCAACGCCTCCCCGGAGCCAGTCAAGAAAGGCAAGACCGTCACGGTCACCGGCCTGCTGTCCCACGCCAACTGGGACACCGGCACGTACACGGGCTACACCTCCCAGCCGGTGCAGCTCCAGTTCCGCAAGAAGACCAGCGACACCTACACCACCCTCAAGACGGTCAAGTCAGACTCAAAAGGCAACCCGAAGACGACCACGACGGCCACCGTCGACGGCTACTTCCGCTACAGCTTCGCGGGCACCTCGACCACCCCGGCCGTCAAGGCCACGGGCGACTACGTCGACGTGCAGTAGCTCGCAAGGCCCGTAGCTACGCTCGTATGGGAACGCGGGGGTCAGGACTCGAGGGCGGCCGCCGTACTCCAAGCCGTCAACCAGGCCTGGTCTGCGGCCACGCCCGTACCGTCGTTGGCGCTAACCAATCCGCTTGGCAACTCTCCAGGGGCACACGACGGTGAGCGCAGGGACAGCTGGGGCGGCATTTGCCGAGTGGTGTTCACCAACATTGCCTTGGCGGAGAAGGCTCTGCCAGGAGGGGCAAGTAGTGATGATGAGAAAAGCGCGAACGCATGGTGTGGCTGCGGGTTTTGTGCTCCTGGCGGCCGCATCAGGGTGCTCCTATCCCGGACGAGACGTGTAAGAACTCGCGCGGATAGGCGTTATGGGACCCCGGCAGCACGGCAGGCACAGGTCTTGGCAATCATGGAGTTGCGACGCTCTGTGACCACGGGAGAGACCTGTGCCTGTCCTGCCATCATGGCTGACCGAACCGCTGTGGGACCAATTCTCGGTGCTGCTGCCCGAGCGGCCGGTCTACCACCCGGACCATCCGTTGCGGTGTCACCGTCCGCACATCGGCGACCGGATCGTCTTCGACAAGCTTCTGCAGCTGCTGCGCTTCGGTTGTCCCTATGAGGCGATAGCCGACGCCACGTGCTCGGCCAGCACGATCCGAAGTCGTCGCGACGAGTGGATCCGGCTCGGGGTGTTCAGCCGGTTCAAGCAGATCGCGCTTGAGTCATACGACCGGATCGTCGGCCTCGAACTCGATCAGATCGCCATCGACGGCTCCATCACCAAAGCCCCTGGTGGCGGTCAGGCTGCCGGACGCTCCCCGATCGACCGCGGTAAACAGGGACTGAAACGTTCAGGGATGGTCGACAGCTACGGAATCCCGTTGGGCCGGATCCTGGCTGGCGCGAACTGCCACGATTCCCCGCTGCTGGCACCCACTTTGGGCCGTCTGGGCGATTTCGGCCCTCTGCCCGATGAGATCACCGTGCACCTGGACGCCGGCTACGACTCGAACAAGACCCGTGCCCTCCTCGCCGAACGAGGCCTGCGCGGCCGGATCGCGCACAAGGGCGAGAAGGCTCCAATCCAGGCAAGCCAGCGCTGGCACGTCGAGCGCACCCACGCCTGGCAGAACGCCTTTCACCGCCTTGCCCGCTGCTTCGAGCGCCACACCATCGTGATCGACGCCCTCTTCGATCGACCTCGCAGACACGATCATCACTGTCCGCAGCCTCATCCGTCGGGCCTGGACGACTCACCGCTGGGATGAGCGCCCCGCCGACGTCCGTGACCCCACCGCCCACGGCGTCAGCGACAATGACATTCACCACCGGACGACAGGACAACGCATGCGGCGATTCACACTGCCCTGGGGCGAACTCGAGGTGTTCGCCGCCAACGAGCCCGTCCCCGTGGCCCTGCAACCCATCACCGCAGCCCTCATCCATCTCGAGGACCGCTTCCGTCCGGCGCTCCTCCGGCCGCACCTACGACCAGAAGCTCCCTACGCGGCGGTCTGGCCCGCGAACCGACCCTTGCCCGACCTCACTGAAGACGCCACACCGGACCCGCATGGCCTGGAAGAGGTCGTCCTCGCAGAAATCCATTCCCTGACCTGCCACGTCTGCACGGCACGCTTCCGAGCCGTCTACCCCGACACAGGACTCCCGATCTTCGGCCGGCACATCGGAGCACACCAGCTGATCAACGGCTGCCCCCGATGCGGCAGCGATTTCACTGCGTCGCGAATCCAGGCCCTCACCTTGCTGCCCTGTCCTGACGGCCCCTCATCACAGCCCGTCACAGCACCATGATCCACAACACTCGCCAACCCACCCGCTTATCCGCGCGAGTTCTAAGAGTCAAGACTTCTGGCGCATCGCACTAGTGTTCTGAGTCGGGAGTTCCGTTCAGATGTATAGGCTTGCTCTATGGCGCGGATGGGGCGGCCGAAGGCCGAGTTGACGCTGTCGGATGCGGAACGGGCCGCGCTCGAGGAATGGGTGCGGCGTCGTTCCACACCGCAGGCGTGGGCCTTGCGGTGTCGGATCATCCTGGCCTGCGCGACCGGTGCGTCGAACAAGGATGTTGCGGAGCAGTTGGGTTCGACGCCTCATGCGGTGGGCTGCTGGCGGGCCCGGTTCGTGCAGGACCGGATCGCCGGTCTGGGTGACATGCCACGTCCGGGCGGTCCCAGGACCGTGACGGAGGAGCAGGTTGCCGCGGTGGTCACCAGGATGCTGGAATCGACTCCGAAGAACGCGACGCACTGGTCGACGCGGTCGATGGCGAGGGAGATGGGCCTGTCGCAGTCGTCGGTGTCACGGATCTGGCGGGCGTTCGGCCTGCAGCCGCACCGGTCGCAGGCCTTCAAGTTGTCGACCGATCCGTACTTCGTCGACAAGGTCCACGATGTGGTCGGCCTGTATCTGGACCCGCCCGAGCGGGCCCTGGTGTTCTGCGTCGACGAGAAGTCGCAGATCCAGGCGCTGGACCGGTCCCAGCCGGTGCTGCC
>NZ_JBIRQM010000001.1:804072-914672 GCF_044333225.1 Streptomyces sp. NPDC021080 | reverse complement strand
AAACAGCCCAGAAATACACCATCCACACCGAAGTGATCCCCGACGGATGGACCCCTTGACAGCAACGCCATCCTCCAAAAGCAATGGTGTTGCACATCACGGGACGCGATCCTCGATCCGCATGCCCGCGTCGAAGTCCACTCCGCACACGCAGAAGTGCACCATCACCGAAGGCCGGGACGCTCGCACGCGCGGAGAGGTAGTGATGTACCGCGCTTCGAGTTCACAGGCCACTCCAGGTACTCCAGACCCACGAACCAAGATCAAACCTTCTATGCGATTTACGTCGGAATGTCCTGCACTATTGCGCGACTTGTCACGATCACCTTTCACCCAATGTCACGACACAGAACCAACCCACCAGCTCAACAGATCTGTCCCAGTGACATTCAGGCGAGAGAGATCTTGGACGTTTCGGTGCGAGACAACAGAAGACACCAATCCGAGGCCGGAAAAAGGCGCTGCTGATCATCGATGAGCAGGCTGAACAGGCCGCCGCCACGCACGGCGCTTGCCGCTCCGGATCCCCTGCCGGGCGTGACAGTGGCGGAGGCCGTGGTGCTCTCCCCGGCCCGCGTGCTGCCCCGCTGCCCGTCCCGGATCTGATCGAAGATCAGGAACGTGCCGGGCTGCGGCGGTCTCTCGCGGTGTAGATCCAGAGCGTGATGCCGGAGCGTCAGTGCAGGACGACTCCGGTCTGGTGGATCGCTCGCATGGCGCGTTCGACTGTCTCCTGGTTTTCACCTACCGGGGCGACGTAGTCGAGGACGTTACGTGCTGCGTCGTTCCCGAGGGTGCGGGTGATCACCCATGTGGCGAGGTACTGAGACGCAAGGCACCCGCCCGCCGTAGCGATGTTTCCCTCGGCGTGGAACGGCTCGTCGAGAACCACGATGTTGCAAGCTTCGACAAAGGGACGGGTCTTCTTGTCCGTGCATACCGGCATGCCGTTCAGCAGTCCCAGGCTTGCGAGCACCAGGGCGCCGGAGCACTGGGCGCCGATCAGCTGGCGAGCCGGGTCGAGCCGCAACTGGGAGATCAGTTGGTCGTCGGCTGCGACCTCTCGCGCCTTCACGCCACTGCCGATCAGTACGACGTCGGCCTCGGTGACGAACTCCATCGGGCGCTGTCCGGTCACCTCTACGCCATTCATGGAGGTGACCACCGACGTCGGTGTGGTGATGAAGGCTTCCACGCCTTCCCGGCGGCAACGGTTGATCAGCGCAGAGGCGATAAAGCTGTCAAGTTCGTTGAAGCCGTCGAAGGTGACCACTGCTACCTTCATTGCAACTCCTTCAAGTACGGCATTGGCTGTGCAGTCTTCCCGATGTACCCGGTCAGGGGCGAAGGCCGATCAGCGGCCGGTGGCCTGTCGGCCAGGGCTGAGGCCTGGTGCGATGGGGTGCAGCAGCCGCCCAGTCCGCCGGCCGCTCGCATTCATCAGTCGACTGCCTTCAACCGCCCCAACGCGTCGCCCAGTTCGCGTTCGGTGTCGCCGCGGGTCTGGAAACCCTTGTCGAACAGCTCGGCCGTGCGCTGTTGGGCTTTGTCGCCTCGGACGAGTTGCTGGAACAGTGCGGCGTCGGCGCGTACTTCGGCCGGGGTCGGCAGGCTGATGTCGTTGACGGCCGCCTTGGCGGCGATCAGCGCATCGCGGGGGAAGCCGCCGATGCGTGTCGCGACGCCTGCGACGAACTCGTCCAGGTCGGCATCGGCTACGGCACGATTGACCCACCCGTAGCGTTCGGCGAGGTCGGCGTCGAAGTCCGACGAGGTAAGGACCGCTTCGAGTGCGCGGCTGCGGCCCATGAGGCGGGTGAGGTGCTGGATCGCGCCCGCCCCGGGCGGCGCTCCGACCGCCACCTCGAGCTGGCCCAGAACGGCCTTCTCCCGTGAGGCGAAGCGCAGGTCGCAGGCGAGAAGGAACTCGCTGCCCGCTCCCCGGGCCCGGCCGCGCAACTTGGCGACGGTGACGACCGGGAGCAGGGTCAGCCTGCGGAACAGCATGCCCAAGGAGGCGTCACCGGGGCCTCCCGCCTTCGCCGCCTCGGCGGTGTACTCGGCGACCTTCGTCATGTCGACGTGCGGGAGGAAGTAGTCGGCATCCGCGCTGTCGAAGACCACCACGCGTGGCGCGGCCGGATTCGACAGTTCCCCGATCAGCGCGACCAGGTCCCGCACCAGCTCGGGACCGATCAGGTTCATCGGCGGCGCGTTGAAGGTGGCGTACAGGACGTTGCCGTCCGGCCTGGTCTTGATGGTCTCGTACGAGGCGGTCATCTGCGTCTTCCTGCCTTCGCTCGACGGCGTGAGGCCTGCTGGGCAGGGCCTGGACCGCCGGCGCCGTATCCGTGTCGAGGAGGTGACGTGACGGTAGGGATTTCCGCCAGGGAACTGGTTGACGCCGTAGTGCAGCCAAGGCTCGCGGCCTGCATCACGCCCGGACCTGGAGGTCGCCATCGACCACCTTCAGCCCGTATGCCGCGAGCTTCCGGGTAGCCGGACCCTTTCTGACCACGCCTGTGGTGATGTCGGACTCCGAGCCGTGGCACTGGCACATGATCACTGCTTCGGTGAGCAAACCGCCGGAGAGCGGGCACGGATCATCGGCGCACGTGCAGAGATCGTCGAAGGCGTAGAGGTCGCCCCCGACGCGCGCGACCGAGATCCGCCGCTCAGCCGGCGCTTGACGGAGAGCCCGACAGGGACAGCACCACGCCGCAGACTACGTACAGCACGAGGATCCCTGACCGGTTGGGCTTGTCAGGGATCACACGCGTGTGGTCAGTGCGGAAGCCCGAATCCCCAGGTGCGCCGCCTCGGGCCCTCTACCGACGTTCCCGGGGCCAGGGATTTCGCTTTCCCACTGGCTCCCGCTCCGCGCCGACCGCAGCACGACCCGCTTCCGTGCCGGGCGAAGGCTGTCGCACCGAACAACCCTGCTGGTCACTCCCCGCCGACTGACCGTTTACGACTGGCCACGACAAGTCCAGCGCCCGCGATGATCATTGCACCGGCCGCGCCGGCCCCGACACGACCGAGAGCGGTAAGTCCCGTTTCGGCGAGAGCCGGGTTTGTGGACTCCGCGCGGGCAGCGGCGAGAATAAGGTCCGTGATGGCGTCGGGATGAGAGATCATCACGCTGTGTGAGGATTCGATTTCCACTGTGTGCGAGCGGGCGCGCTTGGCCTGGAAGCGCTCCAGGTCGGGCGAGATGGCCTTGTCGTTGGTGGCGACGGCAACCCAGGACGGGATGGTCCTCCACGCGGCAGACGTGACTTTGTCGGTGAAGGCCGTGGCGGAGATGGGACGCTGGGCTGCAGCTGCCACCGTTGTGGCGGCCTCGGGGAGGTCCGCGGCCGCCACCGCGCGGAACTTGTCCGGCGAGACATCGAGATCTGTACCCGTGGAGCCGTCAGCATTCTTGACGGGCAATTGCACCAGGGCCGGGTTGAGCTCGCTGCCAGGGAATTTGGTGCCGAGTTGGCCGAGCGTTTCGCCCTTGTCCGGCATGAAAGCGGAGACATACACGAGCGCCTTGACGTTTGGGTTGTCCGTGGCGGCTTCGCTGATCACTGCGCCACCGTACGACTGGCCGACCAGGACGATGGGCCCCTTGACACTGCGGAGCACGCTGGCGATGTAGGCAGAGTCCACAGGCAGGCCGCGCAGTGGATTGGCAGCAGCGATCACCCTGTAGCCATTGCTCTGCAGGCGTCCCACGACGGCGTTCCAGCTGGATGCATCGACGAACGCGCCGTGCACCAGCACGACAGTCGGTTTGCCCTCGGCGACACTTGCTTTCGTGTCGGTGCTCGGGGCTACGGCCCCTCCGTCGGCGAAGGCCGGCACGGACGTCGACAGGGCCGCAGCGGTCAGCAGCACGGCAGAGACAGCGTGTATTCGGCGCCGCTGGGACCGCGGAGCAGGGGACGACGTCATGGAGCTCTCCTTCGAAGGACGGGCTGGCTGATCGAAGCCTGTCCATCGCGTCATATCCCCGCATTCGAAGCGAAGCACATGAGCGAATCACCACGGCCGTTCAGGTCAAATCCGGGTGTTTGCGGTTCAGGGGCATTCCAGTACCACGCTCCATGCGCCCACTTTTGCTCGGCTACCAGCCGCAGGGGCACCGAGGACGGTACCCCTGCAGTGTCAACGCTCTCTTCCGCCAACTGAGATCGTGCTCCAGCATGCGCTTTGCCATGCTGAAGGCGCATGCTGGAGGGGTCCGCCAACAGCAGTTGCATCGCACGGGACTGCGAGACATTCCCGAAGCCTCGGCGCAACGGGAAATTCCTGGCGACCCTAGGGGTTGGCGCGAGTGACGCCTTCCTGTGTCTGCGCCCAGCACTCCCCGAGACCCCTGGCTCGCTCAGATCACAACCTCCAGGAGTGCACCATGTCGACCCAGCTGGATGCCGCGCTGTTGGGACAGGCCTCAACAGCGCTCGCCGAGGACGTCTCTCTCGCGACTCCGGTGGCCGCAGCCCGCATCGTCGGTCGCGGCGCGGTTTCGGCAGCTCTCAACACTTACCAGCAGGCGCTCACCGATCCGAAAGCCACGCTCTGGCTCAAGGGAGACGGAGTAGAAGGGGTTGTGTACAGCGCGAGCCCCGACGGTCGGCTGACGGAGATCGTGGCACTGGCTCGATACAATGCCGCGGGCTTGATCGCCACGATCGACGTCTACGGTCGGCCGTGGCCGTTCATGGCTGTTCTGCGCGAAACGATTGCGAAAAAAGATCCCACTCTCGCAGACCCGAGCCTTGGAACCGGGCCATATACCCCGGGTGGGCCGACGCCGGAGTGGGTTGAACATCCGGCCGTCCCGCCTCTGGCACCGGACGTCATCCTGTACTCCCCGATTCTGAGCGAAGAACCGACAGGGAAGGCTGTTGTGGGACCTGTCCTCAAGGCGGCGGCGCAAAGCTTCACCGACCTCAAAGTCCGCGCCGTCCTCGACGTCCAGGACCAATCAGCATTCGCGGTGGTCATCGACGAATACGTGGACGGTCACGTACAGCAACTCGTCGAGATATTCACTCTGAGCCCAGAAGACGAAGTCGCGGAGATCCGAATCTTCACCCGCCCCTGGCTCGTCACGGCCCACTTCCGAAAGAGGATGTACGCCCTCCTGAAAGACATCCTCGGCCCCGAATTCTGGGCGGGACCCGACCCACAAGGCCCCTTGCCCACGCAGTGATTCCTAATACGGTCTGTCAAGCCGCGAGAGCGATGGGCGGCACGAGTTCGTATCCAGCGCTTGAGCCGACCGCCCCGGAAAGGTACGCGTGCATGGCGGCCGGCCCCTTGGTACGCCTTGACCTGCCCCATGGTTTGGGTTCCAGCCGCGGTGGCGGCGCGACATTGGTGTGGGTGCCGGGCAATTCCGCAACTGGCAAGTCCACGGTCTGCGGGGTGTTGCGAGCGCGTGGCTACGTCGCGCTCGACACCGACGAGGAAGGCTTCAGCCACTGGACCGACCGGGCTCGGGGCGAGGCCGTGGTGGATCCCCGTATCCGGTTCTCGAGGGCTGGCTCGATCGATACAGGTGGACGATCGTCCGCGAGCGTGTCCAGACCCTCGTCGAAGAGTCCCGTTCCCGCATCGCGTTCTTGTGCGGGCCGGCGGAGAACGAAGCAGACGTCCGCGATCTTTTCGACCTCGTCGTATGCCTGGTGATCGACGAGGACACCTTGCGCCACCGGCTCGCGACCCGCACCACGAACACCTTCGGCCGGTATCCCGAAGAGCTCGCCCGTTCCGTCTCTCCGCGCACGGATATCCGTCGCGGGGCGGGACCGTCAGACGCCACAGCGCGCGCCACCTCGTGGGACGCCTCGGCGCGGACGGCCTCCTCTCGGATCAGGGGCGGTCCAGCCCCCACGTCTGCAGGGCGAAGGGCCGTCCCTTCTCCTCGCCGGTGATCAGCGGGACGTCGAGCAGGGTGAAGCCCGCCTTGGTGGCCACGGCGACACTGGCCGCGTTCTCGGCCTCCAGCTCCAGGATCACCCGCTCCGCGGCCAGCTGCTCGAAGGCGTACGCGGCCATCACCCGTACCGCCCGCACCGCCAGCCCCTGGCCGCGGTGCGCCGGGCCGACCGCGTAGCCGATCTCCGTGCCCTCGGGGGCGCGCCGCAGCATCACCTCGCCGAGCGGTGCTCCGCCGTCGACGGTGATCGCCAGCAGGACGGCCGTGCCCTCCGCGCGCAGCTGTCGGGCCCGGTCCAGGCGGGCGTGGGCGGCGGCGTCGTCGAAGGGGGAGACGATCGGTGTCCAGTACGCGATGTCGGGGTGGTCGAACAGCTCCGGCATCGCCGTCAGGTCCTCCTCCGTCCAGTCGCGAAGGACGAGCCCCTCCCCCGCGAGCTCGATCCGCTCGGGAAAGGACGACGTGGTGCTGCTCATGCTGCGGGACCTCCCTGGCCTGTTCGAACGAGGCAGGATAACCGGGGCGGACGCGCCCGCTCGCCTTCCGCCCCCGGCCGGCTCAAGGCCGAGCCGACCGCACCGCCATGAGGATCCCGCTCGCCCAGGCCATGCGTACGCGGCGGAAGTCCTCTCGTTCCTCCAGTTCGGCCAGGAGGCGCTCGACCGCGGCGCCGTGGTCCTCGGGCCAGTCGGGCCGCGGGTCGAGATCGTCGATCAGATACGTTCCGCCGGGAGCCACGAGCCGCAGGGCCTGGTCCAGGTGGGTGAACTTGCCCGGCCAGGTGTCCGCGAACACCAGGTCGAACGGTTCGCCGTCGTGGTTCTGCAGCCAGGCCCCGGCGTCCCCGGACACGAAGGTCACGCGTGGATCGTGCCCGAACCGCTCGCGGGCGACTCTCTGCACGGACTCGTCCCGTTCGACCGTGACCAGCCGGGAAGTGCCGTCCATCCCGTCGAGCAGCCAGGCGGTGCCCTCGCCCACGCCCGTGCCGAGTTCGAGCACCCGGCCACCGGGACGGCCGGCCGCCAGAGCGGTCAGCAGGCTGCCGGTTCGTTCCTCGCAGGAGCGGGTGAAACCAGCTTCGCGTGCCGCGGTACGCAGGGCCGGGAGAGCGGCCGGAAACCGGTTCGGCATGTCGTCCATCCGGAAATGGTGGGGGCGGCCGCGCCCGCTCCGCAATCCCCGGTGTCGGCCTTCCGCCGCTGCCACGCCCCGGCGAGCGTGGCAGCCATGTCCGCGACGTCGTCCCCCGGCTCTAGACGGTGTGGTGCAGCCAGCGCTGCAGGACCTCGTTGACATCCGCCGGCAGGGCGCTGATCTGGTCGATGGCGGCACGGTCCTCGGGCATCGGGGGGACGCCGGCGGCGGTGAGTGTCGCGTGCAGGTCCAGGCGTCGCTGGTCGCGCGGGTCGATGGTGTAGCTGAGCCGGTGCGCCGGGTCGGGCGGCGACAGCAGGGTGTCGGCCTCGTCGCGGGGCCGGGGCGCGGCCGTCCAGGCGCTGTCCCGGGTGTCTGCGCCATGGCCGTCCCGGGTCTCTACGGCATAGAGGTCACGGCTCTCTACCACGCAGGGATTCCGGGTCTCTACGGCGTAGGGGTCGACGAAGGCGCAGGAACTAAGGCTCTCGCTGCTCCAAGGGGTCATCTCGGGCTCCTCACCGTATGCGTTGTGGACTACTTGCCCAGAGTTCTCCGGGGCCGGCTTCGGTTGCGCCGACGGCCGGAGATCACGCTGACGGCGTCATCGGCGGGTGATCACCTCGTGTGACCAGCAGACGGCAGCCCCGGTGCGGGATCCGGCCGCCCGGAGCCCGCTGCCCGGAGCTCACGCGCCCCGGGCCCACAGGTCACCTCCGTCCGCCGTGCCAGCGGACCGCCGCGGCTCCGGCGAAGTCGCCGGCGTGGGCGAATCCGCCCAGCACCACCAGGTCACCGTCCTTCACCTGCCCCGAGCCGACCGCGTGGTCCAGGGTCACCGGGATCGCCGCTCCGAAGAGGTTCCCGTACTGGTCGAAGGTGTTCAGGTGCCGCTCGGCGGGCAGTTGCAGCGCCTCCCGCCAGTTCCGCAGGAAGGTGCGGTTCGGCTGGTTGGTGACGAGGACGTCGATGTCACCGGTCGCCACGCCGAGCCGCCCGCACAGGTCCGTGATCACTTCCGGGACCAGCCGGTTGCCGCGTGCCAGAACCTTGGCGACGCTCGCGTCGGTGAACCCGATCCGCAGCTGGGACTCCCCCGGCTCCCAGTACTTGCGCCCGTCGTCGAGCGCCAGGGTCATGTCACCGGCGTGATCGCCGATGTGCCGGGTCTCCACGTCGAGGACCGGGGCACCGGCCGACGTCGTCACCCATCCCACACCGCAGCCGTCGCCCGGGATCGCGGCCTGCGCGAGCCGACGCACCTCGGACTGGGTGAAGCACTGGCCCGCCGCACTCTGCGCGTTGCAGATCAGCGCGGTCTTCGCGTCGGTGGTGGCGAGGATCTGCCGGGCCAGCTTCAACATGTACACGAAGGAGGCGCAGCCCGCGTTGGCCACGTCGACGAGCCACTCCGGGTTCAGGCCCAGTCGGCGTGCCACCTCCGTGCCCGCGCCGACGAACGGCAGATCCGGCAGCTGGCTGTGCACGAGCAGTACGTCGACGCCCCGGATCTCGTCCCTGCCGTGCCGTTCGATCAAAGGCTGCACGGCACGTTCGATCATGTCCGTGTTGGTCTCGTCCGCGGCGACATGGTGACGCGCGAGCGGGGCCTTGAACATGAGGTGACCGCGGAGTTTGTCCTCCGCTCCCGGGTATTCGGTGTAAAACTCCGCGGGGACCGGATCGCCCGGAAGGTAACCCGAGACGTCGGTGAGGCTGACCGTGGTCACCGCGCCACCGCCCGCACGGGAGCCACGCTGACGGGCAGGCCGTTGCGGTGGCGATGTTCCAGGATCGCCTTGAGGTTGTTCATCTCCACGGTGTGCCCCGCGTAGAACAGGTCCCAGTAGTCGCCCACCCAGGGCCGGTCGGGGCGGGGCGCCAGAGCGGGCTGCGGGTTTGTGTCGTAGTACGGATGACGGCAGTTGGTCCAGGTGACCACCGATCCCGGCCTGTCGAGCACCAGTCGAGCCGGTACGACACGCATCAGGTAGATCATCCACAGCTTGTCGCCCTGGTCCCAGGAACAGTGGTAATCCACGGTCAGGGCCTCGGGGTTGGCGACCACCTTGCAGTAGATCCTGGTGTCGTCCTCCAGGCGGTCGCGGCCGACCCACAGCCCGGGAGTGCCGGAGGGGGCGAAGTCCCGCAGGCTGCAGGTCCATTCCTCCAGGTGGTGCCCCTGGCTGAGGTACTCGTAGGTCAGTTCCGGCGGGCAGTCCACGTACGCGTGGATGGTGCAGTACTGCCCGTAGACCTGATGGTGGGGGTAGACGGAGTGGGTCAATTCCACGCAGTGGGCGGTCAGTTCGTCCTTGCCCGGGTTCTCGATCCGCATCAGGCCGGGGATGTCAGCCAGTGCGGACGACTCGTCGCTCATCTGATGTCTCCTTGCTGTCGGCCCGTTCGGCACGGCGGGCCCGGTCGGTGTCACCGGTGGCTCGGGTGAAGGGCTGGAAGGGCAGGAACGGAGGGATCTCGTTCGGGTCGCAGTCCAGTGCCACGAACGCCGGGCCGACGCCCGTGTTGCCGCGCAGCAGCGCCTCGCGCAGCTGCGCGGCGTTCTCGGCGCCGGTCACGTCGAGGGACGGGAAGGCGGCGGCCATCCCGGCGGCGATGTCGGTCCGGCCGAACAGGTCGTCGTCGCGGACACCGCCCTGGAGGAACTCCTCGCGCAGCACGCACATGGCGTGGGCGTTGTTGTTGAAGACGACGAAGGTGACGGGCGCGGAGTGCTCGATGGCGGTGTGCACCTCCGACCCGTGCATGAAGAAGGCCCCGTCGCCGGCGAGTACGTAGGTGCGCCGCCCGGTCGCGAGCGCGGCGCCGATGCCGGCACCGAAGGTGTAGCCCATGCCGCCCATGCCGAGCGCCACCACGAAACGGCCGTGGCGCGGTGCCGGGAGGAGGTGGACCGCGCTGGCACCGGTGTTCCCGGCGTCCACGAAGACGTGCGCGTCCTCGGGCAGTGCCGCCTCCACCGCGGCGAGTGCCTGGGGGTAGGGGATGATCCGCCCGTGGGCGGCCGGGGAGTCCGGGCCCGCCACGGGTGCGGGGAGCGGTCCGGAGTGCCGCGGGCAGGCACGCGGACCCGGCGCGAGCCGGCCGGTCACCGCGCGCAGCGCGTCCCGCAGGTTCCCGCCCAGCGCCGTACCCGCCACGAACGGCCTTTCGGAGTCCAGGCACACGACATCCGTGGCGGCCAGCGCCTCCTCCAGTCCGCCGCGTGCCAGGAGCGGCAGCCGCGTGCCTACCAGCAGGCACACGTCGGCGCGCCGCAGGCAGTCCCCGACGTTGGCGTGGCCCATCACCCCGGCCACTCCGGCGAATTGGGGATCCCGGTTGTCGAAGACGTCCTTGGCGTCCGGGGTGACCGCCACCCAGGCCCCGAGGTTCCGGGCCAGTGCGGACAGTTCCGCACGTGCGTCCGCCGCGGCGACGCCCTCACCGGCGATGACGAGGACCGTGCCCGCGCGGCGAAGGATGTCCGACACCTCGGTGAGGGCGGCGGCGTCGAGCGGGGTGGCGGATGATGCCGGCGTCGGTGCTGGCGTCTGCGTCTGCGTCGGCAAGGGGGACGAGGCGGCCGGGCGGGCCGGTGCCGTCGAGGCGGTGGGGGCACCCGTGGACGGCGTGGCGGCGTGGCGGGTGAGCTGCGGCCCGGCGGGGCGGGTGGCCTGTGTCCCGGCGGGGCGGGGCCGATCGCGGTCGGGCCGCCGGATCCGCGCCTGCTGCACGTCCTTGGGCAGCAGCAGCACCGCAGGCCCGCGCGGCTCGGTCATGGCCGCCGCGATCGCCATCGGCAGCAGCTCCGTGAGCGAGTCCGCGTCCTCGACCCGGGCGCAGAAGCGGGAGATGGGGGTGAAGACCTCGCCCGCGTCGAAGGAGTCCCCCTTGCCGCTGGTGTCCTGGAACGCGCCTCGGCCCTCCTGGACGGTCGGCGGCTGGCCCACCAGCGCGAGCAGCGGCACCCGGGAGGCGTACGCCTCGGCGAGACCCGGCACCAGATTCATCGCGCCACCGCCCGAGGTGGCGGCGACCACGCCGAGGCGCCCGGTGGTCCGGGCGTATCCGTCGGCCATGGTGACGGCCGAGAACTCGTGCTTGGCGACCACACCGCGGACGGTTCCGCCGCGGTGCACGGCGTCGTAGAGGTCCTCGATGTTCGCGCCGCCGACACCGAACATGTGGGTGACTCCGGCCCTGGCGAGCTCGTCGGCCAGGTAGTCGGCCATACGTACCGTTCCGGCTCGGATCGCATCCGCCGCGGTGGTCATACGGGGCTCCCCTCCCTCTCCTGGGGCCGGTCGACGAGGCCGGACGGCGTCATGACCTGGAAGCGGTGCCGGTACTCCTTCGGGGTGAGTCCCAGGCTTCGCCCGAAGGAGCGGAAGAAGGTCTCGGGGGCGCCGAATCCGCAGCGGCCCGCTATCTGGCCGATCGGCAGGTCCGTCGTCTCCAGCAGCTCGCGCGCGCGGGCGATCCGGGTGCGCTGGACGTACTGGCCGGGAGTCGTGCCCACCTCACGCCGGAAGACCCGGGCGAAGTTGCGCGGGCTCATGTTGGCCCGCTCGGCCATCTCGGCCACGGGTAACGGGTTGTGGAGGTTCTCCAGGATCCACTCCTGCGCGGTCCGGATCGGCGGATGGTCGGCCAGCTGGGCGTCGAGCAGCGCACTGAACTGGGACTGCCCTCCGTGCCGTTTGAGGAAGAGCACCAGGAACCGTGCCGTCTCCAGGGCGAGTGCCGCTCCGTGATCGGCCTCGACCAAGGCCAGTGCCATGTCGATCCCGGTCGACACGCCCGCGGAGGTGACGAAGGGGCCGTCCCAGACGAAGATCGGCTCGGCGTCCACCGTCACCGCCGGATAGCGGCAGGCCATCGTCTCGCTGTACGCCCAGTGCGTGGTGGCGCGTCTGCCGTCCAACAGGCCCGCCTCGGCCAGCAGAAAGGATCCGCCGCACACGGAGGCGACCCTGCGCGACCGGGCCGCCGCCCCGCGGATCCACGAGATCAGCGCCTGGTCCTGAAGCGCCTCGGCGACGCTCCATCCCCCGGGGACGAGCAGGGTGTCGACGGGCCCTCGCCCCGTCTCCAGCGGCCGGGCCTCCACGCTCACTCCCGAACTCGTGCGCACCAGGGGCGCGTCGGCCGAGACCAGTTCGATCCGGTACGGGACTGCCCCCGGCCCGAGGAGCCGGTTGGCGATGTCGAACACTTCAATCGGTCCGGTGATGTCCAGCGCCATGGCACCCGCGTACACCACCACAACAACACGTCGCTCAGCCACGGTCACAGCCTGTATCGGATCTCGGACTGACTGCAATGACAGATAACTGACGCATCCGGCCAACAGATGCTCACCCAAAGGGAGTTACGGGCTGCTGGCCAGGCGGTTTCCGCAACGGCACCGACCTTGGCGGGTGAGGTAACTCACAGGGGACACAAAGCCGAAGCGTTGCCACCCCCTCGATCGCCCCGGCGCGGAAGCCTCCCGTGCGAGCAGTGGTCATGGCTGGCTCATTGGATGCTCCAGCGGTGCGGGTGGGAGGGGTTGGCGGGGCACGCGAAGATGTTGAGTTCACCCCAGCGGCCCACGATGACCTCGGTCGGGGTGGCGTACCGATGGGTGGCCGACTCCTGCTCCTCCAGCGGCTTCCAGCTGCCGCTGCCGCCGTCCCATTCCCAACTGTCGACGGTCAGCAGCAGACGCATCGGTGTCGCACAGGTCCGGCAGTCCATGGGGTACGGGTCGGTGCTGTGCCAGGAGGCGAAACCGCCGACGCGCCAGCCCGGTGGGATGGACAGGTCGTACTGGTAACCCGCCACCGCGGCCCCGTCGCCGTCCGCCGACCGCTCGGCTTCCTCCTCCCGTGCCTCTTCCCAGGCATCGATCCGGGCGCACAGGTCCTCCGCGAGGAGACCCGCGAACGGATAGGTGGTCACCTGCTCCGGATGCAGCACACACGGCTCGGGCACGTACCCGTGGAAGCCGACGACCTGCGGCTGCGGCGGTGACGTCAGCGCGTCGGTGACCTCCCACGAGCGGCGCCAGCGCAGATCGAGCAGCATGTCGTAGCGGCCCGGACCATGTGCGTCGAAGGGGCACCAGAACACCTGGAGCAGATCGCAGTCGTCCGGACCGGCCGGCAGATCGGGGATGTCCCTGCGGTACAGCTGCGCCAGGCCGATCAGCGGCAGCGGAGCGGTCGCGGCGGCCTTCTCACTGTGATGTTCCCGGTTCAGTTCCTCCAGTTGCCGCCGTTCCTCGTCCGTGGGGCCCGGGTCGGATGCGCGGCGCCGCGCGGAGGCCAGGAGCTGCCGCCGTCGGTGGATGTCCGCCGGGCGTCGGCCATGCGCGTGGCTGTGCGGGTCGGTGCACACCGGCCAGGGTTCGTCCGCCGGCCACAGCAGCGGGCCGCCCACGGAACTGGCCGCCGCGTCGGGGCGGCCCGGACGCGGATGGAGCCGGGTGGTGATGCCGCGATAGGCGGCCAGTTCCGGAAAGAGCGCCTCGACATCGAGCGGGCGCGGCGGCGTGGTTCTCGGCATGTACGCGACCTTAGTCAGCGGCCTTCATGCGACCTCGGTCAGCCGCCGACCGCCGTGACACGGCGCTCCGAAGACCGAGTCGACGGCGCCGGGCAGGATCTCCGCGACGATCCGCCGTGCGCCATTCGCCGCGCGCCGCACGCCATGCGCCGCGCGCCGTTGGGCGTTGGGCGTTGGGCGTTGGGCGTTGGGCGTTGGGCGAGCTTCCTCAATTGCGGTCCGTCAGCTTGCCGTTGAGCCTCCCTAGTCTCACGGACGCGGGGTGGTGGTAGTGGCGGCGGCGAGCAGTTCCCGCAGGAGTCCGACGACGAGATCGGGCTGCCCGACGAACGGGGAATGGCCCGTCCGCCACTCGCGCACGTCGGTGCAGCGCGAGGCCATCGTCCGTTGCAGACCAGGGTCGACGGCCCGGTCGTGTGCGCAGACGACGTAGGTGGAGGGAGTGTCCTTCCAGCTGTGGTGCTCCGGAACTCCCCGCCCGCAGCCGGGGGCCTGGGCACGCAGCAGGCCGACCGCCCGGGCGGCGAGAGGTCCGGAGCAGTCGCCGTAGAGCGCGTCGACGGCCCGTTCGGGGTGCAGGCTGGTCGAGCCGTCGGGCTCGGGGGTGATCGCGTCCCGGAGCTGTGGGGACGCCCCGCCCATACCGGCCGCGCTCTCGCCGACGTCCGGCACGAAGGCGGCCAGATAGACCAGGTGTCCCGCTCCGCGCACCCCGGTGATCACCGACCCGCCATAGGAATGACCGAGCACGATCGGACCCTCGTCCAGCGCGTCGACGACGCTCTGGACCGCGGCGGTGTCGGCGGCCAACGAACCCCGGTGGAGCTCCGGAACGACAACCTCTGCTCCCGTGCTCCGCAAGCGGTCCGCCACCACGGCGAAATGCTCGGGGCGGTGGTACAGGCCGTGAACGAGCACCAGCGCGGTCAATGCGCCCGCCTCCTCAGGTAGGTGTCCGACCCATGATCCTGCCTCGGAACCCCGGCCCGCCATCGGAGTGAAAGCGTCCGAACTCTCGCACCGTGAGCAGGACTTGAAGGCTCGGTGACGCAGTGGTGCCGGCTTTTGCCGCGGTCAGTCCAGGAAGTCCATCAGCCGGTCGTTCAACCGCTGCGGCGCGGTGAGCGGCAGGGAGTGGTGGGTGGCTCCGGGGAGCAGGGCCACCTCGCCCTGCGGGAGCGTCCGGCGTGCCCTGTCGGCGACCTTGACGGCGCGGTGGACCCGGCTGTGCTCCGCGAACAGGGTCAGTACCGGCATACGGAGGCCGGCGGCCCGGGGGCGGCCGCCGGCGACGACCTTGCGGCCGGGCACGGTGGTGGCCAGCGCGTAGAGGCGCTGCCAGGTCTCGTCCGGATGGGTGTCCGCCGTCTCCCAGGCCAGGAAGGCGCGGGCCCGGGCCTCGCTCGGGCGGATCAGGGCGGGCAGCGCGCGCAGCAGGTAGCCGGGACGGAATCCGGCGAAGACCTGCGTGGGATCGACGAGGGCGAGGCGGTCGATCCGCTGCGGTGCGTGCAGCGCGTACCTGACGGCCAGACAGGCCCCGTACGAGTGACCGCACAGGTGGGTGCGGGCGAGCCCGAGTCCGTCCAGCAGCGCGTCGAGCCACGCGGTCAGATCGTCGGCGCTCTTCAGCGGTGCGCCCCGGCGTTCGGTGCGGCCGGCGTCGCCCAGCAGATCGACCGCGTGGACCCGGTACCGCCTGCCGAGAGCCGGGGCGTTGGCGAACCAGACCAGGCCGGTGGACGAGCCGCCGGGCAGCAGCACGAGCGGCCTGCCGTCCTCCGGGCCGTACACGTGCACCCGGGTGCGCCCGTACGGCGTGGCGACATCGCGCTCCTCGGTGGACTCGGGCCAGCGGGCACGCAGTTCGTCGTAGGCAAGCTCGAAAGCGGACGGGGTCACGGAGCATTCCTCTCGCTCGACGATAATCTCGCTCAGCGAGATATTATGCCGAGGTCCGAGGGAGTGGGCATGGACGATCAGAGCCCGGTGATGGGACTGGTTCACCTGCTGCGTGCGGTGACCGTGGAGTTCGACCTGCTCGGCGCCGAGTTCGCCGCGCGTCACGGGCTGCATCCCACCGACGTACGGGCGCTGATCCACCTGCTGGACGCGTCACGGGCCGGCACCCGTGCCACGCCCGGGTGGCTCGGTGGGCAACTGCGCCTGAACTCGGCCGGGACCACCGCCCTGGTGGACCGGCTGGAGCGGCTCGGGCTGGTCCGGCGCGGCAGGGACACGGCCGACCGGCGACGCGTGCTGCTGGAGGTGGAGGAGAAGGCCACGGAACTCGGGTGGGCCTTCTTCGGACCGGTGATCGGCGAGCTGGTGGTGGCCGCCGAAGGTTTCGAGGCCGGTGAGCTGGAGACGGTACGTCGCTTCCTGGCCGCGGCGCTGGAGGCCGCCGGGCGGGCACGTTCGGTCTGAGGGGCATCGGTCGGCGCCGTGACGGTGTGACGGCACGACGGCACGACGGCGCGGTCACGACCAGCCCGGTCTCGGCCTCGGCCTCGGCCTTCAGCAGCCGCCACGGTTCCGGTCGACCGGGACGGAGTCCCGCACCCCACCGACAGGCAGCACCCGAACATCCCGCCCGGCCGTTGTCAGAGGCACCCGGTTGAATGGGCCCATGACGGTCCATGACGTTGCCCGCAGCCTTCCCGCCATCGCCGACCTGCGCGACCTGTGCCGCTCACTGGCGATGCTCGACGCCGTCCTGAGCCCGGACTGGGAGAGCCGGTACTACTCGTTCGACGCCGCATGGGCCGAAGGCGAGGAGATGGCCTCCATGCGCGACGGGTCGGGGGACGAGTACTCCATCGTGTTCTCGGCGGCCGGGGTCTACGTCCGCGGCTTCGGCCACGCGTCACCGATGAGCCCGTACGGCCATGACGGCGAGCCCTGGCCGGGAGTGATCGACGACGTTCCCGACGTCTTCAAGCCCTGCGTCGAGGAGCCGGCCTTCACCGACGAGGACGGCGTGCCCGTCGTCACGGCCTGCTTGTGGCGCGGGACGACCGACGACCAGTGGCACCACGGCACGATCGACTTCCCCCCGGACCATGCCGACCCCGACGGGGCCACAGGCCTGTTCCACCTGCTCGTCGACCGCTCGCCGGAAGCGTTCCAGCACTTCGCCGAGGACTATTACGAGGTCTCCGTGGACCTGGAAGCGGTGAGCGCCCTGTACGCCCTGCGGCCACTCACCCAGGAGCTCGTGTCGTCCTTGAACGCGGAGGTCGCCTTGGCGGACCTGGCCGAGGACATGTCCGAGATCGGCTATCCGCGGGCCTGCTGAGCCGATCTGTCCGCTCGTCGGCCTGAGCGGCGGAAACGCGCCGAGGCTCGGTCTCGGAGAGGCACGTACAGATCCGATAACGGGGTACGGGAGAGGCTCGGTCACCAGGCAGTATGGGCGGGCCTGTCCGCGCACCGACCCGGGAGTTCCCCCCATGCGCCGCCTTCCCGTCGCCTCTGCCCTCGTGACCGTTGCCGTCACGGTGGCGACTGCGTCCGGCTGCTCCTCCGCCGCGCCCGCCGCCGCGCGGAACGCCGCCGCGGACGTGCGGGTAGGCGTGTGCGCCATGGACGAACCCTCGGGTCTACAGGGCCTTGGCATCAATTCGGCGTCCTGCGCCATCACCGTCGACAATCGGGCCACGTCCATGCGGGCCTACACGATCGACCTCACCTGTACCAGCTACGAGAGGACAACTCCGTTCGCGGCGGGCTCGATGCTGTACTACGTGCCGGCCGGGCGGCACACGATCTCCAGCACCGGGATCGTGACGAGCGGCAGCGACCGGAACGTGAGCTGCCGGACGGGGTGGGCCAAGGTCGAGGACCTGACATCCGACGACGGGAGTCCGGAGCCCTGGCCGTCGCCCACGGGCGCGCTGGCCGACGCCGTGGCCGCGGCCGACCCGGACGCCACGCCGACGCCCGGGGACACTGCCTCCGGGACACCGGCCTCGGCGAGTGCCGCCGTCACCGCCCTCCAGTACCAGGCCCTGGCCCGCACCTACCCGGTCGGCGACTACACGGTGAGCTTCACCACCTCCGGGTACGACAGCACCAGCCGGCAGATCGACCTCGGCGGCACGGTGACCTCTCGCTCGTCCGACACGGACACCATGAAGCGGACCGGCCTCGTCGTCACCCTGCTGCGCGCGGACGGGTCGGTCGACGCCCGGGGGACCCTCTGCGTCGATCTGAACGGCAGTACCTCCGACGCCGTCGACACCACTCTGGACGACGGCACTCCCGACTGGACCACGATCCGCATCACGCGCGGCTCCGCGACCGAGTGCTGACGAACGCCGACGGCCGACGGCGTTCGTCCAGCCCCTGGGTACGAGGACGAAGACGACAGGTGGGCGGCCCTGAGCACGGTCGGCACAGCAGAGCCGCACAGCCCGTCAGGCCTGCGGTTCGGCCTTGGGCCAGGTCGCGTCGAACCACTCCATGAACGGCAGGACCCCTCCGACCAGCTTGACCCTGTCGTGAATGGCCCTCTGATCGTGTCCAGGGAGAAAATCGCGTCCGGAAGACGTCGCCGTCCAGGATCCCGTTGCGCCCTCCCCGCCGGCCGCGGGGAGGGCGCCGGGGTCAGGGCGACGACGGTGTCGTGGTCACGAGGAGATCTGTTCGCAGCGGTTGACCGCGGCCATGACGGCGTGGACCGACGCGGTCAGGACGGAGGTGTCCCGGCCCGCGCCCCAGCAGGTCACACCGTTCGCCCGGCACTCGGCGTAGGCCACGGCGGGACCGTTCGACCCGGTGCCGGTGGCGTGCTCGGTGTAGCCGAGGATGTCGACGCCGATGCCCACGGCGCTCAGGGCGTCGGCGAGGGCGGACAGCGGTCCGTTGCCGGTGCCGTGGCAGGAGTGCTCCTGCCCGCGGGCGCGCAGGGTGCAGGTGAACCGGTGCTCGCCCGGGGTGGGTTCCGTGGCGTTCCAGGAGGCCAGGGTGATGGGGCCGTCCAGGGCCGGGGCGATGTAGGTGGTGCGGAAGAGCTCCCACAGCTCCTTGTGGCTCAGCTCCCGGCCGGTGGAGTCGGTGACGTGCTGCACCGTGCGGGAGAAGTCCGGTCGCATCGAACGGGGCAGGTCCAGTCCGTGGTGGGTGTGCAGGAAGTGGGCGATGCCGCCTTTGCCGGACTGGGAGTTGATGCGGATGACCTCCTCGTAGGTACGGCCTATGTCACCCGGGTCGATGGGCAGGTACGGCACCGCCCACGGTGCCTCCTCGGCGGCGACCCCCTGCTCGGCGGCCTGCTTGGCGTGGTGGGCCAGGCCCTTGGCGATGGCGTCCTGGTGGGTGCCGGAGAAGGCGGTGTGCACGAGGTCGCCGCCGTAGGGGTGCCGGGGATGGACCGGCAGCCGGTTGCAGTGCTCCACCACCTCGCGTACCGCGTCGATGTCGGAGAAGTCGACCATCGGGTTCACGCCCTGCGCGTACAGATTGAGAGCCAGCGTCACCAGGTCGACGTTCCCGGTGCGCTCGCCGTTGCCGAACAGGCAGCCCTCGACGCGCTGCGCCCCCGCCAGCACGGCGAGTTCGGCGCAGGCGACGCCGGTGCCGCGGTCGTTGTGCGGGTGGACCGAGAGGATCACCGCGTCGCGGCGCGCCAGGTGGCGGTCCATGTACTCGATCTGGTCCGCGTACACGTTGGGCGTGGCGATCTCCACGGTCGCGGGCAGATTGTGGATCACCGGCCGGTCGGGGCTCGCCTCCCACAGGTCGGTCACGCTGTTGCACACCTCCAGGACGAAGTCCGGCTCCGTGAGGTTGAAGACCTCCGGGGAGAACTCGAACCGGATGTCGGCGCGCGGCCGCGCCTCGGCCTTGCGCAGCAGGTGGCCGGCGGCGTCCAGGATCAGCCGGTGGACCTCGGCGCGGGAGCGGGACAGGACGACGTTCCGCCAGGTGGGAGCGGTCGCGGTGTAGAGGTGTACGAGGGTGCGCGGGAGGCCTTCGACGGAGGCGACGGTCCGGTCGATCAGGTCTTCGCGGGCCGCGGTGAACACGGAGACGGTCACGTCGTCGGGGACGGCACCGCTGTCGGCCAGGTGCCGCACGAAGTCGAAGTCGGTCCGGCTGGCGGACGGGTAGCCGACCTCGATCTCCTTGAAGCCCATGGTGACCAGGAGGTCGAACATCCGGCGCTTGCGTTCGGTGTCCATCGGCTCGGCCAGCGCCTGGTTGCCGTCGCGCAGGTCGACCGGAACCCACAAGGGGGCCCGCTCGATCCGGCGGGAGGGCCAGGTGCGGTCGGTCAGGGGCAGGGCGACCCGCTGGTGCGCGGGCCGGTAGCGGTGGTGCGGCATCGCGCTCGGACGCTGGGGGTTCCAGCCCGGTGCGTCCACCGGGACGTCACCGACAGGGGTGCGCAGGGTGGGAAACGCCGTGCTCTGTAAGGGAGCTGCCATGGTGTGCTGAGCCTCTTTCAGTCGGCCGTCGTGGACCGGCGCAGCCTGGTACCCCGCTGCGGGGTGCCGGTCGCGTCAGACCCCGCAGCGGCAGCCGAGGAGAAGCAGCTCGAGCAGCAGCATGCGAGGTAGACTAGCGACAACTCAGCTCCTCAGACAAGCTGAGGAATGAAAGGGTGAACCCCACATGTCACTAGGCGCCTTGCGGCCGTCCCCCTTGGTGGAACAGGCCACCACGCACCTGCGCGAGCAGATCACCAGCGGTGAGTGGGCCGTGGGGACGAAGCTCCCCGGCGAGACCACCCTGGCCAAAGCCCTCGGCGTGGGTCGCTCCACCGTCCGTGAGGCCCTGCGCGCACTGGCCGGCGCGGGACTGGTGCAGGCACGGCAGGGTTCCGGTGTCTTCGTCATCGCGACCACCCCCAAGGAGGACTGGTCCGCCCGACTGCGCCAGGCGGCCATCACGGACGTCTACGAGGTACGGATGCTCCTCGAGGTGGAGGCCGCGCAGTTGGCCGCGCAGCGCCGGACCGAGGACGACATCACCGCACTCCACGCGGCCCTGGCCGGGCGCCGTGCCGCCGCGAACGCGGGCGACACCGAGTTCGTGGAGGCCGACATCGCCCTGCACCGGGCCGTGGTCGCCGCGGCGCACAACCCGGTACTCACCAACCTGTTCACCGAGTTCGTACCGGTGCTGCAGCACCGGCTGCTCGATCTGGTCGAGTTGCTCGGCCTGCGCTCCGACGATCCGGACCCCGGCGACGCGGGGCACACCGATCTGGTGAACGCCGTCGTACGGGGGGATGCCGAGGCGGCCGGACGGACGCTGAGGGACGAGCTCCGGCAGACCCTGGCCCTGCTCCACTCCCTGTGATCCACGCCGTCCCGCGGCGCCGCCCCTGCCTCCCGGCCGGATCACGGCCTCGCCCGGCCGTTCGGCGGACGCGGGCCCGTGGTCGCCGGGACCCCTTCCGTCGCGGGCCTCCGCCGGCCGCGAGACGGGCCGTTCGGCCCCGCTGGGGCGGGTGCGACGGCCACGATTAGGGTGACGGCATGTACACACGGGGGCGCAGGCTCAAATTCACAGCGGTGTCGGCGATGGTCGTGCTGGCCCTGACCGGGTTCTCGTCGGGCCGTGGTCACGGCAGCCGAAGCCATCACGGCGACGGCGGGGGCGGCTGCAGCAGTTCCGGCCAGGACCACGACGGTTCGTCGGCGTCCAGCGGCGGCTCGTCCGGCGGCGACCCGTACGGCAGTTCGTCCAGCGGCTCGTCCGGCAGTGACGCGGACGACTCCGGGACGGCCACCGGTGGCAGCGGCGGCGCCACCCACCGTCCGCGGTCCACCGGCCGTTCCACCCCCACGGCGTCCCCCTCCGGCGACACCGCCCGGCCCCTGAAGGACGGCACCGCCGTACTCAGGCACTGCGCGAGCACCGACGACCCGTACGCGACGGTCGAGGTCAGGAATCCGAACGGACGCGAGGGCCTGTTCACCGTGGGGATCAGCTTCAAGGACGCGCACGGCTTCACCATGATCAAGACTTCCGACCAGGTGTCGGTGCCCGCGAAGGACAAAGCGACCGTCCGGGTGCCGGTTGCCGGCGCGGGGCACGTGGACGAGATCGATCACTGCGAGGTCGATCCACGGGCCGCCGCCGTCCGGTGACGACCCGCGGGGATCACGGCGTGCGGAGACCGCCCGGGAAGGTTCACTAGCTGGTCCACGGCAGGCGGACGGCTTCGATCTCGGTGTCCGCGAGCAGCGCCTCGACGAGCGGGCGGGGGCCGCTGACCTTGGTGGCCCAGAGGTCGTAGTCGGTGAAGACGGCCCAGGAGCGGTCCGCGGGCCACAGGTTGGACGGGGTGTACAGGATGTCCGGGTGGTCGAAGAGTGCCTGGGCGTCACCCAGCCGGCCGGAGCGGACGTGCTTCGCCTCGAAGTCCCCCGTGATGATCGGGTTGTAGTACGCCAGGCAAGCCGTGTCCGCGCCCTGAGGGCTGTGTGCGGTGAGGAACCGGATCAGCCGCTCCCATGTCGGCCGGTCGAGGCCGCCCTCGGCGGGCCATTCGATGGAGCCCGGCTGGACGCCCGCCCCTTCCCAGGAGGGGAAGCCGTGAAAACAGGGTTGGCAACTGTTGCCTGTTGACTGTGCGTAAGCGTGTTCTGGCGTGCGTGAATGGGTGTTGACGGTTTCCGCTCGTACGAGGTTTGGGGAGGGAACGGAAGTTCCCGTCTCGAATGCGTGACCTTTGTGGGTGGTGCTCGTTGGGTGGGGTGACGGGCTGTTCGGGTCGGCTGGGGGTGACGGTGTGGGTGATCTGCGGGCGGTGGCGGCGTCGTTCGTGGTGCCCGGTCCGTCGGGGGTGGCGGTCCGAGACCGGCTCAAGGGCCTGACTGCCCAGGACGAGACCGTCCTGCGCGTGGTCGGCGACCACCTGGGTTCACTCGCCGCGCGGGATCTGAAGGCGCGGTGCGCGGTCGGCCTGGAGCACGGCAGTGAGTCGTGGGCAGTGCGGAAGCGGGAGCTGACCGGGCTGTCGTCGTCGCGGTGGGCGGGGTCGCTGACGAAGGCCACCCATGACCAGTGGGCGCTGGCCCGGCGCGGCCAGCACGCGCACATCCGGCAGCTCGAAGCCGGAGTGGACACGATCCGGCACCGGCTGTCCCTCCCCCTCGGCGAGAGAGGCAGCAAGCGGGCTGCTGGCGGTTACCGCAGCCGGCGGGAGTGGCATGCCAAGACCCGTCGGCTGCGGGTACTGGAGGACCGGCTGGCTGCCGCCAGGGCCGACTGGGCGGCCGGTCGGGTGCGGGTGGTGCGGGGCGGAAAACGACTGCTCAACACCCGCCACCACCTGGACGAGGCGCAGCTCGGCGAGGAGGCATGGCGGGCCCGGTGGGAGGCGTCGCGCCGGTTCCTGCAGGCGGACGGCGAGTCCGGCAAGCGCTACGGCAACGAGACCATCCGCATCAGCCCCGACGGGCAGGTCGGCATCAAACTCCCGACCCCGCTCACCCACCTCGCCAACGCCCCGCACGGCCGCTACGTCCTCACCGCGCGGGTGTCCTTCGCGCACCGGGGCGAGATGTGGCGCGACCGCGTCGCGGCGAACCGGGCGGTGGCCTACCGCATCCACGAAGACACCGGCCGCAACCGCTGGTACCTGACCGCCTCCTGGACCCTCCCAACCACCCCCATCATGCCCCTGAGCGCCGTGCGGACCGGCGGGCTGATCGGGGTGGACACCAACGCCGATCACCTGGCCGCCTGGCGACTGGACGCACACGGCAACCCGGTCGGCACCCCGCGCCGCTTCGACTACGACCTGTCGGGCACCGCCGACCACCGCGACGCCCAGGTACGCCACGCCCTGACCCGCCTGCTGCACTGGGCCGGACGCCGCCGGCTGGCGATCGCCATCGAGGACCTCGACTTCACCGCCGAGACCAGCCGGGAGAAACACGGCCGCCGCAAACACTTCCGCAAGCTGATCTCCGGCATGCCCGCCGCCCGGCTCCGCGCCCGCCTGGTGTCCATGGCCGCCGAACTCGGCATCCCACTGGTCGCGGTCGACCCCGCCTACACCAGCAAGTGGGGTGCCCAGCACTGGCAGAAACCCCTCACCAGCACCACCAGGAAGACCACCCGCCACGACGCTGCCGCCGTGGCGATCGGAAGACGCGCCCTGGGGCATCCGGTCCGGCGTCGGACGGCACCGCCCCGTACCCACCAGAGCGATGGGTACGGGCATCGGACCGGTCCAGGCCCGACCGGAGACCCCGGGGTGCGAGGGACCCCGCCCCCGTGTTCCCGGACCACGGACACGATCCGTGCCGCCCGGACGCGGAACGAACGCGGGCAACCAGAACGCCCAACACCGTCCGGGGCGTTCGACTGAGCAGGAGACCTGGCAACAGGACTCACTCCCGCTCAGTCCATAGGAACGGTACAGGCCCTGCGGCACGATCGGATCGCCGATGCGGGCGGCCAGTTCCGCCCAGCGCAGCCGCTCCCAACCCGGGCCGGGGTGCTCGCTCCGGCTCTGGCCGTCGTTGACCGATTCCTCCGCGGTTTCCCCGCGCTCGTACATGCCGCCGAGGACCCAGGCGGCATCGGGACGCCCGGGTACCTCGTAGCCGGTGAGGCCGTCGTCCTGTGCGAGCTCGGCGAGCCAGTCGGTCTCGGACACGGGTGCGAGGGGCCACAGGGCGAGGACGTCATCGGGCATCCGGGCAGCTTACGAGCCTGGGCGCGACCGCTGGCGCCGCGGCAGCCGCGGCTGTCAGAGGCAGGGGCCGACCGGAGCGGTCACCGCCCCTCGAACGAGTACCGCCCGTCGAGCCGTTGCCGTCGGCTCGTTAGGCTCCCGGCGAAGGAGGCGCAGTGGAGATCACCGTGCAGTGGGTCAAGACGTCCTGGACGAAGCAGTCCCGGGGCGGAGAGGCTGCTGCCCTCAGGAACGCCCTGCCGGTCGGCTTCGCACTGCCCCGGATTCCCTCGGGGTCCGCCCACTTCGTCCACATGTCCGAGCACGACGGGTTCGAGCCGCGCTCGGGCCGGACCGAGCTCCGCGAGGTCGGTGTCAGCCTCCGGAACGAAGGCGACCGGCTCCGGGTACTCGCTCGTGTGGAGCCGCTGTTCGGACTGCCTCCCCGGCCGCGCCGGCCGCCCGCGGTGCGGCTGCTTCCGGGACAGTGGGTCCGGTGGCAGTTGAACTACAGGTTCAGCAGCGCCCTCGGAATCCGAGGCTGGTCCTACTGGCTCGATACCTTCAACATCGCGTACGGCCCTGTCGACCGAGAGGTCTTCCTGTCCGAGCCGACTGTGATCATCGACGAGTGCGGGCCCGTTCGTTAGAGCGTGCAGGCCTGTTCAAGCAACCTCTGACGGGTCCCGTCCGGGGCCGGATCCGGATCGCTGCGACCGTGACCGTGCCATGGACGACATAGGCGGGGCGTACATCGCCGGGACGGTCCACGACAGTTTTCGTAGGGTGACGTCATGGCGGACGACGCGGGGCAAGGGGTGAACGGCCGTGCTGGCACAGGAGGTTCGGGTCCGGCGCAGGCTGAGACCCACCGGGACTCCTGCTCATGCTTCGACCGGTACGAGCCACAGCCGCGGGCCCGGGCCGGGTTCCACCCCGAACGGCAGGGCGCCTCGGCCCCGGGCTGGCGGCCCCTGCTGGTCAACGCCTGCTCACCGGAGTGCGTCGCCGGGGTCGTTCGGGGCGGGGAGCGGGCTCGTCAGTCGAGGTCCGCCTGCCAGAGGTCCGGGCCGAACACCTCGTACTGGATGTCCTGCGGTGCGACACCGCGTCCGAGCAGCGCGCTCCGCAGCGGTTGCATGAACGCCAGCGGACCGCACATGTAGTACACCGCTTTGTCCGGCAGATCGACGTGGGAGAGGTCCATCAGCCCTTCGAAGACGCCCTTCACCGGCTCGTTGGTCTGCGCGCCCTTCTCGTACCAGAGGTACATCTCGGCGTTGCGCAGTTCGAGTACGTCGCTGACCACCTGGCGACGCAGCGCGAACGACGCCTCGTCGAGGTCGGCGTGCAGGACGGTGATCGGCAGCCGGGACTCTGCCTCGACCAGGTGGGAGAGCATCCCGGCCATGGGGGTGATCCCGATGCCCGCCGTGGCGAACACCACCGGCCGCCCGGAGTCGTCGAGCACGACATCGCCGTACGGCAGCGACAGGGTGAGCACGTCGCCCACGTCGACCGAGTCGTGCAGGAGGGCGGAGACCTCTCCCTCGGGCTCACCGTTGCCGTGCACGCGCTTGACCGAGAACTGGCGGTGTTCGCCGTCGTCGGCCCGGGTCAGGCTGTACTGGCGTGGCTGGCGCACCCCGTCGGGCATGTCCATGAGCACGGTGACGTACTGGCCGGGGAGCGAACTCTTCACGAGGCGGTCGTCGATCCGCTTGACCACGAACGTCACGACGTCCCGGGTCTCCCTGATCTTCTTCTCGACCTCCCACTTGCGCCACACCGTCTCCGGAGTGACCCCTCGGGCGCTGTACAGCCCGCGTTCCTGGTTGATGAGGGCGTTCGCCATCAGCCAGTAGACCTCGTCCCAGGCCGCGGCGACCTCCGGGGTGACCGCGTCGCCCAGCACGTCGACGATCGCCCACATCAGATTGTCGTGGACGGTCTGGTACTGCTCCGGACGGATCCCGAGGGACGCGTGTTTGTGCGCGATGCGCTTCAGCAGGTGTTCCGGGGTCCGCTCCGGTGTGCTCACCAGGCCGCTGGCGAACGCCGCCACGGAACCGGCGAGGGCCTGCTGCTGTTCTCCGTGCGCCTGGTTTCCACGGTTGAAGACCCCGTCCAGGAGCTCGGGATGGTTGGCGAACATGTGCCGGTAGAAGCGCTGGGCGATCTCACCGATGTGTTCGCCGACGACGGGCAGCGTCGCCGTGATGACGGGCCGAGACGTGTTCGAAAGCATGACGCGTATCTCCAGCGCAGGCGAAGTGCGGGCAGGCAACAGACGATTACGTCCTTGCTCATACGGCAGTCGGAACCGAGGAGCGGCCGCTCGACGGGCACGGACGCCGCGGCCGTCCTCGGTGACCGGATCGCCGGACGCGCGGTACGGCATCCTCGCTCCACGCTAGAAGGGGACCACACGCTTCGCACCCTTTGTTCCTGCATCGGTGGGGTTCTCTGCGGACCACCGGTGGCGTGGGGCCCGGGGCACCCCCGCAGGCGATCGGCGACGCCGCCCTCCGCACCCGGCGGCGATCGGTGACGGTGTCCGCACCACCTGGCGGATGGTCCCGCGAAACGCGGACGCGTACCGAACTCGTGCTCCGGGCAGACCGGTCGGACCTCGTCTCTCCGCAGGTTAAGATCACCCGCCGACCTGCGGAAAGTCCGAGCAGGGACTCGCGGAGGTGTGTAGTGAAGAGAGCAGTGAAGTCGCTGGGCGGGCCGGCCCTGTGGACCTGCGGCGTGCTCGCCGCGTACGTACTGGTGACCGCGGCGACCGCGCTGGCCGCGTGGCACAAGCACCAGGTCCTGCTGGCACCGCCCCTGCCCCCGACGCCTGACGGCAGCGAGGGCTTGCCGCTTCTCGTCGCCGACATGTGGTTCGGAAACGTTCTGGGCTGGTGGAAGGGCACCACCGTCGCGACGGTGCTCCTCCTCATGATCTGGATGACCAGCATGCGCGACCTCGCGGAACGGCTCTGGCCGGAAGGACAGCGCCGGCGCCGCGCGTGGCTGTTCTTCGGCTGGGTGGTTCCGGTGGCCGATCTGTTCGTCCCCAAGATGATCGTCAATGACCTGTGGGCAGCGGCCGAACCGGCGGCGCGCCGTCGGCGCGGCCACCCCCTGCTCACCGTCTGGTGGCTCTTCGCCGTCGCCGCCGGCGCGGCGGGCGAGAAGGCCCTGTCCGCGATGGAGAAGGCGGACACGACGGCACAGAGCGGCCGGGCACTGGAGTGGGTGGTGCTCAGCGACGGTCTGTTCATCTGCGCGGCCGTCCTGTCCATCTGCGTGGTCCGGCAGCTCAGCGGCAGGTTGAGAAGCGCCCTGCGGACAGCCTCGGCACAGCCCGACGGCCTCGTCGGAACCGGCACGGTCTGAAGCACCCGGCAGACATCGCACTCCAGGCCGACGCGACCCCGCCGCGGGCGTTGCTAACGTGACGGCATGGGACGTCGTCGATATCGGCAACTGGTCGTGGGCTCCGAGCAATTCCGCTGGTGGGTCAGCCATCGGCATGTGCCGGCCCCGGACCCTGACGGTGTGCCCGGACACTCGTGCCAAGAGGTCCTCGTCCTCTCGCGCGAGGATTCCCCGGGTGTGATCCGCATCGTCTTCGCCTCGGGCCCCGGTCGTGTGGTGGGCGGCGGCGGTTGGGGCGCTCACGAGGGTGGTGTAAGTCGCGTGGGAGGCGGCTACCTCAATCTGCACCGGCCCGCGACCGTGCGGGAGTTGGTCGAGGAGGTCTTGGCGGACGGACAGCGTTTCCGGCCCGCCGCCCAAGTCGACGGGTGGCGCTTCTTCGACGCCGTGGCCGCGCGCGTACCGCCGGAACACCAGGAAGCGCCGACCGGTCCCTCCGCATGAACGGCCGCGTACGACCTGCCGGGGCACGGTGGCGGAAGTCCGTGTGACAGCGAATCGGCGCGGGTGCCACGCAGCCGCTGCCGCCGCGAACGGGCCACACCGGCGATCCGCGCCGCAGAACGGGCGGGCCCTCGGACAACCAGGCCTACGATTGATCCGGTTGACGAGTCGTACCATCTGTCGAGACCCCGGCGCACCGGGACGACGTACAGGAACGGCCGGAACGACCGACTGACGACCGGTTTGTCCCCGTCGTCGCTCCCGCCTCCCCGCGAGGTCGTGGAGCGATGTGCCGCACGTGTCCGCCGGGGCAGGCCACGACGCGAAAGGCGGCGACATGGTGCAGTGGCAGGGGACCAACTTCACCGTGGACGGGCACGAGCCGACCAGTGCCGAGGAGTACTACCGGATCGGCCTGCACTGCTGGACCAGCGGACAGCACCCCGGTGCCGAGGTCCACTTCCTGGAAACCGCGGCGTCCACCGGCCACAGTGCCGCGATCGAACTGCTGGGGCACATCGACTACATACAGGGGCGGTACGCGAGCGCGGTGCCACGGCTGCGGCACAGCAGTGGTTCACCGCGATCGGCCTTCTACCTCGCCTCGCTCTACCACCGCGGCTGCCCCCAAGCGGGCATAGTCGAGTCGCTGGACGAAGCGGCCCGCTGGTATCACGCCTCGGCCCGGCTGGGCGAACCCGAAGCGATGATCGTCCTCGGCGACCTGTATCTGGAGCGCCTGATCCCGATCAGCCGGTCCCCCGCGGAACACGCCCTGGAACAGTTCCTGGCGGCCGCCACACGGAACCACCCCTACGGCCAGTACCGCGCCGCGGAGATCTACCGCACCCTCTACCAGGACAACGAACGAGCCGCCGTGATGTACCAGACCTGTGTGGACAACCCGATGACCGGGCGCCACGCCTTGGGGTCGATGATGACGCTCCAGAGCCAGGCGCACCTGCGGGAGATATCGGCCGCCAGGGCGAACCGCCGGCTGCAGCAGCGGCGGGACACCGTCAACCCCGCACAGCGCCGGGGCGACTACTACTGACATCGCCGCACCGGCACCCCCGCACCCCGGTCCGAGCACGGGACGGCCGGGCGGCCTCACCCACCGTCGCGCACAGCCTTCGTCTACCGTGGATGACGCCTGCGCGAGTCCCGGGTTCCGCTCCGGACGAGCGAGGATTCTCGACGAGGGAGCCGTTCATGACTGACAGCATCTGGGGCTACGACCCGGCCGCCGGGCACGTCGCGGGCACCGATCTGGTCGGGTACAAGGTCGAGGCCACCGACGGTGCCATCGGCAGGGTCGACAAGCACGCGGACGACTTCGGCTCCTCGTATCTCGTCGTCGACATCGGCGTGTGGATCTTCGGCAGGCATGTCCTGCTGCCCGCCGGTACGGTGCGGCGGGTCGACCGGGACGAGCGGAAGATCTACGTCGCGCTCACCCAGGAGCAGATCAGGGAGTCCCCCGAGTTCGACCGGGACAAGCACGTCGGCAATACCGACTACCACGAACTGGTCGGCGGCTACTACCAGAGCCACCGCGCCTGACCCCACCGCGCGCCGCCAGGGCCTCAGCGGGCCACAGGGGCCGCGGGGAGCCCTGGACAGGGCGGGACCCGGCCGGACCCGCCCCCGGCCCGGACCTCAGAGGCGTCACTCAGCCCTGGACCGGCTCCGCGGGCGGGCCGCAGACCGGCACCCGCTCCCGCCCGAAGCACCGGCAGGGCCGGTCCCTGGCGCATCGAGTGAGCGGCGCGAACCCCCGTGGGCGCACAGCGGTCACACCTGTACGAGTTGCGGTTCCGGTTGCTGCACGGGGGCGGTCTGCGGATTCCACAGTCTGGTGGTCCGCACGTATCCGTAGATCACGGAGGCCATCGCGAGGAGAAGGCTCGGCCCGAACACCCAGGGGTGCGTGGCCATCTCCACCGGCAGGTAGCGGTACGACACCAGGAGCGCGGTGAAGACCGCCGAGCCGTAGACGACCAGTGTGAATCCCGACCGGTCCCATCCTCGGTGGAACGAGCGCATGGCCGCCTCGATCGTGAGCGCGAACACCACGCCGGCGACGAGGTCCGCGCCGTAGTGGTACCCGAACCCGAGCGTTGCCGTGAGGGTGCCGACCAGCCAGAACGTGCCCGCGTAACGCAGCAGCCGTGAGCCCTCGCGGGTGTGGATGAAGAGCGTGGTGGCCCAGGCCGTGTGCAGGCTGGGCATGCAGTTGCGCGGGGTTATCTCGTCGAACGGAATCGGGTGCGGGGTGCCGATCGGCACCGGAGTGTGCGGCCACAGGTTGGCCGCCGCCCATTGCCCGCCCTCGGCGCCGTAGGCGAACACCGGCCCGGCCACCGGGAAGATCATGTAGATGGCAGGCCCCACCAGGCCGATGGCCAGGAAGGTACGCACCAGATGATGGCCCGGGAAGCGGCGCTCCTGCGCCACGTGACGCAGTTGGTAGAGGGCGAAGACGGCCGCCGCGAGCGGGAGCTGGCCGTAGACGAGATGGAGAGCGTGGTAGCCGATCGAGCCGGTGGCCTCGACGATCCGGCCCATCACCCAGGACGGGTTGCCGAGCGCGTGATCGGCTGTGGCCACGTACGGGTCGAGGACGGTCGGGCGTGTCTCCGATGTGATCATCAACCAGGTGTCGCCGGTCTTGTGACCGGCCACCAGGAGCAGACCCAGTCCGACACCCTTCAGGAGCAGAATGCGCTCCTTGCCCGTGCGGCGCGTGACGGCGATGAACGCATAGCCCAGAATCACCCACAATGCGCCGTTGCCGAACATCATTTTGGCGTCGAGCACCCAGCGCACCAGGAAGAAGACGATGTCGATACCGGCCGCGATCCCCAGCGCGATGAACCGTTGCCGCCAGGAGAGGACGACCATCATCAATGCCAGGCCGGCATACAGCAGCGGCCCCGAGGTGGGCGTGAGTATCACCTCGCCGGCCTGATTGGTGATCGGCCCCGGCATGCCGTAGTGACGCGCGACGATCTCCATCGCGACGAGGAATCCCAAGGTCACGACGCCCGCGACGGCCCACAGAATCGCCCGTGGTCCACGTCGCTCACCGAAGTCGATTATGTTGTTTATTCGTGAAATTACTCGGGGCGATATAGATATCAACTGTTTGGCCGATTTGTTAGTCGTTGGTCGAAATGGCTCACCCTTCGCGCTAGACAACGTGTTCTTCTAGTGAAGGACGGACGATCAGGGCAATCGTCGTGAGTTCGATCATGCTATGAGCGTTACAGGTGCGTTTCAAGGGTCACAGCCGGTGCAAAGGTGGGTGGATCCTGTGCCCGGCGATCTGCCGAGGCGCCCGAAAGCTGCCACTCTGGCTGTAAATCGTTCTTCGATCTTCAGGGGATTTCATGGTGCGGACAGGCAGGGTACCCATCGCCGGACCGGGGGCAGGGAACGCGTCATGACCGGCTCTCCGGCCCCCGACGGCCGCTATGGAGAAGCCCTGTTCGAGCCGGAGCACCCGCAGGAGGCCGAGCGCATCGACGCGGCGGCGCTGGTCTACGACCCCGTCACCACGGGCCGTCTGCGCGCACTGGGTTCGGGGCGGGGCGGCCGCTGCCTGGAGGTGGGAGCAGGAACCGGGACCGTGGTCCGATGGCTGCTGGAGGAGGCGGACGCCTCGGAGGTGGTCGCGCTGGACCGGGACACCAGCGGGCTGGACACCCTCGCGAGCCCGCGGGTACGCCTGGTCACCGCCGATCTCCGGGACGAGAGCCTGGACCTGGGCGGCTTCGACCTCATCCACGCCAGGTTCGTGCTCATGCACCTGCCCGAACGCCGTCGGATCGTCTCTCGTCTCACGCAATGGCTGAATCCTGACGGCTGGCTGGTGATCGGTGATGCCGTGGAGGTGCCGAACCCCCTGGACACCTCGTCAGCCTATCGACGGACCATGGACGCCATGTGGCAGGCACTGCGGTCGACCATCGGCACCGACACGTCGGACGTCCCGGCGTACCCGCACTTCCTGAGGGAGGAAGGGCTGCGGAACGTGGCCGGTGAACTGGTGTGCCCGCCGTTGGTCGCGGGCGGTCCGCTGGCTCGTTTCTGGTCCGAGACGTTGGACCGCATGCGGCCGGCCCTCGAGGAAACCGGACGAGTGGACTCCACCGACATCGAAGAGACCCTGGCCTATCTGGCCTCGCCCCGGCTCGCCGAACTCGGACCCGGCATGATGACGGCCTGGGGGCAGCGGCCCTGAGCCTCGGCCGGACAGCACCGCCGGCCGCCTCACGGCCCCGCCGAGGACCCCCGCATTCGTAGCGGTGAGCCCCCGTCGCGACAAGCTCTCCGGGAACCGACGGCACGGACACGAGCCGGGCCGTCGGCCGTCCTCATGTCTGCTGGGACGGCTCGTACGTCTCGGCGGCGAGGCCGAACGTCCACGCCACTCCCTCACGGGCCGTACGGGTCGTCGGCGGGACGCGCAGCCAGTACGTACGGTTCGTGCCGTCCGGCTCCGGAGTCGAGTTGACGACCTCGACCATGACCACGTCCTCGTCCCCGTCCAGTTCGACCCGCCACAGCACCCCCGTCTCGTCACGGTGGACGGGAACGGCCCCCGACTCGTCCAGATAGCGGTCGTAGCCGTAGTACTCCAGCATCACCCGGCGCAGTTCGGCGTTCTCCTCGTCGCGGATCCGCTCGGGTGTCAGCGCCGTGAGTTCGTCGAGGAAGGCGCGGGGGACCGGCATCCCGCGCCAGGCGTAGAGCTCGAAGCCGTCGGCGTAGCGCAGTGCCGGGCCGTCGCCCCGGTCGAGCCGTCCGGCTTCGTCGCGGTGCAGGCTCAGCGGCCGTTCGCTGACGATCGCCACCTTCTCGTACGGCCACCACCAGCCGGCCTCGCGCGCCACCGCCGCGATCCCGGCGAGGGCGCTCGCTCCGTCGGGGTCGAAGGCGGACAGCCAGGCCGCGTCGTGCTGACCCAGGGTCGCGTCCAGGAGCAGCAACCGCACCCGGCTCTCCTCGTGCCGGTCGGTGGCGAGGTCCTCGACGATGCCCGCCCGCACCCGGTCGGCCAGCGTGCGGGCCGACTCCCACAGGGCCGCTCCCGTGGCCCGCCAGTGACCGCTCCATCCCTCCGGGCCCAGCCGCTCGTGCGCCCGCGCGCGTTCCGCCGCCCAGGGTCCGGCGACGACGGCGCTTCGGACACCCGGGCCGGTGTCCCCCAGGTCCGCGCCGTCGACGGGCACCGTACCCATGAGCATGCGGACGGCCTCGTGCGGCGAGCGCGCCCAGACGATGCGCTCGGGTTCGTCCAGCCCGGCCCTGCGATAGGCGAGCCTGACGCCCTCCTCCGCCGCCGCCCGGTCCCCCGCTCCCGTCCGTGTCGCGGTGGCACGCCAACTGCCCTGTTCCATCACACCGTTCCTCTCCTGCGTCGCCTGTTCCCGAGCGGCACGGCACCCTCGATGCCCCCGGTCCTGCCGTCGAACTCGCGGTTCGCACGCCGGTGTGCGCCGCTCCGAGGCCGGAGCCGGAACCACCGGCGGACCCGTCAGTCGGCGACGATCCGCACCGAGCCGGGCACGTACTCCCGCTGGCGGATCACCCGGTACCAGCCCTTGGGGAGCGAGATCGCCCCGTGCTCCTCGTGCACGACCCGCGCCCCGTCGGGGACGTGCAGCAGCATCGGTCCGAACACGCCGCCGTCCCGTATCAGGCGCCCCGGACCGACCACGGCGTGGGCGTGCCCGGTGACTTCACCGAGGGCCAGCACCAGACGTCCGCGGCCGTCGCGAGGCTCGGACGCGGCGTCGCGGGCGTGGTCCGGCACCGCCTTCTCGTCCAACGGCACGATCAGCACGTCTCCTTGGCGGAACATGGGTCTCCCTCCCGGCGCGGCACTCGATGTGCCCTGGGAAAAACCGTAGAGGCGACCACTGACAATCGGCCTCGGGACCGGGCCCGCACCCTCGCTGACCAGGCGTCATGTTCTCGACGCCGATCCTCGGACCCGGTCTGCGGCGCGGGGCCGCGTCGTGCGGCGGCCGCCGCCTCGCTCCCCGTCCCCAGGTGCCGACCCTGTTCGCGGTGATGTCAGTGGCCCTTGGTAGAAATCGTCTGTCCGGGTGCGGGCCGCGCGCTCCGGACTTCCCACCACGACCGTCGATCCACCGGAATCAGCACGAAGGAGCGGGCGCGCATGACCATCCACAGCCACCTCGAGGAATTCCACGGCCTGCCGGTCTTCGCCTTCCCGGACGCCGACGACGAGTCGCCCGGGGCCGCATCGCTTCCCTCGCCCGAATCCGTCGCCTGGCGCATCGCCGTCGAGGCCTACGAGAGCGAGGAGGAGTGGGAGGACGCCTTCGCACGCTTCCTGGCGGCCGTGGACACGGAAAAGGTGAGGGCGCTGATCGTCGGCGCGTGGAGCGATGTGTACGACACCTCCCCCAGCGCGGTGATCACGGCGCTGGTGGCCGCGCGCGACCGGCTGCCCGCGCTGCGCGGACTGTTCCTCGCCGACATCGTGATGGAGGAGTGCGAGATCTCGTGGATCGTCCAGGGTGACATCTCGCCCCTGCTGGAGGCTTTCCCCGGCCTGGAGGAGTTCGGCGTCCGGGGCGGCAACGGGCTGGTGTTCCCCGCCCTCCGGCACGAGCGACTGCGCACGCTGACCGTCGAGACCGGCGGCATGCCCGTCGAAGCGGTGCGCGGCATCGCCGCCAGCGACCTGCCCGCCCTGGTGGGACTCGACCTGTGGCTCGGCACGTCCAACTACGGAGGCGACGCCGATGTCGCCGACCTGGAGCCGTTCTTCGCGGGCACCCGGCTGCCCAGCCTGACCCGTCTCGCTCTGCGCAACAGCGAGATCCAGGACGCCATCTGCACGGCACTGGCCTCGGCCCCCGTCGTGGCACGCCTCACGCACCTCGACGTCTCCATGGGCGTGCTCACCGACGACGGCGCCGCGGCCCTGCTGTCGGGCCAGCCGCTGACCCATCTCGAGGTGCTCGACCTGCACCACAACTACCTCAGCACAGGCGTACGGACGCGCCTGCTGGAGACGCTGGAGCCCGCCGGTGTCGCGGTCGACGCCGACCGGGACAACGCGGACTCCGACGAGGAGGAGGACGGAACGGTCTGGCGTTTCGTCGCGGTCGGCGAGTAGCACCCGAACGGAGAACGAGGAGGCGGGATGGGCGGGTTGCGGCCGGACGGCGCGCCGGTGAAGTGGGCGGTCGTGGCCAACGGGGAGAACCGCCGGGTGGCTCTGTTCACAGCGGCGGCCGAGGCGGCGGGCTCCGGCACGCCCCGGGTGGTCGAGTGGCGGGACGTAGTGCGGGACGGCGGGCACGACTTCGCCGACGACGAGGTCGTCCGACTGGATTCCCCCGGCGAGAACGCCGAGGTGGACCGGCTGCTGCGGGGCATGGACGAGCCGACCAGGGTGGAGGGCTCCGCGCGCTGGTACGCGGGTTTCCTGGAATGCGTGCGTTCGCTGCGCGGGGGCCGGCGGCTCGACGACCCGGCGGATCTGGCCGTGCTCTTCGACAAGCGGCTGTGCCACGCCCGTCTCGACGCGGCGGGTGTGCCGGTGCCGCCGTCCCCCACCTCCGGGGCCCGCCGGGCCGTGGAGGACTGGAACGGCGTCCGGGACCTCATGGCGGAGGCCGCGCTGCGGCGGGTCTTCGTCAAGCTCGCGCACGGTTCGTCCGCGTCGGGTGTGCTGGCCGTCGAGACGACCGCCTCCGGCCGGATCCGGGCCACCACCTCGGTGGAACGCACGCCGGACGGCGACCTCCACAACTCCCTGCGGATCCGCCGCTACACGGAGGAGGCGCAGATCGCCGCGATCGTGGACACGCTCGCGCCGGACGGACTGCACATCGAGCGCTGGCTCCCGAAGGCCTCGCTCGGCAGCAGGTCGGCGGACCTGCGCGTCGTGGTCGTGGCCGGGCGCGCGACCCACGCCGTGGTCCGTACGAGCCGCTCTCCCCTGACCAATCTGCATCTGGGCGGGGCCCGCGGCGATCTCGCGGCCGTACGCGCACTGGCCGGTGACCGGTGGGCGGAAGCCCTCTCCATCAGTGAACGGGCCGCCGCCTGCTTCCCCGGCACGCTGTGCGTGGGCGTCGATCTGCTGCCCGCGGTCGGCTGGCGCCGGTTCGCCGTCGGGGAGGTCAACGCCTTCGGCGACCTGCTCCCCCGCCTGGCCGGCCTGCCCGGAAGCGGCGCCGAGGGTCTGGACACGTACGCGGCACAGATCGCGGCGTTCCGTACCCTCTCCACCGACCGGTTCCCCCTGCGGCCAGCACCCCCGCTCGACACCCCTGCCAGGACAGCACATGCCTCAGCCTGAACCCGACCGCACACCGGCCATGACACCTGCCGCCCCCGGACCGTCCGGAACTCCGGACATGAACGAGGTGGTGGGCCGGGACGACCTGCTCCTGCTCACCCTCGACACCCTGCGCCACGACGTGGCCGTCGAACTCGCCGCGGCCGGCCGTCTGCCGAACCTGAGCGCGCATCTGCCCGGTGGCGCCTGGGAGCGGCGGCACGCCCCGGGGAACTTCACCTACGCCTCCCACCAGGCCATGTTCGCGGGCTTCCTTCCCACTCCGGCCGCACCGGGACCGCACCCGCGGCTGTTCGCGGCACGGTTCGCGGGCAGCGAGACGACGGCGGACCGCACGTTCGTCTTCGACACCCCGGACCTCGTGTCCGGCCTCGCCTCGCACGGCTACCGCACGGTGTGCATCGGAGGCGTCGGCTTCTTCAACAAGCAGGGCGCACTGGGCAGCGTGTTGCCCGGCCTCTTCCAGGAGAGCCACTGGGAGCCGGAGTTCGGGGTGGCCTCGCCCACCTCGTTCGAGGCCCAGGTCGCGCGGGCCGAGAAGATCGTCGCCGAACTGCCCTCGGAGCAGCGGCTGTTCCTGTTCCTGAACGCCTCGGCACTGCACCAGCCGAACTGGTTCCATCTGCCCGGCGCCACCCGCGAAGCGGGCGACAGCCGGGTCACCCACACGGCGGCCCTCGAGTACATCGACGCCCATGTCGGGCGGCTGTTCCGCGCGATGAGCTCGCGCCGCCGCTGCTTCGCCATCGTCTGCTCCGATCACGGCACGGCCTACGGGGACGACGGCTACACCGGCCACCGTCTCGGTCACGACTGCGTGTGGACCGTGCCCTACAGCCACTTCTTCCTGGAGCCGACCGTATGACGCTCGCCCCCGCGGCCGCCCCGACCGGCCTGCCGCGCCCGTACCAGAGCTACACCTACGCCTATCCCCACAAGACCGCCTACCGGCCCCTCGCCCCGCGCCCCGTGCTGAAGGAACTGTGGGCGGGTGAGTCCCGGCGGTCGCTCTCGCTGTACCTGCACATCCCCTTCTGCGAGATCCGCTGCGGTTTCTGCAATCTGTTCACCCGGATCGGCGCTCCCGGCGACCTGACGGGACGCTATCTGGACGCGGTACGGCGTCAGGCCGCCGCGATGCGTGAGGCCCTCGGTGACGAGGAGACCCCCCGTTTCGCCAACGCCGCGTTCGGGGGCGGCACTCCGACGTTCCTGGAGGCCGCCGAGCTGGAGCGGCTGTGCGACATCGCCGAACAGGAGATGGGTGCCGATCTGCGCGCGATCCCGCTGTCCGTCGAGGCCTCGCCCTCCACGGCCACGGCCGACCGGCTGGCCGTGCTGGTGGAGCGGGGCACCACCCGTCTCAGTCTCGGGGTGCAGACCTTCGTCGAGGAGGAGTCGCGTGCCGCCGTGCGGCCGCAGCGGCGCTCCGAGGTGGAGGCGGCGCTGGCACGGATCCGCGAGGCGGCCGTCCCCGTCCTCAACATCGATCTGATCTACGGCATCGACGGCCAGACCGCGGCGAGTTGGCGTCACTCGCTGGACGCGGCCCTGGCCTGGCGCCCCGAGGAGCTCTATCTCTACCCCCTCTACATCCGTCCCCTCACCGGCCTCGGCCGGCACAGTGACGCGCGGACGGCCGACCTGGAGTGGGACGAACAGCGGCTGCGGCGCTACCGGGAGGGCCGCGACCACCTGCTGGCACACGGCTACGAGCAAGTCTCGATGCGCATGTTCCGGCGCGCGGACGCACCACCGCAGGGACCGGACGACTACGCCTGTCAGACCGACGGCATGATCGGCCTCGGCTGCGGTGCCCGTTCGTACACCTCGACGCTGCACTACTCCTTCGACTACGCGGTGTCGATGCGGGAGATCCGCGGCATCATCGACGACTACACCGCCACCGAGGACTTCTCGCGCGCGCTGCACGGCCGCCGTGTCGACGAGGACGAGGCACGGCGCCGGCATCTGCTCCAGTCCCTCCTCCAGGCCGAGGGCCTGGAGGTCGCGGACTACCGGCTGCGCTTCGGATCCGATCCCCACGACGACTTCCCGTCCGAGATCGGGACGCTCGCCGCCCGGGGATGGCTCGCGGACGACCAGGACGAACGGCTCCGTCTCTCCGCGGAAGGACTCGCCCACTCGGACGCGATAGGCCCCGAGTTCTTCTCCCCCGCGGTCCGGGACGCCATGGCCGCCTACGAGACGAAGTGAGGCCCCGGTGGACCTGACGATCCTGTACCGCGGCCCGCTCGCCTCCTGCGACTACGACTGTCCGTACTGTCCGTTCGCGAAGCGCCGCGACACCACCGCGCAGCTGCGGGCCGACCGCGCCGCGCTGGAGCGGTTCACCGCGTGGGCCGGCGAGCAGCGCGAGGACCGGCTGTCGGTGCTCTTCACCCCGTGGGGCGAGGGCCTGGTCCGCTCCTGGTATCGCCGCGCACTGGTGGAACTGTCGCACCTGCCGCACGTCCGGCGGGTGGCCATCCAGACGAACCTCAGCTGCCGTACCGACTGGCTGGAGGAGGCGGACCGGGACACGGTGGCGCTGTGGTGCACGTACCACCCCGGGCAGACACCGCACGAGCGGTTCGTCGCCAAGACGCGGCGGCTCGGCGAGCTGGGCGTGCGGTTCAGCGTCGGCGTCGTCGGCCTGCCCGAGCACGGGGAGCCGGCACGCAGACTGCGCGCCGAACTCCCGGAGCACGTGTACCTGTGGGTGAACGCCGCCGAGGGACACACCTACACCGACGAACAGGCCGACGAGTGGACCGCGCTCGACCCGCTCTTCCCGTTCAGCCGCCATCCACACCGGTCGGCCGGTCTGCCCTGCCGCACCGGTGAGTCGGTCATCTCCGTGGACGGCGACGGAACCGTGCGGCGCTGCCATTTCGTCCGGACCGAAATGGGCCGACTGTACGACGGCTCCTACCGCGCCGCGCTCGTCCCGCGTCCCTGCCCGCTGACCGCGTGCGACTGCCACATCGGCTACGTACACCTGGAGACCCTGCCGCTGTACGACGTTTTCGCGGGCGGCGTCCTGGAACGCGTCCCGCGCGAGTTGCCGGACCGGGAACTGCTTCCCGTGATCCCCGCGACCGGCTCTGCCTGAGGCCGGCTCCGGTGGCGGCGCTCCGGTCCGGGTGGGTCAGCCGTCGCGCCTTCGGGCGACGTAGACGGTGTTGGCGGCGGTCCCGCCCTGCAGCGGATTGTCGAAGTCCACGACGTGCGCCGCGGTGTCCGTGAAGACCTCCGCGAGCACCGTGCCGAACTCGTCGTCCGGTGGATCGTTCGACCACAGCGCGAACACTCCGCCAGGAAGGAGCTGTTCGGAAAGTGCCGTCAGACCGGCCCGTGTGTAGAGCACGGCGTGGTCGGGGTGCAGCACATGGCGCGGCGAGTGGTCGACGTCGAGGAGGATCGCGTGGAAGCGGCGGCCGGGGGCCTCGGGATCCAGACCGCGCTGTGCCTCCCCGGTGGTCATCGCGAAGAAGTCTCCGCGTACCAGCCGGCACCGGGGGTCGTTCGCCAGGCCCTCGCCCAGGGGTACGAGCCCGCGACGATGCCAGTCGATCACTTCGGCCAGGGTGTCGACGACGACGAGCGAGCGCACGCGCGGATCGTCCAGGGCCGTCCTGGCCGTGTACCCGAGGCCGAGTCCGCCCACGACGACGTCCAGCGGGCCCTCGGACAGCGCGGCCAGGCCGATCCGGGCCAGCTCGATCTCCCCGGTGGTGAAGAGACTGGACATCAGGTACTCGTCGCCGAGCTTCACCTCGTACACGTCGTCGCCCGACAGCGGATCCCGCCGACGACGGAGGCTGATCTCGCCCATGGCGGTCGGCCGCCAGTCGATCTCCTCGAAACGTGCGCTCATCCGATGCTCTTCTCCCCGGTCACCACGGAACCGCGCGGCACCACACTGTCCGGCTCGGGCCCGATCCTTGGAAGGATCTTCACACGGAGCGCGTCCGACGGGCGGTCAAACGGTCGCACGACACCGGATCGAGTCCGTCCGCTCCGTATCACGCGTCCGGGTCCCGGTCCTGTGTGAACCCGTCGGAGTGCCAGGACACAGCGGCCGGGGCTTCTACTCCTCGGTGCGGGCGTTGTCGGCCACGGGCTCGCCGGAATCTCCCGCCGGTTCCGGTGCCCCGCCCGTGTCCCGGCCTCCCGCCAGCCGCAACGTGACCAGGGCCGTCAATCCCGCGGCGACACCGAAGGTGAGGGCGGCCGGGACACCCGCGTCGAGCTGGGTGATCAGGGACACCGGGCCACTCACGATGAACACGTGGTCGAAGGCTATGTGCACCACCCGGCCGACCAGGAGGGCGAGTACGGTCGCGCAGACCCCGCCGATGGCCATGGCCGGCGCCGTGGTCCGGGTGAGCAGGCCGGGCAGCAGCCGCAGCGCCCACCAGACGGCGGCCAGTACGAGTGCGTCGGCGGCGCGGTACAGCAGCCAGTCGCCGATCGGGGTGGTCGCCGGACTCGTCCAGCTGCCGAGGAGCAGCCACACGCGCAGCAGTTCGCCGGGCTCGGACAGCAGTCCTCCGCCGTCGAACGAGGTCTGGATCCAGGCGGCCACCGACTCGTACGACAGGACCACCAGCGACAGCGCGGTCACCGCGGTTCCCGCGCTCGCGGCCAGGCGGGCGGCGCGGGGGGCCACGATCTGCCGGGGCGACGGATCCACCCCCTTGGCGGTGACCCGCGCCACGAGCACCGTGACCAGAGCGGTCAGCAGGCCCGCGGGCACGGTGACCGGCCCGCTCGACACGATCACGGAGGCCAGTCGCGGCAGCACCCGGAAGCTGCCGTGCCCGTAGGACGCGATCTCCCACGGCGCGGAGACGGTCACGGCCAGCATTCCGACCATCGGGGTCCAGGCCCACAGCCCGAGCACCGTGGCCGGGGTACGGCCCTGTGTCGGAGGGATCCTGCGGATCAGGAGCAGCGCGCCGGCCAGGAAGAACGCGAACACCGCCACGAACCTGATCTGCATCGCGGTGGTGTACAGGTCGGCGTACCGGGAGCCTCCGCCGAGAGCCGCGGACCCTTCCGTCGGAAGGGCCGTCGGAGTGTCGTACGCCCAGGGGCGCAGCCACACCCGGAGATCGGCGACCGACTGGGCGTCGAACACGTTGGTGGCGCCTCGCAGTTCAAGTGCCTGAGCGCTCTCGCCGGCCCACCACAGCAACAACGTGATCAGCAGACTTCCGACCAGTGCCGGTATCACCGCGCGCCGATATGTCATGTACGCTCCCCCGCCTTCGTCCTGCGTCCCCGCATGCTTCAACCAGCAGCAGAATAAGGGGTGTTGATCATTCGGTGCCGGTCGTTCCCGGACAGGACGAGCGGGCAGTCCGGGCGTGGACCGGACAAAAAAGACCCTGTCCCGGAGAACACGGGACAGGGTCTTCACAGAGCGCCGGGCAGGCCTTGCACCTGCATTTCCCCGCAGGAAGCGGGGCGTCTTTCCTTGGACCACCAACGCATCGCCACCGGAGCGACTTCCTCCGACCGGCTCAAGATCAATCATAACCCATGCCCCGGCGAACCCGCCACGCCGGTCGACAGGGGGGCCGGCAGCCCCTCCTGCCGTATCTCGCTCGCGCCCGGGTGACGTCGCACGGCATCATCTCGACCGGACGGAGCGGAACAGCGGGTGGAACGGACGCGATCCCTGCCCGGGTTCAGGCGTTCCCCGGAGGGCTTCTTCGTGCATGAATACACGCTGGACGACAGTCGTTGACCCGATGGCTTCCGCGTCGGCGAGGACGTCACAGCGGGCAGGACCGATAGCCGTACGAACTCGGGAGGGGCAGGAGACATGACGCGTGAGCAGGACGGGATCGAACGGGTGCGGGAGCTCTACGAGTCGGCGTTGTTCGGCGGAGACGCGTCCGCACTCGCCACGGCCGATCGGGAACTGGACGCCGTCGAGGCGGCGGTCTCGCTGGAACGCGGAAAGCTGATGCACGTACGCTTCCTCGACGATCGTCAGGAGGATCCGCGGGAACTGGCTCTCTTCGAGCGCGCGGCCGAGCTGTATCACCGTTCGGGAGACACGGGCGGAGAAGCCGACGCCCTGTTCTGGATCGGTTGCTGGCACCAGGTGGTGTGCGAGGACAGCGCCACCGGCCTGCCGTACTTCGAGAGGTCGTACGAGCTGGCGCGGTCCGTCGACGACCGGAAGACCATGTCCTACGCCGTCCGCCATCTCGGCTTCGCCGAAAAGGAAGCGGGGCGATTCGACCGGGCCCGCGAGTCGCTCGCCGAATCGGTGGCGCTGCGCCGTGAGATCGGGTTCATGCCCGGAGTGGCGGCGGGCCTCTTGGCCCTCGCCTACCTGTCCGCCGAGAGCGACGACCGCACGACGGCTCTCGGGTATCTGGACGAGGCACGGACCGTCGCCGAGCGGTGCGGGGCCGAGGGCGTGATGGGATGGATCGAACGGGCACGTGCCCAGATCTGAGGCGGGCGCGCCGGCGAGGTGGCCGGAGCGCGTTTTCACGGGTGGCGACACAGGTACGGCCCCGGCGGTGGTCGAGGTGTCCCGCGAACGTCAGACGTCCGCCACCAGGAGCCGGTAGCCGACGTCGATGGTGTCGAGCGCGAGCAGATCGGACTGCCGGCGGTGCCAATGGCCCGTCGCGAGGTCGTCGGTGAGCGCCGCGAGGCCGGGAGCGAGGGCGCCTTCTCCCGTCTGGGCGAACATGGAGATGCCGGCGCGCACTTGAGGGTCGAGGTAGGCGTGGGGTCTACGCCAGTACGCTGCGCCGAACCCGTCCGTGCAGTCGTGCGGGACATGAACGGCCTCCTGACGTGCCCCTCCGAGCAAAGCGGTGAGCCGGTCCATCGGGACGGCCCGGCTGTCGTCGAACGCCGCGGCCTGCGGAAGGTATTCGCGTACGAGCCAGAACCTCTCGCGAAAGATCTCCTGGTCCCAGGTCAGGATGACGATACGGCGGCGCGCGACCCGGCGGAGTTCGGCGATGCCGGCCACGAGGTCGGTCCAGTGGTGGACGGTCAGCAGTGCCATGACGGCGTCGGCGGCGTTGTCGCGCAGCGGAAGGTGTTCGGCGACCGCGCACACGGCGGGCGCGGACCCGCGCGGGCGCTGGTCGATCATGATCTGGCTGGGCTCGACGGCGAGAACCGTCTGCCGCGGCTCGTAGGAACCGGTGCCCGCTCCTACGTTGATCACCGTCGCGGCGTCCCCGAGCGCGGCGTGCACCTGCGCGGCTATCCGCGGATCCGGCTGCCGGGTCCGGCCGTACGTAGCGCCGAGCGTGTCATAGATGGCCATGTTTCCCAGTATTACGAACAAGCCACCCTCCGCGGGCCCCCTCCGCGCTCCGGACTACGGCAGCGGTGGGGCGGAATGTTCACCGGAGCGCGACCGGTTGCGGAGCCCGAGCAGCGACACGAGAGTGAAGACGACCACCGAGCCGACGGCCGCGGCCGCCACGCCTCGGCAGCGCCGTGCGCCAGGAACGATCCGGCAAGAAAAGACCCTGCCCCGTACAACACGGGGCAGGGTCTTTTTTGGAGCACCGGGCAGGCCTTGCACCTGCATTTCCCCGCAGGAAGCGGGGCGTCTTTCCTTGGACCACCAACGCATCGCCACCGGAGTGACTTCCCCCGACCGGCTCAAGATCAATCGTATCAGATGAACGACCGGTGTCCCGCGCGTGACGGTTTTCGCCCTCGGCCGGCGGAGCGCCACCCTCCCGCCTCGCCTCGCGGCCGGGGATGTCAGTGGGCGGTGCGATGCTGACGACGACACCATCGCTCGCCGCCAAAGAGGTCCCATGTCCGGTGAACCACCAGGATCCAGCCTCCCGCCCGTCCGCTTCGCCTCCGCATGGTGCGCCACGGACCTGGGCGAGTACCGGACGTGCCGCCACACCTACGCGTCCTACGCGTACGAGAGCCTGCCGCCACTCGACTCCACGCGGTTCACCGGCGCCTTCCCCTGGCTCGGGGGCACCGGCGCCCCGCTCCCGGAGCAGGTCACCCTGCTCGGCCGTCTCGCGGAGAACCTGGCCGCCAAAGGCCTGGCACTGCCGCGGGACTTCGTCACCTTCCACACCGACGCGAAGCTGCACCGAGCGCTGGACGACATCTCGGTCACCTGGTGCTGGACCCACATCTCGGAGCCCCTGCCCAGCCCGGCCGAGCCCGGCGCCTACATGGTCCGCTTCCTCCGGGACCAGCAGGACTGCGTCCTCTGGTACCTCTACTTCCGTCCGTCGGGCGACGTGTTCGTGGTGTTTTCCCATGTCGACTACGCAGACGAGTACGAGGCACGACGCGCCGGTGACGAGACGGGGACCGATCTCGACGATCCGGAGGAGCAGCGTGCCGCGCTCGTCCGGTGTGCGCCCACGTTCGAGGAGTTCGCCTATCGCTTCTGGATCGAGAACCACATCTGGAGGACCCTTCACGGCGACGGCCCGTCCGGGCTCGACCGCAGGTCGCGTGACTATCTGAACCACTACGCGCCACTCGACGCGCCACTCGGCGAGGAGGCCCGATGAGCGAGCCGTACTCACCCGTCCCCGAACTGAACCTGCTCAAGGAGTTCGAGGACCGGCTCGGTCCCGTCTTCTACTCGGAAGGGTTCGAACTCTCCGAGTACGACGGGGACGCCGGCCTCCACACCTGGTCGGAGGATCCCGCGTTCCTCAGCCGGTTCATCCCCTTCGCCAAGGCCAACGGCACCGGCTCCGACTACGCCCTGTGGCGGTGCGACGACCGCACCGAACTCGCCTCTTTGCCCGTCGTCTTCGTCGGCGACGAAGGCGACCTCTACGTGATCGCGCGAGACCTCAGAGAGCTGTTCCAGCTGCTCGCCCTCGACAGCGAACCCGTCGCGGAGGGGTTCCTCGACCCCGGTGGCGTCGAGGAACACAGCCAGGGCCACGCCGAGTTCCTCGCCTGGCTGGACGAGACGTTCGGGCTCGGACCGGCGGAGGATCCGAGGGCACTCCGGGAAGCGCGCAAGGAGTACGACGACCGGTTCAGGGCGTGGGCACGTCGCTTCACCGAATGGGTCGACGGCTGACGGACGCCTCAGTCGGTGGCCGTCGGGCGTTCGTGGGTGCCGTACAGGTGACCGTAGGTGTCGTGCACCGCGGTGCGCCCGGCTTCCAGCGCGGCCTCGAGGAGGTCCCCCTCGCGCGCCAGGCGGCCGACGGCCGGCGAGTCCGGAGCGGGGCGGATCGAGACGATGGCCGCGTGGTCGGTCAGACGGGCGTCGTCCTCGGCCAGCCGTGTCTCGCGGTCGAGGAACACCTGGCGCAAGGCCTCGGGTTCACGCCGCAGCACCGTTTTCGCGATGAGCGGGGCGGAACGGGACGGCCGGGCCACGTCGATCGCCCGCCGCGACCGCAGCACCATGACGTGGGTCGCGCCCTGAGCCAGAGCGGTTCGGTAGGGCACGGATTCGGAGACACCCGCGTCGTAGAAGCGGCGCCCGTGCAGCGTCACGGGCTCGCCCGCCAGGAGCGGCAGGGAGGCACTCGCCCGCAGCGCGAGACGCAGCTCCGCGGCGTCGCCTATGAAGGGCCGCAGATCGGTCGACTCCCCGGTCTCGGCATCGGTGGCCAGCGGGTGGTACTCGATGTCGCTGGCGAGGATCGAGGCGAAGTCCATCGGCGCGCAGTCCTGGTCGCCGTAGCGGTAGAGGACCTCGTAGAAGGCGTGCAGGTCCACGAGCGGCTTGCCGCGCAGGGGGTTCGAGCGCCGGATCAGCGTCCTGGCGTACTTGGGAACCGCCCAGAAGCGCAGCGACTGCGGGCTCGTGCTCAACAGCCACGCGCCGGAAGCGGCACCGGCGGAGGCGCCGTAGACGGCGTCGAAACTGTCGGTCAGTCCGAGTTCGTGGAGGGCCAGTGCCATCCCGCCGGCGATGATGCCGCGCATCCCGCCGCCCTCGATGGCCAGGGCGACGCGGTGCCCGTCGGCGCGTGCGCCGGGACGGCTGCCGGTTCGCGCACGCTCGGTGAGCACGCGCCAGACCGGATGCGGTTCCGCGGACTCGGGCGTGCCGGCGGAATTCGTGGCGGTCGTCGTCATCGTGGTCAGGGCTCCAGGGGACAGCTCGGGGGTGGTTTCTGCACGCAGAGCTCGAGGGCGGAGTTACTTTACCAATGAATAGCCACTCACTAGCCGGTGGCTAGTGAAATGTGCGCCACATCGAACAGAGCGCGTGGCCGCCCCCTCCTGCTACCGGCCGCTGCGGGCGTGGGCTCATGTCTCGCCGGACTCCGCGGCCCCCGGCACGGCCAGCAGACCACGGACGGTCAGGAGCAACGTGGCCCTCAGCTCGTCGTCCGACAGGTCGGACAGTTCACCGAGGCCCTCCAGCATCCACACGCACATCACATAGGCCATGCGTTCCGCCGGGGTGGGCGAGCTGCCGAACAGCACCCGCAGGATGCGTCGCCGACGCCGGTCGTTCTCGGCGTAGATGCTGGCGGCCCGGATCTCGGGATCGTGCAGCAGCATGGTTCCGAGCTCGCGGTTCCGCACCAGGAAGTCGACCCAGCCGACCCCGTACGCGTCCAGCCTCTCCTGGCGTGACGGCATGCCCGCCAACTCGTCCAGAAGCACCGCCATTTCCTCGACGGCCGGATCGAGCGAGGCGTGGAGGATCTGAGCCTTGGTGCGGAAGTGGTAGTAGACCGCGGCCTTGGTGAGGCCCATCTCGTCGGCGATGGCCTGCAACGAGGTCGCTTGGTAGCCGCGGGCGGCGAAGAGCCTCTGGGCCGTCTCGACGATCTGCTGTTTCGTCGCCGCGGCCTGGGCGGATCGGCTGACGACCGGGACGCCCGGCTCTCGCTCGCTGGGCACGCTCGCTCGCTCCCGCATGGGTCTTGCCTTCATGGGCCATCTGGTGACAGAAGAACGGAGGCCCACTTTACCCGCGCGGTCCGTCGGTCGGCGAGCGGCCCGCAGCCGACCGGTCCGGACACGGGTCGCCTGCGGTCCGGACCGGCCGCCGACCCGTCCGGACCCGGTCGCCGGACCATCGGCCCGGACACCGGAGCACCAGCCCACCGGGCCACGGTCGTCACCAGGCCGCCGGACCGCGGTCGTCGCCGGGCCGCCCCGGGGTCCGCACCTGCTCGGGCGGGACGGGCCAGGCAGTCCTCAGAGCTGGGCCGCCGGCTCAAGTGCCTCGACGGCCGCCGCCGCGGCCGCGGAGTCCCGGCCGTAGAAGATGTCGATGTCCACCTCCTCGCCGCCCATGGTGAGGGTGTCCCAGGCGCCGCTGAGCACCAGCATGCGCAGCGTGCTGCTCTCCAAGGTCCCCAGCCGTTCCAGGATCGCGTCGTCGTCCGGCAGGCCGGACATCCGCTTCTCCAGTCGGGAGCGGATCCCGCGCAGCCGCTCCAGGAGCGTCGCGGTGTCGGCGTCGCGGTCCGGTTCCTCGGGGATCCCGTCGATGCCGTGGGCGATGATGTCCTTGATGGCCCAGGTGGCGCCCTCGTCGTCGGTGGTCACCATCGCCTTCCACGCGCGGCTCTTGTGGCGATACTGGAGCATCGACATGGCGGCCTCGTGGCGCAGGAAGTCCGCGTCCCGGAAAGGCTTGCCGTTCCACGCTCCGTTGAGGGACCGTGCGAGCGAGATCGCCGAGGCCAAGCCGCTGTTGAGCCCCCGGCCCGGCCAGAAGTGGATGGCGTTGGCTGCGTCGCCCAGCAGAAATCCGTACGTACCCGGAGAGTTGGCCGTGGGTGGCAGCAACTCGGCGGTGAAGCGGGGACGTTGCACCATGTCGAGGCGGAACGAGGTGACCGCGCTCAGTTCACCGTCCTCGACGCCGAACAGACGCAGCCCTTCGCCCACCCGCTTCCACAGGGCGGAGCCCCTGATGAGGGCCGGGAGGAACAGCGTGCTGTGCGTGGAGCACCGGAAGTCGCCGTGCTCGTCGCGCCCCATCAGACAGGGGCGGGAGGCGATGCACTCCTCGAACACGCGGCGGACCGGATCGATGCCGACGACCTCCGCGGCCTCCGCGTCCGTCAGGCGCATGTTGAGGAAGCCCTCGCCGCGCAGGGAGTTGAGCAGGAAGCGATTCTGTCCGACGGTCAGCAGGACGGCCATGGGGTCGGCCAGCCCCGACTTGACCCGCAGCCCGAGGACCACGTCCTGCAGATGGCGGCCGTTCAGCGAGTAGATCGACTCGTCCGCCTTGCCGAACTTGGCGGCGAAGTGCTCGCGCGTGTGCGACCGTCCGCCGTCGCAGATGGCGAGCACGTGCTGGGTGACCAGAGCGTCCTGCTGCTCCTCGACACCGAACCGGGCCGGAACGAGCCGGATCCGGCTCCGCTTCTCGTTCGCCACCTCCAGGAGCCGGTCCTCGATGTAGGCGATCCGCATGTTGCGCGGGTGGTGATCGCCGATGGAGTCGGGGCCGGAGGGCCACATCTCGGTGTAGCTGTCCGGGTCGAAGAGCCGGGTCTTCACCTCCTCGGGCAGGCTGAGGTACTGGCGGCTCTGGATCGTCACCACCTGCTGGCGCCGCACGTTGCCGTGGCTCTCGTCCTTCCAGACGATCCTGCGGCCCTGCTTCCGCCACCGCCCGTCGTAGATCGTGATGCTCACCTGGGGGCCGAGGAAGTGCTCCAGCAGCAGAGCGAGTGCGAGGCCGACGGGGCCCCCGCCCGCGATCGTGACCCGCAGCACCGGCCCCTGGTCGGTCTCCTCCTCACCGGCGGTCAGCGCCCTCGGCAGGGAGAGCGCCATGATCGTCTCCATGGCGTCCGCGACCTCGAAGCGGAACTCCTGGTCACCGATGGTGATGTCGTCGCCGGGCTTGAGGAGCTGGGAGTCGATCTCCTCACCGTTCACCAGCGTGCCGTTGCTGCTGCCGCAGTCGCGCAGCACGTAGCCCTGGGTGTCGTCGAGGACGATCTCCGCGTGGAATCGCGAGACGCTGAGACTGGAGACGACGACGGTGTTCTCGGGGTTGCGTCCGAACGTGACCCGGGTGCCGATCACCGGTATCCGTTCTCCGGCCAGTAGTCCTTCACGTCCGACAAGCACCGGCGCCACGGGGCTTCCTCCCACAGGTTGACGACATTCCTGCTGTCGCGGCGCCATCGGCGCGCACCTCCGGCCGGACATGACCGGGCGGTGCGCGACGGGTCGGGCGGGGCGACGTTCGCTCGACGTACGGGAACGGTGAACGGTTCGGTCCGACAACGGCGTTGAGTCGCTTGACCGGTACGGATGGTCCATCATGCCCGATTCCGGAGCCTTTCGGGAGAGGCCGTCCGGCCTCGGCGGAACGGATCCGCGACGGCCGTGTCCGGCGTCTCCGCGTCCGCCGCGCACCGGATCACCGCGTCGGCTCATCAGCCCCGTACGGTGTCTACGGTTTCCGGGCGACGCCCACGTACAGCGGGATCCGTTCGCCCTCGGTGTGCGCACGCTCTCCCTCGGGATCCCACCCCGCGGCGAGTTCGATCCCGGGGTCGAGGAGCTCGAGTCCGTCGAAGAACCTGGCGAATTCACCGCGCGAGCGGACCTGCGCCGTCGTTCCGCCCTTGCGGTAGACCTCGACGACCCGCTCCCACGCCTCGGGGTCGAAGTCTCCCGTCGCGTGCGAGAGCGCCAAGTAGCTTCCGGGAGCGAGGGAGTCGAGGAGTTCGGCCACGATGCCGTACGGGTCGTCCTCGTCCCCCACCAGGTGCAGGAGGGCGACCATGGACAGGGCGACCGGCTGATCGAGGTCGAGGGTCCGTCGTGCCGCCGCCAGGATCTTCCGCGGTTCCTGCACATCCGCCTGGATGTAGGCGGTACGTCCCTGCGGGTCGCTGTGCAGCAGTGCCTCGGCGTGACGGAGAACGATCGGGTCGTTGTCCGCGTACACCACGCGCGCGGCGGGGGTGACGGCCTGGACGATCTGGTGGAGGTTCGGCGCGGTCGGGATCCCGGTGCCGATGTCGAGGAACTGACGGATGCCCCGACGTGCCAGCAGACGGGCGGCGCGGTGCATGAAGTCCCGGTTGGTCCGGGCCATTTCCTTGACCGCGGGGAAGAAGGAGATGACCTGCTCGGCGGCCTCCCAGTCGACGGGATAGTTGTCCTTGCCGTCCAGAAAGTAGTCGTACATACGCGCCGACTGGGGTTTGCCGGTGTCGATCTCGTCCGCGCCTGTTCCTGCGTCTGTCACGTCGGTCCTCCGCCGCTGCGGGCGTGATCGTAGGGGTCGGTTCGGTAGTGGCCGGTCACCGCGGCCGGGCAGGACAGGTGTCAGGCGATGAGGAAGTCCGCCCGTCCTTCCTTGGCGCCGCCAACGAACTCGGCGATGACCGACGAGGCACAGATGAGAGCGGGGCCGTCCGGGTCCGTCGACTGCCTGACCGCCACCACGCCGCCGCCGAGTTGCTTGATCTCGACGCAGCCGCCGTCACCGCCGGCGTTCCAGGGCCTGCTCCACCCCTGGGTTCCGAGCTCTTCGGCGGCGTTCACGGCGTGGTTCATCGTTGTGTCTCCTTGCGGACGTCCGCCAGGGATTCCCTGGTACGTCGTGTGGGCATGGCTCGGGCACTCGTCCGGCCGAAGGCCCCGGCGCACGGACGGAGGTCGTCGCGACGGGGCACAACTCCGCCCAGCACGGGGCGACTTCCTCGCAGACTTCGCCGTACCGGTGCCGTCGAGGCCGGTCACGCCGACGGTGTCCGGAAGGTCCGGCGGCGGAAGGGGGAAGAGGGTGAGCGATCCGAGGACTGTCGGACACGGCGGCGCGACACATGAGCAACTCATCTGTAAGACGCGGAGGTTCGGCTTGCCGTCCACCATGACCGACGCAGCCGTCGGGTCGGCACCGACCGGCGAACGGCCGGAACAGACCGCGGTGCGCTCACGTCTCACGCCTCATCGACCCCCTGGACGCGGAGCAGTCTGCCATGACCTTCCCTCTGGCGGACAGGCTTCCTGGTCCTCGCACCGACCCCAACTCCGCGCGCGGCCAAGGACCTTACCGGCGGAACGGAGTCGTCGCGGACCTCGGGCCTCCGTACGCCGCCGACCTCGGGCTCCGCGCACAGGCCGCCCGAACCGCCTCGGTCACCGCGCGCGGGCCGCTCGGCCGCCCCGGTCACCGCCACCACTCGGCGGCGAGGGCTTCGACCTGTGCCGGAGTGCCGACGGAGCGGACCGGGATCTGTCCGGGCAGGGTTCTGCGGGCGAGGTTGGCCAGCGTGGAGCCGGGTCCGACCTCGAGGAGGCGCAGACGTCCCCGGGCCATGGCCTCGAGGGTGCGCATCGAGCCGGCCCAGCGTACGGGCATGACGAGCTGACGGAGCATCAACGTCCGCCACAGCTCGTGATCGTGGAGGTGGGCGCGGGCGTCGACGTTCGCGATCACCGGGCAGCGCCCGGGACGGAGCGGGGCCCGGTCGACGGCTTCGGACAGACGCTGGGCGGCCGGGGCCATCAAGGGGGTGTGGAACGCGCCGCCGACCGGGATACGGACGGCCCGCGCGCCGTCGAGCACGGCCTCGTCGGCCAGCGCCGCCACGGCTTCGACGGTGCCGGAGATGACGACCTGGTCGGCGCCGTTGATGTTGGCGACCCACACCTGGGCCCGGCGCCCGGAGCGCATCCGGGCGGCACGTCTTTGCGTTCGGGGCACGATGTCGGTTCCGACGAGTACCGCCATGGTGCCGGGCGTGAGCCGATTGGCCTCTTCCATGGCCGCCCCGCGTTCGCCCACCAGCCGGACGCCGTCCTCCGGGTCGAGCACCCCGGCCGCGGTCAGGGCGGCGTACTCGCCGAGGCTGTGCCCGGCGCACACCGCGGGCCGCAGGTCGACCGCTGCCGTGCGCAGTGCGTCGAGCACCACCATCTCCAGGGTGAAGGTGGCCAGTTGCGCGGTGTCGGTGCGGGTCAGTCGCTCGGCGTCGGCCTCCAGCAACAGCCGGCCGAGGTCCCGTCCGGCGATCTCGGAGAGGGCTGTGACGACTTTCCAGTGCGGGGTGTCGCGCCAGGGCTCACCCATGCCGGGGCGCTGGGCTCCCTGACCGGGGAAGAGCAGGCCGACCTCGAACGGCACGGTCCGAGGACGGTGGGCCGTCCTCGGGGATGACTGCTGTGACATCGGTGCGGACACCTTTCCTGTTCCCTTCCCGGTGCGGGTGCCCGGACGTCCGGAACCGCGAGCGGGACAGCGGTTCCGGACGTCCGGGGGCGGGGCGCGGGCCGGGAGCCCCGGTCAACGGGTGCGTGCTGCCGGTCCTGCCCCGGGGACCTGCGGCACGTCGACGTCCAGGACGTCGTTCAGGAAGGCGGGCAGGGACGCCCGTACTCCGGCGAACGGCTCGTGTCCGCCGGGGTAGCGCTGCCAGGTCACCGGGTGTCCCCAGCTGGTGAGCAGGTCCCTGAGCCCGGCACCGCTGCGTTCGGGGACGACCCAGTCCCGTGCCCCGTGGCCGATCCACACCGGCAGGCCGTCGGCGGCCGGCGACGGCCTGCCGGCCGGGAGCAGTGCGGGCAGGTCGGGAGGCATGAAGGGCGCGTAGAGTGCCACGCCCGCCAGCCGTCGGGCGTAGGTGAGGGCCATGGTCAGGGCGACGGTGGCACCCTGGGAGAAGCCCGCCAGCACGATCCGTCCGGCGCCGATCCGGTCGGCCTCCGCCTCCAGCAGTCCCGAGAGCGGCCGGTGCGCCGCCAGCAGGCCCTCGACGTCGATCCGGTCGATCGCGAGGAGGTTCTGCGGGAACCAGCACGGCACCGCCAGACCGCTCAGCAGGCTGGGTGCCGAGACGGGTGCGCGCGGGAACACCCCGCGCACGCCCGCCTCGGCGAGCCGGAACCGCTGGGTCACGGCCATGAGGTCGCCCGGTGCCTGGCCGATGCCGTGCAGCCATATGACGGTGCCGCGGTGCGGTCGGGTGGGATGGGCCGTCTCGTACTGCAGCCGGTCGTCCATCGTGCTCATACCGGCTCGGGTGCCGGCCGTGGCGTGGCCGGACGGCGGAAGAGCATCGAGGCGTACTGGCCTCCGAAGCCGAAGGAGTTCTTCAGAACGGTGCCGACCGGTCGCCGGACCGGGGTGAGGGAGGTACGCACGGCGCAGGCGGGGTCGGGTTCGGTGGTGGTGGTGACGGGCGGGATGACCCCCCGGCACATCGTGAGGGCCGCCACCGCCGTCTCCACCACGCCGGAGGCCGCGGAGCCGTGCCCGGTCAGCGACTTCACGGCGCTGACGTCGAGGTCCGCCGTCCGTTCGCCGAAGAGCCGGTGCAGTGCGCGGGCTTCGGTGACGTCGTTGAGGCGGGTGGAGGTGCCGTGTGCGTTGACGGTGTCGACGTCGTCCGGGTGCGCGTCGGCCTGTTCGAGGGCGGTCCGCATGACCCGTTCGATCATGTCCACGCTGGGAGCCGTCATGTGGCGGGTGTCCACCGCGAGCCCCCAGCCGCCGATGACGGCGTACGACTGTGTCATCCCGCGCCGGGCGGCGTGCTCGGCGGTCTCCAGGACGAGCGCGCCCGCCGACTCGTTGATGACCATGCCCGTGCGGCGCTTGTCGAAGGGCATGGAGGCGAGGGCGGGGTCGCCCTTCCAGCGCGAGAGCGCCATGAGCTGGCCGTACTGCGAGAGGACGTACGGCGTGTTGCGGGAGACGGACGCCGAGACCACCGCGTACTGAGCGCGTCCCGAGCGCAGCAGCCGGGCGGCTTCCGCGATGGCGCGCAGGCCTCCGGAGCAGGTGGCCTCCAGTCGTACGGGGATGACGGCCGTCCCGAGGCGGTCGGCGATCTCGCTCGGATAGCTGGACAAGTCCCGTGTCTCGGGCGGGAGATGCTTGCCCCGCAGATGTTCGAGGACGGCCGAGGGTTCGTTGCCGATCCTGTCGTAGCGTTCGGCGAGGTCTTCCATGTGGGTGACGTAGTCCTGCGGGAACGAGCCGGTGGGGCCCGGCCACACGCGGGCGTAGACCAGGGCGGCCGGCCCGTCCTGTGCGGGCAGTTCGCCGAGGCGGGCGTCGCCGAGCGCCTGGTCCACCGAGGCGAGCATGAGGGAGTCGCCCCAGGACCTGTCGGGTGCGCCGTAGTCGGCGGCGACCTTCGCCTTGACGTCCTCCGGGATCAGTCCGGCGGTCCAGCCGCAGGGCAGTCCGGTGGTGTCCATCCGTTCTTCCAGGACGATTCCGGAGCGGCCTGCGAGGTTGGCGGACCAGAACGTCTCGACGTCGCCGCCGATGGGGGTGATCACCCCCATGCCGGTGATGACGATGTCGTCGCTCATGTGCGTGCCTCCCCGTCGTCGGTCGCGTCCTCGTGCGCCGTCGTGATGACGAGGGCTCCCGCCGCCGTCGAGTGCTGTCCCTGGTTGAACGCCGTGACCAGCGCGGTGGGCGCCGGCCCCAGCGGGCGGGTCTCCCCCATGACCGGATCGAGACCGCCGAGTCCGGGGTCGGGCCTTCGCAGCAGGCCCGCGGGGGGAAGTTCGCCGCGTCCGAGGCTCTCCACGACCAGGGCGGTGTCGATGAGGGCCGAGCATTCGAAGGCGTTGCCGATGGTGCCCTTCGAGCCGGTGACGGGCAGGCTGCCCACGCGCGGCAGCACGGCCCTGGTCTCCGCCCGGTCGAGGCGGGCCGACCCCGCCCCGTGTGCCCACCAGGCGGTGGGTGTGGTGTCCGCGTCGGCGAGTACGGCGTTGACGACGAGTTCCGCGGAGGCCGTGACGTCGGCGGCGACCAGCACCTCGCAGCCGGCGAGCCGGGCGCGCGCCGTGCCGCGGGCGGTGTCGGCACGCTCCAGGAGGACGGCGGCGGCGCCCTGGCCGAGCAGGGTCCCGGACCTCTCGGCGTCGAAGGGTCCGGCGCCCGCCGTGGCGCGGGTGCCGAGGGGCTCGTCCTGGTCGAAGGCGGCCATCGCGGTGATCGTGAGCGGGGCCGCGACGCCCACGACGAGCACCCGGTCGAGTTCGCCGCTCTCCAGCAGCCTTACGGCCAGGGCGAGTGCGCCCATGCCGCCCGCCGCGGCCTCGCCGTAGGCCGCGACGTTGGAGCCCCTGAATCCGCTGGCCATGGAGACGAACTGGCCGAGCTGGGAGGGGATTCCGCGGATGTAGGAGTAGTCGGGAACCTCGTCGTGGAGGAACTTCGCGAGGGGCCTCGGGTCGCCCCGGAAGCGGGAGGCGAGTTGCGGGATGACGTCGCTCAGTTCGTCGCTGCTGCTGCCCACGGCCATCACGGTGCCGCCGCGGACGTCCTCCGTGTCACCGGTGATCCCGGCCTGGTCCAGCGCCTGGCCGGCGACGGCGACGGCCCAGCGGGCCGACTGGTTGGCGTACTTGCCGGCGTTGGCCCAGTCACGGCCGGCCGGCCAGCCGATCTCCGTGGTGTCGACGGAGGCCGACGGCCACGGCAGCGCCGGGGCGGGCCCGTCGTGGCCGCCGGTGTCGAAGAACGTCTTGCCCGCCGCCATGGCCTCCCACAGTCGGGCCGCGCCGATACCGGCCGGGGAGATCACACCGGTGCCGGTGACCACGATGTCGGGACGGTCCTGCCGTCCGGCGCGTTCACTCGGCACGCCGGCCTCCGCCGCTGATGCCGCCCCACAGCCGGTATCCACCGTCCACCGTGATGGTCTGGCCTGCGATCCAGGACGCCTCTTCCAGGCAGAGCAGGGCGACGACGTCGGCGCTGTTCTCCGGCGTCGTCATGCGGTCGCCCGGCCACGGGGAGACGGACAGTTCCTTGGTGACGCCGTGGGCGAAGTCGGGACGGACCTTGAAGACCCCGGTCTGCACGAGTCCGGGACGTACGCAGTTGGCGACGATGCCGTAGGGCGCCAGCTCGTAGGAGAGGTAGTCGGTCAGTGCCTCGAGTCCCGCCTTGGCCGCCGCGAAGAGACCGGCACGCGGGATGATGCGCGTGGTCGTGGAGTTGGTGATGGTGATGAACCGGGCTCCCTCGCGCTCACGCATCAGCGGGAGCGCGTGCTTGGCGAGCAGCCAGGTGGCCCGGGAGTTGGTGTCCTGCACGAACTGCCAGTCGCCGAGGGAGGCTTCGGCGAGTCTGGCGAACTTGGTGGCGGCGGCGTTCTGGACGAGGATGTGGAGGTCCTGGTGGATCTCGCCGATCTCGGTGATCAGGTTCTCGATCTCCGCGGGCTCGCTGAGGTCGGCGCGGTGCAGGGTCACTTCCGTACCCTGCTCGCCGAGTTCTGCGGCGAGTTCCTTGGCCGGGCCCTCCCGGTCGACGTAGTTGATGGCCAAGGTCGCTCCCCAGGCCGCGAGTTTGCGGGTGATGCCCGCACCGATGCCGCGCGAGCCGCCGGTCACCAGAGCCACTCGCCCCTTGAGAGGCCGGTACTGACTGTCCATCACTGAACCCTTCCTGCCGCTGTGGTCCGCTGCGCGGCGTGCCGCAGCAGTACGACGCTCATGCGTCCGATGGCGTACGTCCGGTCGTTCTCGTCGAACACCCGGCGTGTGGTCTCGATCAGGCCGATCCGGTCGTCGATCTCCTCGGCCCGGTCGGTGGCGGTGGTGAACCAGAACGGGGTGTCGGGGTACAGCGGCCTGACGAAGTCCCAGCTCAGGCGGCGCATACCGACGATGGCGGCCGGGGAGCCGTGCTGGACCACCCACCCCGAGGTGATGGAGTGGATGAAGCCCCCCGGCACGATGCGCCGCCGGCGGTCCGTGCCCCGGGCGAAGTCGTCGCTGTCGTGCACCGGGTGCTTCTCCCCCATCAGATCGAGGAGTTGGTCGAGCAGCGCGCCGCTGAACACCACGGGTCCGAACCGGCGCACCGGTGCGTAGGCCAGGTCCTCCCAGTACTTCACGGCCCCCACGGCTGTTCCTCCGTTCGTCGCCGGCTCACCGGGATCGCCGGCCCGGGCTGCGCATGATCATGCGGCCGCCGTCCACCGTGAACGTCTGGCCCTGGATGTAGTCCGCCTCGTCGCGGGCGAGGAAGGCGATGAGTCCGCTGATGTCCTCGGGCAGCCCCCAGCGGGTGCCGTCACCGTCCGAGCCGAGCTGGTCGGCGACGGCCGCGGTCATCTCGGTGCGGACCTTGCCGGGCGCCACGCAGTTGACCCGGATGCCCTTGCGTCCGACCTCCACGGCCAGGGCGCGGGTGAGGGCTTCCAGACCGCCCTTGGACGCCGCGTAGGCGCTCTGTCCCGGTCCCGGGGTACGCGCCGAGTTGGAGGAGATGTTGATGATGCGGCCCCAGCCCTGGTCCAGCATCGCCGGCAGGACCGCCCTGCTGGTGAGGAAGGGGCCGGTGAGATTGGTCCGCAGCACGTTCTCCCAGCGGTCGGTCCGGGTCACCGCGAGGAGCTGGTCGTCGATCACCGCCGCGTTGTTGACCAGGACGTGCAGGGCGCCCTCCTGTGCGGTCACCCGCTCGACCAGGCTCTCGACCTCGGCCTCGTCGCCGATGTCCGCCTGGTGCAGGACCGCGCGGCCTCCGGCGGCCTCGATCTCCTTCACCACACCGCGTCCGGCGTCCACCGCGCTGCGACAGACCAGGTGCACGGTGAGTCCGTCGGCGGCGAGCCGGTACGAGACGGCGGCGCCGATCCCCCGTGAACCACCCGTGACGAGAGCGACGCGGCCGGTCGCGGCCGGCTCAGGCACGACTGCCTGCGGCGGCCACGACGGCCACGATCGAGGCGATGCTGCGGTGGTGCTCGTCGGCTTCGGCGTTCCACTGGTCGAGGTCGAACTCGACGCCGAAGTGCCGGTTGATGCGACGGGCGAGCTGCAGCAGGTCCAGCGAGTCGAGGCCCAGGTCCTCGACGACGGAGTGTGCGGGCTCGATGGCCTGGTCGGCTATGCCCGGCTTGACCTCCTTGAGCAGCTCGATGATTTCAACCAGCGCTGTGTTGGACACGGTGGTCATTTGCGTTCCTCCGCAGATTCGACAGGAGCAGGACCGGTCGGCATGTCCGGCCGGGCAAATCCATGTCAGCAGAGCGGCGAATGAGCCAGCAAGGCCGTTATGCAACGCGATTCGGGACACTCACTGGGCCGCTTGGGAGACGGACGGCCAAAACCCCATGTGGAAGCACGGATCTCATCACTCCACTTCTCGGACAAAATGAACCAAACACCCACCGAAAGAAAAGGGATTCCCATGCAGAGTAAAGTAGGGTAAAGCCGTCTTGACTCTCCGTCCGAGCCATCCATAGCGTCGATCTATGTGAGCCCAAGTAAAGACCAAAACGGGCCCTCCTAGCGGTACGCAATGCTCGGGTCCCGGCATCGACCGAATCAGCGCGCGTCGTCGATCGACATACCATCGGATGTGCCAGACATCCGGCAGTCTCGACATCCAGGGGGAAATGGTGGGGCGGAGCCGAACATCGATCCCGCAATCCGCGCAGTGCTACGAACTGGCTCAATGGCTACGCTCGCTGCGCCAGCGATCCGGACTCACCTACCGGCAGATGGCGGAGCGGACCGAGGAACTGCGCATCGCGGATCCCGCCTGTTCCGCCGTCACGCTGTCCCGGGCCGACCGCGGCACGTTCCTGCCCCGGCGCCATGTCGTGGAGGCGTATGCGCAGGTCTGTGGCGCCACGCGGCGCGAGGCCCGGCTGCGCTGGGAGCAGGCGGCGCGGCAGTCCGGCCACACCCCCGACGGCCGCGAGGTCGCGTCCGCGCCACGCGCCGGACGCAAGCTGGAACTCGTGTACCACCCGGCACACCTCCTCGAAGCGATGCACCAGGCCCGGCTCGCCGCCGGCCAGCCTTCCTTGCGCGCAATGGAGAAGAAGGCCCGTGATCTCGGGGCCGGCCCCTTGCCGCGCAGTACGGTCGCCGACATTCTGGCCGGTTTTCGCATGCCGTCGGAGGAACTGCTCGTCGCCTATGTCCAGGCATGCGGACAACATGGGCGCCGGATTACCCTCTGGCGTAATGCCTGGGCTCGCGCATTCAGCGCCGATGCCGCCTGATTGACGATCCTCGAATCGAGTTCCGAGAAGATTTCAACCATGTGAAACCGAAGCGCCGCTAACACAGTGGAGGGGTTTTCCGACAGGACAGTTCTGGTACATAGGCAGTTTGCGTTCACCCCGACATCGTGGCCGGCGTCGACCGTGGCGTCCTCGCCGCGGTCGACGCCGGAAAATCAACGCATGCCGGTCCGGAATCAGTTATGGATTCCCGATGTCGTGGCAATGAACCAGCTCGCCGGAGGAAGCGCGACGGACCCCGTGACGGAATCGACGGAGGCGTCACCCGCGACAGGGGTCCACGCAGCGGCCGGAATGTCCGCGGTGGCGGGAGAGGGGCCGAAGTTGAGAGCGACCGCGAGGGTGGAACCGGCGTCGGGCGCGACCAGGGAGTAGCTGAGGACGGAATGGCCGAGCGTGTGGATCCGGGTCTGGGCACGGACGAGCCAGGGGTGGCGGCGACGCACGCCCACCAGGGTCTGGTGCAGCCGCTGAACAGCCAGTCCTTCGGCACCGAGATCCGAAGGAGAGAGGGGGAACGCGGGACGGATGGCATCGTCCCCGCCCACCCGGTCCTCCTTGACGCCCTTCCGGGCCCGCTCGTCGCCGGCGTAGACGGACGGTGTCCCCCCGACCGTGAACAGCACGGCGAGAGCGTGCGCCAGGTGCCGGGGATCCTCCAGTCGGCTGGCGACACGGGTGACGTCGTGGTTGCCGACGAACGTCTGCGGCGCGAAGGTGTCGAGCATGGCGTTGTGGCGCTTGAGCGCCCAGGCCAGTTCGTGCGGATTGCGGTCGTTGAGCGAGCTCCAGACCGCCTTCCACAACTCGTACTGCGTCACGGTGTCCAGTCCGCCCTCGACGACGTAGGCCGCGTAGTCGCCGTGGATCACCTCACCGCTGAACCACACGCCGGGGTGACGCGCCCTGGCCCGGTCCGTGACGGTCCGCCAGAAGGGCCGGGGAACCGCGTAGGCCGCGTCGAGCCGCCAGCCGGCGACGCCCCGGTCGAGCCAGTGGCCGAGGACGTCGGCGACATGGTCGGCGACCGCCGGGGACGCGTGGTTGAGCGCGACGAGATGACGATGCCCCTCGAAGGTCCGGAAGTCGTCGCCCTCGGGGACGAACCAGTCCGCGTACGGGGAGGCGGCGCCGCGCCGTGCCACGTCGGCGAAGGGCGCGAAGGACCTGCCAACGTGGTTGAACACGCCGTCGAGCAGGACGCGGACCCCGCGCGACGCGGCCCGGTCGACCAGTTCGACCAGGTCGGCCTCGGTGCCCAGGCGGGGATCGACACGGAAGTGGTCGGTCGTGTCGTAGCCGTGGGTCTCGGCGGCGAAAACTGGCCCGAGGGCGAGGCCGTTGCAGCCGAGCCCGACCAGATGGTCCAGCCAGTCCACGAGGACGGGCAGCCGGTGCCGCACGGGTGCGCCGGCGGGCAGGGCGTCCGGTTCCGCGCCGAGGAAACTCAAGGGATGGACGTGCCACCAGATGGCGTGGTCGGGCCAGGACACGGGAGCCTCCGTCAGTGGGGTCGGGTCGTGGTGCCGGGCACGCCGGTCGGGGAGTCGGCGAGGCGGTTCATCAGGCGGGCGGCGAGCACGAGGACCTGACGCTCCGTCTCGGTGAGATCGACGAGGGCGATGTCGAGCCATGCGTCGCGCTGCGCCATGTCACGGGCGAGGGCCGCCCGGCCGGCCTCGGTCAGCTGCACCACGCGCTGCCGCCCGTCCTGCGTGTCCCGTGTCCTGCTGATCAGGCCCTCCTGTTCGAGGTCGGCGAAGACCCGCGTGAGGGACTGGGGCTGCTGATGATCGGCGGCGGCCAGCGCACCGGCCGACATCGGGCCGTTGCGGCGCAGATGGCCGAGGACGCTGCTCTTGTTGAGGCTGAGCCCGTCGGCGGGGCGCTCCGCGCTCAGCCTGCGGGCGAGCCGGATGACGCCCTGGCGGATCTCGGCGGAGTCCCGCCGCTCGGCCCCGGATCGTTCCACGTCCTCGCCCTCGTGTTCTGTTCGCTCTCCCATCACATTGCTAAGGTATCACTTACGATACTCGCCGGAGGGTGGGTCTTGACATGGCTTATGGATGGCTTGTTCCAGGGGTTGCCTTGGCGGTGATTCTACGTGTTGCGTAGTTTTCTGAGGTCGACACGTCGTGCGCTGCACTTCGATCCGCGAGGGATGTTCCTGCGGACGACGGCCGTGGGCATGGCCACGGTGCTCGGCACGTACGGTCTGGCGCTGCTCGTCGAGCACGAGGCGGGGCTGCACGTCGACAGCGTGGTGCAGGCGGTGGTGATCGCCTCGGCGCTCGGCCGCGTGCAACGCCTCTTCGACCGGACCGACCGGCTGCTGGCCTGCGTCGTACTGCCCTGCGCGGCCGCGGCGGGCACGGAGCTGAGCACCTTGATCCAGCAGCATCCCGACGCGGGTGACGCGGCGTTCGTCGTCGGGGTCGCGGGGGCGATCTGGGTGCGCCGGTTCGGTGCCCGCGCCACGCGAGCGGGCACGCTCGTCGTCCTGCCCCTGATAGCGGTCCTGGTGGTGCCGGCCGGGGCGGTGCCGGTCAGCGGGCACGAACACACCGCCTGGGCGGCGGTGACGGCGCTGGCGGCGGTCGTCTGGGGAACCGTGGTGACGTGGACGGCCCAGCACACCGGTCTCGTACCACGGCCGCCCTCCGCGAAGGTGACCACCGCGCCCCCCGCCCCGCGGCGCCGGCCGACCGCGAGCACCCGGATGGCCCTGCAGATGGCGGCGGCCCTGACCGCGGCGTTCGTGATCGGCCGGAATCTGTGGCCGGACCACTGGGCGTGGGTGGTCCTCACGGCGTTCCTGGTGTGCAGCGGTGCGCGCAGCCGCGGCGACGTACTGGTCAAGGGAGCTTGGCGCACGCTCGGCGCCGCGGCCGGCACGGTGGTGGCGACCGCCGTCTCCGGACAGTTCGGGCCACGGTCGGACGCCGCGGTCGTCGTCATCTTCGTCGTGCTCGCCGTGGCCACATGGCTGCGTGAACTCAGTTACGCGTACTGGGCGGGCTGCGTCACCGCCGTGCTCTCGCTGCTCTACGACTGGTTCGGGCAGAGCCCGGGAGACCTGCTGCACACCCGGCTGGCCGGGATCGCGGTGGGCGCGGTCCTCGGCGTGGCGGCTTCCTGGCTCGTCCTTCCCGTCCGGACCGAGGCGGTGGTACGAGCCCGTACGGCGGCGGCGCTGTCGGGTCTGGGCGAGTTGATGGAGGCCGACTGGCTCGACGGCCCGGCCGTCCGTGTGGCCCAGGACCGGTTCGCCTACCGGGTCGAGCAGTTGGCGATCGTGACGGCTCCGATGCGGGTCCTGGCCGCGGTGCCCGTCCCCCGGTCCCTTTCCGCCCTGTGGCAGCCGGACGACCTCACGCTCCGTACCGTGGCGGCCCTGCGCCGCTGTGCCGAGCCCGTGGACGACCTGGCGGACGCCGCCGGGTCCGCGCCGGACGCGCTGACCGCCGACCCTGCGGTGGCGCGGGGGCGCGCCCGGGTCGCGGCGCACGCGCTCGGCGTACGCCGGGCGATCGGCCGGCGCCCGGCCCCGCCCGCCCCCGCGGAAGCGGCCTCGCAGGAGCGGTTCCGGGCACCCGGGGCCGTCGTCCCGGCCGGCCGGTTCGCCCCGGCCGCCCTCGCCGCCCTCGACGCGATCGACAGCCAACTCGACGTGCTCAGCACGTTGTTCGGTCCACCGCCGGTATACGCACCCGACGCGGCGGCAGCCGCGGCCGGCTGACGGACCGGCGCAAGGGCCGGAACCGGGCGGCAACCGGCTCCGTACCGGACGGCCGGCACCGTGAAAGCGGTCTACGGTGACCCGCATGAGCATGCCGCGACCGGGTTACCGCTATGTCGGGCCCAGTGACCTCAAGGGACTCGTCCGGCCGGACGGAGAGGGCGCGCGCATCCGTTCGGCGGCGGACCTCACCCGGTGGGTGTCGGCCCGCGGTGCCGAGGAGCGGGCCGAGCCCTTCACCTTCGTGGTGGACACCGAGGGTGTCCTGCGCCTGGCGCCGCGCCGCAGCGAGCACGTGGTGTGCGCGGGCGGAGACACGGTGCTGAGTGCCGGGGAAGTGAGCTTCCGCGAAGAGGGCGGGCGGTGGACGGTCGACGAGGTCAGCAATCAGTCGACCGGCTACTGCCCGGACACCGACTCGTGGCCGGCCGTCGCGCACGCGCTGGACCGCGTCGGGCTCGACCACCCCGACGGGTTCACCCACCAGGTGGTGTTCCGGCGCTGTGTGTCGTGCCGACAGGTCAATGTCGTACGCGAGGACTACTTCGTCTGCGTGTTCTGCGACGAGACCCTGCCGTCCGGCTGGAACATCGACGGGGCGGACTGCCGGGTGGTCACCGCCGCCGATGACTTTCGTCGCTCCCGGCGGTCTGCGTCGTCAGGGTGAAACGGACGGAGGCGAGGGTGAGCGTGTTTGTCTTGGTTCCCGGGGCCGGGGGTGCGGCCTGGTACTGGCATCGTGTGGTGTCCGAGCTGCGGGCGAGGGGGCACGAGGCGGTCGCGGTCGATCTGCCCGGCGCCGACGAGTCCTCGGGGCTGCCCGAGTACACCGACGCCGTCGTCGCGGCGATCGGCGACCGCGCCGACACGGTGCTGGTCGCTCAGTCGATGGGCGGTTTCACGGCGCCGATGGTCTGTGCCCGCGTTCCGGTCGGGCTGCTGGTGCTCGTCAACGCGATGGTGCCGCTGCCGGGCGAGACGCCCGGACAGTGGTGGGGCGACACCGGGTCGGAGCCGGCCCGGCTCGCCGCCGCCGAAGCGGGCGGCTACGGCACCGCGTTCGACCTGGACACCTACTTCCTGCACGACGTCCCGGCCGAGGTCGCCGCCGCCGGGGCCGCCCATCAGCGGCCGGAGGCCGACATCGCCTTCAACCAGCCCTGTGACATCGAGCGTTGGCCCGACACCCCCACGCGGGTGCTGGCCGCGACCGGGGACCGGTTCTTCCCCGTGGACTTCCAGCGCCGGGTCGCCCGCGACCGCCTCGGGATCGACGCCGAGACCGTTCCCGGTGGGCACCTGGCCGCGCTGTCGCACCCGTCCTCGCTCGTGGACCGGCTGGTCGAACGGTTGCCGTGAGGCCTGTAGGTTCGATCACCTCCCGCCAGGAGGCGGGTGCCGGACTCACGCGCAAGGAGCTGCTCGCATGGCCTCGGTCCACCGCACCACGATGACGCCCACCAAGCTCGAACTGCTCACCCGCTGGCTGCCGAAGCAGAGTTGGTACGCGGGCGGCGCGCAGGGACCGGAGCTGGTCAAGGCGGGCGGCTTCCGGCTGGACGATCCGGAGGGCGAGGTCGGGATCGAGTTCATGGTCGTGGTGGACACCGGCGCGGCCGAGCCGGTGGCGTACCTGGTACCGATGGGCTACCGGGGGACGCCGCTGGAAGGCGTCGGCGACGAGGCGCTGATCGGGACCTCCGAACACGGGGTGCTGGGTACCCGGTGGATCTACGACGGCGTCCACGACCCGGTGGTGACGGCGCAGCTGCACGCGCTCCTGCGCGGTGAGGCGACGCCCCAGCACCAGTCCGAGAGCGACACCCCCGACCCGACCGTCACCGTGCACGGAACCGGCCCCGGCGCCGGACTCGACGTCGGACTCGCCCGTGTCCTGCGGCCGCAGGACGCCGCGCAGCGATCGTCCGGGTGCCTCGTCGCCGGGTGGACCTGGCCCGACGGAACGCCGGCACGCGGAGTGTTCGCGACCGTCGCGCCGCGGCACGAGGTCGTACGGTCGCGGTAGTCGTACGGTCCTCTGGGGGTGCGGCTTCCCGGCCGAACGGCGAAACGTATCCCTCCGGCGCGAAGCTCGTTGAAGTGGTCAGCGCGCAAACGCCCCCGACGGATGCGCGACGTGAGGGCCCGAATCCCTGCCCGGTCTCGGGCCCTCACCCCCCTCCCTCCTGAGCGACCGCCTTGCGGGCGTCGTCCGCCGGAGGAGTCAGGTGTCTCCCGGCGGGACAACTCGGGTGTCCCCGGCCGGACATGCCATGATCCGCACTCATGAAGACGTCGAACCCGTCCATGGTCCGGGCCGCCGCCCGCAACAACGCCGAGTGGTGCGCGGCGATGAGCCGATCACACGGCGTGGAGGGCGAGTTCGGGGAGCAGGCGTGGGCCGCCCCGTCCCGTACCCCGCTGTACTACCCGGACGCGGTGACACTGGTGCCCGGCGCCGACCCGGCCGCGCTGCCGACGCGGATCGACACCGCCGCACCCGGCGCCTCCGTCAAGGACAGCTTCGCCGACCTCGACCTGACGGAGGCAGGCTTCCGGGTTCTCTTCGACGCGCGGTGGATCCACCGCCCGCCGAAGGGGCCCGCAGGTCCCCCGACGCTCGCCTGGACCGTGGCAGGTGACCCGGACACGTTGCGCGACTGGGCGCTGGCCTGGGACGACGGGGACGGGCACGCGGACCTGTTCCGCCCCGAACTGCTCGGCGACCCGGCCACCTTCGTGCTCGCCGGGCGCTCCGCCGACGGCCGGGTGACCGCCGGAGCGGTGGCGAGCCGCGGCGACCACGTGGTCGGAATCTCCAACGTGTTCGCGCGTGACGGCGGCCCGGACACGGCCTGGCCGGACGTGCTGAACGCGGTCCACTCGCTGTTTCCCTCCCTGCCCGTGGTCGGCTACGAACACGGCGACGACCTCGCCGCCGCCATGCGTCACGGCTTCGAGCCGATCGGCCCGTTGCGGATCTGGACCCATGCGGGTCGGGACGGACGCGGGCACATCGGTTCAACGCCCTGACCGGAACCCGGCCGGGGCGCGTCGGTTCGGCGCGCTGGTCGGGATTCCGGCCGGAAGGCGGGCCGGGGCGCACGGTTCGACGCACCGGCCGGATCCCGTTCCGCGGCCCGCCATGTGACGCCCGGTCGCATTGGCCCTTGCCGTCCCTCGGTGCCCTTCTACTCCCCCCGCCGTCCTCGGCCGCCCGAGCAGCCCCCGGCGTCCCGGGACACTACGAGTCCTTGCTCGCCAGCCGCTGCGCCGCTCGCTCCCCGCGTCGCTCCACCGGCTCGACTCCCCACGCCGCGCCCAGACCGCTCGGCGGCATGTCGACGTAGATCGACTCGTACGAACCGGCCGGAACGATGTACGTCTCGTGCCAGATCCCCACGGCGCCCTTGCTGTTCCGCAGCCGTCGGTTGAACGCCGCCCACGCGGGGCGGTGCTCCTGGGTCTGGTCGGAGGCGTAGGCGAGCAGCTTCTCGCGCGACTCCCAGTACTGCGCGACGGTGAACACGCGCGGACCGCCGCTCAGCAGCCGGTGGTCCAGCAGCCCGCTGTCACTGTCCCGCGCGAGTTCCTTCAGCATGCGCGGCATCGCGGTCAGGGTCGGCAGCCAGTGGCGGACGGCCCGCCAGCGGTTGATCCGCATGCCGATGAGGAAGACGACCACGTCGCCCTCGGCCGCGGCCGTGACCCGCTGCCCGGATGTCGGTGCATTACCCATGAGACTCCCCGCTCCCGTGTTGGATAGTGGCACAATCCATGTTTGGATAGTGTCACTGTCCGATGAAAGGTGCAACAGGATGCGGTTGGCGGAGTTGAGCGAGCGCAGCGGTGTGTCGACCGCGACGATCAAGTACTACCTGCGCGAAGGACTGCTCCAGCCGGGCCGCCGGATCTCCGCCACCCAGGCCGAGTACGGGGAGGACCACCTGCGGCGGCTGCGCCTGGTGCGGGCGCTGATCCAGATCGGCGGAGTCTCGGTGGCCGACGCGCGCGAGGTGATCGCCGCGGCCGAGGACGAGTCGCTCGACCACCATCTGCGGCTGGGCGCGGCGACCCGGATGCTGCCCACTGCCGAGAAGCCCGACGAGGACGATCCGGCGGTGGCGACCGCCTGCCGTTCGGTGGAGGCGCTGCTGGAGCGACTGGGCTGGTCCTGCGACCCCGGCGTGAACCTGCTCAATCCCGCCCACCGGCGGCTCATCGACTCGGTCGCCGCGCTGGTCCGGCTCGGCTATCCCTGCGACACCGAGCAGTTGCTGCCGTACGGGCGGCTGGCGGCGCAACTGGCGGTCACCGACCTGGACCTGGTCGAGGAGCAGCCGACTCCGACCGAGCAGATCGAGGCGGCCGTCGCGCTGACGGTGCTGTACGAACCGGTACTGCTGAGCCTGCGGCGCATGGCCCACGCGGAGGAGTCGGCCCGGCGGTTCTGAGGCACCACGGCCCCGGACACACGCCCGCTCACTTGCCCACTTGCCCACTTGCCCACTTGCGATGACCGCCCGGCCGCCCGTCTCGGGAACCGTCGGAGGAAACGGCCCGCTCGGCGAGCCGGCTCATCCGGGGTGCCTCGTGAACGCGACCGGAAACACCGACGGGACCCAGCCGCCCCCGATGCGGGGCTCGGTCCGCTGGGTCCCGAGGGGTCCGGCACGTCGTGATCAGTTCAGTTTGCGGCAGAGCAGCGCGGCCGGGCCCTGACTGGCACCGATGCGGGTCGTGAAGGCGATGCCGGCGGCGTACTCGTCATCGGCGCACTGCCCCTTGTAGTCACCGTTCGCGAAGTCGCCTCCCGCCGCACCGGCGGGCCGGTTGTCGGACCGGTCGAACCAGACGGTTCTCCCGGCGCCCGCCAGCGAGGCGGCGGCCGGAACGCACAGGGCCGCCGACGTCCGGCCACCCCGCCGGCTGTAACCGATGAGGAAGTTCCCCGCGGGGCACTGCAACTTGGTGTACCCGGAGGCCCAGTCTCCGCCCGCGGGAACATAGCGCTCGTCGGTGACGACCGTCTGGGTGGTGGCCGAGGAGCGAAGGTCTCCGGTGGAGACGTCGGTGCACAGCGCTCGAACGCCGCTGTGGCCGAGTCCGACCAGCCGCTCGCCGTCGGGACAAACGGCCTTGGACGCACCGGAGTTCCAGTCGCCACCCGCGCGCACCCGCAGCGACTGCACGTAGTCGCCGTGGTCGGTGGCGAGCATGCGCCAGCTGGGGACCTCGGCGACGGGCCCGGTGCGACTGTCGGCGGTCATGAGCCGGTTCCACGCGGTGCCGCGCCAGTCGGACTGGCCGAGGATTCCGTACCGGTTGCCCGACGTGTCGTAGCGCAGCAGGGACCAGTCGTCGTGGCCTTCCCAGCCGACGAGCGGCCAGTAGGCGAAGTCGACGTCGTGGTCGGCGAAGTAGTCGGTGATGTTGCCGAACCAGGTCCGGGCGGCCGCTCCCGTCTCACCGGCTCCGATGCCGAACTCACTGATCCACACGGGGGCGGTGAAGTGCTGGTTCGCTTCCGAGGAGACGAAGAACGCCTCGTCGTTCAGGACTTGGTAGAGCTGGTCACGGGTGAGGTCCTGGTACCGGGCGTCGTGGGTCTCTCCGATTCCGGTCGCCCCGCTGTGGTTGGGGCCGGTGTATCCGTAGAAGTGGGCCGAGTACACGAGCTTGTGAGCGGCGACGAGGGTGTGCGAGAGGTTCCTCGCCGGGGTCAGGGTGGGACGGCCGTGCGGCAGACCGTCGACCGGCAGTCCGGTCCAGTTGATCCCCTCGATGACGATGAGGAGGTTGGGGTTGGCCTCGGAGAGGATGCGGTCCGCCGCCAGCTGGGCAGCTGCGTACCAGTCGTGGGCGTCACCCAGGCCCCAGTTGGGGTCGTCCAGTATGTCGCGACGTACCTCGTTGTAGAGGTCGGCGCCCACCACCCGCGGATCACCGGCGTAGCGGCGGGCCATGAAGACCCAGTCGTCCGCCCACTGCTGGGTGGACTGACTGCTGTTCCAGCGCTCGTTGCCGTCGACGCCGCAGCACCAACGCGAGGTGTTGGTGTGGTTGTTGAGGATGACGGCGAACCCGCTCCCGGTGAGGGCCGAGACCACGGCGTCGTAGACCTGGAGGGGGGTCTTGCCGCGCAGCCCCGGGTTGGCCGTGACGGCGACGTCCGGCACCGGTGTCGTCGAATGGATCATCGCGTTGGAGAAGGGCAGCCGGATGCTGTTGATGCCCAGCCGGTGGAAGTCGTCGAGCAGTTGGGGCAGCGTCGCGCGGTCCAGGCCGAGGGGGATGCCGTAGGAGTCCTGTCCGGCGTGGTGGTTGGCCGGGTCGTCGATGCTGCCGCTGCCCGTCCAGGAGCCTTGCGCACCGTCCCAGTTGGCCGACTTCAGCCGGAAGCGGTCGCCGTCGGCGTCCACGATGTACCGCCCGCGGGTGGACAGCGGCGGTTGCCATGTCCCGGTCGCTGCGGCGGCGGGGACTTCCTGAGCGTTGTCCGCGGCCCTCGGGGTGGCGGCGACCGCCCCGGGGGCCGTGGCCAGCAACAGGAGGGCTGCTGCCGCTAGTGTCAGGTACTTGCCAAATCTGAGGGTAGGCATCGGACCTCTGTGAGGGGTGTCGGTACGCGGACGTGAGTGTCTGTGCCCGGCGGCACCCGAGGAGCGGTGCCGACCGCCGTGTTCGGCGTGACGGAACGAGTCGGGCTCGCGTCCGGGGCGGCGGCCTCCGATCCACGAAGGCCCGGATGCCACCGCCCCGGACGGGTCACGCTGTCGTGCTCCGAACCGGGTGGGCCTGGCGCTCCGACCGGAACGGCGGCTTCGCCACGGGCGCTTCAGCCTTCCCGCCGGCCACAGGTACGGACCTGAGAGTAGCGGGAAGGCCGACCCCGAGCGATGGTTCCGGTCAGGCGTGGTGCTCGGCACAAGGGGCACTCCCCCGGGCTCCGACACGGCCGGCCACCCTGTCGCCTGGTCACCCTGTCACCTGGTCGCCTGGTCGCCTGGTCGCCTGGTCAGCGGACTCGGATGAAGAGCACGTCGTATCCGCTGCTGGTGCTGCGGGTCTTGACGTAGACGCCGTCGGATCCGCCGTTGGGATTGCCGGTGTTGCCTTCGACGGTGGTGAAGCTGGAGCCGCCGCTCACCGTCCGCACGATGCCTATGTGTTCATGCCCGCCGGTGAAGTCGTTGCCGCCGTTCCAGTCGAAGGCCACGATGTCGCCCGGCTGCGGGTTGGTCGTCACCGACAGGTGGTAGTTGCCGGCTCGCGCCTGCTTGACCCAGCCCGAGACATAGGTGTTGCGGTAGGAGCTGGCCCCGGTCTGCTTGGCCACCCAGCTCACGAAGGTCGCGCACCAGGCGTAGCTGCTGGTGGACAGCGACAGGCCCACGGCCGATCCGTAGCTGTTCGCCCGGGCACTGCCCTCGACCGTGCCGACCTCGGCCGCGGCCACTGTGAGGATGTTGCCGTACCCGCCGCCGGGCGGGGTCGAGGTCGGCGGGGTGACCGCGCCGTACAGGGCGGCCTTGGTGTTCGGACCGACCTGACCGTCGACCGACAGGCCCTTCTCGGCCTGGAAGTCCCGCACCGCGCTGTCCGTCATCGGCCCGAAGTCGCCGTCGACGGCGAGATCGGCACCGTGGTGGTTCAGCAGGCTCTGCAACTCGGTGACACAGCCGCTCTTCTGGCCCTTGACGATATTGCCCGGGCACGCGGTGGAGTTGAGGTTGATCGGCGCCGGTGCGCCGCTGCCGCCCCCCGTGCTGATGTTCGCGTACAGGGCGGACTTGGTGTTCGGACCCACTTCCCCGTCGACGGACAGGCCCGCCGAGGACTGGAACGACCTCACCGCGGCCAGGGTCAGGGGCCCGAACTCACCGTCCACGCCGAGGTGTTGCCCCTTGCCGTTGAGCAGGGCCTGCAGCGTCGCGACACACCCGCCGCTCTGCCCCTCCACGATGTTCGACGGGCAGGACGCGGACCGCAGGTCCAGCGCGGTGGACGGCGACTCGTCGGTGTCGTAGAGCTCACGCTTGGTGTTCGGGCCCACCTGCCCGTCGACCGAAAGGCCGTTCGCCGACTGGAAGCTGCGGACGGCGCTGTTCGTCGCCGGACCGAAATCGCCGTCCACGTCGATCGCGTAGCCGAAATGGCGCAGCAGTCGCTGCAGTTCGGTGACGCAGCCCCCCTTGTCGCCCTGGACGATGCTCGCCGGACACGACGAGGACGTGAGATTGATCGGCGCCGGGGCCGAGCCGCCGGTCGCGTACAGCTTGGCCTTGGTCTGGGGGCCCACCTGTCCGTCCACGGCGATCGCGACGGAGGACTGGTACTCGCGGACCGCGTAGAGCGTGTTCGCCCCGAAGATGCCGTCCACCGCCAGACCGGCGCCATGGGCGTTGAGCAGGTTCTGCAACTCCGTGACGCAGCCGCTCACCTGGCCCTGCTGGATCACACCGGGACAGGACGAGGAGGTCAGCTTGACGGCCGTGGGCGCCGCCGACGCCGGAGCGGCACCGATCAGGGTGCCCGCCGCAAGGAGCGCCGTCGTGGCGGCGAACACCCCGGTTCTGACTCTCCAGCCCGGTCTCGCGCTCATGACGCCTCGGCGCCGGGCGGGCGAATTGTCTGTGCGCACACGAAATGAAATCGTTCTCATGACTGCGAAACGTCTCCTTCGCTGGATGTGCGGATGGCCGTCGGAGATCGTCCGACCCGAGACCGCACACTGCCGTGATGTGTCGTTTATGGAAGGTGTCGCCCGCCCGACAGACGCTCACATCAGGCCTTCAGCCGGTAAAGGGAGGAGAAATTGGCATTTTGGCCCCGTCGGCCCGATTGAGGACCAACGGCCTTACAGAGCAACGGAGTTGAGGTCGTCGAAAGTCATGATCGGGGGGCTGTCATTCCGCGCACGACGGTGACAGTTCAAGCCGCTGTGCACAATATCCGGCCACACAACTGGCCTGATCCGATCGAGATCGGTGGCTGGAAAAAACGCACGAGCGACAGCCTTTCAAATATGTGGTTCTTTTCGGCGGTCTGTCTCGTTGAACCGTTTCCGGCATCATTTTTCGCGAGCCAGGCGAAAGGCGAAAATCGCCCGGTCGAGGGCGTGGTCGACGGTCGGCGCAGATGGGTCCGGGCCGCTGGAAGGCTTCGTCGTTGCGCACGCCTGCTCGGTGACGGTGAACGTCTCGTCGCCGACGGGGGCGTACGACCCCGCCCCGGTGGCCGACCTCGGTCAGGGGAGGGCTGCCACCACGGCGATGTCCGCAGGGCCGGTCGGCGCGTAGTGGCCGGGACCCACCGGGTCGGGGACACCGTTCCCCTCACGGACGCCGGGGCTGTCACCTGACACTCCCCCGCCCCGTCCGGCCGGGCGAACTCAAGGGCCGGCATCCACGTCCGGAAAGGAGCGGTCCGGCTCGGTCAGGCGTCCCAGGCGCGAGGGCGGTTCAACGCTTCCCATTCGGGGCGCAGCAGCGAGAACACGGCGAGGTCGTGGCGTCGGCCCCGATGGAAGCAGGCGGCTCGGCTCACGCCTTCCTGGACGAAGCCGGACTTGGTGAGGACCGCGCGGGCGGGAGCGTTGCCCGTGTGCGTCTCCGCCGTGAGCCGGTACAGCGGGAGTTCACCGAACGCCAGGTCCACCAAGGCGTCGAGCGCGTCCGTGCCGTGGCCGCGGCCTCGGTACTGCGGGGCCAGCATCAACTCGACCTCGGCGGTGCCGTCGATCATGTCCTGGCGGCCGAGTGCGATCTGGCCGACGGGGGTGCCGTCCGGGAGCAGGACGAGGAAGTCGTCGCGATCATCGTCGTCGTTGTCGCGTTCGATGCGCTCGCGCAGCGCGGTGAGGGAGCGCGGCCACGTACCGAGTTCGTAGGCGCCCACCGGATCGGATCGCCAGCCGTGCAGCAACTCGGCGTCGTCCACCTCGACCACCGCGAGGCCGACCGACGCGGCACGCCAGGCGAATTGCCTCTCCGGCTCCACGTCGCGCTCGTCGTCGTCCAGGGTCCGTACGGCTTCGATCATGATCGGATGCTACGGCTGCCTCCGGTCCGGAACCAATGGGTTTCCGGGCTCGTCGGATGACTGCGCCATGGCTCGTGAAAGCCCGCGTGTCCACGCCGTCGGCACCGGCACGGCCGCCGGTCACGCCCTCGCAACCGCTGTACGTGGGCGGCGAGCCGAAAGGTCAGCTCGCCCTGCGGGCGACGGCCGCGGTGTCCTGTGAGCGTTCGTGTTCCACTCGCGCCGTTTCCAGGAGGTTCAGCCAGGAGGTCACCGTCGGCCGACGGCGCAGCAGGGCTCGGCGCTCGCGCTCGGTCATGCCTCCCCACACGCCGTGCTCGATGCGATGGTCAAGCGCATAAGCGAGGCATTCGGTGAGCACGGGGCACCCGATACACAGCATTTTGGCCCGGTTCTGCGCCGCGCCCTCGACGAACAGGTCGTCAGGATCGGCCGTACGGCACAATCCTCGATCACTCCAGTCGGTGCTCGTCATCTCGTGATGCCGTCCTCTCCCCTGGCCCCCGCCTGCGAGTTGCCCTCCTGCCCTGGCAACAGGCATATGACACTACGCCTTTCGAGGGCCACAACTCTATCTGCCGTACGGCACCACACCTTCGAGTGAGCCTCGCTTGCCTCTCGGGCGCGGCAGCGCTATGGAGGTGCCGCGACGGTCCACGGTCCGGATCAGCGCCTCCGCAGCACGGTGCGGGCGTCCACCCCCTTCCTCGCCATGGAAAGCAGGAGTCATGTCCCGGAACAAGCAGACCGTCGAGACGTATCTCGACGGCTTCCGAAAGAACGATCACGCACAGATCCTGAGTTGCCTCACCGATGACATCGAGTGGACGGTTTTCGGCGGCTTCCATCTGGCCGGCAAGGAGGCGTACGACGCCGCCGTCGAGGGCCCCGGCTTCGTCCCGCCTCCCCAGTTGGACGTCGTACGCATGGTCGAGGAGGACGACGTGGTCATGGCCGAACTCACCGGAACGGTGATGCGTGACACCGGAGAACCGATGCGCATGTCGATGGCCGAGGTGTTCCGCATGCGCGACGGGAAGATCTGCGAACGCCGCGCATGGGTGATCGAGCTCAAACGGAACGACTATCTCTGATCCACGGAGGTCGGTTCACGGTCGGTCGGCAGTCGATTCGCGGTCGGTTCACGGTTGGTTGGTGGTCGATTCACGATTGGTTGGCGGTCCGTTCACGGTCGATCGACGGTCGTTCGCGGTCGGTTCGCACGGGGCGTCGCAACCGCAGCCGCCCGTTCGGAATCAGTGGGCGCGGAGCGTCGCAGCCGCCTTGTACGTACGCAGTACCGGCGCCGTCTCGATCCGCGTGACCGAGTCCCAGGCCACCCGCCGCGTCAGGTAGTGGTGCAGGGCCTCCGCGTCACGGCACAGCGCGTGGGCGACGAGGTTCGTCGGGCCGGTCGTCGCCGCGACCAGCGCGAGTTCACCGTGACCGGCCAGCGCTGTCGCCACCGTGTCCAGGTGTGCGGGCGCCACCTGCATCCAGAGCAGCGCCGACACCGTCACGCCGAGCAGCACCGGATCGATGTCGATGTCGAAGAACAGCGCGCCGCGCGCCCGCAGTTCGGACAGCCGACGGGCCACGGTGGACGGAGTGGTGCCGGTGGCCGCGGCCAGTTCCGCGTAGCTCAGGCGCGCGTCCTCGCGCAGCGCGGAGATCAGCAGCCGGTCCGCCTCCGTGAGGAGATGGGCGGAGAGCGGGGTGACCCGGGCACCGGAGGAGTCCCCGGTCTCCGGAGCGTCCGACGCGGGGGTCCCGGCGCGCAGCCGCGCCACCTGGTCCGCGTCCAGGGCGTCGATCCGGCCGCGCCACGCCGTCGGACCACCCAGGTAGGTGTGCAGCAGGTAGTGGGCCGACACGGCGGTGATCCCCGCGGTGCGGGGGATGTCCCGCAGCAGGAGCGCGTGCGCGTCCGGACCGGCGGGGGCGGTGTGGATGATCGCGACGATCTCCGTTCCGCCGGAGGTCAGCCGTACCCAGGAGGTGTCGGGGCGCCGGGCGAGCGCCACCGCGATGTCGTGCGCGCTGCGCGTCGCGGCGGTGAGCCGTACGAACCACTGGTGCGTGCCGGACGTCCGGGGTGTGGGCAGGGCGACGACACGCAGCCCGGCTTGCGCGTACAGCCGGCGGTAGCGGCGGACCACGGTCTGGGTCGAGGAGCCGAGGACATCGGCGACGAGGGTGAACGGCGCCCGTGCGTCCACGTGCAGGGCGTGGATCAGACCCCGGTCCAGTTCGTCCAGTACGAGCATGCTCGCCAAATTAGCCGACCTTGTTGGAAGAAATCCCTGAAGTCGGCTGAAGAAGTGGAAGCGGAGAAGGACCCGGCGACACGGTGGTCACCGGCCGCACACCGTGCGGCGGCCGCGCCGTCCACGGCCCGGCCGGCACCACCGCGACCGCAACCGGCACCGACGTCGGCACTGGCACCACCACAGACACCACCAACACCAGCACCAGCACCAGCACTGGCACTGGCACTGGCACACCCATGCAGTCCCCGGGGGGAGACCCATGTCCCGCATCACGAAGCCCACGGCCGGCCGCGGCCGGCCCACCACCGTCGCCCCGCCGGACCCCGGCCGCCGTGGGCTCGCCCTCGCGGCGGTACTCACGGCCGAGGCGATGAACCTCCTCGACGCCACGATCGTCCAGGTCGCCGGCCCCGTCATCCACACCGACCTCGGCGGCGCACGGGCGACGATCCCGTGGTTCAGCGCCGCCTACACCCTCGCGTTCGCCCTCGGCCTGCTGACCGGCGCCCGGCTCGGCGACATGGCGGGCCGCAGGCGGGTCTTCCGCCTGGGCGTCGTCCTGTTCGCCGCCACCTCCCTGGCCTGCGCGCTCGCGCCGGACGCCGGGTCCCTGATCGCCCTGCGTGCCGTGCAGGGCGCGGCGGCGGCCGCGATCATCCCGCAGACCTTCGGGCTGATCCGCGCGATGTACGAGGGCGGCGAACTCACCCGGGCACTCGGCATGATCGGTCCGGTCATGGGCCTGTCCGCCGTCCTGGGCCCGGTTCTCGGCGGTGTCCTGACCCATGCGGACGTGTTCGGCTCCTCGTGGCGCGCGGTCTTCCTCGTCAACCTCCCGCCGGCCGCCGCGGTCCTGGCCGCGTCCGTGTTCCTGACCGAGGACCGCGCGCCGACACGGCCCCGTCTCGACCCGGTCGGCACCGTCCTCGCCATGCTCGGCACCGCGCTGGTCGTGTGCCCCCTGGCCTCCGGGAACCCCGGTCCGGCCCGGTGGGCCGTCGCCGCCGCGGGAACCGTGGTCCTGGGCCTGTTCGTCGTCCATCAGCGCCGCGCCGGCCGCCGCGGCCAGGCCCCGCTGATCGAACCGGCGCTGCTGCGGGGCCGGGCGTTCCCCGCCGCCCTGGCCACGTCGACCCTGTTCTTCGCCGTCATGAACGGCGTCATGATCACCGTCGTCCTGCACCTCGAACTCGGCCTCCACGACGGGCCGTTGACCGCGGGTCTCACGCTGCTGCCCTGGTCCGTGGGCCTCGCGACCGGCTCCTGGGCCGCCGGCACGCATCTGGTCACGCGGTACGGAACGCGCGTCCTGCACACCGGCGTCGCCGTCCTCGCGATCGGTCTGGTCGCGGCCGTCCTCGCGTACCGCGGTGCGGACCCCGGCACGTATCCGACGCTGCTTCCCGCCGCCCTCGCCGTCGCCGGGCTGGGCACGGGCCTGTTCACCCCGCCGTTCTTCAGCACGGCACTCGGCGGCGTCGGCCCGCAGGAGACCGGTTCGGCCGCCGGTCTGCTCAACGCCGTACAGCAGCTCGGCGGCACTCTCGGTGTGGCGGTCGTCGGCGGCGTCTATCTGCGGACGGCCGACGACGCGGGCACCGCGGCCCAGCACGCGCTGGGGGCCGCCTCGGTCATCCTGGCCGCCGCGGCGGTGGCCGCCACGGTCATGACCACACACCGGGCCACGCGCCGCGCCACCCGCTGACGACCGGCCGCGACCGGCCTACCGCCGACCGCGGCCACCCGACGACGGCCGGCCGCCCCGCGGCAGGCGGGGCGGCAAGGCCGGTCGCACCCACAACCGACCGGGGAACGGGCACCGGGCCGCGGTCCGGGCCGGTTCATGACACCGGCCCTCGGGCGACGCGGGCGCCGGACCTCCGGCGCCCGCGGCCCGTTCCGGCCCGGGGCACCCACCCGCGCGACCCGCGGGTGGTCAGCCCCTGATCAGGATTCCGCGCGCCTCGGCAGCCGCCAGTTCGGACGGACGAAGTGGCAGGTGTAACCGTCGGGGTAGCGCTGCAGGTAGTCCTGGTGCTCCGGCTCCGCCTCCCAGAACGGACCGGCCGGCGCGACCTCGGTCACGACCTTCCCGGGCCACAGCCCGGAGGCGTCGACGTCCGCGATGGTCTCCTCGGCGACCCGCTTCTGCTCGTCGTCGACGTAGAAGATGGCGGACCGGTAGCTGAGACCGATGTCGTTGCCCTGACGGTTCTTCGTCGACGGGTCGTGGATCTGGAAGAAGTACTCCAGGATCGTCCGGTAGTCGGTCCTCGTGGGATCGAACGTGATCTCGATCGCCTCGGCATGCGTCCCGTGGTTGCGATACGTCGCGTTGGCCACGTCTCCGCCGCTGTACCCCACCCGCGTGTCCAGAACACCCGGGAACGTCCTGATCAGATCCTGCATGCCCCAGAAGCAGCCGCCGGCCAGCAGCGCCTTCTCCTCGTTCCGGCTCATCACACGCACCCTTCTTCCTCGTCCTCGTCAGACTCGCACAGGCACCGCTTCACGCGCCGCCGCCGGTCCGTCCGCCCCGCCCTCGCAGCGACGTGGCACCGCTCAGCACAAGGCCGGAAGGACCGCTCGAAATTCCCGGTCCGGCACCTGGGACACGACGGAGGTCCGGAGCACGGCGGAGCCGCCCGGCGAGGGCTCCGGCAGGAAATCGATAACGATCGCGCAAGTTTCAATCAACATCGCCTCAAGAATTTGCTATCGCTACCGAGGAAAGGGCTCAATGGCCTTCGTATGTCAGCGGTAAAGCGTTAGGGAGCGGATGAACGGCACGATCGACGGCTTCAGCTACGGGCTGGTCACACCGGTGGCCGCCTACGTCATGGCCTGTGTGGGCTCGGCGTTGGGGCTGCGCTGTGTGGTGCGCACGGTGCACCACGAGCCCGGGTGGAGGCTGGGCTGGCTGGCCCTGGGGGCGAGCGCCCTGGGCTGCGGCATCTGGACGATGCACTTCATCGCCATGACGGGCTTCTCCGTGGCGGAGACGCCCATCACCTACGACATCCCGCTGACCGTGCTCAGCCTCGCCGTGGCGATCGTGGTGGTCTCCGCCGGCGTCTTCATCGTCGGACACCGCGGTGCCACGCGAGCGTCCCTCACCGTGGGCGGCTCCATCACCGGCCTCGGCGTCGCGACGATGCACTACCTCGGCATGTTCGCAATGCAGCTCAACGGAGACCTCGGCTACAACGCGTTCACCGTGACCCTGTCCGTGATCATCGCCCTCGTCGCGGCGACCGCCGCGCTGTGGGCCGCCGTCTCCGTGCAGGGCTTCCTCCGCACGCTCGGCGCCAGCCTCGTCATGGGCCTCGCCGTCACCGGCATGCACTACACGGGCATGGCCGCCGTGAGCGTCCATCTCCACAACAGCATCGACTCGGCCCCGACCATCACCGGCCAGGAGGGCACTTCCCTCCTGCTGCCGATGCTCCTGGGCCCGATCCTCTTCCTCATCATCGCCGCGGCCATCGTCATGTTCGACCCGGTCCTGATCCTCGGCGACAGCAGCGGGAGCAAGCAGGCGAAGGGACGTTCCAAGGTCGTCGCACGCGGAAACGTCATGCCGGTGCACGTGTCCGGCAACCAGGACTCCTCGGCGCTGGCGCACGACGCCCCGCAGGCCGGCAACTGGACCTCGGCGGCACCCCAGTGGCCCGCCGCCGACGAGGGCGCGCCCCAGTACGCCTCCCAGTACGGGGACCCGAACGCCGGCACCTCCTACGGAGCCCGGTACGAGGCGGAGTAACACCTCACCGTCGACGGCCCGGCCGACGCGATCGACCTCGCGCTCGTGCCGGGCCGTCGTCGTACCCAGGCGGACGACACGGGCGAGGAACCCGTTTCGAGCCGATGAACGGGAGCGGCAGCCGTACCCGGCCGGCGCCGCGGCACAAGCCCTGACGCGCTTCGGACCCCTCGGGATGATCTTGAGACTAGGGTGCCTGGCATGACTTCCATAGCCCTGCGCGGTACGACGCTCCACTACGACGACGCCGGCTCCTCGGCCGGACTGCCCGTCCTGCTGATCCACGGGCACCCCTTCAACCGCACCCTGTGGGCACCTCAGGCCGCGGCGCTCGTCGCGGCCGGCCACCGGGTCATCACCCCGGACCTGCGCGGCTACGGCGACAGCTCGGTGGAAGCCGGCCCCGTGTATCTCTCCGACTTCGCCGACGACCTCGTCGCGCTCCTGGACCACCTGGACATCGAACGGGCCGTGGTGGGCGGCGTCTCGATGGGCGGGCAGATCGCCATGGAAGTGCAGCGCGCCCACCCGCACCGCGTCCGCGCGCTCGTCCTGTCGGACACCTCCGCGCCCGCCGAGACGGACGAGGGCAAGGTCTTCCGCAACCGACTGGCCGACCGTCTCCTGACAGAGGGGATGGACGGCTACGCGGACGAGGTCATCGGCAAGATGCTCGCCGACTACAACGTCGTCGCGATGCCGGATGTCGCCGAGCGGGTCCTGCGCATGATGCGCGCCACGGATCCCCGCGGTGCCGCGGCGGCCCTGCGCGGCCGGGCCGAACGCCCCGACTACCGGGACACGCTCGCCGCCGTGCGGTCCCCCGTGCTGATCGTGGTCGGCGCCGACGACGTCTACACGCCGGTCGCCGATGCCGAGGCCATCCACGCGCTCGTCCCGCACGCGACCCTGACCGTCGTCGACGGCGCCGGCCACCTCCCCGGTGCCGAACAGCCCGGACGGTTCAACGCCGCGGTCCTCGACTTCCTCGCCACACAGGTGGCCACCCGTCCCTGAGGGCTCCGGCCGGTCGCCTGCCGAGCCTCGCCGGAGGTTCGGCAGGTGCTACGACGGGGTCTCCGTCGGCACCTCGAACCACATGGTCTTGCCGGTGGGCGTGCAGGTGCTGCCCCAGCTCTCGGCGAGCAGGTCGAGCAGTTCGGTGCCGCGACCGCCCTCCGCGTCGGCATCGGCCTCACGACGCACGGGGCAGACGGGCTCGGTGTCCTCCACCTCGCACAGCAGGCGGTCGCCGCGCAGGCACAGGTTGAGCCGCAGGGGGCCGCGGGTATGGCGCAGCGCGTTGGTGACCAGTTCGCTGACCAGGAGCTCCGCGGTCTCGGCGAGCTCTTCCAGATCCCACTCGTCCAGTTGCGCCGTCACCAGGCGGCGGGCCCGACGGGCCGAGGTCAGCTCCCGCGACAGGGGCCAGGAGGCCTCCCAGGGGGTGACACAAGCGCGGGGCGCGTCGAAGGGACGGATGGGTTCGAGCATGCGTGACCACAGTGCCCGGTGCCGGGCGAGCCACGAAGTGGGTGCAGCCTCCACGGATATCTCGTTCTCCTGATCGCATCGCGTGGCGTCCTCGCCCCCCGATCCCTCCGGCCGACGAGAGAGCCAGGCGAAGCGCCCCCGGCGAGGTGCCGCCAAGAGGTCGATGGCCCCAGGGGCCATGGGAATCAGTCCCTTCTGCGCTGCCGGCGACCACACCGCTCGAGCGGCACGGACCCGTCGTCGAGACCGGTCCGGACATTGTCAGGTCACGCGTTCACGTAACGCCCGTCACGATAACAAATATGCATGTAGCGCTCGCTACGGTAAAAATTCTTTCTAAGGGTACCTATCGGGACATATGGAATGTGTTCGGTGTCACACGACCGTGGCGCAGCCGCCGGGAGACCCATGCCACGACCGCCTGACCAGGACAAACGACGGGATCTGACCGACCGGGTCCGCGCGTACCTGGTGCGCAACGGCCTCGCCGGGCTGTCCCTGCGTCCGCTCGCCCGGACCCTGGGCACCAGCGATCGCATGCTCCTGTACTACTTCGGGACCAAGGAAGCCATGGTCGCCGAGGCCCTCGCCCTGGACGAGCGGCGACCGCTCCTGCAGGCCCGGGACCTGCTCAACGCCGCCGGGACCCCGCGGAGCCCGGCGGGGATCCGCCGCTTCATGGAGGAGATCTGGCGGCGGTTCGGCGCCCCCGACCTGCGCCCCGCGCTCCCCCTCTACCTCGAGATCATGGCCGCCGGCCTGATCGAGCCCGACCGGTACGGGCCCGTCCTGCGGGACGTGCTGACCGAGTGGACGGACCTGCTCACCTCCGCCTTCCGGGATCTCGGCATGACGGACGTCCGAGCCCGGGCGGAGGCCGTCCTCCTGGTCGACGCGACCTTCGGCCTGCTCGTCGCCTCCCTGGCCGAGGGCGGCCGGGAGCCGGCGGACACGGCCTTCCCCGCGCTCCTCGACCGCCTCGAACCCGGCTGGCACGTCACCTGAGGCACGTTCGCACCGACGTGTGCCCGGCGCGGCCATGACCGGCGCGTCCGCCGCTCGTCAGGAGAGGCCGGGCATCACAGCTTCGTCCCGAAGTCCTGTGTCCACCACGGGCCGCCCGACCCCTTGTGCACACCCACCCCTATGTTCTTGAACGAACAGTTGAGAATGTTCGCGCGGTGCCCCGGGCTGTTCATCCAGGAATCCATCACCGCCCCGGGGGTCTGCTGGCCCATGGCTATGTTCTCGCCGTACGTGGACCAGTGGTAACCGGCGGCGGTGATGCGCTCCCCGGGGTCGGCGCCGTCCGGGTTGACGTGGTCGAAGAAGTCGCGGGCGGCCATGTCGTCGGAGTGGCCCTGAGCCGCGTCCTCCAGTTGCGGGTCCTCGGTGACCGGACCACAACCGGCCGACGCCCGCTCCTTGTTCACCAGCGCGACCACCTGCGCCACCGTCGTCGTCGGGGCCGACTGCGCCTGGGCCGCGCCGGACACCCGCCGGGTCGGCGCGGCCGAGGACGCGGTGGGCGACTTGCTCGGCTCGGCGGGACGGGGCGTCCTGGACGCCTTCGCCTTCTTCGACGAGGACGCCGACGGTGACGCGGACGGCGACGCGGTGGCGGTGGCCGTCACCGGGGCGGAGGTGCCGGAGGCACCCGTCGCCGAGAGGTCCATGACGGGGTCGCCCGCGGTCCGCGACGGAGCGGCCTCGTCGGTTCGCGATCCGGGTCCGATGTCGAAGTACCAGAGGCCGCCACCCGCCACGCAGACCGCCACGAGGGCGCCGCCCAGGGCCCGGCGCCGTGTGCGCCGGCGCCGACGGGCCTCGCCGCGCGAGGCCGCCCTCCCCCGGGACGCCCGGTGTCCGGCCCCGGCCGGACCCTCCTCCCCGTGACCGGCGGCGGGCGAGATCCGGGACACCGAACCCGTGGCGGCCATCCCGCCGGAAGCGCTCCGCAGCGCCGCGGTCAGCCCCGGTGACACGGCGATCAGCGCCAGGCCGGCCAGCAGCCCCTCCGCGGGCATCAGTCCGCTCCACAGTCCGGAGCAGCGGACACAGTCACGGGCGTGCCGGGCGATCCGCTTGCGCCACAGCGCCGAGGGCCGGCCGTCCCAGGAGGCGAGGACACCGCGCAGCTCCTCGCAGGCCGGGCGGGCGGCGAGCGCCCGTACCACCACCCGGGCCGTCTCCAACTGCGCCTTCATCCGCTGCACTTGGACCGCCGTGTGCTGCGGTGACAGCTCCAGCGCCGCGGCCACCTCGGTCCGGGTCAGTTCACCGGCGCACTCCAGCCACCACAGGGAGAGCACACCCCGGTCGTCGGGTTCGAGCCAGCGGGTCGCCAGCGCGGTCTCCCGCCGCTGTCCGGAGAGCTGGAGCCGCACCATGGTCAGGTCCACGAAGTCGGCGCCCGGGTCGGCGAGATCCTCCGCCTCCTCCACACCGTCCGGGGCGAGCTGCCGGTCCCGCCAGTGCGCCCGGACCTGGTTCATCGCGATCGCCACGAGCCAGGAGCGGAAGCTCTCCGGCGTACGCAGACCGTTCAGGCCGTCCAAGGCGCGGAGCATGGTGTTCTGCACGACGTCGTCGACATCGACGGAGCCGTTCAGCGCGCGCCCGACGATGTTGTAGACCAAGGGGAGATAGGCGCTCACCAAGGCGTCCTGGGCCGCCGGGTCGCCCGCCCGGGCGGCAGTCACCAGTGCCGCCGGCTCCACCGCGTGCTGTCTCCTCATGAAACGTTCCTGTCCTCGACTCCGAACGAAGCTGCCGTTGCCTGGGAGACCGCCCGCGGAACCTCGAATAACAGTTCTTCGGAGACTCGTTCCGCAGATGCTTCCCGCACCGGGGCGCCGATGGCAAGGAAAGAGGTCACATCGGGGCCCGGTCCGGCGGACGGGCGGGCCCGCCGCGCGGGCGGCGGCGACCGTACGGCCGGGGCGCGTCGACCGGCCCGGCCGGCGTCCACGGGGCCGCTGGTAAAATGGGCGGAACGCTTCGAAGTCGCCGGGGCCCGTGCCGAGTGGCACGGGCCCCGGGGCGTTCCGGGCGTCAGACTGAGGAAGGTTCCCCATGAACGCGAAGCGGCCGGCCCCTGGACTCTCCGACGCCGGCGGGCACGAGCCGGCGCCACAGGGCGACGTCCCGGCGGCACCGTCCCACTCCGGCACCGGCCTGCCGCCCGTCGCGTCGTTCGACGCCCTCGGCCTGCCGCCGGAACTGGTGGCCGAGATGACCGGGCTCGGGGTGACGGAGCCCTTCCCGATCCAGGCCGCGACGCTGCCGAACGCCCTGGCCGGACACGACGTCCTCGGCCGGGCACGGACCGGCTCCGGCAAGACGCTGGCCTTCGGGCTGGCCCTGCTCGCCCGGACCGCGGGCCGCCGGGCGGAGGCCAAGCGGCCCCTGGCACTGGTCCTGGTACCGACCCGGGAGCTCGCGCAGCAGGTGGGCGACGCGCTGGAGCCGTACGCGCGGACCCTGAACGTACGGCTGGCGACGGTGGTGGGCGGTCTGTCCATCAACCGGCAGCAGGCACAGCTGCGTACGGGCGTCGAGGTGCTCATCGCGACGCCGGGGCGCCTGACCGATCTGGTGTCACGCCGTGACTGCTTCCTGAACCAGGTGGGCATCACGGTGCTGGACGAGGCGGACCAGATGTGCGACCTGGGCTTCCTGCCGCAGGTCTCGGACCTCATGGACCAGGTGCGCCCCGACGGGCAGCGGCTGCTGTTCTCCGCCACGCTCGACCACAACGTCGACCAGCTCGTCCGGAACTATCTTCACGACCCGGTCCTCGCCTCGGTCGACCGGGTGGCGGGCTCCGTCGCCACGATGGAACATCACGTGCTGAACATCCACGGCGCGGACAAGTACGCGACGGCGACAGAGATCGCCGCCCGGGACGGCCGGGTGCTGATGTTCCTGGACACCAAGACGGGCGTGGACCAGTTCACCCGTCACCTGCGGGCCAGCGGCATCCGCGCCTCCGGCCTGCACAGCGGGAAGTCGCAGCCGCAGCGCACGCACACGCTCGCCCAGTTCAAGAACGGTGAGATCAACGTGCTGGTGGCCACCAACGTCGCGGCCCGGGGCATTCACATCGACGCGCTCGACCTCGTCGTCAACGTCGACCCGCCCGCCGACGCCAAGGACTATCTGCACCGCGGCGGACGCACCGCGCGCGCCGGGGAATCCGGGAAGGTCGTCACCCTGGTCACCTCCGGCCAGCGGCGCGATGTGAACCGCCTGATGTCCGACGCCGGCATCCGGCCGACCGTCACGCAGGTGCGCTCGGGCGAGGCGGCGCTGACCGCCATCACCGGCGCCAAGCGCCCGCCGACCGGGCCGAAGACGAGCACCGGCAACGAGCCCTTCCGCGGCATCGGCACGCGCCCCGGACGCCCCGCCAAGGAGTCGCGCAAGACCGCGGACGCCCGCAAGGCGGCGGAGGCCCGCGCGGCGGCCCGGGTGCGCAAGGGCCGCTGACGCCGGCCTCGACCGCCCTGTGGCGGAAGCCGGGCCGCCGCTCGCCCGGGGCCGTCGAGGCACGGGCCCGGGCGGCCCGCCGCGCCGGACCGGACGAGCGGGCGCGGGGGTATGACGCCCCGGCCCGCTCGTCCGGTCACGCCGGGCAGGGCGGCGACACGCACGCTCCCCGGCCCGATGCCGTCAGGGGCGCTCCCCCGGTTTGTCGACGACACCCCAGGCGTTGCGGACGCTGACGATCGCGTGGCTCCAGTCGTGGGGGCCCGGGGACGACGCGGGCGTGCCCTTGGGAGCCTTCATCGACGGGAGGTCCGCCGCCTCGCCCAGATACGCGTACGTGACCGGGTCGAAGAAGATCTCCTGCTTGCCCTGGGCTCCCGAGGCCGCGGGCTCGGCGTAGGTCACGGTCACGCCGATCGCCGGACGCCCGACGGGGTCCTTGATCCCCTTCTCCACGCGGGCCCCCGGAATCTTCGCCAGCGCCCTGAACATGCCCGCCCGGACCTTCGGCGGGATCAGCACCGAGCGGTAGAGGACGTCGATCTCCCGCCAGTCGCGCTGGGCCGGGGTCTCGCCCTTGATGTCGCCGATGGCGTGCTCCTCACGGATGCGCCGCATCATCCGGTCGGGGTCGCCCGGCAGGGTGGCGAGGAAGCGGTAGAACTGCCGCTGCGAACGGTCGTCGTACCCCTCCTTCTTCCATTTCGCCTCCATGTTGGGCCCATAGGTGATCTGAAGCTTGTTCCGGTCGAAGTCGGGGGGGCTGCCCGGCAGTCGCATACCGGGAATCCGCGCCCAGCCCGTGCCGTCCCAGCGGGTCCACCTCTCCGATGTCTGGGGTGCCTGCTGGCCGAGGGACGTCGACTTCTCGTAGACCCACTGCTTCGGTCCGGGCTCCGTCGCTCCGAGCTTCTCCACCGTGGCCGCCGCCAGTTCGAGGGTGTCGGCCGAGGCCTCCGCGGACAGCAGTTGCCGGCCGGAGGATGCGGTGCCCGTGCGCGCGCCCGGAGCGTCGTCGGACAGGAGGACCACGGCCCCGCCCGTCACCGCCAGGGCCGTGACGGCGCCCGCGACCGCCAGGAACGTCCTTCGCCCCACCGGCCTCGGTCGCGTGAAGACAGGTCGACGTCCGTCGGGCCGTGACCTGAACTCATCGGTGAGCAGGGCGCGTTGGGGTGCGAGCCGACCGGCGTCGGGCAGCGGGGCGTCGGCACGCAGCTCGTTCAGCTCGTTCATGCGGAATCACCTTCGAGTACGGACAGTTCGCGGGGGCCGGTCAGCGGGTCGTGGTCGCCTGTCGCCGCCCGGAGCTTCCTGCGGGCGCGGTTGAGCCGGGACCGGACGGTGCCCACGGGGATGTCCAGTGCCTCGGCGATCTCCTGATAGGTGAAGTCGGCCCAGGCGAGCAGCAGCAGGGTGTGCCGGTCCCCCTGGGAGAGCTTGGACAGGGCGCCGGCCAGGGACCGGGACGCGGCCTGCGCGGTGACGCGGTCGTCGGCGGAGTCCGTCCAGGTCTCGGCGATCCGGTCCTGGCCGGTGCGGGCGAGGAGTCTGAACGCCTTGACCTCCTCGCGGCGGTGACGGCTGATCAGCTTGGCCGCGATGCCGTGCAGCCAGGGCCGCGCGCCGGCCCGGTCACGGTCGTAACGGGCCCTGATCCGAAAGGCGGTGAGAAAGGTCTCCGCGGTGATGTCGTCGGCGGCGTCGCTGCCGAGCCGCCGGGCGACGTACCGGTGGATGGTGGGTGCGTGCCGGTCGAAGAGCGCCGCGAACTGCTCCGGCTCGTCGAGCGATGCCGCTATCAGCGCGGCATCGGTCTGCGCGCCGTCGGCCTGCTCGGCGTCGACGCCGGGCGTGCCGTCCCCCGGTAGGGGGCGGCACAGCGAATCAGTCATGAGTGGTCCGTGTCGTCGGAGGAAAGGACAGCCTTCACCCGGTACTTGCCGTCCGGCCACGAAACGGTTCACGCCTCGGAGGGCGTCCGCTCTCAGGCGGCCGGAAAAGGTGCCCGTGCCGTGCCGACCTCGTGTGCCCCGCCCGGGAACCGCACGGGCGGGGCACACTGTCCCGGATTCCGGCCGGGGGCCGCTGTGAGGTGTCTCAGCTCACCGCCTGCTTCACGAGCGCGCCGATCCTCGCCTCGACCTCGACGGTCAACTCGGTCAGGGCGAACGCGGTGGCCCACATCGTGCCGTCGTCCAGCTTCGCCTGGTCGCTGAAACCGAGCGTCGCGTAGCGCGCCTTGAACTTCTCCGCGCTCTGGAAGAAGCAGACGACCTTGCCGTCCAGCGCGTAGGCCGGCATGCCGTACCAGAGCTTCGGCGCGAGGACCGGGGCGCCGGCGGTGATGACGGCATGGACGCGCTCGGCCATGATCCGGTCGGAGTCCCCCATCTCGGCGATCTTCGCGAGTACGTCCCGCTCCGCCTCGGCCGCCTTGTCCGCGCGGGAACCGCGGCGGGCCTCCTTCTTCAGTTCTCTGGCGTGGTCCTTCATCGCGGCCCGCTCCTCGGCCGTGAACCCCTCGTGCCGACCGCTTTCCGTGCTGCTCATGACAGAACTCCCCCTCGATGATCCGTTGTCCGCAATCCTGCGCACGCCGGTGGCGAACCACCACCGCACTCATCGGCACGCACCGTGCCGATGAGGTCCGAATATTCCGCGCGGCCCCCGCGTTGTCAACGGCACGGCACGTGCCGATAGAGTGATCTCATGACGGAACCGCCCGCCGCACCGAGACGTCGAGGCGCCGCGCGCACCGAGGAACTGCTCCAGGCGACGCTCGATCTGGCCGCGGAGGTCGGGTACGCGGGTCTGAGCATCGAGGCGGTCGGCCGCCGGGCCGGAGTCGGAAAGCACACGATCTACCGGCGCTGGCCCTCCAAGGCGGCGCTGCTGCTCGACGCGCTCAGCCGCGTGTGGACCAGCGACCTGGACTACCGGGACACGGGGAGCGTCCGCGAGGATCTGCGCGAGCAGTTCCTCCGTTCCGGCGCGGCCCTCTCCAACCCGCCGATCGGCCCGGTCTACCGCGCGGTCATCGCCGAGGCACAAGGCGACCCCGCGCTCCGGGCGACCCTGCACGAACGCTTCCTGGCCACCGTCGAGCGGAGCACCCTCGACCGGATCACCCGAGCCCAGCGGGCCGGCGAACTGAACGCCGAAGCGAACCTGGAGTTCGCGGCCGAGGTGTTGTGCGGTGCGCTGTACTACCGCAGCCTGCTGTCGACCCGCCCGATCGACATCGCCGCGGTCGACGGACTCGTGGACATGTTCATGGCCGCGTACGGAACCGGTACGGAACCACCGGCCGAGCTGCGTGCGGAACCACCGGCTGCAGGGCCGTGACCCTGCGGTGAGCCCGCCCGAAGACGCCGCTCATGCCGCGGCGGGCAGCCGGACCGTGACGATGAGGCCACCGTCGGGGCGGGGAACGAGTTCGAGGGAACCGTCGTGGGCGCGGACGATGCCGGCCACGATGGCCAGGCCGAGACCGACGCCGGCGTGTTCGTCGGTGCGTACGCGTTCCGTCCCCCGCCGGAACGGTTCGGTGAGGGTCGGCAGCAGTTCCGGCGGGAGCCGTGGGCCCGTGTTCTCGACCCGCAGCACGCCGGTGTCGCCGTCCGCCTCGGTGTGGACCGTCACGGTGCCGCCCTCGGGGAGATTGTGGACGACGGCGTTCTGGACGAGGTTCGTCACCATCCGCAGCAAAAGCTCTCCGGAGCCGCTGGTACGAGCCGCCCCGCCGGTGACGTCGAGCGTGATCCCGCGCTGTTCGGCGAAGGGGAGCAGCGTCTCGGCGGCTTCCTCGGCGACGAGGGAGAGGTCGACGCTCTCGCGGGGGAAGTTTCCGCGGTCGCTGCGGCTGAGCAGCAGGAGGGCCTCGGTGAGGTCGATCGCCCGCGTGTTGACCGCGTCCAGGCGTTCGATGAGTTCGTCCCGGTCCCCCGTGGGGTCCTTGCGGGCGACGTCCAGGAGTGTCCGTGAGATCGCCAGCGGGGTGCGCAGTTCGTGGGAGGCGTTCGCGGCGAACCGCTGCTCCTCCGCCACCTTGGACTCGAGGCGGTCGAGCATCGAGTCCAAGGCGTCGGAGAGTTCGCGGAATTCGTCCTGGCGGCCTTTCATGCGGATCCGGTGGGACAGCGATCCGCTCCCGGCCGTCCGTACCGCGTCCGTGATCCGTGTGAGCGGCGAGAGCATCCGGCCGGCGAGGATCCATCCCCCGAGGAGGCCGAACACCAGGAGGAAGGCCAGCGCGACGGCCGCGGCGGGGGCGAATCCGCACAGGAGGTCGGAACGGCTGGGTCCGACGATGATCACGGCGCCGTACGTCTTCTGGATGAGCCGGGGGTCGTCGGTCGGTAGCCAGCGCAGTACGAACACCCACATCACGGCCAGCAGGAGGGTGCCGGCGACGAAGAGGAATCCGGCGTAGCTGAGGGTGAGTTTCAGCCGGGCGCTGCGCCCCGGATGTCTATTCATGAGTGCCGCCGGGGTGGGAGGTGCCGGTGTCGATCCGGTAGCCGACGCCGGGCACCGTGGCGATGACCCATGGCTCGCCGAGCCGTTTGCGCAGCGCGGAGACGGTGATGCGGACGGCGTTGGTGAAGGGGTTGGCGTTCTCGTCCCAGGCCCGTTCCAACAGCTCTTCGGAGCTGATGACACCGCCCTCGGCGGCGACGAGGACCTCCAGCACGGCGAACTGCTTCCGGGTGAGGGCGACATGGCGTTCGTCGCGGAAGACCTCCCGGCGGAACGGGTCCAGCCGCAGGCCCGCGATCTCGCGGACCGGCGGCCGGGCGTAGGCGCGCCTGCGGTCGAGCGCCCGCAGCCGCATGACGAGCTCCCGCAGTTCGAACGGCTTGGTGAGGTAGTCGTCGGCGCCGAGCGCGAACCCGGAGGCCTTGTCGTCGATCCGGTCGGCGGCGGTGAGCATGAGGATCGGGACGCCGCTGCCGGAGGCGACGATGCGCCGGGCGACCTCGTCGCCGGAAGGGCCGGGGATGTCCCGGTCGAGGATCGCGAGGTCGTAGGAGTTGACGCCGAGCAGCTCCAGGGCGGAGTCGCCGTCGGCGGCGATGTCGGCGGCGATCGCCTCCAGCCGCAGACCGTCACGGACGGCCTCGGCCAGGTAGGGCTCGTCCTCCACGATCAGTACACGCATGTCCGAAGCCTAAGCAGCACGCCGTATCGCCGACGTATCGCGCGTCCGGCACGCGCCCGCTCACCCCATGGATGCGGGCACGGGTCGAGGCCGGTCCGACGGGACGTCCGCCGCGGTGCGCCACCAGCGGCGGGACGCCAGGGACGCGAGCACGGCTCCCGTCGCGTTGACCAGTACGTCGTCCACGGAGGACACCCGGTCCAGCCACAGGACGTACTGCGCGACCTCGACCAGGACCGAGCAGCCCGCCCCCAGCGCCAGGATCTTCGGGACGGACGCCAGGGACGCGAACCGCATCGGGGCGAAGAACCCCAGCGCCGCGAAGACCAGCAGGTTGCCGATGATCCCGCCCGCCCCCATCGTGACCAGGTCCCGCAGCGGTACGAGGCTGACCCGGCGGGGAGCGACGCCGGGCGCGAGGCCCGGCATCATGGTCAGCCACAGGAACGGCACCGTCCCGTGGACCATGCCCACCTCGGCCAGCGAAGCGCGCCACGCCCACGTCGAGGTGGCGCCGGCGGCATGCCGCCGGGACGCGAGGGCCCATGCGACCAGCACGGCCAAGGGCAGCGCGACGAGCGTCATGAGCACCACACCGTTGAAGGTGTCGTAGCAGCCGTGCCACCGCCCGGCCATGCACATCGGGGCGGACATCATGAGCGGGCGCCGGATGACGAACAGGGCGCCCGCCACGCCGAGGACAGCCAGGCTCAGGAGCACGGTCCTGAGGATGCGGCGGGATACTGACGAGGGTGCGTCGTGGCTCATGCTCCCCAGTGAAGGGAAGGGCGGGTTGCGGTGGCGTATGCGCTTTTCGATATGCCCGCGATATGCGACACCCGGCGTCCGGACGCCCCGGCGTCCGCCGTCCACGGAGTCCGGGCATCGGGGAACCGGCACGAGCCGGCCCGGGCGGTACGAAGACGGTCCCTGAAAATCGGTGGCCCGGCCCGGCCGGTCCTGTCACGCTCGTCGCATGGGCGCGTTGGACGGAGTGGCAGGCAGAGTCGCCGGCGGAAAGACAGTGGAGTTCCGGCCGAGCGGCGCTTCGATGGTCCCGTTGATCCGCAGCCGGCAGCTCGTGGCCGTCGCTCCGGTCGATCCGTCGAAGCTGGCGGTGGGTGACATCGTCCTCGCCCGCGTCGCCGGCACCGTGTACCTGCACCTGGTGTCGTCCGTCGATGCCGCGAGGAAACGGGTACAGATCAGCAACAACCGGGGCCACGTCAACGGCTGGACCGGTCACGACCGCGTCTTCGGCATCTGCGTGGCGGTCGACGGGACACCCAGGCCGGGTGCCGCGGGCAAGGTTCCGGCGGCCGGGCCGACGGCCGGGCCCGAGGACGACGGCCATCCCGAAGAGGGAGAACGGCGGCGGTCTTGACGGCCTCCGCACCGGCCGCGCCCCGGTGGACCGGCGAAGGCCACCGGCGCCCACGGCCCCGGCGGCCCCCGCTCCGAAACTCCGGCCCGGTCCGGGTCGTCCGGCCCGTCAGCGGCGGCGCAGTGCCGGGTCGAGCAGGGCGGGCGGGGTGTCGAACTTCTCGTGCGCGGCGAGGTCGGTCCCCGGGGACACGACCGCGTCGATCGCGTCGAGCACGTCCGCGGGGAGCACCGTGTCCGCGGCGGCGAGCTGGGCACGCAGGTGGTCCGGTGTCCGGGGGCCGATCAGCGCGCTCGTCACGGCGGGATGCGCGGTGACGAAGCCGAGTGCGAGCTGGATCAGCGTCAGTCCGGCCTCCTCGGCGATGACCGCCAGGCGCTCCACGGCGTCGAGCCGGGCCTGGTTGGAGGGGACGGCGAGGTCGAAGCGCTGCGGCAGGAGCGCCGAGCGGCTGGTGGTGATCTCCCGTCCCTTCCTGACCGCGCCGGACAGCCAGCCCGAGGCCAGCGGGCTCCAGGCCAGGACCCCGAGCCCGTACTCCTCGGTCACGGGCAGGACATGGGCCTCGATCCCCCGTTGCAGGATGGAGTAGCTGGGCTGTTCGGTGACGTAGGGCCTCACGTGATGCTCGCGGGCGGCCCATTGGGCCTGCACGATGCGGTGGGCGGGGAAGGTCGAGGATCCGAAGTAGCGGATCTTTCCCGCGCGTTGCAGGTCGGTCAGGGCCGACAGGGTCTCCCCGTCACCGGTGGCCGGGTCCCACCGGTGGATCTGGTAGAGATCGACGTGGTCGACACCGAGCCTGCGCAGACTGTTGTCCAGCTCGGTGGTCAGCCAACGGCGCGAGGCGCCCCGGTGGTTGCGCTCCTCCCCCATGGGCATGCCCGCCTTCGTGGCCAGCACGATGTCGTCGCGGCGGCCGGCGATGGCCTTGCCGACCATCTCCTCCGACTCGCCGTCGCCGTACATGTCGGCGGTGTCGATGAGGTTGATCCCGCCCTCCAGGGCGGCGTCGACGATGGCGGTGGCCTCGTCCTGGGTGGTGCGCCCGATCCTTCCGAAGTTCATCGCGCCGAGCGCGAGCGAGCCGACCTGCACACCGGTACGGCCCAAGGTGCGGTACTGCATGTCCCTGCCTCCTTCGATACGGGTGAAGCGTGGTGACAGCGTGGATTGGTGGCCGGGTTCCCGGTCTGCCATCATGGGCAAACGGAACACCGTCCCGTTTGACGATACGGAACGGCGTCCCGTTTAGCAAGGCGATGCGGAACACCGTTCCGTTTGGCTGTCCGGCCATGGAGGGAAGGGCCCGATGAACGACGGTGACGAGACCACGGAACACGTGGCGGCGGCCCGGCCCAGACGGGCCGACGCCCGGCGCAACCAGGAGACGCTGCTGGACGCCGCCGCCGCGGTCTTCGCCACGTCGGGCGTGGAGGCACCCGTACGCGACATCGCGGCCAGGGCCGGCGTCGGCACGGCCACGATCTACCGCCACTTCCCGACGCGGGCCGATCTCATCGTCGCCGTCTACCGGCACCAGGTCGAGGCCTGCGCCGAGGCGGGACCGGCCCTGCTGAGCGACTGCGCGTCCCCCTACGTCGCACTGTCACGGTGGATCGACCTGTTCGTCGACTTCCTCGTCACCAAGCACGGGCTCGCCGCCGTTCTGCAGCCCGACAACACGGCGTTCGACGCACTGCACAGGTACTTCGTCGACCGACTGCTCCCCGTGTGCACCCGTCTCCTCGACGCCGCCGCCGAATCCGGCGAGATCCGCCCGGATCTGACGGCCTATCAATTGATGCGCGGCATCGGCAACCTCTGCATCGGCGCCCACAACGACCCCCACTACGACGCGCGGCGACTGGTCGAGACACTCGTCGCGGGCCTGCGCCGCCCCGAAGGACCGTGACGCCCGGCAGGCCGACCGGGCACCATCCAACTCGCCTTTCCCGCAGGCGGGTTCAGGGAGCCGACCGCCTAGAGCGCCACCAACCGGCCGCCGCGTCCCCGCAGTCGGACCGAGGCCACGGTGCCGCAGACCAGTGCCACGCCGAGGAGCGTGCCGCAGGACTCCGCCACGGCGTACGCGTCCCCGGCGAGAGCGGCACGCATGCCGTGGGCGGCCCAGTAGCCGGGCGAGACCGGGGCCACGGCCGCGACCCAGGCCGGCAGGGCGGCGAGCGGGACGAGCGCGCCGCCGACGCTGCTCAGCAGCATGCCGCCGATGTCGTAGGCGGCCGAGAGCGCGCCCAGGCTGCGGACCAGCACGCCGAGCAGGGTGCCGAGCCCGAGCAGTGTGCAGCTCCAGCTGAGCAGAACGGCCGACAGCAGGAGCAGGTGCGGGACACGCAGACCGAAGGCGCACACGGCGAAGCCCACGATGAGCACCTGCTGGGCGAGCAGGACCGCGAAGGCCGGTACGGCCTTGCCCAGGAGCAGTTCGGCGGGGTGCAGAGCGGTTCCGCGCAGGCGGTCCCACGTACGGCCGAGCCGTTCGGTCAGGATCGCGCCGCCGCAGATGCCGAGGGCCAGCAGCGAGAAGGTGACCAGCGTGCCGACGACGGCTTGCTCCGTACCGGTGCTCTCGCCCTGCCCGGCCGTGTAGAGCGGGCGCAGGAGCGTGACGAAGGCCAGCGGAAGGATCATCCGGCTCAGTACCGGCCCGGGTTCGCGCGCCATCAGCAGCACGTTGTGGCGTATCAGCACCCACAGGCGGGCGGCGGACTCACGCGGCATCACGAACCCCCGTCCGCGTCGCGGCGGGCGCGGTCCCCGCGGCCTCCATGGACCGGTAGAGGTCGTCCAGTCCGGGGCGGCGCACGTCGACGGACACGGGTGTACGGCCGGAGGCGAGCAGGGCCGCCAGATCGCCGCCGGGGTCCGTGGTCGGCCGGCGCAGCTCGGGCTCGGCCGGATCGGCGAAGGTGACCCGGAGTTCGCCGGGCAGGTGGCGGGTGAGTTCTTCCTGGGTGCCGCGCGCGATGATCCGTCCGGCCCGCGCGAGTGCCAGTGTGGCGTCGAGATCGACGAGTTCGGGCAGGTAGTGGGTCGTGTAGACGACGGCCGCGCCCGCTTCGGCCCGGGCCCTGACGGCGCTCAGCAGGGCCGAGCGGGTTTCCGGATCGGCTCCGGCGGTGGGCTCGTCCAGCAGCAGGAGCGGCGGTGAGCCGACCATGGCGGTGGCAGCCTGGACCCGGCGGCGCTGGCCTCCGGACAGGGCCGCCACGGGCCGGTCCGCGACGGCGGTCAGGAGCAGCTCGTCCAGGACCCGGGCGATCTCCGTGTCCCCGCGCCGGCCGCGGAATCCCGCCAGTCCGGCGAACAGCCGCAGGTTCTCCCGCACGGTGGCGCTTCCGTAGAGGGCGAGTTCCTGCGGGGCCACGCCGAGGAGGCGCCGCGCGGCCCGGCCCTCCCGCAGCGCGTCGAGCCCCGCGACGGTGACCCGGCCCGCGTCGGGACGCACGAGACCGGTGACGATCTCGACGAACGTCGTCTTGCCCGCGCCGTTGTGACCGATCAGGCCCACGATCTCCCCGGGCGGGACCGTCAGGTCGAACCCGTCGAGCGCGCTGCGCGGTCCGTAGTGCTTCACCAGTGCCTCTGCGATGAGCATGCATCCTCCACGACGCCTCCTCGATGTCCACGCCGTGCACGTCTACGGCGTATACGTCTACACCGTATACATCTCCCGCTCGTGCGTCTACGCCGTACACGTCTACGCTGTACACCCATGAGTGGCAGGCGGGAAGAAATCCTGGACGCGGCACTGGCCATCGCCGACGAGCACGGCGTCGACGCCGTCTCGATGCGCGGGGTGGCGGACCGCGTCGGTGTGACACCGATGGCGCTGTACCGGCACGTCAAGGACAAGGCGGCGCTGCTGGACGGCATGGTCGGACGGCTGCTCGCCGCGCTGCTGCCACCGGACCCGGCGCGGGATCACACCTGGGAGGAACGGCTCGACGGTCTGGCGCACGCCTGCCGGAAGGTGACCCAGCAGCACCCCTGGGCCGCGCATCTGCTCTTCTCACGGCCCGCCGTCACCCCGGACGGCCTGCGGGCGGTGGACATCATCTACACGGCGCTCATCGAGGCCGGGGTTCCCGAACCCCAGGTGCCCCGGCTGGAGCGCCTGATCAGCACCTTCGTCATCGGCTTCGCCGCCTCCGAGGCCGCGGGCCGTTTCGCCCCGGGCGACCTCGATCCGCGCGGCCGCCGCGGTCTCCTCCCGGACAGCGAACTCCCCGGCCACCGGGCGCTCGGACCGTGGCTGGACCTGCCCCTCGACCTCACCGCCGAGTTCGAGGCCGATCTCGCCGACATCCGCCGCATGGTCCAGGCCGCCGCCCGGCCGCCGGAGTGACCCGCGTGCGGGGCCCGGCCGCCCCGGAACCCGCTCAGTCGGTGAGACCCAGCGCTCCCGCCGCCTGGATCGCCAGCCAGACCTCGGCCAGCGCCCCCGTCGACGTCAGATCACGGTCGGCGAGCGCCCCGAAGCGGCGCAGCCGGTAGGCGAGGGTGTTGGGGTGGATGTGCAGCGCGGCGGCCGCCGTCTCGGTGCGGCGGTCGCGCTCCATCCAGGTACGGGCGGAGACCAGCAGCCGCGAGTCATGGCTCTCGTCGTACCGCAGCACGTCGCCGAGCACGTGCTCGACCAGCGCCGTCAGGACGGCGGGGTCGTCGGGCAGCCAGCGGCCCGCCCCGTCGTCTCCGTAGTGGACGACGGCACGGCCCGACTCGACGGCCTTGGACACCGCCCACAGGGCCTCGCGCTGGGCGACCTTCAGCGCGGCGCCGGGCACGAAGGGGCGGCTGGCCCCGGCCGCCACGGCGGGCAGCTCACCGACGGCCCCCGCCAGCTCCGGCGCCCCGAGGACGTAGCGGTCCTCGCCCCGGGTGAGCAGCAGATGCGGCCGGTCCTCCAGGCAGCGCAGCAGCGCCTCGTCGGTGGCGCGGCGCACGATGAGCAGGACGGTGTCGCCCTCGATCGCGTGCCGAGCCAGCCGGCGCCGCGCCGCCTCGGGGTCGAGCACCTCCTGGAGCAGTTCGGCGAACGTCTCCGCTCCCTCGCGGCGCAGCGTCTCGCGTTCGTTGCGCACCATCGCCAGCCGCAGCGCCGCGACGGTGGCGATGTGCTGGACGACGGCGAGCCCGGAGGGCCGGGCACCCTCGCGCTCGTACGCGACGAGGAAGCCCGCGGGGCCGCCGGGGGCGGGGACCGGGAGGACGAATCCGCCGGGGATCGTCGGCGGGGCGTCCACGGACGCGGGCAGGACGGCCGGGTCCGGCACGGGGACGCCGGGCAGGAGCGGCCGTCCCTGGGGCGTGCAGAGGAAGACGTCGTAGCCCGACAGGCCTTCGAGACGGCGCAGGAGTGTCGGCGTGTCGAGGTCCTCCGTGACCAGCCAGCGCAGCGCGCCGAAGACCTGGAGCTGCGCGCCCAGCCGGTGCCGGGCCTCCTCCTGGGCCGAGGCCGCGACCTCCTGGGCGACGGCGATGAAGGGAACGGCGAGCGGCACTTCGAGGACCGGGAAATCCCGCTCCTCGGCGGCCCGGAAGAACGCTTCGTGCAGCGGCGGCATGTGCAGCTGCGCCGAGAGCGCGAGACCGGACGCCCCGGCGTCGTCCAGCCGTTCCAGATAGGCGCGCTGTTCCGCCGCGGTACGGGGGATCGCCAGGCCCGCCGTCATGATCAGCTCCGCTCCCAGGAGCCAGGGCGTCGGGTCGACGAGTTCGCTGGCGTGCGCCCAGGAGACGGACCGGTCCAGGCCACCGCCGGCCTTCAGCGAGAGCTGGAGCGCCGGAGAGGAGAGCAGGTCCTGGATGGTGAGTTTGTTGCTGGCCACAAAAGACATCGTACTCATCTGTGATGGCCACCATTGTCGCAGGTCACCGGGGGCCTCACACTATGGGTGCCGATATTTGAGTGGTGTACAAACATAGATGGGAGGGGCCGTGACGACATCGGTCACCGAAATCGAGACATACGGCGTCGAGCGCATCCCGGACGAGGACCGCACGGCCCGGCCGATCGACTTGTTCCGGCTCGCCTTCGGCGGCGCCAACACCTTCGCGACCTGTGTGCTGGGCGCCTTCCCGATCCTCTTCGGGCTCTCCTTCTGGCAGGGGCTCGCGGCGACCGTCCTCGGCCTGGTCGCGGGTGCGCTGCTGCTGGCCCCGATGGCACTGTTCGGCCCCGCCAACGGCACGAACAACGCCGTCTCCTCCTCCGCGCACCTGGGCGTGCACGGCCGGGTCGTCGGCTCGTTCCTCTCCCTGCTCACCGCGATCGCGTTCTTCTCGATCTCGGTGTGGTCCTCGGGAGACGCGCTCGTCGGCGGCGCGCACCGGCTGGTGAACGTCCCCGAGTCGGACGTCACCTACGGCATCGCGTACGCGATCTTCGGCGGACTCGTGCTCGTCGTCTGCATCTACGGCTTCCGCTTCATGCTGCTGGTCAACAAGATCGCGGTGCTGGCGGCCTCGGCCCTCTTCGTGCTCGGCGCCTTCGCCTTCGCCGGCGACTTCGACCCCGGATACGCGGGTGCCTTCGCCTCGAGTGCCGACCCGCTGTTCTGGCCGTCGTTCATCGGCGCCGCGCTGATCGTGCTCTCCAACCCGGTCTCCTTCGGCGCGTTCCTCGGTGACTGGTCCCGCTACATCCCCGCGAACACCCCGCGCCGCCGGGTGATGGGCGCCGCGTTCCTCGCCCAGATCGCCACCCTGCTGCCCTTCGTCTTCGGCCTGGCCACGGCGTCGATCATCGCGACGAAGGCCGCGAAGTACGTCGACCCGGCCGCCCCGAACTACGTCGGCGGACTGCTGGCCGTCTCCCCGGGCTGGTACTTCCTGCCGCTCTGCCTGATCGCCCTGATCGGCGGCCTGTCGACCGGCACGACGTCCCTCTACGGAACCGGCCTGGACTTCGCCAGCGTCTTCCCGCGCTTCAACCGCGTCCAGGCGACCTTCTTCATCGGTGTCCTGTCCATCGGCTTCATCTTCCTCGGCCGCTTCGCGCTCAACCTCACGCAGTCCATCTCCACCTTCGCCACGCTGATCATCACCTGCACCGCGCCGTGGATGGTCGTCATGGCGCTCGGCTACGTCACCCGGCGCGGCTGGTACGACGCCGAGGCACTGCAGGTCTTCAACCGGCGTCAGCGCGGTGGCCGCTACTGGTTCGCGCACGGCTGGAACTGGCGCGGCATGGGCACCTGGCTCGTCAGCGCCGTCGTGGCCCTCCTCTTCACCAACCTGCCGGGCCAGTTCGTCGGCCCGCTGGGCAACCTGGCGAACGGCGCGGACATCTCGCTGCCGGTCGGCCTGGCCCTCGCGGTCGTGCTCTACTTCGCCGCGCTCACGCTCTTCCCCGAGCCGCGCGCCGTGTTCGGCCCGGACGGACCCCGCTTCGTCCCGTCGACCGACGCCGAGATCACGCCGATCACCGGTGGCACGGAGGAGGAGGCAGCCGAGCCCGTCGCGGCCGGCTGACCCACCACCGCCACCCCCACAGACCGGGCGCCCGGTCCTGACCACCGGGCGCCCTTGATCAGGAGTCGTGCATGAGCACCACCACCGTCCAGGAGATCCGGGCCGCCGCGGACGCGCTCGTCGCCGCCTTCGCCGAGGGCCGCCTCGACGACTACTTCGGCGCCTTCGCACCGGAGGCGACGTTCGTCTTCCACACCACGCCGCAGCGTCTCGGCTCCACGGCCGAGTACCGCGCCCTGTGGCAGCAGTGGGTGGAGCAGGACGGTTTCCGCATCCTCGGCTGCACCTCGTCGGCGCAGCTCGTCCAGCCCTTCGGCGACACGGCCGTCTTCAGCCACGACGTGGAGACCCGGGTCGCCACGAACGCCGGCGAGGAGACGGTGCACGAGCGGGAGACCATCGTCTTCGCCCGCGCCGAGGACGGCACCTGGCTCGCCGTCCACGAGCACCTGTCCCCCCGTACCGCCGCCTGACCAGGAGAGACGTTCCATGAGCAGCACGTTCCGCAACTACATCGACGGCGCCTTCGCGGATGCCGTCGACGGCCGGACGCTCGATGTGGTGGACCCCACCACAGGTGACGTCTACGCGACCTCCCCGCTCTCGGGGGCGGCCGATGTCGACGCGGCGATGGCGGCCGCGGCCGCGGCGTTCCCCGTGTGGCGCGACACGACTCCGTCCGTGCGGCAGCGTGCGCTGCTGAAGATCGCCGACGCGATGGAGGCACGGGCCGGGGAACTGGTCGCCGCCGAGAGCCGCGACACCGGCAAGCCGCTGCACCTCACCCTCAGCGAGGAACTCGGCCCCGCGATCGACCAGGTCCGCTTCTTCGCGGGCGCGGCCCGGATGCTGGAGGGCCGCTCGGCCGGCGAGTACATGGAGGGCATGACCTCGATCGTCCGCCGCGAGCCGGTCGGAGTGTGCGCCCAGGTCGCTCCGTGGAACTACCCCCTGCTGATGGCGGTCTGGAAGTTCGCCCCGGCCCTCGCCGCGGGCAACGCGGTGGTCCTCAAGCCCTCGGACACCACCCCGGCTTCCACGGTGCTGATCGCGGAGATCATCGGCGGTGTCCTGGAGGAGCTCGGCCTGCCCCAGGGGATCTTCAACGTGGTCTGCGGCGACCGCGAGACCGGCCGGCTGATGGTGGAGCACCCGACCCCGGCGATGGCCTCCATCACCGGCTCGGTGCGCGCCGGCATCCAGGTCGCGCAGAGCGCGGCCAAGGACGTCAAGCGGGTCCACCTGGAGCTGGGCGGCAAGGCCCCGGCCGTGGTCTTCGAGGACGCCGACCTGACGAAGGCGGTCGAGGACCTGGTGGTCGGCGGCTTCTTCAACGCCGGTCAGGACTGCACGGCCGCGACCCGCGTCCTGGTCCACGCGTCGGTCCACGACGAGTTCGTGGCCGCCCTCGCGAAGGCCGCCGCCGCGACGAGGACGGGGCAGCCGGACGACGAGGACGTGCTGTACGGGCCGCTCAACAACGCGAACCAGCTCGCCCAGGTCAGCGGCTTCGTCGAGCGGCTCCCCGAGCACGCGCGGATCGAGGCCGGCGGTCACCGGGTGGGCGACAAGGGCTACTTCTACGCCCCGACCGTCGTCTCGGGTCTGAAGCAGGACGACGAGATCATCCAGAACGAGGTCTTCGGCCCGGTCATGACCGTCCAGTCGTTCACGGACGAGGACCAGGCCGTCGCGTACGCCAACGGCGTCGACTACGCGCTGGCCTCCTCGGTGTGGACCAAGGACCACGCGCGGGCGATGCGCATGTCGAAGAGGCTCGACTTCGGCTGTGTGTGGATCAACTCCCACATGGCGCTCGTCGCCGAGATGCCGCACGGCGGGTTCAAGCAGTCCGGCTACGGCAAGGACCTCTCCGCGTACGGCTTCGAGGACTACACCCGCATCAAGCACGTCATGACGTCGCTCTGATCGGTGGCTCCACGGCGGAGGGGTGGGCCCGGCATCACGCCGGGTCCACCCCTCCGCCGTTTCCGGCGAGTGCCCTGTCAGCCGTGCGAGACGTTCAGGCCGTAGAAGGCGACCCGCGCCCCCTTCGTGGTGCTCTGGGAGGACGACTGGTTGTACGAGCCGGCCTTGAAGTACTGCTTGTACGGGAAGAACGACGACGGGATCGCGTAGTGCGTGGTGCTGCCGTTGACGGTGAGGTCGATGGTGTTCCCGCCGGAGACGGCGATCGTGTAGGTCCAGGTCTTGCCGACCGCCACGTGCCCCACCGTGTGGGTCGTCTGCCCGCCGGACGGCGAGTTCTCGGTGCCGACGACGATGTCGCCGCTCGCGCGGTAGTACAGCTCCACGAGCGGCTTGGTGGACGATCCGCCGGAGCCTAGGTGGATCTGCCCGACGCACACGTTGGAGGTGACCGACACCACGCGCAGCGTCGCGCTCAGCCGGTGGCTGCCGCTCAGTGACCAGTCCGCCGCGCCGCCGCCGCGGTTCATCTCCCGCAGTTCGGAGCGGGCGTAGGAGGAGTTGGGCGTCGTGACGCCCTTCTCGGGCGCCCAGAACGTCATGGCGCCGTCACGGGTGTCGGTGTAGAAGTACGCGTCCTGAAAGCCGTTCGCCCCCTGTAGCCGGGCGGAGGAGATGGTGGTGGGCGAGCCCGGTGAGCCCACGGGCTCCTGGAGCTGCCAGACCGACAGGTCGAAGTTGCCGCCGGGCGCGACGTTCGGGTCGGCGGCACCGGCGCTGGAGGTGCCCAGAACGGTGGCCGCGGCGACGAGGCCCGCGACGGTGGCCGCCGTCAGGAGCCGAGGAGGGGCGGCAAGTCCGGTACGGACAGAAAGAGTTCGGGTACGTGGTCGCCTGTTCATCATGACGGTCACGGCCTTTCGTCTGGTCGGGTGGAGCAGACGGTGAGGGAAGCCGATGTTCACATGGATGAACATTGAGTTCACCTGTGAACTTCGCGTGTGCCGTGACGCTAAAGGTCTGCACCAACTCCGTCAAGAGGTCGCACGCCCACGGCAGTTGAGCGCGGCCAGGACGTACGGGCGGTGCCGCCGCGGATGGGCCTGCGGCCCGTGAGCCCGAGCAGGAAACCGGCCGGAATGGTGATCAGCCCCGGCGTCTGGAGCGGGAACCAGCGGACGTCATGACCGGGGAAGACCGCGAACGGGGTGCCCGACACCGCCGGTGACCCCGCGAGCGGCAGCACCACGAGCGGGAGGGTCCCGTAGACGGTCCGGCGCACCCCGGTCGCGGAGTGGCCCGGCAGGAAGAGCGCGTACAGCACCGAGGCCGCGACGGTGAACGACAAGGAGATCAGCGTCAGTCCGCCGCGTCCCCGAGGAACGCCGACACGACGACGGCGACCGCGCCGACCAGCACGATCCCCAGCCGCGCCCGGCGGATCTCCCCGACGGCCGAACGGCCCCGTGCGCGGGCCGGTCTCCGAAGTCACGGGCCGGACTGGAGGCGGCCGCCAGCGTGATGCCCGCGACAGCCGCGAGCGTGGTGGCGAAGACGGCGCAGGCGACCGTCGCGAACAGCATGCTGTGCCGGGCACCGCAGGCGACCGGGTCCAGCACGCCGGTCACCATCAGCAGGGCGGTCGCTCCCCCCGGGGTCGGCGGCCCGCACCGGACCCCGGCCCAGCAGGGCGCACGCGCCCAGCCCGGCTACCACCACCCCGGCGCACACCACCGCGACCGGGCCGACCGCCCGGCCGACGGCACACCGCGCCGTGCGGGCGTCCCCGACCGGGTGGAGCCGCATGGTGATGTGCGGCAGACAGGCGGCGCCGATCAGGAGCGTGGCCTCGAACCCGACCAGATCGAGGCGCCCGGCGAGGGAGTGGCCGAAGTGGAGTCCGGGGCGCGCGTACTCGGCGCCCGCTCCGGAGTGATCCCGGGCGGCGCCGAAGAGGGCCGGTGGCGACCACCCCGTACCGGGCGAGGACGATCCCGGCCAGAAGCGGCAGGGCGGTGAGCACGACACCGACCTTCAGGATCTGCACGTACCCGACACCGCGCATCCCGCCGAACGCGGCGTAGCAGACCATCAGGATGCCTCCCGCGACGGTGCACCCGGTGAGCGCGCCGTCCGGGAGCCCGAACATCGCCGCCATGATGCGTCCGGCGGTGGAGAGCTGCACCAGGAGCAGCGGGGTCAGGACGACGAGAGAGGCAATGCCGAGGGCACGGCGTACGGAGGGGTCTCCGAGGCGCACGGGCATGCCCGTGCGCCCGGGACCGGGGATGACAGAGAGACGGAGGAAACGGGATGTGGGCAAGCTGCGGGAGCCATGCGCGGCATGGCATCAGCCGCGCCGGAGCGCGTACAGGGGGCGGCCGCACAGCGATCACGGGGGCGGGACTGTGCCGAGGCACACCGCGTTGATCCATTGGGATGATTCACGGGCACGGCGGGGTGAACCACGGGACGGTATCCGCCGCTCGGCCGACTCCCCGCCCCTCGCGGTCACTAGCGTGGCTCCCTGTGTCGATGAGCTATGCCTTTGTGAACCTGAAACCCGGAGTGGGCAAGACGACGAGCGCGGTGTGGCTGGCTCACGCGCTGCACGAGTCGGGCTGCTCACCCCTCCTGGTGGACTCCGACCCCGCGTCCTCGGCGCTGCGGTGGAGCGAACTGGCGGGAGGCTTCCCCTTTCCCGTGGTCTCCCTCCCGGTGGGCGACGTGCACCGGCGCGTCAACGACTTCATCGGCAACCGGGAGGCCGTGGTGTTCGACGCCCCGCAGATGGAGGATCACGCCCACATCGCCCGGAGTGTCATGCGCTACGCGAGCGAGTGGATCGTGCCGGTGACCCCGTCCCCCATCGAGCTGGACCGCATGGCGCCGATCGGCCGCGAGATGGGCGACGTCCAGTCCCTGCGGCCCCGGCCGGCCCATTCCGCCGTCCTGCTGAACCGCACGAACCGTCCGGACGCCACCCGCACCGGTCCGGACGCCGATGCCCGCGAAGCCCTCACGGAGCGCGGCTTCGACGTGCTGTCCACCCACATTCCCCGACTCGACCTGTACTCCCAGTCGTTCGGCAGCCCCGTCACGGTCAAGGGATCGGCGTACATGGATCTCGCGGACGAGCTGATCAAGCGTCAGGACACGCTTTGACTCCTCCCCCTCCTGTCGAGAGGGGATTCCTGGCTCACGTCGGCTGTGGACCGGCGGCCCGACAGCTCTTGCACGATCGGCACCAGCCGGGTTGAGACCAGCCCGGACAAGCATCACGCGGGCGGAGTTCTTGTCCCTGGGGGACGCATCTCCGCACGTGGTGCAGACGTAGGTTCGTTCCGAGAGAGGTAGCGCGTGCTTGGTTCTCGCTCCGCACTGTGCGCAGTCCATGGTGGTGTGCGCGGGATCGACGAGGTACAGCTCACGACCGTGTTTGCGGGCCATGTGGATCAGCGCCTGCTTGGTCGCACCGATCGCCGCATCGGCTGCCTTGCGGGCCATCGTGGACTTGGCAAGGAACTTCGGCCGAAAGTCCTCGACAGCCAGACGGTCGTGGTCACGGACAACCTTCTTCGCCCATTTACGGGCAGCGTCCTCGCGCTGCCGGGCAACCTTTTTGTGGAGCTTCGCCGTTTGCCGCTTCGCCTGACTGTGGCCCTTCGACTGGGGCTGGCCGGCCGTGGGTTTCCGGCGGGCCATCTGACGCTGGTAGCGAGCCAGGCGCTGCGCGGCGTTCCTGCCGTGCCGGGCGTGAGGCAAGTCATGTTCGTCCGAGGTGGTAGTCGCAGTCTCGGTCACGCCCCAGTCGATGCCGATGTCCAGTCCGGTAGACGGCAACATCTCAGTGCCGACCGTCACGACGAACGTGGCGTACCAATGTCCGAGGCTGTCGCGATGGACGCGCACGGAGGACGGGGTACTCGGCAGAGCGCGCGACCGGACCAAAACCAGGATGATCCCGCCCGCGAGGTGCAGCCGTCCGTCTTTCAGGCGGAAGCCGCGCTGCGTGCAGTTCAGCGACGGGTTGGCGGCGTGCTTCTCCTTGTACCTCGGCAGCCCGGCACGCCTGTGCTGCGGCAGCCCGTCCTCGATGTCCTTCAAAGCCTTGGCGCGGGACTTGCCGCAGTCACGTATTGCCTGCTGCTGAGGCACCGAACTGCCCTCGCGCAGCCACGCGTTCTCGGAGCGGGCCTCGGTCAGCATCTTGTCCAGACGCGCCGGGCCACACTTCTCGTTTTCGACGTAAGCCTTCTTGGAACGGGCGCAGCACTCGTTCCAGATCCACCGGCACCTCGCCCACTCCGCCTCAAGTGCGCCGCGGGCAGTCGACGACACACGCAGACGATAGGTGTACCGGGCGCACCCAACGCCCTTCGCCGGTCGTGCCGTCGTCTCCATGACGCCGAATCCAGGATAACGCTGCGTCATCAGGCAAGCACAGGAGCAGGATAGGCAACGAGACTCATCACCGGTCAGCCGACAGAGGACGCATCGTTCTGACGGCGCTCTGGCGCATCCTGCTCTGCTCCACAGGATCCAATCCTTCTCCCCTCAGGCGGGAGAAATACCCCACCCCGGCGCGGTTGCCGGGCATCCTCCGAGGAATCAGATGAACCAGCGCAAGGACACCTACCGGGCCGCTCTGCAACGGGAGCCGGACGCCGCCGCGCCCCGTCACGCCAAGGTCGCACGGCTGGACACGCGATACGTACGGGTGACGATCGAGCTGGACCCGGCGCTGCCCGACGAGCTGGCACGCTGGGTGGGGCCGCCCGTGTCCGCGCTCCTGCGCGTCGGCGCCGCCGCCCTGCGTCCACTGACGGGCACGCCCTAGGCCCGGCGGCCGGGCACGCTGCCGTGACGGGGGTCAGCTCTCCATCGGGTGGCCGCCGTCGCCTTCGACGACGACCCGGTCCACTCCCGGCTCTTCGCCCCTCTCGACCATCGTCAGGTCGATCCGGCCGTCACCCGTGGTGTCGAACTGGTAGAGATCGGCCTTGCCGTCTCCCGTGGTGTCGGTCATCCAGACGTCGGTCTTTCCGTCACCGTTGGTGTCGGCGCTGAGCACGACGTGATGCTCGTCGCCCTGGGTCTCGATCGTTTCTTCCGTGCCGTCATTCGTCTCCATGGCGGCCGGTTGCCCCGGTCGACCCGTGCAAAACAATGACCCGCTCGGCCTGCGGCAGGAGTGGCCTCACCTGTAAGGCAGGATGGACGTCATGACCGAGATCCGCACCCCCCGCCTCCTCCTCCGCCGCTGGTACGACGACGACCTCGCCCCCATGGCGGACATCAACGCGGACCCCGAGGTCATGCGCTGGATCGACGACGGTTCGGTCCGCGACCTCGACGCCACGGCCGAGGAGATCGAGCGGTGGGAGGAGGAGTGGGACGAGGAGGGCTTCGGCATCTTCGCCGTCGAGCTGCTGGGCTCGGGCGAGCTGGCCGGCTTCGCCGGACTGTCGGTCCCCGAGTACCTGCCCGAGGTCATGCCCGCCGTGGCGATCGACTGGCGGTTCGGCTCACCGTTCTGGGGCCAGGGCTACGCCTCCGAAGCCGCCCACGCCACACTGGAGTTCGCCCTGCAGGACCGCGGTCTCGACCGCGTCATCAGCATCAACCGTACAAGCAACGAGGCCTCGTTGAACGTCGTCCGCAAGCTCGGCATGGAGCCGGAGAAGACGATCGAACACCCCGAGTACGGCTTCCCTCTGCACGTTCACGCGATCGATCTCACGGAATTCCAGGCGTGATCCGCTTCGCCGTGCCTGAGCCCGCTTCGGTGGGCTCAGCCGGACTCCGGTGAGCCGGCCGCACCCTGCGGCCCCGTGAAAGGGCCGGTCTCACCCTGCGGACCCGTGGACGGGCCGGTCTCCCCCTGCGGCCCCGCGGGTCGGACCGGAACTCCGCGGCGAAAAGTCTCGGCCACCGCCGTGTTCGCCACCACGACGATCGCCATGACCACGGCGGCGACGGGATGCCCCACCCCGTACACGGCCGCCGCGCCACCGCCGAGCACCAGCGCCTTCACGAGAAGGACGAGGGGCAGCCCGGGCCGCAGCCGCGCCTTCGGCGCCGCGAACAGCGACCAGAGCACGACAGCCAGGAGAGGTGTCCCCACACCGAGCAGGACGTGGGGCAACCAGCCGTGACCGGTGCTGAACCCCCACCAGGCCAGACATGCCAGCGCGACCAACTCCACCACGAACGCCAGGAGTTCGTTGGCCGCGAACCAAGGCCGCTCGGCGAACAGGGCCGCGCCGGGGTCCGTTGACATGAAGTCCTCTCCTGCTGGGATGCCAGCATGACAGGACCGCGCACCCCGATGTGCCCGTTCACCGAACCCCGGCCCCGGCCGGCCCCGAGGTCACGGAACGTGCTCCCGGATCCTCGGTCCCGGGAACACGGCCCCGCTCCTTGGCTGTTGAGTGCGACGGCACTGTCGGCCTCCGGCCGGTGCGGTGTCGCTGTCCAACGTCTGTCCGAGTGGGGAAGAACGGTGATCACGCGATGAAGGCGGTGCGGTTCCACGAGTACGGCGGGATCGATGTGCTGCGGGTCGAGGAGGTCGAGAGACCGGCGCCCGGCCCCGGGGAGGTACTGGTCGAAGTACGCGCCGCCGGGATCCAGCCCGGCGAGGCGATGATCCGCGAGGGCGCGCGGCACAAACGCTGGCCGGCGACGTTCCCCTCGGGACAGGGCAGCGACCTGGCCGGAGTCGTGGTGGAGGCCGGCCCGGACGTGCGGGGCTTCGCGGTGGGCGACGAGGTCCTGGGCTTCACCCACAACAGGGCGAGCCACGCGGAGTTCGTCGTGGCGGAGGACGTGAAGCTGGTCTCCCGTCCGAAGGGTCTTTCCTGGGACGTGGCCGGGTCGTTGTACGTGGCGGGCACGACCGCGTACGCCACCGTGTTCGCGGTGGACCCCGGACCGTCCGACACGGTCGTGGTGTCCGGCGCGGCGGGCGGTGTCGGGTCGCTCGCCGTGCAGCTCGCGCGGCGGCGCGGTGCCACGGTGATCGGGCTGGCGAGCGGGCGGAACCACGCCTGGCTGAAGGAGCGGGGTGTCGTCCCGCTGGACTACGGCGAGGGCGTGGCCGAGCGGATCCGGGAGGCGTCGGGCGGGAGCGTCGACGCGTTCATCGACACGTTCGGCGACGGCTATGTGGACCTGGCCGTCGAGCTGGGCGTGCGGCCCGATCGGATCAACACGATCCGCGACTGGCAGGCGGCGGCCAGGGTCGGCGCCCACACCTACGGCGAAGGCTCGGCGGCGTCGGCGGTGGTGGTCGGCGAGCTGGCCCGGCTCGCCGCGCGCGAGGAGTTGGAGGTGCCGATCGCCGGCACCTACCCGCTGGAGCGGGTACGCGACGCGTTCCGCGAGCTGGAACTGCGGCGGACCCACGGCAAGATCGTGCTCAGGCCCTGACCCCGGCCGCCGTCGGGGGCCGATGATCCGCGGCTTCGGCCGGTGGGACGGCTTCGGCCGGTGGGACGGCTCCGAGTCGTCCGGGGCACACTGTCACACGTCCGCGGTCACTGCCCTCAGACCGGCCAACGACTCCCGGATGAGCTGGGAGAGGCCCTTCTCCTCGGTCCGATCGACCCAGCGCCGGAACGCGAACTTGAAGACGGCGATCCCCACCTCCGCGGCAAGGCCCGCGGAGGCCTCGTCGACGCCCCGCTCGCGCAGCGCGCCCGCGAGCGTCCCGGACAGCGACGCGAGTTTGATCAGCTCGCGCTCCTGCAGCTCGGTGTTGGCGTCGATGACGGACTGCCGCTGCCGGGCGTGCTCCTGGCGTTCCTCCAGCACGGCCGCGGCGCCTTCGAGGGCCGCCGCCACGGCGTCCAGGGGGGTGGCGGACTCGGGAGCCTGCGCGACGGCACGCTCGAGCACCTCCTGGAGCGCGCTCGAACCCGCGAACAGCACCTCTCGCTTGTCCGCGTAGTGCCGGAAGAACGTCCGCTCCGTCAGCCCCGCCCGTTCGGCGATCTCCGCCACCGAGGTGCGGTCGAAACCGCGCTCGACGTAGAGCTCCAGTGCCGCCCGCGCGAGGCGGCCGCGCGCGTCCGGCTGCCATCGACCCATGACCGGCATGGTACTCGACGGCAGTCACTGACATCGGCGCTTCGGGGCTCGCCGGCAGTCACCGGCATCAGCCCCCCGAGGTTCGACGACAGTCACTGACATCAGGTGCTACGTTTGATGACAGTCACTGACATCGCTTGGCCGCCCCACGCACGCGCCCTCCCGGCGCGAGGGCGACCACCCCGACTGGAGGCTTTCTCATGCGCGTTTTCGTCACCGGGGCATCCGGATGGATCGGCTCCGCACTCGTCCCCGAACTCATCGGCGCCGGGCACCAGGTCGTCGGGCTCGCCCGCTCGGACGCCTCGGCCGCGGCCCTGACGAAGGCCGGGGCCGACGTGGTGACCGGCACCCTCGACGACCTCGACGTCCTGCGCGAGGCGGCCGAGGCGTCGGACGGCGTGATCCACCTCGCGTTCAAGCACGACCTCGCCTTCACCGGCGGTTTCCAGGACGCCGCCGACGCGGACCGCCGCACCGTCGAACTGTTCGGCGACTCATTGGCGGGTTCCGGGCGACCGCTGCTCATCGCGTCGGGGCTGATCGGGCTGGCCACGGGCCGCCCGAGCACGGAGGACGACGGAAGGACGCAGGACGAACTGTCCGCACTGCCGGGCGGCCCGCGGACGCGGATGGGCACCGCCCAGGTGGCCCTCGCCCTCGCCGACCGGAACGTCCGCTCGTCCGTCGTACGGCTCCCCCCGACCGTGCACGGCGACGGTGACAACGGCTTCATGGCCGCCCTGGTCGGCATCGCCCGTGACAAGGGCGTCGCCGGGTACATCGGCGACGGCACCCAGCGCTGGACGGCCACGCACCGCGACGACGCCGCTCGCCTGTTCCGACTCGCCCTGGAGGGCGCCCCGGCGGGATCGGTCCTGCACGCGAGCGCCGAGGACGGCGTGCCGCTCCGCTCGGTCGCCGAGGTCATCGGCCGCCACCTCGACGTGCCCGCCCGCTCCGTCCCCGCCGAGGAGGCGGCCGAGCACTTCACCTGGCTGTCGGGATTCATCGGCCTCGACAGCCCGGCCTCCAGCGAGCGGACCCGCGACCTGCTGGGATGGCACCCGACCGGACCGGGCCTGATCGAGGACCTCGACAAGGGGCACTACTTCCGGGCCGGCGGGGAGTAGACCCCGCACGCGGCGGCCGAGGGGCCGGGGGGGGGGGGGCCGGGCCCCCGCCCCCCCCCCCCCCCCCCCCCCCCCCCCCACCCCCCCCCCCCCCCCCCCCCCCCCCCCCCCCCCCCCCCCCCCCCCCCCCCCCCGG
>NZ_JBIRQM010000001.1:726121-804064 GCF_044333225.1 Streptomyces sp. NPDC021080 | reverse complement strand
GGCCGCCCCGGGGGGGGGGGGGGTTCCCCCCCCCCCGGGGGGGGGGGCGGGGGGGGGCGGGGGGGGCCGCCCCCCCCCCCCCGCCCCCCCCCCCCCCCCCCCCCCGACCCTCGCCCCTCGGCCCGTCGCCCCCTCAGCCCTCCGTCGTACCGAACCGTCCGCCGAATGCCGCCCTGACGCCCGTCCGGCGCTGCCGGCCCTCCGAAACCAGGGCACATTGGCAGATATGTCCCTTTCGTTGCACCACATCGTCATCGACGCGCACGACCTCCCCTCACTGGCCCGGTTCTGGGCCGGAGTGCTGGGCTGGCGGATCCTTTCGGAGCGGGAGCGGGAGGTCGTGATCGGGCCGGACGAGACGGCGCCGGTGGGCATCTGCTTCATGCCGGTGACGGACGGCAAGGTCGTCAAGAACCGCCTGCACCTCGATCTGACCTCCGCGGCCGGGGACCGGGAGGCGGAGATCGAGCGCGTCCTCGCACTCGGGGCCCGCAGGGCGGACGTGGGGCAGAGCGGCGAGGAGTCGTGGACCGTACTGGCCGACCCGGAGGGGAACGAGTTCTGCGTGGTACGCCCGAAGGCGACCCTCGTCGGCTAGGGCCTGTCGTTTGGATCAGGTGGCGCCGAGGTGCGGTGCCTTGTCGGTGGGGCCGAGCGGGGCAGGGTGCGTGCAGCTGCAAGGCGGAGGAGGGCGACGACGCGGTGGGGGCACCTCCCGGCCGAAGGCTGGGGGACGTCGGCAACCGACGACAACGCCGCTGGGGGTCCCCCCTGCTCGAAGAGCTCGGGGGAGTGCGTGCCCTGCCCCGCGTCCCGCCGCATGATCCAAACGACAGGCCCTAGGTCCTGCGCCATCCGGCGGAGCCGGCCGGCGCTATTGCGTCGCGTCGCAGCTCTCGCAGCGGCTCACAGCCACCCGCTCGATGTTGCCCTGGGTGGCGTGGAGTGGGCTGGAGGGCGCGAGGCGACGCCATGCCCCGGTCGAGGGGGCGGGTACCCAGCCGTAACGGGGTGGCCGGATGTCGGCCGGGTCGATGTGCCCGCAGCCGGGAAGGTGGGCCTTGCCGCTGGCGTGGATGATGATCGCGGCCGCCGGCCAGCCGTCCCATTCGCTGCCGGGTGCGCTGCTGCGCGGTGCGTGCGGTGCTCGCGGAGCGCAATCCGCGCAGTTGTGCATTTCATGCCGTTCGCAGTAGCGCATAATCCCTCACCCTGTCAGGTCCGGCAATGCAGCGTACGGTCCACGAGGGCGCGGCTGATGACGACTCGCTCTCAGCTGGGGCGTGTCTCTTCGGTGGGTCTGCGCAGGTGGTGTGGGACCGGGCTGCTGCTCGGTGCCGTCGAGCCGACTCCGGTACCAGGACGCTGCCGGGACCCGAGCCGCCGGGAACCGAACGGCCACCGCTCCCCCATCGACCACCGTGCTCCACTACCGTGGCGGTCCATGACGGTCCTGGTTGTCGGTGGCAGTGGTTTTCTGGGAACCGAACTGGTCCGGCAGGCTGTTGCGGCAGGGCACGAAACGGCCGCGACCTTCGCCTCCCGGCCGGGCAGGGCCACGGGTGCCGTCTGGCGCCCGCTCGACGTCCGGGACCCTGCGCGTGTCGCCGGGGTGATCGCCGACGTTTCCCCCTCGGTCGTCGTCAACGCGGCCGGCGGTCAGTCCGATTGGGCGGTGACCGCCGACGGCGCGATCCGCGTGGCGCTGGCTGCCGCCGAGCGGGGCTGCCGCCTGGTCCACGTCTCCAGCGACGCGGTGTTCTCCGGTGCGCACGTCCGCTACGACGAGAGCAGCCTGCCCGACCCGCTCACCCCCTACGGCGCCGCGAAGGCCGCTGCCGAGACGGCGGTGCGGCTGCTGGTTCCGGGTGCCGTCGTGGCCCGTACATCGCTGATCCTCGGACACGGCCGGTCCGGACACGAGCGCACGGTGCGTGCCCTGGCGGCCGGTACCCGGGACGGGTTCCTGTTCACCGACGACATCCGCTGCCCGGTCCATGTCGAGGACCTCGCCGCCGCCCTGTGGGAGGTCGCGCTGTCCGACGCGGCCGGCGTCTTCCACCTCGCCGGGCCGGACGCCCTGAGCCGGTACGACCTCGGGGTCCTCATCGCCCGGCACCAGGGACTCGGCGATGCGCGACTGCCCGCCGGGCGACGGGCCGACACGGACCTGCCCCGGGTTCTCGACCTGCGCCTCGACAGCCGGGCGACGCAGGAGCGGTTGCGGACCAGGCTCCGCGGCGCCCGCGAGTTCCTCCGGCCAGGAGTTTGACCCGGCCTTCCGCGCCTGACGGCTGCGACGGCGGGGTCGGCCGGGGCAGGTACCGGTGCCTCAGCCGTCGTACCGGCGCCAGTCGATGTCCACGTGGGCCAGGGGCGCCGGCGCACTGCGGTGCGTGGCCCCGGCCCAGACGGTGAACGCGTCGCCCTCCCACCCGTTCGAGACGCGCGTGACGAGCCCGGGGGCCACGTAGAAGCGCGCGGACAGCTCCGGTCAGAAGGGATGCAGGGGGAACCGGGCGCAGTCCTTCGGTGAGCCGGCGGACCTGCTCTCCGGTGATCTCGCGCGACAGCGCCAGGTAGTCGGCGCCCATCGGGGCCTCGAAGAGCGAGACAGGTCCGCGGGGCCTCCACGGTCGGCCGGTGAGTCCGCGGTGGGGGCAGTGGCCGGGTACCAGCCCGTGAGGAACTGTTCCAGCGCAAGGGAACGGTTGCCGTTCACGTGCTCCAGTCGCTCGAGGCCCGGCGGGTCCGCGGGCTCGGCGGCCGAGGCGTCACCGACCAGGGCACGTGCCCGCGCTTCATCCGTCACGACCGCCGGGGACACCGCCGAGTTCTGATCAGCCATGCCGCCGTCTTCCTCGCCCGCCCGAGCACCGAAGCCGCTCGCCCGAACCAGGAGTTGAGGGTCCATCGGTCGCTGGACGTAAGTCCTGCGGCTCAGGCGCGCATCGCGCGTGCTGGCTAGGGTCGGTCCTCATGGAGACCACAGGAATCGTTCGCCGCCCGGCGGCGGAGCGTATGCGCGACGCTCTGGAGCGGCTCGTCACCGAGCGGGACGTATGGGTGTCGACGGCCCACCCCGACCACGGGCCGCATCAGGTGCCGTTGTGGTTCCTGTGGGACGGGCGAGCGATGTGGATGTGCACCGGCGCCACTTCCGCGACGGCGCGAAACGTCCGCGAGGAGCCGCGTGTTCGCCTGGCGCTGCCGGACACCTTCGACGTGGTGCTCCTCCAGGGTGAGGCCGAATGCTTCCCGGACCAGGAGGTGCCCGAAGGCGCAGCGGAGGCGTTCGCCGACAAGTTCGGGTGGGATCCTCGCGCGGAAGAAGACTCCTTTCTGTATGTACGCGTAGTCCCGAGGACTGTGCTCGCTTGGCGCGGCGAGCCGGAACTACGCGGGAGAGTCATCATGCGCGACGGGATGTGGTCGGCCTGACGGGCCGTCCCTCGCCGACGCGCCTCTCCCGGACCACGATCTCCAGCTTTGCCGAACCTCGCTCCGGACGGCGAGCGGATCTGGAACGAGGGGCTGCCCGACGACGTCCCCGTGGTGGAGGGGCGCCGTCTGCTCGTGCTCGACGAGCCGTCCTACCGGCGCAGTTGGAACTTCGGCCGGCTTCTTCCCGCATCTCCCGGGAACGGCCGAGCCGCCCCGCGTCCTGACCGCGGGCGAGACACGGACCTGGTTCGCCCTCACATCGCTCGGCGACGGGCTCCACCTGCCCTCGTGACCGGGTGGCCCGGGCCGGCACCGGTGAGCCCGTGACCTCGGACCCGAGGCCGAGGAGGACGACGAACCCCGGCCCCACCAGGTTCACCGCACCGGTGCCGGTGCCGGTGGAGTCCGTGAACGCGGCTCGACGACTCATGTCGAGCCGCGTTCAAAGACCCCCGGAGACGAGGAAGTCCGAAGGCCCGAGGTTCAAGCGTGTGCAGGGGAAGGCACCTCATGTACAACCGTTCGAGATCGGCAAGTGTCTAGCGGCGAAAGGTTGTTCTCCTGGAAGACACCGTCCGTTCGCCCGCATCCCGACAGAGGTCCTCTCCATGCCGATGCCCCCGCACAACCGTCGCGCCTCCCGTGCCGCCGTCGCCTCCCTCGGTGCCGTCGGCCTGATCGCGCTGGCCGCGGCACCCGCCGCCTTCGCCGATGAAGCCCCGTCCGAGCTGGTCGCCGGAGGCATCAAGCCGGTCGACGGGGTGAAGCCGGGAGACATCTTCGATGTGCCGGCCACCGTGGCGAACAAGGGCGCCGGAGCGGCCAAGATGGCGTCGATCTCCTACTCCGTCACCCGGGGACTCGACTTCGCGGAGGTTCCCTCCAACTGCCGCGAACAGCACGTCCGGTCCGGCGACGAACTGCCCGAGAGATGGATCGCGGTGTGCGTGTTCGACCAGGTGGTGGAGCCGGGCGCCGTCTACACGACCGACAGGCCCCTCCGGGTCAAGGTGCTGGACCGCGCGCTCAACGAAGAGCTGGGCCTGCAGACCATGGAGGGCGATCCCCAGGCGGACGAGAACGGCGATCCGCCGGTGCCGGGAACGGCGCCGGCGGTGACACTGGTCAAGGCACCGACCGGGAGCGCGGGGTCCGCGCACATCGTCTTCGCACCCGTCACCGCCGTCAACACGGCCGACTACCAGGTGACGGGCGCCGCGTTGAAGGGGCGCGTCGGGGACACGGTGACGATGAAGGCGACGTTCACCAACGCCGGACCCGCCTGGTTCATGCGCAAGGAGGGTGAACGGTCCGTCAGCGTCCTCATCACGCCTCCCGCCGGAACGTCGGTCGTCAAGCGCGGCAACTTCTGCCGGGCCGAGGGCAAGACGTATCACTGCGGCATGGTGTCCCTGAACGAGGGCAGCCACGAGACCTACACCTTCAAGCTGAAGATCGACAAGCAGGTGGCGGGCGCCAAGGGCTCGGTGGCGTTGAGCACCGAGCCGCGGCCGTTCGACACCAACAAGGCCAACGACAGGGCCGACATCACACTGGATGTCACGGGTGGGGGATCGACCGGCGGTGGGGGGTCGACCGGCTCGACGGGCAGCTCGACCAATGGCTCGACGGGCGGCTCGACGGGCGGCTCGACCAGTGGCTCGGCCGGCGGGTCGTCGTCGACCGGCGGCGACGGGTCGACGACGAGCGGCGGCGACCTGGCGGAGACCGGCTCCTCGACGCTGCCGATCGCGGGCGCGGCGGCCGCGGCGGTGGTCGCCGGTGCGGGCACGCTCCTCGTCGCGCGCCGCCGCCGGGCCCAGAACCCCAGCTGAGAACCGTCCGGCTCAAGCGGTTGTACCCGGCCCCGGGCCTCTGGTCCGGGGCCTCCGCACTGCCTTGAACGGTGGCACCTGAAGCGGTCGACGCGGCGACACGGTCCGCCTCGCCGTCCATGCCGATCACGGTGACAGTCCGGTGATCGGGCTGTCCGTCACCGACCTCCGTCACCTGCTCGTCGGCGCCGGGCGCGCCCGGGTCGGCTTCCTCTCGCCGGCGAATGGTCCCGGGCCGTGTCCCGTGCGGCCGGTCGGGTGACCGTTCGGTGCGGCGTGCGAAGTGAGGCCGGGTGCGGGCCTAGCCTTTCGCCCATCCGGATTCTGGGACTTCGCCCCGCTCCGTCCGGATCCCGTACCGGTCCGAAAGGAGTGTGGGGTGGCGCTTTCGTCCGGCACCCGCGGCCTCCTGCGGGTTCTGCTCGCCCTGTGTCTGTCGGCGGCTCTGCTGGCCGGCTGCGGCGGTGGGGGCGGCGGGCCGGTGACGCTCAACTGGTACAACTTTCCCGATGATTCCGGCGCACTGGCCAGTGCGGCCAGTGCCTGTTCCAAACAGTCCGGCGGGCGCTACCGGATCAGCTACAACAAACTGCCCCGCACCGCGGACGGGCAGCGCCAGCAGTTGGTGCGCCGACTGGCCGCCAAGGACGACACGGTCGACATCATCGGGCTGGACGTCACCTGGCCCGCCGAGTTCGCGGAAGCCAGATGGATCCTGCCGTGGACCGGGACCAACCGCGCCGCGGCCGTCCGGGACACCCTGGAGGTCCCGCTGCGGACGGCCACGTGGAAGGGCCGGCTGTACGCCGTCCCGTACAACACGAACACCCAACTGCTCTGGTACCGCAAGGACCTGGTCCCCACGCCACCCGAGACCTGGGCCGAGATGCTCCTGATGGCCGGCCGTCTGGCGAAGCAGGGCAAGCCCCACTACGTGGAGATCCAGGGCGCGCAGTACGAAGGACTCACGGTCTGGTTCAACACGCTGGTGGAGAGCGCCGGCGGCTCCATCCTCAACGCGACGGCCACGGCTCCCAAGCTGGGCCCGCCCGCCGTGCGCGCGGCCTCCGTCATGAAGACCCTGGCCACCTCGGCCGCGGCCGACCCGTCCCTGTCCAATCAGATGGAGGACCAGAACCGGCTGGCCATGGAGTCCGGCAGCGCGGCCTTCGAGATCAACTACCCCTTCGTGTATCCCTCGATGAAGGCCAACAACCCCAAGCTCTTCAAGCAGTTCCGCTGGGCGCCCTACCCGGGGATCGAACGGGGCCGGCCGGCCAGGCCCACCATCGGTGGCATCGACCTGGCCATCGGCGCCTATTCCCGTCACTCCGCGTCCGCCTTCGACGCGGCGCTGTGCCTGCGGAACCGGCAGAACCAGTTGACGGCGGCGCTCGAGGGCGGGCTGCCGCCCACGCTCCGACCGCTCTACTCGGACCCATCGCTGGTCAAGAACTACCCCTTCGCCTCCACCGTTCTGGCGGCCCTGGAGAACGCCAGCATCCGGCCCAAGACCCCCGCCTACCAGAACGTGTCCATCGCGATCTCGCACACCCTGTCGCCGCCGAACGGGATCCAGCCGAGACCGGACGTGCAGAAGATCAGCAGCCAGATCGAGGACGCCCTCAACTCGAAGGGGCTGATCCCGTGACCGAATCGGCTCCGACCGCCGCCCAGGACGTACCGGTGTCCAAGGACACCCGCGCCCTGTCCGAAGGGGCCCGGCAGGAGCGCCGGTTGGGCTGGCTGCTCTGCGCGCCGGCCGTGATCGTCATGCTCGCCGTGACCGCCTACCCCATCGTGTACGCGATCTATCTCTCGCTCCAACGATACGACCTGCGCTTCCCGCAGCAGGCGCACTTCGTCGGCTTCAGCAACTACGGTGCCGTCCTGTCCTCCGAGTTCTGGTGGCAGGCCCTGTGGGTGACGGTGTTCATCACCGTGGTCTCCGTGGCCGTGGAACTCGTCCTCGGATTCGCCCTGGCGCTGGTCATGCACCGCACCATCTTCGGCCGCGGGACGGTTCGCACCGCCATCCTGATCCCGTACGGCATCGTCACCGTGGTCGCCGCCTACTCCTGGCAGTACGCGTGGACCCCGGAGACCGGCTACCTGGCCGATCTCCTGCCCTCCGGTTCCGCTCCCCTGACCGAACAGTGGCCCGCCATCGGCCTGATCATCCTGGCCGAGGTGTGGAAGACGACCCCCTTCATGGCCCTGCTGCTGCTCGCCGGCCTCGCCCTGGTGCCGGAGGAGACGCTGCGCGCGGCCCAGGTGGACGGCGCCGGAGCCTGGCAGCGCTTCTTCCTGGTGACGGTCCCCCTGATGAAGCCGGCCATCCTGGTCGCCCTGCTCTTCCGGACCCTGGACGCCTTCCGGATCTTCGACAACATCTACATCCTCACGTCCGGCGCCCACAACACCGGCTCGGTGTCCATCCTCGGCTACGACAACCTCTTCACCGCGCTCAACCTCGGCATCGGCTCGGCCATCTCCGTCCTCATCTTCCTGTGCGTGGCGCTGATCGCCTTCGCCTTCATCAAACTCTTCGGGGCAGCCGCCCCCGGTGCCCAGGAAGGGGGACGCTGATGTCCGCCACCGGACGACGACGGACGTCGGGATGGGCCGTGGTCAACATCCTCGTGATCGCCTACGCGCTCTTCCCGGTCTGGTGGATCATCGCTCTGTCCTTCAAGGACCCCAGCACCCTCACCGACGGCAGCTTCATCCCGACCAAGTGGACGTGGGAGAACTACCACGGGATCTTCCAGACCTCCGAGTTCACCCGCGCGCTGATCAATTCCATCGGGATCGCCCTGATCTCCACGGTGATCGCGGTCGTGCTGGGCACCATGGCGGCTTATGCCGTCGCCCGGCTCCGGTTTCCCGGCAAGAGCCTGCTGATCGGCATGTCGCTGCTGATCGCCATGTTCCCGCCCATCTCGCTGGTCTCGCCGTTGTTCAACATCGAGCGGATCATCGGCATCTTCGACACCTGGACCGGGTTGATCATCCCGTACATGACCTTCTCCCTGCCGCTCGCCATCTACACCCTGTCGGCGTTCTTCCGGGAGATCCCCTGGGACCTGGAGAAGGCGGCCAAGGTGGACGGGGCCACCCCGGCGCAGGCGTTCCGGCTGGTGATCGCTCCGCTCGCGGCGCCGGGGGTGTTCACCACGGCGATCCTGGTGTTCATCTTCTGCTGGAACGACTTCCTCTTCGCGATCTCACTGACCTCGACCTCGGCGGCCCGGACCGTGCCGGCGGCCATCGCCTTCTTCACCGGGAGCAGTCAGTTCGCCCAGCCCACCGGTTCGATCGCCGCCGCCGCAGTGGTGATCACCATCCCCATCATCATCTTCGTGCTGCTCTTCCAGCGGCGCATCGTGGCCGGGCTCACCTCCGGAGCCGTCAAGGGCTGACCGGCGGCAGCCGTTCGTCAGGACAAAAGGACCGACCGTGGCAGAGATCGTTCTCGAAGGCATCACCAAGCGCTACCCCGATGGTGCGGTGGCGGTGAAGGACGTCAACCTCAGTGTCGCGGACGGCGAGTTCGTCATCCTCGTCGGTCCCTCCGGCTGCGGTAAGTCCACCACCCTCAACATGATCGCCGGGCTGGAGGACATCACCGAGGGAACCCTCCGGATCGACGGGGAGGTCGTCAACGACAAGACCCCGAAAGATCGTGACATCGCCATGGTCTTCCAGAGCTACGCTCTCTACCCGCACATGAGCGTGCGCGACAACATGGGTTTCGCGCTCCGGCTGGCCAAGGTGGACAAGGCGACCATCCGAGAGAAGGTCGAAGAAGCCGCCCGCATCCTCGACCTGACGGAGCATCTGGACCGCAAGCCCGCCAACCTCTCCGGGGGGCAGCGCCAGCGGGTGGCGATGGGGCGGGCCATCGTGCGCGACCCGAAGGCGTTCCTGATGGACGAACCGCTCTCCAACCTGGACGCGAAACTCCGCGTCCAGATGCGCACCCAGATCTCCCGCCTCCAGCAACGCCTGGGCAGCACCACGGTCTACGTCACCCACGACCAGACCGAAGCCATGACACTGGGCGACCGGGTGGTGGTGATGCGCGGCGGGCTCGTGCAGCAGATCGGAACCCCGCAACACCTCTACGAGCAGCCGAAGAACCTCTTCGTCGCCGGGTTCATCGGTTCGCCCGCGATGAACTTCCTGCACGCCACCGCGGAGGGCAGCCGACTGCGCACGTCGGTGGGCGACCTCGACCTCAGCGACCGGCTGCGCCGAACCCTCGAACGGCACGGCGCCCCCAGGGACCTGATCGTGGGGCTGCGCCCGGAAGCCTTCGAGGACGCCGCCCTGGTGGACCCGGGCAGGGTCGGATCGGGTACAACCTTCAGCGTGGACATCGACGTGGTCGAATCCCTGGGATCCGATGTCTACGCCTACTTCACCGAGGACGAGTGGCAGCCCACCGCCACCTCCGAACTCGCCGAGCTCGCGGCCGACTCGGGGATGACCGACACCGGCGCGGGCGGGCACCAGATCGTCACCCGTCTCAACGCCTCCACACGGGTACGCGAGGGCAGCCGAGCCGAACTCTGGGTGGACACCGCCAAGATGCACGTCTTCGACGCCGCCTCCGGGGCCAACCTGACACTGACCGACGAACCTGCCGGCTGACTCCTGGGAGCGGGCAGTGCCGACGCGCCCGTCGGTCCCCGATCCCAAGTGCCCCCGGCATGCGGCCCGGAACGGACAGCGGGCGCCTTCCGACTCCAGCAACTGCGAACGTCAGCACGGACGACACGTATGCGGACGTGCCCGGACAGCTCCGCCACCGCGGGTTTACCTTCCTCTTACATTTCCTGTAGCGTACGCGCGTTCGACGCCCCCGCAACATCAGGAAACCGCACATGAGCGCTCCGACGCCCCCCGCCGCCCCGCAGGACCCCCCGTTCCCCCAGACCCCGGGACAGCCCGTACCCGGAGCCGAGCCGACGGCTTCCGCGCCCGCCAAGGAGAGCAAACTGAGGAAGGTTCTCGGTGTTGTCGTCCTGATCGTCGTCGCGGTGGTGGTGAAGCTCGGCATCGGCTACCTCTTCAACTCCCCCGTGCACGCCGAGGTCGGAGACTGCGTCAGGGTCACCGGCTCCGAGAACAACCCCGACGTGGAGACCAAGGGCTGCGACGACAAGGACGCCAACTACAAGGTCCTCAAGGTCGTCGAGAACACCTTCGACATCAACTCCTGCACCGTCGGCGAGGCCGCGCTCGCCCAGGAGTGGGACAACGACAAGTTCGTCCTCTGCCTGGACCCCCTCAAGAAGTAGGGTCCTTCGGCAGCTTCGGCCGCCGGCCGTCCGGGCCGGACGGCCGAAGCTGTGCAGCGCCCCGCGCTGCTACCGTCGCGCCATGTCCCAGCTCGAAATAGACGTCGTGACGGCCGAGTTCTTCGGTGCCTTCGACAACCGGGGCGGCAAGGCCGCCGACGTGGCCCGGATCCGCCGGCTGGTCCTCCCGGAGGGTGTGATCGTCAAGACCGGACCGGAGTTCACGGTCTACTCCGTCGACGAGTTCATCGAGCCGCGCCGGCGGCTGCTGGCCGACGGCCGGCTGGTGGAGTTCTCCGAGTGGGAGACCTCCGAACGCACGGAGATCGCGGACGATGTCGCGTCGCGGACCAGCGAGTACCGCAAGTCCGGGATCCTGGACGGCGAGCCGTTCGAGGGAGGCGGAACCAAGACCATCCAGTTCGTCCGCACCCCGCAGGGCTGGCGGATCACCGCGGTCGCCTGGTACGACCGACCCTGATCATCCGGATACCGCCACGGCCCACCGGCTCGGGTCACGAGTCGGGGCTTGCGGAAGGGGCCTGCGACGCGACCGCACGCCCCCGCACCGACCCGCCACGAACCACAGCTCAGGAAACGACGACGGCCTCGGCGACGCTGTTGGCGGCGGCCGCTTCGTCCTGCGCCAGGCCGAGGAAGCGCTCGACGGTCTGGACCGGCATGTCGAGCCCCTCGGACGCCTCCAGCACACCGCCGAAGACCTGCACCGCCTCGGTGACGGCCATGGCCACTTCGACCTCCGCCTTACGGACCTTGGCCTCGGCCTTGTCCACGGTGTCGACGACCGCCAGCTGGCGGCGCTGCTTCTCCTGAAGTCGCTGCTTGCGCGACAGGGCCTTGTCGGGGTTCTGCACAGACATGGCCAAGATCATAATCAGTCACGCGCACACGGCGAAATCGGCAGCTTGACCTGTCTTGCAGGGAATTTCACCGTTCGCATCCCCGACCGGGTCGCCTCGCCGGGATCCGCCGCCCTGAGGGACGGACCCCGGCGAAGCGATACGACGTCTACCGGTCAGAGATTCTGGCGCAACGTCATCTCCCACTCGGTGTCCGGGTCGCCGCTTCCTTCCCGGTCGGTGTTGACGACGACCTTGTCACCGACAACGAACTCCAGGCGCCAACGGCCGAGCCCGGCCGCACCACGTCGCATCGCGGCATCGCCGGAAAGCGCCTTCGACAACAGCTCTTCCACCTGATCAAGACGCACAGGCGTGAAGATCCATTCGTTGAAGCGCACTTCGACCGAGGACGACGCGTGGTGACCGTACAAGGTGAACCACAGAGGGGTTCCCTTGCACCGTCCCTCCCACTCGATGGACCAGCCACCGAGTTCGGTCGTTTCCGGGGCGGCGGAGTCCGGATCCGCTCCGGCACTCGTGAGAGCCGCGACCACCGCCCTCGCCCACAGGGCCGGACTGATCTCTTGCATCACAGGAATCCTCCGTGGAACAAGTCGAAGTGCCGTCGGAAGATTTTGACGCGGAAGACGGTACGGGCCATCTTCACACCCCATTGACGTTTGAACGCGTGAGCACTCCAGCCCATGGCGAAGCGGCTCCCCCGGTTCAGCCAGCCCGTGCGCCCTGACCGATAGACGTCGCCGAAGAGACGGCTTCCGGTTCCGACCCAGCGGGAACGGGCCCCCAAACACCGAAACGGCCGGTGCAGGTCAGTGCCTTGAAAGCGCGATACCCGCGGTAAGCCCATACGGCCGCAACCCCGACGTGCTGAATCCAGCCAGGCGTCAGCATGATCCAGTCACCATCAATGTGGTCCGGAACACCGACGTCGCCGTCATGCTCTCGCACACGATCCGCGGACGGTCCGACGACGTCGAGTGCCAGGGTCGACCGCCCGGCCGGAGTCCATGAGTCTCTAGGACTCGACCGACGTCGGCCTCTGCCGGAGCAGATAGACGCCCGCGATCGAGACCAGGACGGCCATGCAGGCGATGAACACGAGCCCGGCGCCCTCCAGTCCGATCGGGCCCACCAGGACGCCGACTCCGATCACCGGCACCGAGATGCCCGCGTAGGCGACCACGAACAGGGTGGAGATCACCGCCGCGCGCTGATGCTCGGGAGAGGCCCGCGCGACCGTGGCCAGGGCGCCGCGGAACGCCAGACCCTGGCCGCCTCCGCCGACGATCGCGCTCAGCACCACCAGGACCATGAGGTCCCATCGCAGCGCGCCCGCGAGGAGAGCGAGGCCCGCGAGGAGCGCGGCACAGCCCAGCGGCAGGGACCGCCCCGCTCCGACCGGGCCGACGGCGAGCTGCCCGGCGGTCGAGGCGAAGAAGGCGAGGGCGACGACCAGTCCGCTCACCGCGTGGTCGGTCACGTCCAGGGACTCGGCGAGGAACGCGGGGCTGACCGAGGTGAACACGCCGAACAGGGCGAACCCCACGAACGCGGCGATCGCGGGTGGTGCGAACACCGGCCGTACCTGTGCGGGCAGGCCGGGCCGTTGCGGTCGTACGGTGCTGAGGGGACGGCGTTCGCGCACGGTCTCCGGGAGCCGCAGCAGTACGGCGGCCGAGAGCGCCACCAGCGCGAGGTGGACGGCGAAGGGCAGGTACAGCGGCCAGGGTGCGTACTGGGCGAGGAGGCCCGCGAGCAGCGGACCGCAGCCGAGTCCGCCCATGTTGGCGGCCGTCGCGACGAAGGTGGCCCGGGCGGCGCCGCCCGGCGGTGCCAGTTCCATCACGTAAGCCGTGGCGGCCCCGGTGAACAGGCCCGCGGACAGGCCCGACATCAGCCGTCCCGCGTACAGCCAGCCGAGGGAAGTGGCGCACAGGAAGCAGACGGCGCTGGCCGCCGCGAAGCCGAGGCCCGCGAGGAGCACCGGCCGCCGGCCCACCGAGTCCGAGGCGTTGCCCGCGAGCAGCAGCACGCCCATGACCCCGAAGGCGTACACGGCGTACACGACGGTGACGGTCAGCTCGGAGAATCCGAACTTCTCCTGGTAGAGGCCGTAGAGGGGGGTGGGCAGTGTGGTGCCGGCCATGCAGACGGCGAACACCGCCCCGCTGAGCAAACACTGGCGCCACCCTCGGCGATCACCGTCCATGCCGCCGACAGTAACGTCGTGGGCGGCCGCGGTCCGGCCCGACGTGCCGCCGGACGGAGCCGTGAACCGGGGACCTGGGGACCCGGAAACCCGGGGCGCGGTCCGCCTTCCCTTCGCGGGGAGGGCGGACCGTGCCGACGGCCCGTCAGGGGGCCGGGGTGAGGCGCACACGGCGTGGCGGGGAGGCGTGTGCCGGGCGCCTCGTGATCAGGAGCAGCCGGCCGGTGTCGCCCGGGACGCGTCGTGGATCAGTGCGTCGTGGGCGGCCTTCAGCCGGGCCACGTCGGGCTTGACGACCTTGCGGTCGTAGGTGATCAGGCCGTTCAGCTCTCCTTCCACGTCCGAGATCTGGGTGTAGACGGCGCCGTTGCCGCCCCTGCAGGCGAGCTGGTGCACCTCGGCGAGGCGGGCCAGGTAGTCGTCGGTGTACGCCGAGGGGTCGACGTCCACGTAGGACTGCTGGACGGACCAGGCGTGTCCGGGCACCGCGAGTCCGAGACCGCCGTACTCGCCGCTGACCAGGGCCCGCTTGCCGTCGGGTGCCGGTGGCAGCGCGGGGCTCGGGTAGCCGTGCTCGTCGATGATGTCGCCGGTGCCGCCGTCCACGCCGAGGTTGATGCCCGACATGGAGTTGACGAGGCGGGTCGGGTCCCAGGCCTTGGCCTGGTCGGCGATGCGGGCCTCGTCGTACTGGCCCCAGCCCTCGTTGAAGGTGACCCACATGACGACCGACGGGCTGCTGATGTGCTCGTCGATCATCTGCTTCATCTCGCGCTCGTACTCGGCGCGGGACGCGCCGCCGGGGTCGACCCCGGCGGTCATGGCGGGCATGTCCTGCCAGACCATCAGGCCGAGCCGGTCGGCCCAGTAGAACCAGCGGTCGGGTTCCACCTTGATGTGTTTGCGGACCGCGTTGAAGCCCATCTGCTTGTGCGCCTTCAGGTCGTACGCGAGGGCTTCGTCCGTGGGTGCGGTGTAGAGGCCGTCGGGCCAGAAGCCCTGGTCGAGGGTGGCCATCATGAAGACGGGCTCGCCGTTGAGGACGGTGCGCGGAGTTCCGTTCACCTGTTCCACGGCGATGGACCGCATACCGAAGTAGCTGCCGACGCGGTCGGCGCCGACGCTCACCTTCAGGTCGTAGAGGAAGGGGTCGTCGGGTGACCAGAGGTGCGGGTTCGTGATCTTCAGGACGAGCGGCCGCCCGGTGCGGCCCTTGACGGTGGCGACCTTGCGGTGTCCGGCGTACGCGGTCGCGGTGACCGGCACTCCGTTGCGGATGCCCTGCGGCTCGACGGTGAGCCGGCTGTTCCTGACGTCGGGCGTCAGCTTGAGCGAGTCGACGTGGGCGGCGGCGACCGGCTCCATCCAGACCGTCTGCCAGATTCCGGAGGACGGGGTGTACCAGATGCCGCTGGGGTCGAGGCGCTGCTTGCCGACCGGTGGGTTCTCGCCGCCCTGTGCGTCGGTCGGGTCGTAGACGCCGACGATCAGTTCCTGGGTGCGGCGGCCGGGCTTCAGCGCGGCGGTGATGTCGGCGCTGAACTTGTCGTAGCCGCCCTGGTGTTCGGCGACCTTGGTGCCGTTCACATAGACCTCGGCCCGCCAGTCGACGGCGCCGAAGTTGAGCTGGAGGCGCCTGCCGCCTCCGACTTTCCAGTCGGAGGGAACGGTGAAGGTGCGCCGGTACCACATGCGGTCCTCGTGCCGTTCGATGCCGGAGAGCTGGGACTCCACCGGGTAGGGCACGCGGATCTTCTCGGCGAGCTTCCTGCCGACCGGCGGCTGTTCGCCGGCCTTGGCGGCGGCGAACTGCCACGAGCCGTTCAGATCGCGCCACTTGGTCCGGGTGAGCTGGGGCCGGGGGTACTCGGTGCGGGCCCTGCCGGCCTCGACCTGATCGGCCCATTTCGTCCGCAGCTCATGGGTGGAGCGGTTGGGGCCGCTGCTCCAGAAGGCGCTGACAACGTTGCCGTTCGTACCGGAGAGACCGCCCTTGCCGTCGTAGCGCAGGTCGGCGGTGCCTCGGGCCGTGCCGGTCTTGTTGCCGACGACGGGTTCCTTCAGGCCGACGATGAGGGACTTGGGGTCGGCGGGGTCCAACTTGGCCGTGGTCAGGGGCCACTTGGCGCCGCCGATGACGGCTTCGACATGGTCGGTGAGACCCGCGGGGGGCGCGGTGAGCGGCTGGGCGAAGTCGAGGCGCAGGCTGCGGCCGTCACCCTGGACGGTCGTGGCGACGGCACCGTCGTAGGCGTATCCGTCGGGCAGCCGGAGTGCCGACGAGGGGACGGCGGTCTTGGTGCCGCCGGGCGGGGTCCAGCGCAGATGGAGGTTGGATCCGCCGAAGTGCTCGAAGTACTCGACCTTGATGTCGTAGGCCTGTCCGGCGGTCAGGTCGATGGGCCGGGCGGTCTGTTCGCGGTCCCAGTCGTCGACCCAGTGGTCGATGGCGAGGTGTCCGTCGATCCACAGCCGGAAGCCGTTGTCCCCGATGATCGAGAACGTGTACGGGCCGGTCTTGTCGGGGACGATCCGGCCGGTCCAGCGGACGTTGACGTCGTCCGACTGTCCGGTGGCGAAGGCGAGCCGGGGCTCGAGGTTGTCGAAATCGAGGTTGGTGTCCAATCCGGTGGCCTTCAGCTCGTGGAAGTCGAAGGCGCCGGGGGCGGACTGGGTGTAGTACTCGCCCTTCAGGCCGTGGACTTCCACGGGGTCGTCGGCGGCCGTGGCGGACGGGGCTGCGGTGAGCCCCGTCAGTGCGAGTAACGCGGCGACCAGGAGTGCCAGTCGGGGGTGGAGTCTTCTGATGCGCACGGATCCTCCTTGGCTGAGGAAGGGTGGCGGCTCATTGCTTCAGTCTGTACAACGTTGGAAGCAGCGGGAGTGGGCATCACAGCACGGGTCCCGGCCTCTGTCCAGGGTCATGACAAACGCCCAGGTGACAGGAGCGCACATCGATGAAGAGGAGATCCCTTGCGGGTCAGCCTGAAGGACGTCGCGGAGCACGCCGGCGTCTCGATCAAGACGGTTTCGAACGTCGTGAACAACTATCCGCACGTCACCCCGGCCATGCGGGCCCGGGTCCAGGAGGCCATCGACGAACTGGGCTACCGGCCGAACCTCACGGCACGCCATCTGCGCAAGGGACGCACGGGCATCATCGCCCTCGCCGTCCCCGAACTGGGCAACCCGTACTTCGCCGAACTGGCGGGGGCCGTCATCGACGCGGCCGCCGAACACGAGTTCACCGTCCTGCTCGACCACACCCGCGGCGACCGCGAGCAGGAGGTGCTGGTCAGCCAGGGCTTCCGGGCCAATGTCATCGACGGTCTGATCCTCAGTCCGCTGGAGCTGGAGGACGAGGACCTGCGCTCGCGCACCGACGACGTGCCGCTCGTGCTGCTCGGCGAGCGGGAGTACGAACTGCCCTACGACCACATCGCGATCGACAACGTGTCGGCCGCGCGCAGTGCGGTGCGCCATCTGCTGAGCCGGGGACGCTCGCGGATCGCCTACCTGGGGGCCCGTACGGATTCGGCCAACCGGCCGGCGCATCTGCGACTGGTGGGATGGCGTGAGGAGTTGACGGAGGCCGGGGCGCCCGCGCCCGACGAGCTCGTGGTGCCGGTCGGCGGCTGGGACCGCGACGAGGGGGCGCGGGCCATGGCCCGGCTGCTGGACTCCGGGGTACGTCCGGACGCCGTCTTCGCGTACAACGACCTGGTCGCGATCGGTGCGATGCGGGTGCTGCACGAACGGGGTCTGCGGGTGCCGTGGGACGTGGCGGTGGTGGGCTTCGACGACATCGAGGAGGGACGGTTCGGCGCGGTCACGCTGACGACGATCTCGCCGGACAAACAGGCCATCGCGCGGATGGCGGTGGCCTCCCTGCTACGCAGCCTGTCGGGCCGGACCGAGCCGGGGGGACGTGAACTGACCGCTGATTTCAGGCTCGTTGAGCGCGAGAGCACGCTGGGGCGACGCTGACGGGATTTCGGACGGAGGGCTTTACAGGCCTCTTCCAACGATGTAAAAACCTCCCCGGAACGACGAGTACACCGAGTTGACCGCAAGAGCCGATCATCCCCGGGAGCGCTCTCAGCGCCGGGGCCGCGCCGTTTGGGGACTCCATGAAGCCGCTCGCACCACGTCACCGCACCTCCGCCAGAACCCTCCTCGCCACCGGCCTCATCACGAGCCTCGCGCTCGTCTCCGGATGCGCGAAGTCCGAGGACGACACCGCAGGCAAGGACAAGAGCTCCGCCGGGGCGAGCGACCAGGGCCAGGTCGTCGCCTCACCGTCCACCGGCTCGGGTCCGACCTGTGCCATCGACGCCTACGGCGCCAAGAAGATCGACCTGAAGTCGGCCACCGTCGGCTTCTCCCAGTCCGAGAAGGAGGCCAACCCCTTCCGGATCGCCGAGACCGCGTCGATCAAGGCCGAGGCACAGAAGCGGGGCGTGAAACTGCTGACGGCCAACGCCCAGTCGCAGTTCTCCAAGCAGATCAGCGACGTCCAGGACCTCATCGCCAAGGGCGCCGACCTCCTCGTGATCGCACCGCTCAACTCCGACGGCTGGGAGCCCGTCCTGCGCTCGGCGTCCGCCAAGCACATCCCGATCATCACCATCGACCGCAAGATCAACGCCACCGCCTGCAAGGACTACGTGAGCTTCATCGGCTCCGACTTCGTGGAGCAGGGCAAGCGGGCCGCGGACCAGATGATCGAATCGACCGGCGGCAAGGGTGAGATCGCCATCCTGCTCGGCGCGGCGGGCAACAACGTGACGACCGAACGCACCAAGGGCTTCGAGGACCGCATCAAGGAGAAGGCCCCGGGCCTCAAGATCGTCTTCAAGCAGACCGGTGACTTCGCCCGGGAGAAGGGCCAGTCGGTCACCGAGAACCTCATCCAGTCCAAGCCCGGCATCACCGGGATCTACGCCGAGAACGACGAGATGGGCCTCGGCGCGGTCAACGCCCTCAAGGGCGCCGGCAAGAAGCCGGGCGCGGTCAAGATCGTGACGATCGACGGCACCCGCAACGCCGTCCAGGGCATCGTCGACGGCTGGATCGACGGAGTCATCGAGTCCAACCCGCGCTTCGGACCGCTCGCCTTCCAGACCCTGGACACCTTCACCCAGGGCGAGAAGGTCTCCCAGGACATCGTCATCCAGGACAGCGCGTACACCAAGGGCAACGCCAAGGCTGACCTGGGCAAGGCTTTCTGACATGTTGTCAGTGACCGGTCTGTCGAAGGCCTTCCCCGGCGTGAAGGCGCTGTCCCGCGTGGACTTCACCGCCCGCGCCGGGGAGGTGCACGCGCTCATCGGTGAGAACGGCGCGGGCAAGTCCACCCTCATCAAGGTCCTCACCGGCGTCTACCAGCCCGACGAGGGCGAGGTGACGTACGACGGCGTCCCGGTCCGCTTCGCCACCCCGCTCCAAGCCCAGCACGCGGGAATCTCCACCATCTACCAAGAGGTCAACCTGGTCCCGCTGATGAGCGTGGCCCGCAATCTCTTCCTCGGTCGCGAACCCCGCGGCCGCCTCGGCCTGATCGACTTCCGGAGCATGCACCGGCAGGCCGAGGAGGCGCTGCGCGACCTCGGCCTGCGCATCGACGTCCGCCGGCCGCTGCGCGAACTGGGTGTCGGCGCACAGCAGATGGTGGCCCTCGCCCGCGCCGTCTCGGTCGACGCCCGCGTGGTCGTCATGGACGAACCGACCTCCTCACTCGAACCACGCGAGGTGCGGACCCTGTTCGGGGTGATCCGGATGCTGCGCGAGCGGGGCATCGCGGTGATCTACGTCAGCCACCGGCTCGACGAGTTGTACGAGATCTGCGACGCCGTCACCGTGCTGCGCGACGGCGAGGTAGTGCACACGGGCCGGATCGCCGAACTCGACCGGCTCAGGCTCGTGGCGCTGATGCTCGGGCGGGAGATCGCGGACGTACGACAGGAGGGCCTGACCAAGTTCGCGGGCGGTCACGGAATCGAGGCCGAACCCGTCCTGGAGGCAAGCGATCTGACGATTCGTCATCAACTGCACGGCGTGTCCGTCTCCGTGCGGCCCGGCGAGGTGGTGGGACTCGGCGGGCTGCTCGGCTCGGGGCGCACCGAGACCGCCAAGGCCATCGCGGGCGCCCTGCCCGCAGACTCCGGGCGGGTCGTGGTGGCGGGCGTACGCGTCCGCACCGGCTCGACGCCCGCCGCGATCCGGGCCGGCATCAGCCTGCTTCCCGAGGACCGCAAGGCCGAGGGGATCGTGCCCGGCCTCTCGGTCCGCGAGAACATCGCGCTCGCCGCGCTGCCGGGGCTCTCCCGCTTCGGCCTGGTCGACGAGGCACGTATCGACCGGATCGTCGACACGTTCATGAAACGACTGCGGATCAAGGCGGCCGGCCCCCACCAGAAGGTGGGCGAACTGTCCGGCGGCAACCAGCAGAAGGTGCTGCTGGCCCGCTGGCTGGCCATGCAGCCCAAGGTCCTGCTTCTCGACGAGCCGACCCGGGGCATCGACGTCGGCGCCAAGGCGGAGGTGCAGAAACTGATCGACGAACTGGCCGGCGACGGACTGGGCGTCCTGCTCATCTCCTCCGACCCCGAGGAGCTGATCGAGGGCAGCGACCGGGTGATCGTCCTCAAGGACGGCGCGGTCGTGGAGGAACTGACCGGCGACGCCGTCACCGAGGACCGGCTGATGCGCGCCATCGCCACCGCACCCGCCGCACCCGCCGCCACGGCCGAGGCCGCCGGCGCGGGCACCGGCGGAGCCGCCGGCACGGCCACCGGCCCGGGAGGCCACGATGACTGACCTGACACTCGGCCGGGTGACCGCCGACCGCGACCGTCTGCTGGCCCTGCTCCAGGAGTACGGCGTGTACCTGGGCGTCGTGGTCCTCCTCCTGGTGAACACCGTCTTCACCCCGCACTTCCTGTCCACCGAGAACTTCCGCACCCAGGCGGTCCAGGTCGCCCCGGTCCTGATCGTGGCGCTCGGCATGGCGCTGGCGATCGGCAGCGAGGGCGTCGACCTGGCGGTGGGGTCGGTGATGGCCCTGTCCACCTCGCTCCTGTCCCTCTATCTCGGCTACGGGCCCGGGATCGCCGTGCCGATCGCGCTCGTGGGCGGTGCCGTGGTCGGCCTCGCGAACGGATCGCTCATCGCGTTCGTCGGCGTCCAGCCGATCGTGGCGACGCTCGCCCTGATGGTGGCCGGGCGCGGGCTGGCCCTGGTGCTCCTCCCCCAGCTCAAGGACGTCCACGACCCGGCCATGGCGGAACTGGGCTCCGGGGACGTCCTGGGCGTCCCGTACGTCGTGCTGATCGCGGCCGCCCTCGCGCTGCTCGTCGGCTTCGCCGTACGCCGCACGACCTTCGGCCGCAGTCTCCTCGCCATCGGGGACAGCCGCCCCGCGGCCCGGCTCGCCGGACTGCCCGTACGCCGGGTGCTCGTCCTCGTGTACGTCTGCTCGGGCGTCCTCGCCGCCGTCGCGGGCGTCCTGGCCACCGCGCGCCTCACCGCGAGCGACCCCTCCTCGCTCGGCAACCTGATGGAACTGTCCGCCATCACCGCGGTCGTCGTCGGCGGCACACCGCTGAGCGGCGGCCGGATCCGGATCGGCGGCACGGTCGCCGGCGCCGTGCTCATCCAACTGCTCACCACCACGCTCATCAAGCACGATCTGCCGCCGTCGTGGACCCAGATCGCCCAGGCCGTGGTGATCGTCCTCGCCGTCTACGCGGCCCGGGAACGAGGAAAGCGATGACGACCGACGTGGACATCCCGGTGCACGCGCAGGACACGGCCGAGGAGGAGACGACCGGCCCCGGCCGCTCCGACCGGCTCAGCGCCCTCGCCCAGCAGCACGGCGCGCTCGTCACGCTGATCGTCGCGATGATCGCGGCGTCGATCGGCTTCGACACCTTCCTGACCGGCGACAACCTGGAGAACATGGCGCTCTCCTCGGCGTTCCTCGCCGTGGTCGCGCTCGGCATGACCTACGTCATCATCACCGGCGGCATCGATCTGTCGGTGGGCTCGCTCTTCGCGCTCGGCGGTGTGCTCGCGGCCTGGGCGTCCCGGTACGGAGTGGTCGCCGCGCTGGTGCTGCCCCTGTTCGTCTGCGGACTGATCGGCTTCGTCAACGGCCTGCTGATCGCCCGTTCCCGCCTCGCTCCGTTCATCGTCACGCTGGCCTCGATGCTGGGAGCCCGGGGCATCCTGCTCTCCATCACCGACGAGGGGTCGAAGACCTACCTCGTGGGCAAGGGGTCGTTCTTCGCGAAGATCGGCCAGGGCTCGCTGCTCGGTGTGGGCGTGCCCGTGTGGATCACCGTCGCGCTGTTCGTGCTCGGCGCGGTGGTCCTTCGCCGCACCAGGTTCGGGCAGTACGTGTACGCGGTCGGCGGGAACGAGGACGCGGCGGCTCTGATGGGCGCCCCCGTGGCCCGTACGAAAATCTCCGTCTACACGCTCTCCGGGCTGTGCGCGGGACTCGCCGGAGCGCTCAACGCGGCATGGCTCGCGTCGGGCGTGACGATCCTCGGCTCGGGCATGGAACTGGACGCGATCTCCGCGGTCGTCATCGGCGGCACCCTGCTCACCGGCGGGTTCGGCTTCATCAGCGGATCGCTCGTCGGAGTCCTGCTCCTGAAGGTCATCCAGAACGTCATCAACCAGATCGGCTCCCTGGACTCCGCCTACCAACAGGTCGTCAGCGGTGCCTTCCTGGCCGTCGTCGTCATCGCGCAGACCTGGCTGGGACGCCGGCGCCGGGTGCTGTGAAGACCGGAACTCCGTTCGTACCCGGAAGCGGAAGACCCGCACCGGTCGGTGCGGGTCTTCCGTGGGCATGCTGTCCTGCGGGCTTCCTGGTTTCACCGGGTCCGGTCGGGCCCGGGACTGCATCCGGTCATCCCACGTGCTGACCGGATGCCACCCGCGCACACCCCGAACGGGTGCGACTGCGGTCGCTGTTCAGTGGCCCTGACCGTGTCCCTGACCCTGACCCTGGCCCTGACCGTGTCCCTGGCCCTGACCCTGGCCCTGCTGGCCCTGGCCCTGACCCTGCTGGCCCTGGCCCTGGCCCTGGCCCTGACCCTGACCCTGCTGGCCCTGGCCCTGGCCCTGCTGACCCTGACCCTGACCCTGGCCCTGGCCCTGGCCGCGCCCGCGGTCGTCACCGCGGTGGTCGCCGCGGTGGTCGCCGCGGTCGTCACCCCGGTGGTCGCCGCGGTCGTCACCCCGGTGGTCACCCCGGTGGTCGCCGCGGTGGTCGCCGCGGTCGTCACCCCGGTGGTCACCCCGGTGGTCGCCGCGGTGGTCGTCACGGCCGTGGCCGCGGTCGTCGCCGTGGCCCCGGTGGTCGCGGTGGTCGTCACGGCCGTGGCCCCAGTGACCCCAGTGGCCGTCACGGTCGTGGTGCCGGCCCCAGGAGACGCTGTCGACGAAGCGGCCGCGCTCGGTGCGCAGGGTGGCCACGTCGGAGTGGTTGTCCCAGACCTCGTTGCGGCGGTCCTGGTACAGGTCACGGCTGGTGTCGCGACCGAGCCCGGTGTGGACGCGGACGCTGGAATGTGCGGCCAGGCCGAAGTGCCTGAAGGTGTAGCGGTTGCCGTCCTCGTCCGACAGCGTCCAGCCGCTCAGGTTCACGCCGTGGCGACCCGAGTTGGTGATTTCCACCCACTCCGCGTTCAGGGAACGGGCGGAGCGGTCCTCAAAGCCCGGCGCGTCGGCCTGCACCCTGCTGATCTCGACGTGCGTGCGCTCGAAGCGGGGCTCCGCGGCCGAGGCCGACACGGAGGCCGAACCGACCAGAGCGCCGGCCGCGATGGCCGCGGCCGCCACGCGGCGGACAGTGACGGACGTGGAAAGGGACATGAAAGCTCCTCAAGGTTCGAGAGCCGGCACACCCCGTGCGGGCGCCCCTTTCGGGGAGCCCGCACGGTGCGACCCTGTGCGAGTCCCGGCCCGGTGGCCGAGGAGTCATAACTTGCTGCACGTCCCCGCCCAGGACGGGTGACACCCGTCCGCTGTTACCAATTACGGACATATCAGTTACAGGCACCTGTATATGGCCTTTAACTACGGAAAGCTGAAAAGTGATGGACTGCCATCCTCAACTCCCTTACTCCTACTGGTTCCAGGCCGAATCGGGGCATCTTCCGCGTCAGCACACGTCACTCGCGGGTCACTCGAAAGTGAGTAACACCGTTCCGGTCCGATCGGGGTGTGCGGGAGTGTGTCGCGTCTTCTCGACACGGAATTCCGGTCGCAGCGAGCACCCGTACGACAGGAACCGCCCCGAGCGGGTCCGTCCGCGTTGCACCGGACCGCTGGTCCACGTGGGGCCGGACTCCGGGCGCTCAGTTCTCCAGGCGGACCGGCATCAGCAGCGTGAACGTGTGCTCGTCGTCCGGCCGTCGGATCACGACGGGCACGGTGGGCGCACCGATCTCCAGGGTCAGCCGGTCACGGGCCCCGGCGTCGAGCGCGTGCAGCAGGTACGCACGGTTGACGGCGACCTGGTTCCGGTCGCTCCCGCGGTCGTCGCCGAGGGCCACCGCCGCGTCGCCCGTCACCTGGAGCAGGGTGAGCTCGGCGGCCGGCTCGCCCGGTCCGCTCGCGTCGTCCGTGACGACGGGACCCTTCACCACCGCTTCCCGGAAGGCCGCCGTGTCGACCTCGGCCCGGGAGCCGTCCGGCGTGCGGACAAGGCGGCGGTAGTCGGGGAAGTCGTGGTCGAGGCAGGGGCCGGCGGTCTGCCCGGCACCGCTCTCCAGCGTCACACGGTCACCGTCGACGGCGAGCCGGACCGGCTCCTCTCCGCTCAGCAGGGCCCGCATCGCGTCCACGAGCGGGGTCGGCACGACGAGCTGCACGCGGGTCCCGTCGTACCCGCTGGTGCCCGTCCGTGCGACGGCCATCCGGTACCGGTCGGTGGCCACGACGTCGAGTGTCCCGCCCTCGATGTCGAACAGGACCCCGGCGAGCATCGGCAGTTCCGGGTCCCTGCCTGCGGCGAAGCGGACCGCGTCCAGGGCGTCGGCGAGTTCCGGCGCGGGCACGGAGAGACGGACGGCGGCGGTACGGGGCGAAGGCATGGGTTTCTCCCTGTTGTCGAGAAGTGCTCGGAGCGCGGAGAACTCCTCGCGGGCATCGGACAGACCCGCCTCGAGACGGCACAGGTGCGCCTGCAGCAGCCGGCGCACCAGGCCGGTGTCCGTGCCGGACCAGCCCGCGAGCACCAGGCGGATGTCCGCCAGCGGCATGGCGGCCCGGCGCAACCGGGCCAGCAGCCGTGCCTCTTCCACCTGCTCGGGGCCGTACCAGCGGTAGCCGCTCACCGGATCCACCCAGGCGGGGACCAGCACGCCAACACGGTCGTAGAACCGCAGGGCGCTCACACTCAGTCCGCTGTCACGGGCCATCTCGCCGATGCTGCGCATCTCGTTCTCCACACCCGAACCCTGTGCCCTCGACCAGGTCGAGGGTCAACCCGGTCGCGGCCGGGTGACCTGCGACCGGGCCCTGCCACGCCCCGGTGACCCGCGACCGGCCTCCGTCACGCTCGTACGCTCCCCGGCCGGGTCCGGGTCAGGCCGGACAGTCGGCCGGCTCCGCGGCCGTGCCCCAACGGATCATCAGATAGCCGGAACCGCCCCACTCCGCCACGGCGTAACGGGAGTAGGGCCACGCGTCGCCCGCTCTGTCCCGCTGCCGCACCAGAGCCCGGCATGCCTCGCCCGCCGCCATGTCCGCCCAGGCCGCGGCCTGCCGCTGGTTCCACATGCCGTAGTCCGACCACACGTACATCGCCGAGTGGCCCGGATCGAAGCCCACCTTGAGTTCCGCGTTGCCCAGCGTGCGATCCGTGCCGAGCGTCGTACGCATCCCGTTGGTCCGCTGGATGATCTTCCGGGTCGCGCGGCCGGCGACGCCGATCTCGTCGCTGTCGGTGCTGGGAACCATGGCCTGCCCGAGGCCCTGTTCGTCCGGCTCCCAGCCCGCGTCGGCGACGGACGTGTTCAGGGTGCCGTCGTCCGCCGGCGCGCACCGCGCGTCGGTGAGGAAGTCGTCGTCCCAGGTCACCTGCGGGCCACGGCCCGCGGTTTCCCTCACCATGACGAAGGTGCGGTACGGCAGGTCCGGGTGCAGGCGCACGACGACGTCCCGCAGTGTGCGGCACATCCGGCCGGCGACCTCCGTCTCCGCGTACAGCGTCCCCGACTCGTCGGCGGTGAGCCGGTACGAGAGGTAGACCTCCCCGCGCGACGCGTGGAACCGCACGGTGCGCGGGGCGAGATCGATGCCGTCGCCGAATTCCTGGACGAGAACACCCTGGTCGTGCAGGACGGCGCGCGCGATGTCGTGCTCGCCCTCGCCCCGTGCCGGCCGGGCTTCGGCCCAGCTCCGCGCACTCGCCGGCCGGACGCTCCCGGCCTGCTTCGGCGTCGCCGACGTGCTCACCGTCGTGCCCGTACCCGGGGCGGACGGCTGCGGGAATCCGGCCGGGGAGGAGGCCGGTGCGGAGGAGGCGGAGGGGACGGGGGCCGAAGAGGCGGGGACGGAGGACGCGTTCGAGGTCCCGTGCCGGCCGCCCTCGGGCTTGCCGGGCATCAGGGCCACCACTCCGCCCGCCAGTCCTCCGATGACCGCCGCCGCGACCACGGCCATGCCCGCCCATGGCCTTCGTCCGCGTCTCGCGGGCTTCGGCCACGCCGGATCGTCCACGGGAGGCATGTCCCAGACGGCCGTGATCATGTCTTCGGCCCGCGTGAACATCGTGTCGGCGCGCATCGCCTGGACGAGCTGCGCGGCCAGGAGTTCGAAGCACTCCTCGGCGGCGTCGGCGGCCGAGGGACGCTCCTCCGGCTCCTTGGCCAACGCCCTCCCCACGATCTCGCGCAGGGGCATCGGGACGCCGTCCAGGTCGGGCTGACCCGATGTCACGCGGAACGCGACCGCGTCGGGCGCGCCGGTCCCGAACGGTGACCTTCCGGTGGCCGCGTAGGCCACGAGCGCTCCCCAGGCGAACACGTCGCCCTCGGACCCGGTGGCCCCCGTCCGGTACTGCTCGGGGCTGATCCAGCCCGGGGTGCCGGTGGTGGCTCCGGGCCGGGTGACGCGGGTGTCGTCGTCACCGTGTGCGATGCCGAAGTCCAGGACGCGGGGGCCGGAAGGAGTGAGGATGACGTTCTGCGGTTTCACGTCGCGGTGCACCACACCCGCGGCGTGAACGGCGGACAACGCCTGCGCGGTGGCGGCCGCAAAAGCGTACAGACCGGGTCCGGTGAGCCGTCCTTGGGCGAGCACCTGCTGGTTCAGTGTCGGTCCCGCGACGTACTCGGTGGCCAGCCACGGGTTCACGGCGTCCGCGTCGGCGGAGAGCAGAGGGATCAGATACGGGCCGGTGACACGGGAGGACATGTCCACTTCGCGCCTGAAACGGGCCCTGAATTCGGGCTCTTGGGCCTGCGAGGGGTGAATCACCTTCACCGCCACACGCATTCCGTCGGAGGCGACACCGGCATGGACGGTACCCATGCCTCCGGCGCCGAGACGACCGACGATCCGGTACGGACCTATTCGGGAGGGATCGCCGGCTTGAGCCGGCTGGACTCTTCCGGAGGATCCGGATTCGCTCACTGATGGTTCCTTCGTGCGGCACTGAACGGTTGAGCAGGCGGAGATGTGACGGTTGGTCGGGAGCGGGACCGGGTCCCAGCAGATTGCCCCAGCATGCCTTTTGGGTGACTTCCCGTCCGGATGTTATGCGCTCGCCCGCCTCCTGGGTAGAGAAACCCCTGATCAGACGGCACACTCTCGCCCGCCGGGTGACGGCACGCTTGCGGACCGTGTCGCGGGCCCCACGGGCAAGAGGCCTCCACCTGGCCCCTTTCCGCTTAACTTCCTTACCGTGACGCTCTGTTACGGCGGCCTCGGGCGGCGGACCCCTGGCCGCCCGGGTCGGAGCCGTCGACCGGCCGGAGCGAGGCGGGCGACCGGACGTGCCGCGCGGCAAGGCCCCGGCCCTCGGTCCCGGATGCGACCACAGCCACGGCGACCCCGACGGCGACAGCGACCCCGACGGCGACTACGACTACGACTACGACTACAGCGACAGCGACAGCGACAGCGACAGCGACAGCGACAGCGACAGCGACAGCCTGGCCGCAAGGGACCGGCCCGCGGGGCCTCGGCCCTTCTCCCTCCCTCACGAGCCCGGCCCTTCCCCGGCGCGCGAACTCACCGAGCGGGCCGTCGGCCTCGGGCGACCGGCGGGCGATGCCCGGTCGGTCGCGCGGATCCGGGACCGGCCGGGCCGCTGCCCGTGCCCCCGTCCCGATCCCGGCCGACAATGGGCGTACGGCGGGGACGGACCCGGGGAGGCGCCGGGGAAGGAACGCCCATGCCGAAGCGGCCCCCCTCCCCCGGTCGCGTACGGGCCGTGCGGCAGTCCGCACGGGTCACGGTCGCGTCCGCCGCGGGCTTCTACTCGGCCCTCTACGCCCTGGACCAGCCGGTCGTCGCCGTCTACGCCCTGTTCGCGCCGATCGCGCTCGGCATCCTCTCCCCGATCCCGGGCGGCGGCCGGGACCGGGCGCGAACCGTCCTGTGCGCGCTGCCGGTGGCGGTGGCGCTGACGGCCCTCGGTACCGCTCTCGCCGTGACGACCGCCTCGGCCGTCGCGGGAATGCTGGTGATCGGCTTCACCATCCTTTTCGCCTCCGCGTACGGGCCGGCCGCGGCGAGTGCCGTCCCGGGGCTCCTGCTCTTCTACGTGCTGGCCTGCTTCCCGCCGTACGCGCCGGACACCCTGCCGCAGCGGCTCGGTGGTCTGCTCGCCGGTGTCGCCCTGCTGGTCCTGTGCGAGCTGCTGCTCCTGCCCGCCCCGCCCGTTCAGCCTTATCGCGTACGGATCACCGCCGCCCTGGACCTCGCGGCCGCTTCCGCGCTCGCGTTCGCCCAGGGCCACCGTCACAGCCCCGAGCGGGCACGGCGTCTGCACGAGGCGGGACTGGCGCTGCGCCTGTCGCAGGCGCCACCGGCCTCGCGCCCGACCGGGGCGGGCCGCAGGGACCGCGGACTGGCGCAGGCCGGGGCCGCGACACGGCGGGTGCTGGGCCAACTGGCCCGGATGTCCGAGCGGCCGGACTCCGCGACGGCCGCCGATCCGCTCTCCGAAGCGCTGCTGCGCGGTGTCGCGGCCGGCTGCACCGCGACGGCGGGCGCTCTGCGGGGCGCACGCGCCGTTCCGGGGCCCGAGGCCCTGGAGGAGATGGTCGCCGACTTCGTCGCCGTGCGCGGACGCCCGTCCGGCACCGGGCTCGACACGGACGCCAAGGCGTCGCAGCGGCTGCTGGAATGCCGGTCCGACCTGCTGGTCACGGCGGTCTCGGCGCTGACCGTCCAGGCGGCGGTGGCCGTGGCGGTCGGTGGGCGCCGTGACGCGGCGGGACTGCCGCCCGAGCAGTTCTGGTACGCGGGGCCCTCCGCTCCGCGGCTCCTGGTGCTGCGTCTGACCGGCAACCTCACCCTGCGTTCGGTGCTGTTCCAGAACGCCGTACGCACGGCCCTGGGGCTCGGTGCGGCCCGTCTCGTGGCCGGGGTCCTGGGCCTCGAGCACGGTTTCTGGGTGCTGCTGGCCGTGCTGACGCTGGGGCGCACGACCGCGGGGGCGACCTGGTCCACGGTGCGCTCGGCGGCGGTGGGCACGCTGGTGGGTGCGCTGGCCGCCGGAGCGCTGATCTTCGAGGCCGGCGGCACCGTCGAGGTGTACGCCGCCGTGCTGGTGCCGGCGATGTTCGTGGCGTTCTCGGTGGGGCCGATCGCCGGCCCGGCCTGGGCGCAGGGTCTGTTCACCCTGGTCGTCGCCGCCGCTTTCAGCCAGCTCGCTCCGGCGAACTGGCGGCTGGCGGAGACACGGCTGCTCGACGTCCTGGCGGGCTGCACGATCGGACTGATCTGCGGGGTGCTCGCCTGGCCGGCCGGGGCCCACGCGGAGGTCCGGCGCGGTGTGGCGGACGTGTTGCGCGCGGCGGCGCCCCTGGTGCAGGTCACCGTGTCCGCCGTGGTCCGCGCGTCCGGGACGTCCGACTGGCCCGACGCACCCGGCACGTCCGGCGCGTCCGGCGACCACGGGCCTCGGCCTCGGTCTCGGCGTGGCACGACCGAGGAGGCGCTCCGGCTGACCCGGCACCGGCTCCGCATCGCCGAGGGTGCCTACGCGCAGTACCGGACGGAGGGCGGCAGGGATCCCGTCGACAGCGGACCGGACTGGCACCTGGCACTCAACTGCGCCTCCCACACGGTGACCGGATCCCATTGGCTGCCGCGGCAGGCGTACGGTCCGGCGCCTCCCGAAGCGGTCCGGTGGGCGCGGGAGTCGGCCGCTCGACTGGCCACGGCGATGGACAGCGCGGCGGACTTCCCGCCCGGTGGCGTACGGGCGACGCCGATGCCGCTTCCGCACGAGGTCGTCTCCGCCGCCCCGGCCCCCGTGCTGCCCGCGCTGGTCGACATCGACAGCTGGCTGCGGACCCTCGCGGCGGAGCTGTCGGCGATCGGCGGAAGCGGTCCGGACGAACCGCCGCCTCCGGTCCGGGGCGACGGAACGCGTCCGGCGACCGTCCGCGATGCCGCGGCACGCCCAGGAGGGTGAAGCGGCCGGACGGTCGGCCCGCGGCCGGTGATCCTCCGGCCGGGTTCCTCAGGGCGTGCGCCCGATGAAGGCGAGCAGGCGGGTCTGTACGTCGGCGGTCTCCGGGACGTCCACCCGCGGCCCGTACTGCCCGCTCGCGCGCAGCACGTCGTCGAGCGGGAGCATGCCGTCGAGCAGCCGGGCGCATCTGCCGGGGTCGAGGCGCTCGTCCTGGCCGCTGGCCCGCGCCAGGTCCCAGGTGTGCATGAAGACGTCGGCGGTGTAGAAGCGGTCGACCGCCTGGTCCAGCGGGACCTCGCCGATGTGCGGGTTCGACAGCGTCCTGTGCTGCGTGGCGGGATCGTCGAGGAGTGCCTGCACCCCGTCGCTGTGCACCGTCCAGGCCTTCACCGGGTCCTCGTCCACCGGCGGCCCTTTGGGCAGTTCGACCCCGGCGCCCGCCTCGAGGAAGCCGGGGAACCACTCGACCAGGTGGCGCACCACGTCCCGGGCGACCCAGCCGTCGACCGGCGCGGGGTCGTCCCATGCCCCGGGGCGCACTCCGCGCACCCGTTCCGTGAAAGCCCCGGCGACGGTGCGGTGTTCATCGGCCGCGCTTGTCATGATCTCCAGCCTTCCGTTCGGTCCTTCGTCACTCGTTTCCGGTCCGCCCGCTGCCGAGCAGTTCGTCCAGGCGCTCGTGACCCTCGCGCACGCCCCTCTGCATGCCGCTTCTGACCATCGCGTCGCGGGCCTCGACGGACCCCATGAGGGAGGTGGTGGTGACCCGGGTCCGGCCGCCGAGGTCCTCGAAGACGGTGGTCTCCAGGCTGACGCCGTCCGGGAACCCGTCGTAGGCGAAGGTCTGCACGATGCGCTCGTCACGGCGCACCTCGTGGAACACGCCGCGGAAGCCGTACTCCGTCCCGTCGTCCTCGCGATGCGCATAGCGGTACGAGCCGCCGGTGCGCGCCTCGTACACGTCGATCCGCATGGTCAGCCGGCGCGGGCCGAGCCACCGCACGACGAGTTCGGGATCGGTGTACGCCCTGAAGACACGCTCCGCGGGGGCGTCGAACTCCCGGGTGATGAGGATCGTGGGCAGCGCCGGGTCGGCCTCGATCCGGGTCTCGTGCCGGTCGCTCCGGTTCGCCGTGCTCATGATGCCGCCCTCTTCGCCGGGGAGCCTTCCTCCGGCCGGTCCGCCATCTCTTCGAGGACGGTGTCGAGCCGGCGGAAACGGTCCTCCGCCTCGCGGCGGTAGCGCTCGATCCAGCGCGTCATGAGGTCGAGGACCTCGCCCTCGAGGTGGCAGGGCCGGCGTTGGGCGTCCCTGCTGCGGCTGACCAGACCGGCGTCCTCCAGCACCCTGATGTGCTTGGACACGGCCTGGACCGTCACGTCGTAGGGCTCGGCCAGTTCGTTGACCGTGGCGTCCCCCGTGGCGAGCCTGGCCACGATGTCGCGCCGCGTCGGGTCGGCCAGGGCCGAGAACACCCGGGACAGCCGGTCGTCGGACACTTCGAGCCTCCATCCGCTCAACCAGACGATTGATCAATCAGCCGGTTGATCAACCATCTGGTTTAACAACCGTACGCGCGTCCCGCCGTTTGTTCAACCATCTGGTTGAACAAACGGCGGGACGATTCGACTCCTCGCGAACGCCGGCCCACGCTCCGCCCCGCGGGTCAGTCCTTCGCGGGCGGAGGCTCCACCACCGCGAACTCGGCGGGCCCGACCGTGAGGACACCGTCGGTCAGCGGGCGGCAGCGGACACCCCCGCCGTCGCGCAGCGCCCGGCGCGCGCCGGGGCCGAGCGTGGCGTCCATCCACCCGCAGGGCCTGGCCGCGCTGCGCACGGCGAGCACCACGGGTCCGGTGCCGCAGTCCAGGGAGATCGTCGCGCCGACGAAGGCGTCGATGTCCACACCCCGCAGCAGAACATTGCGCCGGGTCTGCCGGAGACCGGCTTCCGGGGCCGTCCCCGGCTGGAGACGCTCGGCGGCCATGACGGTGACCGACGCGTTGCGATGGGCCGGACGGTTGAAGTAGCGGTCGCCCACGATCCCGAGCCCGGCACGCACCCGGGCGGTCGTCACCAGGTCCGCCTCGGGCAGCGGGGGCACCCCGTCGCCCGGGCGGCCCTCGAACCGGTGCACGGCCGAGACCAGCAGCTGAAGGACTTCCACACGCCCCATGCCGCCGAGCCTAAGGGGCGACCGCGCGGACGGTCCGCGCGAGCGTTCCGGCGCGGGACACCGAAGGGGTCGCGTGCCGGGCATCCCGCTGACACGGGGACGCCCCGCGTGGCAGGGTCGGTGATGATCGAAGACAACAGCGGCAAAGGGGGCTCGGGTGGACACACGGACGTGGGACGACCTGGTCGGCTCGATGAAGGGCACGTACGCCAAGGAAGTGCGCGAGGGTGTGGTGCCCCGGCCGGTCATCATGCCGCTCGTACGGGGCGAGCTGATCGGGCTGATCTGGGCGCGCCCGACCGATCCCGGGGCCGACGCGCTCACGGCCGTCGCGGCGCTGTCGAACATCGCCGCCGCGGCCCACGCCGACGAGGTCGTCCTGGCCTGGGAGACGCAGCAGGTCGCCACCGCCTGCGAACTGCCCGCCGTCGGCCCCGCCCCGTGTCTGAACATGGTCCGGGCCACCGCGGACGGTCATGTGCTGTACCGGTTCCCCTACAGCGAGGGATCCTCGTCCGCCGGCTCCGGGGAGACGGAGGGGTCCACGGCCACCCTGGACTGGAAGCAGGCCCCCGCGCCGCTGCCGGACGGCGAACTTCCACCGCCGGTCGGGGCCGCCGTCGAGTACTCCTTCACGCCCCTGGAACTCGACCATCCCAACCCGTTCGGCGTCACCGTCGTCCTGATGGAGGAGGACGGCTACACCGTGCGCCTGACCGACGCCCTGGACGACTGAACAATCCCGCGCGACGCGCCGGGCAGGCCCCTGCCCCCTAGGCTGAACGGGCGCGGCGAGGCCGCGCGCCCTCAGCGGGCGGTCCGTGATCGCATCCCAGGAGGCACCGTGTCCGGTCAGTTCGAGGCGACAACCGAGATCAACCGCCCCATCGAGGAGGTCTTCGCCTACCTCGCCGCCGGTACGAACGACCCCGAGTTCAGTCCTCGGGTGCAGGCGATCACCAAGACTCCGGAGGGTCCGACGGGCGTGGGCACCGTCTTCACCAGCACGGTCAAGGACGCCGGGATGAAGACGGGGCGGAAGTTCCGGATCACCGAGTTCGAGCCGTCCCGCCGGATCCGCTGGGCGGAGATCTCGAAGAACGTCGTCATGGCGGCCGAGGGCGGCTACGACCTGGAGTCCACCGGTGCCAAGACGACCCGCGTGAGGATCTTCAACGTCCTCGAGGGCCATGGCATCGGCAAGCTCCTGGTGGGCTTCGCGCTGAGCGCGGCCCGCAAGGACGCGGACGCCTTCGGCAAGCGGATCAAGGCGGCCGTCGAAGCTTCCTGAGGGATACGGGAACGTACTCCCCGAGCGGTGCGGGGATACGCCGTCACGGCACCGCCCGCCGCTACGGTTCCCCGGCCCGGGCACTCCCCGGCGGCTCGGCGTGCGGGCCGGAACGCCGGCCGGGCGGGTCGGACCGGTGCCCCGGTGAGCGCCCCGCGGGTTCCGGTCCGGGGCCCGCCCGCAGCTCGGTGATCACGGACCAGGCGACCGACACCATCGGAACCGCCACGACGGCACCGGTCACGCCGGCCAGGATGCTCCCCGCGATGACGGAGACGGCCACGACCACGGGATGCAGCCGGACGGCCCAGCTCAGGACGAGCGGATGCAGGACGTGTCCCTCCAGCTGGCCGATGACGACGATCAGCGCGAGCACGATGATCGCGACGACCGGTCCCCGGGTGGCCAGCGCGACGACGGTGGCCACGCCGAGCGCGACGGGCGAACCCACCAGCGGGATGAACGCGGCGAAGAACTCCAGCAGCGTGAGCGGCAGCGCGAGCGGGACGCCGAGCACGAAGAGGGCGATGCCGACGAGGATCGCGTTGGTGGCCGCCACGATGATGATGCCGCGCGTGTAGCCGGCGAAGGTCCGCCAGGCCGCCCGCCCGCCGCGGTCCCACGGGTCCCGCGCGCTCTGCGGCATCAGCTCCTGGAACCACCGCCAGAACCTGTCACCGGAACGGATGAAGAACAGCGAGCAGAACAGCGCGAGCACCAGGCCGGTGACGAACTCCACCACGCGGCCGGCGCCGCTGAGGGCGCTGCTGATCAGCACGGAACGGTGCTCGGAGACGAAGGTGACCACCTTGCCCTGGAGACCCGACAACACCGCGTGGCTCAGATGGAAGGGGGAGCCCTCCAGCCATCGTTCGATCCGGCCGAGGCCCCCGGCGAACTCGTGGCCCAGCCGTCCCGACTCCCCCGCGACGACACGACCGACCAGCGCCATCACGCCGAGCACCAGCAGGATGCTCCCGATGATGGTCACGATCACCGCCGGGGTCCTCGGCATGCGCCGTGCCAGCAGGTCGGCGAGCGGGCGCAGAACCGCCGTGACGACCAGGGCGAGGAACAGGGCCACGGCGACGAGCTGCAGTTTGCCCAGGAGGGCGAAGACCACGTAGGCGACGACTCCGACGACGAGCAGCCGCCACGCGTACGCCGCGGCGACCCGCAGCCCGCGGCTGACCGGGACCCGCCGGTGGTCTCCGGCGCGGCGCCGCGCATCGGTACGCGCCCGGGCCACCGACCGGGCGCCACGGGAGGAGCGGTTCCCCACGACGTAGCGCATCCGGCCCCCGCCGTGCCCCTCACCGGGCTCACCCGGCCGCCGGCGAGGACGACGCGATCCGGCGTTCACCTGTGTGCCACCGTCCTCCCGTCGTCGCGCCCGCCCGCCACGCGTGCCCGGACGCGGACCGCCGCGCGACCCCGCGAGGACCGGGCGACCGGCCCCGGGCCGTCGATCACGCGGGCGTCCCGGCCAGCGTGGTGTCGCGCACCGCACCCCGCAACCCGGGGAACCCGCGGTCACCGGCCGGGGGCACGGTCACCAGCACACCCTTCCTTTAATGTGATTTACGGCATTCGCCCCTATATTGGGTCTGTGATCAGGCGGCTGGACCTACTCGACACCGCTGACGACGGCATCACGGAAAGCGAGGTCTTCCGGCTCGCCCTTCAGCACTCCATCGCGGAGCTGGGCTGCGTCGGCGGGGCCGTCTACCTGCGGGGCCCCATGTCGGCCCTGCGTCTGGTGTCCTCGACCGGACTGCCGTCGTCGGTCACCCGCGCCTGGGAGATCGTCGACCAGGACGGGCCCACGGCGACCGCGCGGGCCGTGCGCTCCGGTGAGCGCATGTGGGTGGCCGCGCTCCCCTCCGACCTGACCGAACCCACCGCGCCGCTGCTGTCGCGGTCCGGCTGGTGCTCCGTACCCCTGGCCTATGAGGGCCGCGTCATCGGCGCGATCACCTGTCTCACCGGTGACAACGAGGAGCCCACGCCCGAACAGTGGACGTTCCTCGGCGCGGTGGCCGAATGGACCATGAACCGGCTGAAGAAGATGCCGGCGCCCGTGCGCCTGGGCACCGACCTCGACACGACTCCGGTCGGCTCCTGGGAGTGGGACGTACGCACCGGCGAGCTGGCATGGGACCGGACGGCCATGAAGGTCTACCAGACCGAGCCGAGGGATTTCACGCCCGGTGTCGAGACCTGGATGAAGGTGGTGCACCCCGACGACCTCGCGAGCACCCTGGCCGCCGTCGAACGCACCATCCGCACCCACACGCCGTTCGAGGCCGAGTACCGGGTCCGGCGCAGCGACGGGGGCTACACCTGGACCCGCGCGTCCGGTCATGTCGTGCTCGACGACGAGGGTCAGGTCACGCGCATCGTCGGCAAGGGCTGGGCCAGCGACGCGGCGCGCTCCACCCGTAACGCGCTCAGCCGTGCCCTGCGGCACATGAGTGACGCCTTCCTGTCCGTGGACGACGACTGGCGGATCACCTTCGCCAATCTGGAGGCGGAACGCGTTCTCGGTCCGGGTGACGAGCCGCTCCTCGGCCGGAACCTGTGGGACCTGCCCGCCCTGAGCCAGGTCCCGGACATGGAGGAGCGGTGCCGCAGCGGCACCGCGCGGTCCACGGCCACGGCCTTCGACATCACGCTGGCCGACACCGGACGCTGTTACGACCTGCGGATCGTCCCCGTACCCGGCGGTCTCACGGTGTACTTCACCGATGTCACCGATCGCCGCCGCCGTGAGGCCGAACAGGAGGCGGCCGTACGCGTGGCCGCCGAGCGCGCGAGCCGGACGGCGGAACTGACCACGCAGCTCGCGGCGGCGACCACCTCCGAGGACGTGGTGACGGCCGTCGCGCGGCGCGTCCTGCCCCCGTTCGGCGCCCAGGGCCTGCTCGTGCTCGTCCTCGAGGACGAGCACCTGGTGGACATCGGGTCCGTCGGTTATCCGAGCTCCTTCATGGAGCCGACGCGGGGAGCGCACGGCATGGAACCGGCGGACGCCGGTCCCGCCGGGGAGGTGGTCCTGACCGGCGAACCCCGTTTCGTCTCGTCGCGCGAGGAATGGGCCGCGGCCTTCCCCGACCCCGGAATTCGGCCCCGGTCCGACATGGAGGCCTGGGCGTTCCTCCCGCTGACGGCCTCCGACCACACCTTCGGCGTGTGCGTCATCGCCTTCGACACCGCACGGCGTCTCACGTCCGAGGAACGCACGCTCCTCATCACCATCAGCGCCCTGGTGGCGCACGCGCTGGAGCGGGCCCGGCTCTACGAGGCCGAGATCACCCGCTCCGAGGAGCTCCAGCAGGCACTGCTGCCCCGGGAGCTCCCCGCCCTGCCCGAGACCACCGCGGCGGCCCGCTATCTGCCGGCCGGACAGACCTCCGACGTGGGCGGGGACTGGTACGACCTGATCCCGCTGTCAGCGGGTCAGGTGGCCCTGGTCGTCGGTGACGTGATGGGCCACGGTCTGTCCGAGGCGGCGACCATGGGGCGTCTGCGCACCGCGCTGCACACACTGGCCGCCCTGGAGTTTCCTCCCGACGAGATCATGGGCCACCTCAACGACATCGTGAGCGGCCTCGGCGAGCACGCGTACGCGACCTGCCTGTTCGCGCTGTACGACTCCACCGACGGATCGTGCACCGTGGTGCGGGCGGGTCATCCGCCGCCGCTCGTCGTCCGGCCGGACGGAAGCGCCCACTTCCCCGAGGTCGCCGTCAACCCTCCGCTGGGCGCCGCGTTCCCGCCGTTCGAGACGACGGAACTGGAGCTGCCGGCGGAGAGCCTTCTCGTCCTGTTCACCGACGGGCTCGTGACGTCACCGCGGCGGGAGATCGACCAGGGCATGACCCAGCTCGCCGGTCTGCTCGCCGGCGAGGCGGGATGTCCCGATCTGGAGGAACTGTGCGACTCCGTGACCGCGGGGCTGCTGCCGGGCGGGCCCACCACCGACGACGCCGCGCTGCTGATCGCGCGCCTGCACCACGTGGCCGACCGTCAAGTGGCTTCCTGGGCACTGCAGGAGGGTCCGGAGGCGGCGGGTGAGGCCCGTCGCCATGTACGGGAGCAGCTCGCCCAGTGGCATCTGGACGATCTGGTCATGACGACGGAACTGCTGGCCAGCGAGCTCGTCGGCAACGTCGTCCGGCACGCCAGCGGCCCCATCGGGCTCCGGCTCCTGTGCAGCGGAACGCTCGTCTGCGAGGTGTCCGACGCGAGTCCGACGATGCCCCGCATCCGGCGTGCGACGGACACCGACGAGGGGGGCCGCGGCCTCCAGCTCGTCAACGCCCTCTGCGAGCGCTGGGGCAGCCGCTACACCCCGGAGGGCAAGGCGATCTGGACCGAACAGGCGCTCCCCGACACGGCGGAGGGGGCGGAGGGGGACGCCGAGCCCCCCGGCCTTCCGTTCTGAGGCAGCCCCCGGCAGTGCCCGTCCGGGCCGTCGCGCGGCGCCCTGCCGGGGCAGCCGGTTCAACCGCGCGCGAACTCCAGCAGGTCGGCGTTGAACACCTCGGCGAACTTCGGCACCATGGCGAGGCCGTGGGGAGCCCCCGGGTACACCTTGTAGACCGCGTCCCTGACGAGTTTCGACGACTTGTCGCCGGAGGCCACGATGGGGACGATCTGGTCGTCGTCGCCGTGCACGATGAGCGTGGGGACGTCGATCTTCTTGAGGTCTTCGGTGAGGTCGGTCTCGGAGAACGCCTTGACGCAGTCGTAGGCGCCCTTGAGGCCCACGGTCATTCCCCAGAGCCAGAACTGGTCCCGCGTTCCCTGGGTGACGGTCGATCCGTCCCGGTTGGCGCCGTAGAACGGTGCGCTGAGGTCCTGGTAGTACTGCGACCGGTCGGTCTCGACACCCTTGCGGATCTCGTCGAACACGTCGATCGGCAGCCCTTCGGGATTCTCCGCCGTCTTGAGCATGAGAGGCGGGATCGCACCGACGAGGACCGCCTTGGCCACCCTGCCGGAGCCGTGCCGGCCGATGTAGCGGGTGACCTCGCCGCCGCCGGTCGAATGGCCGACCAGGATGACGTCCCGGAGGTCGAGGGCTTCGATGACCGCCGCCAGGTCGTCGGCGTAGGTGTCGAGGTCGTTGCCGTCCCAGGGCTGGCCGGAGCGTCCGCCACCGCGGCGGTCGTGGGCGACGGCCCGGAAGCCGTTGTCCACCATCACCTTCATCTGGGCGTCCCAGGCGTCCGCGGTGAGCGGCCAGCCGTGCGAGAAGACGACCGGCTGACCGGATCCCCAGTCCTTGTAGAAGATCTGTGTGCCGTCCTTGGCGGTGGCGAAGGGCATGTACGGGTCCTCTCGAATCTGGTCCGGATGTGCGTGCTCCGCGCGATGGCCGCGTCCGCTTCGGGGCTGCCGGCGTCACCGTCGGGCCATGCGTTCCCGGTGGCACGTACGGCAGTTGCTCCGCGCGGCGGCCCTCGGGTCCTCCCCGCCGCGGGACTTCCGTGCGACGCCGCGCATCGGCGGCGGACGCACGGGGCGGAGGGACGACCGGCAGCACGAATGGCCGGAATGAGAACGTTGTCCACATCACCCTAGCCCAGGCGACACGCCGCGTCGCGGCGGAGGACACCACCTCCGTGTCCATGGGCCGGACTGAGCCGTCGGAGCGATCCTGCCTCTCCTGTCGCACGCGATCGCGACGGTTTCCGTATCTTTCGGCCGCGTCCTGGCGTTGGCGCGGTGTCCGAGCCGATCACCGATTCCGGAGCCAGCGTGTCCGCTCCTCCCGTACTGTCCCCGCCCTCTCGCCTCCTGGCCGAACGGGTGCGGAATCCGTATCCGTACTTCGCCTGGCTGCGCCGGCATGCGCCCGTCCACGCGGACCGCAGACCCGACCGGCCGACCGTGTGGCAGATCTCCCGCTACGCGGACGTCCGGGCCCTGTTGACCGACGAACGGCTGAGCAAGGACCCCGATCGGGTGCCCGGTTATGTTCCCGGACCGGCCGGGTTGAACCGGCATCTGGTCCACTCCGATCCCCCGGACCACACCCGTCTGCGGACCCTGGTGAACGCCGCGTTCGTACCCCGCCGTATCGCCCGCCTCGAGCCCTTCATCGCGGACACCGCCGACCGGCTGCTGGACCGGATCGAGCACGACACCCACGTCGACGTGATCGGGGCCTTCGCGGCTCCTCTCACCTTCCGGATGATCTGCATGATCCTCGGTGTCCCCGGGGAACTCGACAACGCGGCGACCCGGGACACGCTCACGGCCACGATCACACCCGGTCCGGGCCGGGACCCGGCCCGGACCGCACAGGATCTGCGCACCCTCCTCGATCGCCTGATCGCGGGCAAACGAACGAGCGGTGAGAACAGCGGAGTCGACCTGCTGGGCGCTCTCGTACGGGCCGGCGACCACAGCGGGTCGATGACCGAGGAGGAACTGCGCTCGACCGCCTACCTCCTGCTGCTGGTCGGCCACGACACCACCATGAACCTCATCGGCAACGGCATGCTCGCGCTGCTCCGAAACCCGGACCAGGCCGCCCGGTTGACCGCATCGAAAGCCGGCCCGGAGCTCGTCGGCACAGCGGTCGAGGAACTGCTGCGCTACGACTCCCCTGTGCGGGACGCGACCTTCCGGTGCGCCGCCGAACCGATCGACCTGCACGGTCAGTTGATCGGCAAGGGGGACATCGTCAGCCTCCTGATCGGTTCCGCCAACCGGGACGAGGCCCGCTTCCCGGACGCCGACCGGCTCGACGTGGGCCGAACCCCCAATGACCATCTCGCCTTCGGCCACGGCCCCCATTTCTGCATCGGAGCCGCCCTCGCCCGTCTCGAGGGCGCGGTCGCCTTCCCCCGGCTGCTCGAACGTCTGGGCCCGGTGCGGCTGGCCGAACCCGACCGCAAACTTCCCTGGCGCCCGGCCCGGGTCATGCGCGGGCTGGCCGAACTGCCTGTCGTACGGGTCTGACCCGGCCTTTCCCGAGAGCGCACGTACCCACGCGCCCGCCTTCCGAACGTCCGTCGACCAGGAGCACACCTCATGGACAGCCGTGAACCCGTAGTGACGACAGCCGAACCACGCCCCGGTGTCCTGCTCATCACCCTGAACAGGCCCCGCGTCCGCAACGCCGTCGACCAGACCCTGGCCGACGCCCTGGACTCGGCCCTCACCCGGCTGGAGTCCGATCCCTCGCTCTGCGTCGGCGTCCTTTCCGGGGCGGGCGGCCACTTCTGTTCGGGGATGGACCTCAAGGCCTTTCCCGACCAGGGCGTTCCGCTCGTCGCCGACCGCGGGCTCGGCGGACTGACCCGCGCCCGCATCCGCACGCCGCTCATCGCCGCCGTCGAGGGCGCGGCCGTCGCCGGCGGCTTCGAACTCGCCCTCGCCTGCGACCTCGTCACCGCTTCCGACACCGCGTTCTTCGCCCTGCCCGAGGTCGCCCGCGGGCTGATCGCCGCCGAGGGCGGTGCCATCCGGCTACCGGGCCGGCTCCCCTACCACGTGGCCATGGAGATGCTGCTGACCGCTGCTCCCCTACCCGCCGCGGACGCGGCACGGTACGGGCTCGTCAACCGGCTCACGCCCGAGGGCGGAGCCCTCGACGCGGCGCTCGATCTGGCCGAACGCGTCCAGGCCCATTCCGGCGACGCCGTCCGCATCACCAAGCGCATCGTCCAGGACACCCGCGGCCTCGACGACCACACCGCCTACACCGTCCAGGATCCGCTGAGCGCGCCGGTCTTCACCACCCGTGCCGCCACCGAGGGTGCGCGGGCGTTCACCGAGAAGCGGCCGCCGGCCTGGAACCGGTGAGCGGCGGCACGCCCGCCGCTCTCACCTCGCGGGGCCACCCTCCCCTCGTCCGCCATCGGGTCCGAAGAGCCCGCCTGCCACCACGCCCCGGGTGGAGAACGTGACGGGTTCGCCCGGCAGGAAGTCTCCCGGCGGGATCCCGGGGTGGTGGCCGTCGCGCGGCGAAGGGTGCCCGGAGCGGGGACCGAGGGCCAGCCGGGAGACGATGCGGTAGCGGTCTCCGCGGTAGATGGAGTGGACGTACTCCACCGGCCGGCCCGAGGCGTCCGAGGTGAGGCGTTCGAACAGCAGGGCCGGGGACAGTTCCGGCACGTCGAGCAGGCCCGCCTCGTCGCGGGTCAGGACCGTGGGCTCGATCGACTGGACCGCCTCGCCGACCTCGATCCCGTGCCGTTCGCCGAGGTGCTCGTACAGGTCGCCGTTCTCCAGTTCGTCACGGGTCAGGTCGGGCACGAGTACGGCGGGGACGTGCAGGTACTCGATGGCCATGGGTGAGCCGTCGACGAGGCGGAGCCGTGCCACGTACCGGATGTCCGCCGCGGGAGAGATGCGCAGCCTGCGGCCCACCCGGGCACCCGCGGGCACCGTGCTGAACTCCAGGAGCCGGCTGGTCCAGGTGCCCGCGGCCCGGGGCAGGCTGAAGGTCCGCCGGTCCGGCACGAGTTCCTGGGTGATCTTCTCGGCGGCCACGAACATGCCCCGCCCGTGTTCGCGAACCAGCAGTCCGGCGAGGACGAGTTGGTCCACGGCCGCCCTCAAAGTGGGCCGGGACACCCCGAGTTGCGCGCAGAGCGTGCGCTCCGAGGGGATGGCGTCGCCGGGGCGGCGTTCCTCGATGAGTTCGAGGATCGTGTCTCGGACCCTCTCCCGCTTGAGTACCGCGCGGGAGGCGGCGGGATCGATCTCCATGCGGGACCCTCACTCGTCGTCGGTGCCGGCCGGCCGGTACGACCTCCGACCCTAACTGGTCAGCTGGTCAAAGGGATTGCTTCCGGGTCTCTTCGCCTCATCGATGACGCGGGAACACCGCTCCGGTCAACTACCGCTTAATCCAAGGGGGTTGACGGACACATTGGTCTATGCCACTTTCAGGCGACGCCAACTGGTAAGCCCGATGGGCCAACTGGTCAAGCACGGCATGTCTCCTCGCGTTCCTGAGCACCCCCACCTCCCGCGGCCTGCCCGGCGGGAGCCCACCGAAGGGAACCAGCATGAGCAACCGCCCCCTCTCCGGCCGCCGCCGCGTGGCCCTCGCCCTGTCCGCGCTCCTGGGCGGCACCGCCCTGGTCGCCGTTCCGATGTCCGCCCCCGCCGCCGCGGCCGGAGGCCTCGCCGTGCAGTACCGCACCAGCGCGAGCGGGGCCACCGCCGACCAGAGCGAGCCCTGGTTCAAGGTGCGCAACACCGGTTCCGCGGCGGTGCAGTTGAGCCAGGTGAAGATCCGCTACTACTTCAAGGCGGACTCCGCGAGCGCCACGTACCGTTTCGCCTGTTCCTGGGCGGTCAAGGGATGCGCGAACGTCACCGGCACGTTCGGCACACCCGCACACCCCACCGGAACCGCGGACAGGTACCTGGAGATCGGCTTCACCTCCGGGGCCGGCACACTGGCACCGGGCGCGGACACCGGTGACATGCAGTTGCGCTTCTACCAGTCCAGCTGGCAGCCCGTGAACCAGGCGGACGACTACTCCTTCGGCGGGGCGCAGACCTCGTACGCGGACTGGGACAAGGTCACCGCCCAGCTCGCCGGAACCACCGTGTGGGGCACGGCGCCCGAGGGCAACGGCCCCACGGACCCGACCGACCCCACCGATCCGACCGACCCGCCCGGCGGCGGCCAGGCCCTGTTCGACGACTTCAGCTACACGTCGTACAGCGACCCCGCGATCTCCGCGCACGGCTGGAACGTCCGCTCGAACTCCGGCGGCCCCGGGGTCCCCGGCGCGACCTGGGACCCGTCCAAGGTCACCTTCCCCACCGTGTCCGGCAACAAGGTCATGAACCTGGAGACCTCGACCGCGGGCACCGCCGAGTCCACCCGGCAGACCGAAGTCGTCTCCAAGAGCATGAAGTTCAAGAACGGCACCTACGCGGCGCGGGTGAAATTCGCCGACGCGCCGAAGTCCGGCCCCGACAGCGACCACCTGGTGCAGACGTTCTTCACCATCAACGACCTCACGGCGCCGATGGCCGACGACTACGCCGAGTACGACTTCGAGTACCTGCCCAACGGCGGCTGGGGCGAGTCGGGCGACATCCTCTACACGACCTCCTGGGAGACGTACAACCCCGACCCCTGGCAGGCCGTCAACCAGCACACCGAGGCCCGCCAGAGCTACGCCGGCTGGCACGACCTGGTGCTCACCATCGACAGCAGCGGCATCAAGTACTACATCGACGGGCAGCTGTTCGGGACCCACGACGCCCAGTACCTGCCCGAGCGGCCGATGTCGATCAACTTCAACCAGTGGCTGATCGACCTCGCCGGACAGACCTCGACCACGGCCCGCGCGTACGACGAACAGGTCGACTACGTCCTGCACGTCAAGGACCAGGTCCTCACCCCGGCCCAGGTCGCCGCGAAGGTGGCCGCCTACCGCGGCGCCGGCACCGCGTTCGTGGACGAGGTACCGGCTCCCTGACACGGCCGTTCCGTACGGGCCCGTCCCGGCGCGGCACGGATCCCGCCGGGACGGGCCCGGCACCACCGGCCCGGTTTCGCGCCGACACACCTGTCCGGCAACCGGGTTGGAGGCGCGGTGGCCGGAGCACAGTAGGTGTGTGGAATGGACCAGCCTTCTCAGCACCACCCTGGGTGCGTTCATCGCGCTCGCCGCCTCCGCGCTGGCGGACCGGAGGCGCTGGCTGCGGGAGCGCGAGCAGCGCTCCAGGGACGAGCGCCGCGCGGTCTACGTCGCCTTTCTCAACGCCACCGCGGAGGCCAGCGAGATCCTCATCGGCATCGCGCGCGGCCACGACCACGACGACCGGGCCCTCGCCCGGGCCGGAACCGTCCTGCGCGACAGCAACACGCTGGCCCGACGGCTGGAGCTCTCCCTGGTGGCCGACGACCACGTCGTACGGCAGGCGGTCCTCACCGTCACGCTGCTGCGTGCGTACCGCGACGCCGTGACGCAGGGGCTGACCCCCGAGACGGACGAGTTGCAGCGCGCCCGCGCCGCCTTCAACGAGCAACGGGACCGTCTCACCCAGCAGATGCGCGGCACGCTGTGACCACGGCCCGCTCCGGTGCGCGTGACGCAGCGGTGGCGGCGACGCCGGGACCGCGGCCCCGGAGACCCTGCCGGTGAACGCGCGGGCGTTCGCCGCCAGGGTCCGTCCCGCACCGGGTGCCCGGGCCGGAACCGGTCAGTGGTGGTGTCCCGCTCCCCGGCCCAGCTCGGCCAGCACCGCGCGGGCCATGGCCTCCTGGCCCTTGGCGTTGGGGTGGGCCGGTGCCGCGGGCGAGGTCGGACGCAGCGGCTCGATCCAGCGGTCGGCGGGCGCCTTGCACATGTCGTGGCCCACGGTCGGCCTGTAGGTGTCCACGTACTCGGCCCGGTTCAGGAACGCCACCGTGCGGAGCATGAGATTGAGCCGCTTGCCGGTGTCGCGCAGATAGGGGAAGTCCTTCGCGGCGAACGGCACCGTCGGGTAGCAGCCGCTGCCGTCGTCGGGCAGCAGGTCCGGGTAGCCGACGACGACCACGCGGGCGTGCGGGGCCCTCGCGTGCACCTCACGCAGCACCCGGGCGACCTTGGGAGCCGTCTGGAGGATGTTCACGGTGAGCTGGTCGTAGCCCGCGGCGTTGTAGTACTGCTGACAGGGGTTGCCCGCGAGGTCCTTCGAACTGAGCCCGGCGCAGGTGGAGATGATCGGGCCGAAGCCCACGTCGTTGCCGCCGATCTGCAGGGTCACCAGGTCGGTGTCCCGCTTCACCGCGTCCAGCTGGGGTCCGTTGGTCCCCTGCGCCTTCCACATCTCGTCGGTCTTCGCGCCGGAGCAGCTGACGTCCGTGAAGGAGGCGACCTTGCGGGCGGCGGCGGTGATCGAGGGGTAGTTGTGGTCGGAGCGCGCGCAGTTCGCGTCGATCTGCTGGGGGATCAGGGGCCCGGACGTGTACGAGTCGCCGAGCGCGACATAGTTCACGCCATGCTCCCCGTGTCCTTCGCCCGCCTCGGCGGGGGCCGCCGCCGCGACGCCCGCGACCAGCGCGCAGCTGCTCAGCGCGGCTCCCAGCGCCGTGGCGCCCCGTCGTCTCGGAACGGCGTTTTCCGGACGCGTGCGATCGTTCATCGTGCCCCTCCCCTGATGCCATGACAGCCTGCCGAACGGGTACCGGCTCTCCGCGGCGCGCGGGATCGCGGCGCCGCGGCGGACCGGACGGCTCCTGCCCGGCAGACCCAACCTGGTCTGTATACCGGCCGGTAGGCCGCCGGAACAGGGTTTGATCGCCCTCCACTTGTCCAACTCTCACCCATCGCGGGCCGGTTCAGCCTTCGTGCGTACGCTCGACGAGCCCCGCGCGGCGTCCCCGAACCGGATGGTGAAGTCGTTCAGGGCCAGGCTGAGCAGGGGCGTGCGACGGCTCAACTCCCCCAGGGGGCTGCCTTCTTGTGCGATCCATCGGGCCCGTGCCATGCGTACGGCGGAGCGTGAGCGGACGGTGCTGGTCTTCAGCGCGCCGTCGAGGGTCTGCGTGACGCGATAGGTGAGGGGCCAGCGGCCCGGTATCCGGCGGCCGGGATCGAAAGCCGCGGTGGCCAGGACGTCCTTCTCCGTGGCGGCTCCGGCCCGTACACCGGCGGTCCGGTCGATGTCGAAGTCCGCCATCTCCTTGGGGATGCCCCACAGTTCCCGGCCGCCGGCCATCGAGGCGGCGCTGTCCACCCAGATGTCGGTGACGCAGACGCGCGGGCGGCGGCCGTCCCGTACGAGGACGGCCCGGAGCAGTTCGTTGTAGTGCAGGACGCTGTCGTTCTCGTAGACGACCCAGGCCGCGCCGACCGCGCCGCGCCCGGCGACGGTGACCGGCCGGGTGCCGTCCGCCACCCGGGGCAGTTCGCGCTCCGGCACCAGCCACAGCGACAGGTACATCTGGCCGGCCAGGTGCCAGGGTTCCTCGGGGTAGCTCGTCACGGGGTGTCCTTTCGTGTGGGGGGGTCCGGCAGCAGGGCGGCCGGTGCGCCGGCGGGCACGGCGGGGTGCCGCGGCGGTACCGGCGGCACCCGGCGGTAGGACAGGCCGGGGGCGGGCCGGGGGTCCTCCTCCCCGTGGTTGGGCCACAGGGCGACGGCCCGCTCGGCGAGGGCGGTGATGGTGAGGGAGGGGTTCACGCCGAGGTTCGCCGAGATCGTGGAACCGTCGATGACGTGCAGGCCCGGATGCCCGTGCAGCCGGTGATAGGGGTCGACCACACCGGTCTGAGGGTCCTCTCCGACGGTGCATCCGCCGATCAGGTGCCCGGTGGTGGGGACGTCGAACAGATCGGCCCAGGTGCCGCAGGCCCGGCCGCCGCCGCGCTCGGCCGCTCTGCGGGCCGCCCGGTGTCCGGCGGGTATCCACGTCGGGTTGGGGGTGCCCTCGCCGGGGCGGCTGGTCAGGCGCCTGCGTCCGGTGAGGGTGCGGCGGAGGTAGGTCGTCACGGAGTTGTCGAGGGACTGCATGACCAGCAGGACGACGGTCTGCTGGGACCAGCGGCGCGGGTTGTGCAGGGCCGGCAGGTCGCGCAGATTGCGCGCCATCGCGGCCAGACCGGTGAGCAGCCGGGAGCGGCCGGGGACGGGGTCGACGAGCATCGCTCCGAGCAGCCCGAGCAGATTGCTGCCGCGGCCGTAGCGGACGGCTTCGACGTGCGTGTTCTCGTCGAGGTGCACGGAGGAGGTGATGGCGACGCCGTGGCTGAAGTCGGCGGCCCTGTCCTTCGACCGGACGCCGAGGATCGCCTCGGAGTTGGTGCGGGTCAGCCGGCCCAGGCGGGGTGAGACCCGCGGCAGGGAACCGCGTTCCCGCAGCCGGTGCAGCAGCCTCTGCGTGCCGAGCGCGCCCGCGGCGAAGACGACGTGCCGGGCGGTCAGGGTCCGTCTGCGGCGCGTCGGGCCCGCCCCGGTGCGTACCGAGGTGACGGCCCAGAGCTCACCGTCCCGGGTGACGTCGGTGACCGTGCGCAGGGCCAGAACCTCGGCACCGGCGCGTTCGGCCAGGCCCAGGTAGTTCTTGGGCAGGGTGTTCTTCGCGTTGTGCCGACAGCCCGTCATGCAGGCACCGCAGTGCAGACAGGCGTTGCGGTCCGGCCCCGCGCCGCCGAAGTAGGGGTCCGCGACGCGGGCTCCGCCTTCCGTGCCGGGCGGTCCGAAGTGCACGCCGACCGGCACGGCCCTGAAGGTGTCCGCGCAGCCGAGGTCCTGCGCCGTGTCCCGCAGGAGCCGGTCGGCGTCGGTGAGCAAGGGGTTGGGGGTGACGCCGAGCATGCGGCGGGCCCGGTCGTAGTAGGGCGCGAGTTCGCCCCGCCAGTCGGTGATGTCGGCCCACGGCGACCCCTGGTAGAAGGCCTCGGGCGGCTCGTAGAGCGTGTTGGCGTAGCCGAGGGAGCCGCCGCCGACGCCCGCGCCCGTGAGGACGAGGACGTCGCCGAGCAGGGTCATGCGCAGGATGCCCGTGCAGCCGAGGCGCGGGGCGAACAGGTAGTCGCGCACCTGCCAGGAGGTCCGGGGGAAGTCGGTGTCGGCGAAGCGGCGGCCGGCTTCCAGGACCCCGACGCGGTACCCCTTCTCGGTGAGGCGCAGCGCGGTGACGCTGCCGCCGAATCCGGAACCGATGACGAGCACGTCGTAGTCGGGTGCGTCCATCAGGGCCCCTTCGGTACGAAGTCGGCGAGGACCGGGCCGATCAGGCGGGCGATGTTCGCCCGGCGGACTTCCGGGTGTTCGCCCGCGAGGCGCACCGGTCCTTCGAGGCCCGGCGTGTGGACCGCGAGCGCGAAGTACGGCAGCAGGACGAGCAGCAGGGACAGCAGGGCGTCGACGTCGGCGCCCTTGCGCAGGCCGCCGGTCTCGACCGCCCGCTCGACCAGGGGGCGCAGGCCGGCGAGGTAGATGTCCTGCACCGGAGCGCGCACGGCGTTACGGACGGCCGGGTCGAGCTCCATGTTGGTGGCGGCGGTGACCCCGCGTTCCAGCGGATGGCTCGCGAAGTAGTCCAGCCACGCTTCCAGGGCGTCGGTGAGATGGCGGGAGAACTCCGTGGAGCCGTCGTATCCGTCGAGCCAGGGCCGCATGGCGGCGTAGATGCGCAGGGAGGTCTGCTCGGCGACGTAGGCGAACAGGTCGAGCTTGCCCTCGAAGTACTGGAACAGCGAGCCCTTGGCCACGCCGGCCTCGCGGGCGATGACGTTGAGGCTTCCGGTGGAATAACCGTGGGTGCCGAACTCGTCCATCGCGGCGACCAGGACCCGTTCGCGCCGCACCGGTGACAGACGGGTCCAGGTGGAAGTGGGCATGCGTGCTCCTGCGTATGACCGGGCGGTCATGTGACCGCCCGGTCATCGTCGGTGCGGTGAACACGCCCTGTCAACGAGTCCGGCACGAAACGCGCGACGGGAACGCGCCGACGGGAAAGGGGCGGCCGGACAGTGCCGTTGGGCCGCAGCGCACCCGAACTCCTGCTCACGTCAAGGTCATTGACACGGGCGGCCGACACACAGCAGCCTGTGACCACCCGGTCATGTGACCGGGTGGTCACAGGCGAGGTCACAGGAAGGGGCCGGCATGGAGAGGGTGTGTGTGATCGGGGCGGGCTCGTCCGGGATCGCCGCCTGCCAGGTGCTGGCGGCGCGCGGGATCGCGTACGACTGCTACGAGACCGGATCCGAGGTCGGCGGCAACTGGCGCTATCTGAACGACAACGGGATGTCGTCCGCCTACCGCTCACTGCATATCAACACTTCGCGCCAGATCATGGAATACGCGAGCTTCCCCATGCCGGAGGACTGTCCGGTCTACCCCGGCCATGTCCACATCGCCCGGTACTTCGACAGCTTCGTGGACCACTTCGGGCTGCGGCCGTCGATCGCCTTCCGCACCGAGGCGGTGAGCGTCGAACCCGCCCCCGGCGGACGGTGGAGCGTCACGACCCGCCACCTGGATTCGGGCGAAACCTCGGAACGCCTCTACGGTGCCGTCCTGGTCGCCAACGGCCATCACTGGAAGCCCCGTTGGCCCCGGCCGGCCCTTCCGGGAGCCGAGGAGTTCACCGGCACCCAGACGCACTCCCACGACTACCGGACACCGGAGCCCTTCGCGGACAAGCGCGTTCTCGTCCTCGGCATCGGCAACTCGGCCTGCGACATCGCGGTGGAGACGTCCCGGGTGTCCCGGCGCACGGTCCTCGCGATGCGCCGCGGCGCGCACATCCTGCCCAAGTACCTCTTCGGCGTCCCCACCGACCATCTCACCGGCTCCTGGCTGGCCAGGGCCCCGCTGGCCGTGCAGGAGCAGGGCCTGCGGCTCCTGCTGCGGCTCAGCCGGGGCCGGCTGGAGGACTACGGGCTGCCGCGGCCCCGGCATCGCGTGCTGGGAGCCCATCCCACCATCTCCGACGATCTGCTCTCGCGCCTCGGCCACGGCGACCTCACCGTGCGGCCCGCTCCCGTACGGCTGGAGCGCGACCGGGTGACGTTCGAGGACGGGAGCACGGAGGAGATCGACGCGATCGTCTACTGCACGGGGTACGACATCGCGTTCCCGTTCCTCAAGGACGAGGTGATCGATCCGTCGGACAACGACATCGACCTCTACCACCGGGTCGTCGCGCCGGACCGTCCCGGCCTCTACTTCATCGGGCTGGTCCAGCCGCTCGGCGCGATCATGCCGCTCGCGGAGGCGCAGGCGCACTGGGTGGCGGATCTCCTCCAGGGCCGGTGCGCGCTGCCCGGACCGGAGCGGATGCGCCGGGAGACCCGGGCGTACCGCGCACGGCTGGCGCGCCGCTACGTCGCCTCCAGGCGGCACACGATCCAGGTGGACGCGGGGGCCTACCTGCGGGAACTGCGGACGGAGCGGCGCAGAGGCGCGGCCCGGGCCCGGCAGGAGGCCGCCGGCCGCTGAGAGCCCGCGCGGGACGGCCGGCACCCACCGGCCAACGGCTGTTCGGCGCAGGGGATCGGGAGTCCGGTGGAGGCATCGTCCGCTGGATGGAGTCCGTGACCATGGAATCCGGTGGACGCCCGAACGACAACGCCCACGTCGTGCGCTGGGGCCGGAGGCGGTTCCTGGCCCATCTGCCGGGCGCCCTGGCGCTGTCCGCGATGGGTGTGCTCGGGGTTTCCGCCCTCGTCGCCGGTTCCGCCGTCGGCGCGCTGTTCGTCCTGCCGATCCTGGCGTACGCGTGGTGGATGCGGCCCGCGTGGCGGCACCGCAAGGACGTCATGGCCTTCGACATCAACGGCTTCTGGTGGCTGCGCGGTCAGGACGCCCGGCTGATCCCCTGGGATTCACTGGCCGGCGTCACCATCCACCAGGACCACAGTTTCTTCAGCCACCAGAACATCAAGACGCTGGAACTGTGCCCGCTCGGCGGCGACGAGAACGCGGCCCCCTGGATGAGACCGTTCGTCCGCGCCCGGAAACCGCTGCGTCCCGGCCTGCCCGGCTTCAGTTACACCATCGACGTCACCCTCTGCCACAGCCGGTGCGAGAGTGCCCTGTGGCGGTGGGTGCCGCAGAAGCTGCGGCACGAGGCCAGAACCGCGGCGTGGAGCTTCTTCGACGCCCGGTGACCCGGGCGTACCGCACGCGGCCGCCGGCACCCGCCGTGTCCCGCGGCCGGTGACTCCGCCGCCGGCCCGCACCGGCGGCCGCGGCAGGAACCCGTCCTGGCGCGTGCCCGCGTCCCGGCCCCACCCGGCGTGACCCAGATCACGTGACACAAGTGCATAGTGAGGCACCCGCCAGCGTCTTTCCCCAGGTGTACGAGCTGGCAAGTGCGGGGACGGTGCGGATGGGACAGGCAAGAGCCGAGGGGACCGACGGCTTCGACGGGTTCGTCGCGGCCCGTTGGTCGGCGCTGTTCCATCTCGCCCGCCTGCTCTGCGCGGGCGACCGGCACCGCGCGGAGGATCTGCTCCAGGAGGCCTTGGTCAAACTCTGGTTCGCCTGGACGAAGGTGGCCGACGAGGCCCCCGAGGCGTACGTACGCAAGGTCATGGCCCGCGCCGCCGCCCGCTCCGCACGGCGGCGGTGGTGGGGCGAGCGCCCTGTGGAGACGCTGCCGGATCTCGCGCACATCGGCGACGAGTCCGCGGCCGTGGTGGAACGGTCGCGCCTCGAAGCGGCGCTCGCCCAACTGCCTCCCCGGCAGCGGGCGGCCGTAGTGCTGCGCTATTACCAGGACCTGCCCGAGAAACAGGTCGCGGAGGTCCTGGGCTGCCCGCTCGGCACCGCCCGCTCCCACGCGTCACGCGGTGTGGCGCGGCTGCGCCAGATCCTGGCGGATGTCATCGAGCCGGTGGGGTGAAGGGAAGAATGGACCACTTCGAGCGGGAGTTGGCGCGGATGATGCGCGACTCCCAGGAACACACCCCCTTCGAGCCCGCACAGCAGAACAACCTCCGCGACGGCGTCCGCGTCCGGCGCCGGATCCGCGCGGCGCAGCGGGCCGCGAGCTGCGTCCTGGCCGCCGCCGGGATCAGCGTCGGCCTGTTCCTGCTGCCGCACACCCCGGACCACGACCGGCCCCTGGGCCCCGTACCACGGCCCACGGTCACGCCCACCTCCCCCTACGCCACCCTGTCACCGACCCCGTCGTCGAGCGGGACCCCCACCGAGTCGGCCACCGCCACTTCCACCGCCGAGAACACCGCCGGCACGTCCGGCCCGCCCGAAACGCCGACCACGACGGGGAGTTCGACGTCGTCCGCCTCCGCCCCCGAGGGCCGGGGGACGGCGACGACCAGTACGCCCGCCACCGAACCGGCGACGCCGAGCGGAACCCCGACGTCCTCACCGCCGCCGTCAGGACCCGAACCGTCCTCGTCGGCCGAGACCAGCACCGGGTAGGCCCGGCACCCGGCACATCCGCCATCGGGCCGCCACCCCTGTCCGTACAGCACGCATATCCCCACCCTGTCAGCGCGGTTCGGCCGTGAGCGTCCTCGGCCTGCCTCGCGACAGGGAACAGAACAGGACACACCATGACGAAAGTGTTTCCGTCCACCCCCACGGACTTCGGGAGCCTCGCGGACTTGGAGAACTTCGAGGAACAGGACAGCGGGCCGCCGCCGGAACGCACGCCCGCACCCGGCGAGCCCATGCGCCCGAAGGGGCTTCCCGCCGGCCGCGCACCCCTGGACCGCCTGCCCGCCCGGCTCCCGTTGCCCGCGGACCACACGGAACCCGTTCTCGACGTGGTCGTCCCCGTGTTCAACGAGGAGACGGACCTGGAGCCGAGCGTGCGCCGCCTGCACGCCCATCTGCGCGAGACGTTCCCATACCCGTTCCGCATCACCGTCGCCGACAACGCGAGCACCGACGCCACCCCGCGGATCGCCGCCCGGCTGGCCGCCGACCTGCCCGAGGCCACGTGGATACGGCTCGACGAGAAGGGACGCGGCCGGGCCCTGCGCACCGCGTGGTCCGGCTCGAACGCGCCGGTGCTCGCGTACCTGGACGTCGACCTGTCCACCGAACTGAACGCGCTCCTGCCGCTGGTCGCCCCGCTGATATCCGGACACTCCGACATCGCCATCGGCACCCGGCTGGCCCGCGGTTCCCGGGTGACCCGCGGCCCCCGGCGAGAGATCATCTCCCGTTGCTACAACGCCCTGTTGCGGTCCACGCTCGCGGTCGGCTTCTCCGACGCGCAGTGCGGTTTCAAGGCCGTCCGCCGCGATGTCGCGGAACGTCTGCTGCCACTGGTCGAGGACTCGGGCTGGTTCTTCGACACCGAACTGCTGGTGATCGCCGAACGCGCCGGACTGCGGATCCACGAGGTGCCGGTCGACTGGGTGGACGACCCCGACAGCCGGGTCGACCTGGTCTCCACCGCCGTCGCCGACCTGCGCGGCATCGCGAGGATCGGCCGCGCGCTCGCCCGCGGCACGCTGCCCACGGCGCGGCTCGGCCGCACCACCGAGAGCGCACCACCGGCGTCCCTGACGGCCCAACTGCTGCGATTCGGCGCCGTGGGCGCCCTCAGCACGATCGGGTACGTCCTCCTGTACGCGGCGCTGCGCCCGGTGACGGGTCCTCAGACAGCCAACCTGTGGGCGCTGTTGGTGTGCGCCGTCGCCAACACGGCCGCCAACCGGCGGATCACCTTCGGGCTGCGCGGCCGGGGCCAGGCGCTGCGCCACCAGGCCAAGGGACTGGCCGTGTTCGGCCTCGGTCTCGCACTCACCAGCGGCTCGCTGGCCGCGCTGCACCACGGGACGCACGCACCCGGGCGCTCCGCCGAGATCACGGTCCTCGTCATCGCCAACCTGGCGGCGACACTGCTGCGCTTCCTGCTCCTGCGCACCTGGGTGTTCGCCCCTGCCGCCCGGGGCGACGCCACGGGAAGCGGACCGCGATGAACGGGCCCGCTCTCGCGGCCGCCTCGGCCCATCAGGACGACAGGCCCCGGACCGGCGTCCGCTGGCCGACGGTCGTCCTGCCGGACAGCACGGACCCGGACGGCGACCGCGCCCTCCGGCACCGCCTCCGCCGCACGGTTCGACGGCACGCTCCGGTCGTCGCCCTGTACGGCACCATGAAACTCGTCGGCTTCTGCGTCTTCATGTACCTGCTGGACTCCTCCGGGGACTTCCGCAGGAAGAACCCCCGCTTCGGGGGCGGCGCCCACGCCTGGGACGTCCTGGCCACCTGGGACGGCTGGTGGTACCAGCAGATCGCCGCGCACGGCTACCACCCCGCCCTCGTACCGGTACGCGGCGCCACCGGCCTGATCACACTGGAGGGCAACTCCGCCGCGTTCTTCCCGCTGTACCCCGCCCTGATGCGCCTGGTCTCCTCGTGCACCGGGCTCGGTCTGCTCGGTGCGGGCCTGGTGGTCTCCGTCGCCGCCTCGTTCGTGGCCGTCCTGGGCATCCACGCCGTGACCGCCCGCATCAGCGGCCGGCGCGCCGGGCTGGCCGCCGCCGGGCTGTGGGCCGTGTGGCCGGGCTCCGGCGTGGAGTGGTCCGGCTACTCGGAGTCCCTCTACACCGCCCTCGCCGCCTGGGCCTGTTACGCCGTCATGCGCCGGCACTGGCTCACCGCGGGCCTGCTGACCTGTGCCGCCGGACTCACCCGGCCGACGGCCACCGCGCTGATCGCGGCGCTCGCCCTCGCCGCGCTCGTGGAAGTGGTCCGACAGCGGCGCGCGCTGCGCCGCCGGGGGGATCCCCCCGTCCCGGAAGGAACACAGAACTGGGAAGCGGTCCTGCGCCCCGTGGCCGCCGTACTGATCGCCCCCATCGGTCTGGCCGGCTACCTCGGCTGGGTGGGCCACCGGATGGGCGACTACGGCGGGTACTTCACGCTCCAGGACAAGGCCTGGGCCCACTCGTTCGACGGGGGCCGGCACACCGTCAAGGTGTTCGCGTCCCTCGCGGTCGGCCACTTCGACTACCTCTTCGCCTACCCCTACGAAGACGTCGTCGCCGCCGGCACCGTCCTGCTGGCCCTGATGCTCCTGCCCCTGCTGTTCCGGCTGCGGCCTCCCCTCGTACTGACCGTCAGCACCCTTCTGACCATGGCACTCGTCCTGGGCAGCCAGCAGATCTTCGGCAACGTGTCCCGCTACCTGCTCCCGGCCTTCCCGCTCGTCGTCCCCTGCGCCACCGCCATGCGCCGGCTCAGCACTCCGGTCCTGTGCACGGTCCTCACCGTCGCGGCCCTCGCCTCCGGCTCCTACGCCGGGTACGTCCTGTTCGAGGTCGGCATTCCCTGACGGAACGCGCCCCGCACCCGATCCGCGGTGCGGGGCGCGCTGCGTGCGGGGCACGTTCGTGCGGGGCGGATGTCACCCGTTCTTCGGCGCCGCCTGCTGCACGACCTCGAAGGACCAGACCGAGGACCCGCTGGCGGCGGGCTTCGGGCGGTCGGCGCCACCCTGGTGGGCCGACTTCATCGGGCCCTCCATCCACGCCTGGAACGAGGCCTCGTCACGCCAACGCGTGTACACCAGATAGTCGTCGGTGCCCTCGACGGGGCGGAGAAGCTCGAACCACTCGAAGCCGTCGGAGTTCTCCACGGCACCGGCGCGCGAGGCGAAGCGCTTCTCGAGGGTCTCCCGCTGCTCGGCGGGTACGGTCAGGACGTTGATCTTGACTACGCTCATGGGTCCATCCTGCCGCACCGCGGTCGGCGCACGGCTCAGGGGCCGTCCGGTGCCCCGATCGGACGGCCCCCCTTCACTCCAGCCCCGGTTCAGCCCGCGGTCAGCAGCTGCAGCGTGTCGATGACGCGGTTGGAGAAGCCCCACTCGTTGTCGTACCAGGCGACCACCTTGATGTGGCGGCCGTCGACCCGGGTGAGGGCCGAGTCGAAGATCGACGAGGCCGGGTTGCCGGTGATGTCGGACGAGACGAGCGCGTCCTCCGAGTATTCGAGAACGCCCGCGAGCGGGCCCTCGGCCGCGGCGCGGTAGGCGGCGAGCACCTCGTCGCGTGTCACGTCGCGGGCCACGGTGGTGTTGAGCTCGACGATCGAGCCCACCGGCACCGGCACCCGGATCGAGTCGCCCGACAGCTTGCCGTCGAGGTTCGGCAGCACCAGGCCGATCGCCTTGGCGGCGCCGGTCGTGGTCGGCACGATGTTGACGGCGGCGGCACGGGCCCGGCGGGCGTCACGGTGCGGACCGTCCTGCAGGTTCTGCTCCTGCGTATAGGCGTGCACCGTCGTCATGAAGCCGTGCTCGATGCCCGCGAGATCGTCGAGCACCGCGGCCAGCGGGGCGAGCGCGTTGGTCGTGCACGACGCGTTCGAGACGATCGTGTGCAGGGCCGGGTCGTAGGCGTCGTTGTTGACACCGAACGCCAGCGTCACGTCGGCGCCCTCCGCCGGTGCGCTGACGAGGACCTTGCGCGCACCGGCGTCGAGGTGGGCCCCGGCCGCCTTGGCCGAGGTGAAACGGCCGGTGGCCTCCAGTACGACGTCGACGGCGAGCTCGGCCCAGGGCAGCTGCCCCGGTTCACGCTCGGCCAGCACCTTGATGCGCCTGCCGTCCACGACGAGGGTGTCCCCGTCGACCGTCACCGGGCGGCCGAGCCGGCCGGACGTCGAGTCGTAGGCGAGCAGCCGGGCGAGGGCGGCGGGCTCCGTCAGGTCGTTCACCGCGACGACTTCCAGGTCCGTGTCGCGTTCCAGCAGGGCACGCAGAACGTTGCGTCCGATGCGGCCAAATCCATTGATGGCGATACGTGTCATGAGTGTTGTCCCTTCGGCTCCCTTCCAGATTCGCGCGCCGCCGCGGGCGGTGACAGCGGCGAGATCGCCATGGTCCGCAAGGATCGCGCCAGCCCCCCGACGGGCCTCACCACCGGCCGGGGACGGTCCGCGGGGGCTATTCGCCCTGGGTGAAGGTGCGCCGGTATTCACTCGGGGAGGTGCCGAGGATCCGGTGGAAGTGCAGCCGCAGATTGGCTCCGGTGCCCAGGCCCACGCCCGCGGCGATCTGCTCGACGCTCCACTGCGATCGCTCCAGGAGCTCGCGGGCCATGTCGATACGGGCTCGCATGACCCATTGCATCGGCGTGTACCCCGTGTCCTCCGCGAAGCGCCGCGAGAAGGTGCGTGGCGACACGGCCGCGTGCTGGGCGAGCGTCTCCAGGGAGAGCGGTTCGCCGAGCCGGTGCAGTGCCCATTCGCGGGTGGCGGCGAACCGTTCGCCCAGCGGTTCCGGCACGCTGCGCGGCACGTACTGGGCCTGGCCGCCGCTGCGGTACGGAGCCGCGACCAGACGGCGGGCCGCGTGGTTGGACGCGGCCACGCCGAGGTCGCCGCGCAGGATGTGGAGGCACAGGTCGATGCCGGAGGCGGCGCCGGCCGAGGTGAGCACGCTCCCCTCGTCGACGAACAGGACGTTCTCGTCGACGTCGATGAGCGGGTGTTTCGCCGCGAGCGCCCGTGTGTAGTGCCAGTGTGTCGTGGCACGTCTGCCGTCGAGCAGCCCGGTGGCGGCGAGCGCGAACGCGCCGGTCGAGATGGCCGCGAGCCGCGCGCCCCGCTCGTGGGCCGCGATCAGCGCGTCGACGACGGCGGGCGGCGGGTCCTCACGGTCCGGGGACCGGTAGCCGGGGACGAAGACGAGTTCGGCCCAGGCGAGTTGTTCGAGGCCGTGGGCGACGTGGTACGACAGGCCGTCGCCGCCGGTCACGAGACCGGGTTCCGCGCCGCACACCCGGACCTCGTACGGCATGCTCGCCCGGGTGGTGAACACCTGGGCGGCAATACCGACATCGAGTGGTTTGGCACCGTCGAGCACGAGAACGGCGACGCGATGCAAGGGGGATGCCGGCACGGTGAAGAGAGTACGCGGACGGGCGGATCGGACCCGTTCGACGGGGCGTCCGTTCCTCCGGTACGCCTTCTCACACCGGTATGTGATGCCCCGGCACCGAAATCGGCGTATGTCCGTCGCCGCGGTCCCGTCGTCCCCGGGGACGGCGCCGGTCCGGCCGGCCGCCGGGATTGCCCTTGCACGCGCGGAGCTGCGGCTTTCCGGCGCGGTGCCTCGATATCGCTTCGGCAACCCCCTTCACAGGAGCCACACACGCCGTGCGAGGATGCGGCTCCGGTATCGAATACCGGTGTAGAGGGGAACCCCATTGAAATCAAGGAAACTGAGCCGTAAGCGGCAACGCGCAACCATAGTCACCGCGGCGGCGGCTTCGGTCGTCGCCGGCGCAGCCCTGCTGCCCAACTGGTCCGCGGGCGCGGCGAGTGTCGCCGACCCCACGGTGGACGCCGCCACGAAGGCGACCTTCCAGCGGCTGGCCGACGCGGTCTTCACCGACCGCACCGACGCCCTGGTGGGCGATGACGGAACGAAGCAGAAGACGTCGCGGTTCTCCGGCGACGTGCGGCTGTCCTCGACCCAGTCGCGTGCCGAGAAGTCCGCGCTGGCGAAGCTGGAGAGCCGCAAGGCCCGTCTGGCGGAGCTGGGCGAGAAGTACCGTTCGGCCAACACCAAGGTGACGCTGGACCGTACTCGGGTGAAGGGCCGTCACGCCACGGTCGACGTCACCGAGTCGACGACCCTGGCCTACGACAAGGCCAAGGGCGACGAGCCGAAGACCACCGGCTTCGAGGCGCACCACACGCTGACGTTCAAGGCCGACCGCGAGGGCGACTGGCAGCTCACGGGCATCCGTGACACGGACGACGGGGTCGCGGTCAACCAGGTCCAGGCCACGACGTTCGTCGCCACGCCGATGACCGGTGACAGCACGCCGCCGTCGGCGACCAAGGCCGCCACCACGTGGCCGGCGCCGGCCAAGGCGAAGAACTTCTCGGCGACCGGCTACGACTACAAGGCCATGGCCGCGTACGCCGCGAAGTACTGGAAGAACTACAACCCGGCGTACCCGAACTTCAACGGGGAGGGCGCCGGCGGAGACTGCACGAACTTCGTCAGCCAGACCCTGAAGGCGGGCGGCTGGAAGCACGTTCCCGGTGACGGGACCGACTTCCACAAGTGGTTCGGCAACTCCGAGATCCAGTCGGACTCGTTCGTCGGTGTCAACGAGTTCTCGTGGTTCGCGCTGTCCTCGAAGCGGGTCACCAGCCTCGCGAACGTCTATCAGGCCGACGTCGGCGACGTCATCCAGATGGACTTCAACAAGGACGGGTCCAAGGACCACACGATGATCGTCACGTACCGCAGCCCGCAGGGTGTGCCGTACCTGTCGTACCACTCCACCAACACCTACAACCGGTCGTTGGCGAGCATCATCGCGTCGTACCCGAACGCCGCGTACTACGCCTACCGCACCTGAGCGGACGCGTTCCCGGGGCGGGAGCCCGGCACCCTGTGCCGGGCTCCCGCCCTTTGCCGTACCGGGCGGGTCGATGCCGGTGGGGCCGGGGTTCCACCGCGGCCTCAGCGCTGGAAGGCGGCCCCCAACCGGGCTCCGGTCCCGGGCGCGGCGAGTGCGTGCGGGCCGTAACTCACCGATCCGGTCGCGGTGATGCCCGAAGCGGTGCCGGGGAAGACCCATACGCCCCCGTTGCCGCTGTTCTCCTTCGGCGCCGACACGACGGCGTATCCGCCGACGACGGCGGTGCGGGCGCCGAACGCGTCGCCGTTCTCCGCCGTGCCGGGCACCCCGGCCGTGTTCTGGCCGAAGACCTGGACCGCGCTGCCGGACAGGCCCGTCCGGCTCCCCCGCAGGACGGCGAAGGTGCCGGCGTCGGTCCGTCCGGCGTGGTCCTCGCCGGGCACTCCGGCGACGACGTCGTCGTATCCGTCCCCGGTGACGTCCCCGACGGAGACGTCGGTGCCGAAGCGGTCGCCGCTCTCCCCCGTCCCGGGGACGCCCGGGGTGTTCTGGCCGATGAGGGCGGCCCGTTCCGCGAATCCGCCGGCCGTGCCCCGCACCACGCCCACGAGCCCGCCGCCCGGGGCGGTGCTGCGGCCGAAGACGACGTCGAGGCGGCCGTCGTGGTCGATGTCCCCGAGGGCGACGCTGTCCGCGGACACCGTGTCGGCGGCGGCTATGAGTGGGCCCGCCACGAGGCCGTGCGCGGTGCCGCGCAGCAGTTGCAGGCGGGGCGGCGGGACCGTCCGGCCGTCCGAGTCCCACGATCCGCTGCTGACGACGAGGTCGGTTCTGCCGTCACCGTCCACGTCGCCCGCCGCCATCGCGTGGACGCGGACGTCCACGTCCACGAGGGGGCCGGTGCGGGCCGGGACACCGGTACGGCCGATGGGTCCGTACCGCGTCTCGTACGCCGTCGCGAGGTCCAGGTGGCCGTCCCCGTCGAAGTCGCCGGCCCGGGTCGCCGCCCTGCCCTCGCCGGCGATCGCGGCGGTGACGAGACCGCCCACGCTTCCCCACAGCACGGTCTGCCGTCCGACGTCACGGGCGCTGCCGATGTCCTCGCCGGGAGATCCGACGATCAGGTCGGTGTAACCGTCGCCGTCGAGGTCCGCCGCGGTGAGGTCGCTGCCGAAGCCGTCGCCCGCCTCGGCCGTGCCGGGGATTCCGTAGCGGTTCTGGCTGATCACCTGGCGTTTGACGCCGTCGGGACCGTGGCCCATGCCGTAGACGACGGTGAAGTAGCCCGCCCCGGCGTGGCCGTCGACGGTGCCGCCCGGCGCGCCGATGGCCACGTCGGGATATCCGTCACCGTCGAAGTCGGCGTGCACCGGGCCCGTGACGGCGGCGGCACCCGCGGAGGCGTTCCCCGGGGAGGCCACGACGGGGGCGGCACCCGTGACGGACAGGACGAGGGCGGCCGTTGCGACCGCGGGCAGGCGGAGACTTCGCGAGGACAAGACGCACTCCTTGAGGACGGTGATCGCGCGACGGGCGTCCCGACGGCTGGTGTCCCGCAAGACCCGCGCCCGGCACCGATGGTTGTACGCCGCCGCGTCACCTCGGATCCACCGCGATGCGGCCGTCCGGAGGGGTAGGGCGGCACCAACCCGAGCGGCTCTTCGCCGCCTGCTGCAGCGCGTGTTCCCACGCCTCGACCGGGATCGTCGCCCGGACGCAGAAGATCGGCACCACCGGCTCCGGCGTGACGGTCCGTGTCGGGACGGCTTCCCGAAGCACAGCGCCGGCTCCGGTCCTCGGCTCCTGCGGCATGTCGGTCCCTCGCGGCCCCCGTCCGCCCTGCCTACGCTCTACAGGAGGGCGCAGCGGAGAAGGACCGACGAGGACTGCCATGGTGACGGGCTTCCCGTTCGTGGGACGCGAGGACGTACTCGGCGCGCTCGAGGCGGCACGGGAGCGAGCCGCCGCGGGCCGGGGTGGGCTCGTCACCCTGACGGGGGTGGCGGGTGCGGGGAAGACCCGTGTCGCGGAGGAGGCCGCCGACCGCGCCGAGGGCTTTCGCACGGTGTGGACGTGGTGCCCGCCGGACGCCGTGGAACACGCGCTCAGGCCCTGGTCGCGGCTGCTGCGCGAACTCGTCGTGGACGACGTGCGCTGCGGGCGGCTGGTCGCCGCGTCGCCCTCGCTGCGGGCGGTGCTAGCCGGGTCCGCGGCGGGCGGGCGGACCGAGGCGGACCCGGAGGCGGCACGGGTGAGACTGGCGGGGGACGTCGCCGAGATCCTGACGACGGCGGCACGGCGGCGGCCGCTGCTGCTGGTCCTGGACGACGTCCACGCGGCCGACGCCTCCTCGCTGCGACTCCTCCTGGAGACGGCGGACGCCGTGCGCGGTGCCCGGGTCCTGCTCCTGGCCACGGCCCGCGACGACGACACCGCGTGGCAGGACCGCGCCTGGGCCCGCGCCCAATTGCTGCGCCGCGGAACCGCTCTGCCGGTGGGACCGCTGCGGGAGGAGGACGTGGCGGTCCTGCTCGACGCGGCGACGGACGGCGCTCCCGCGCCTTCGGCCGTGCACGCGCTGGCCCGGTACACGGGTGGTGAGGCGTTCTTCGTGACCGAACTCCTCCGGTCGGGCGGCGGCCTCGAAGGACCCGTTTCCGGGATCCCGGCGACGGCCGTCTCCGTGCGGGTCCGGGACGCGGTCCGTGCCCGTACCGCAGAACTGTCGCCCCGTGCCGCGCGGTTGCTGGATCTCGCCGCCCTGCTGGGAACACGGTTCCGGCTCGACGTGCTCGCCGATGCCGCGGCCGTGCCGCTCGACGAGGTGCGTGCGCTGCTCGCGGAGGCGGCGGGGGCCGGACTGCTGGCGGAGGCCGGGGCGAACGAAGGACGCTTCCGGCACGATCTTCTGCGCGAGGCCCTGTCCGACAGGCCGGCGCCCGCCGAGCGGGCGGGGCTGCACCGCACGCTGGCCGCCGTGCTGGCCGGCCATGCCAGGCGCGGCCGCGACACCGGCCCCGCCGAGGTCGCCCACCATCTCCTCCTCTCCGGCCCGGAACACGCCCGGGAAGCCGCCGGGTACTGCCGGGAGGCCGCCGACCGCGCCGCCGCGCTGCTCGCGTTCGAGGAGGCTGCCCGCTGGTACGAGAGAGGTGTACGGGCGTTCGCGACCGCAGGCTTCGACACGGCGGAGCAGGCCGGGAACGACGACGGTGCCGGGTACACCTTCGGCGGCGGCTTCGACGGCGGGGGTGGTGTCCGTGCCCGTGCCAGGGGGAGCACCGAGGCCGTCGAAGGCGGCGGGGCGGCCGGTCAGGAGCGCGACGACACCGGGGCATTTGTCGAGGTGCTGCTCGGGCTCGGGGCGGCGCGGCTCGGGTCCGGGGACTGGGCGAAGGCCCGTACCGCGCTGCTGCGCGCCGCTTCGCTCGCCCGCCGGGCGGGCCGCCCCGATCTGCTGGCGCGGGCCGCGCTGGGCCTCGGCACGGGTCCCGTCGGCTTCGAGGTCGATGTGGCCGACCGTGAGCAGGCCGACCTGCTCGGCGAGGCCCGTTCCGCTCTCGCGGGCGATCCGGCGCACGCCGCGCTGCGTGCCGCCGTCACCGCCCGGCTGTCCCTCGCGGCGGCGCTCCTCGAACCCGAGGAACGCCGGGTCGCTCTCGCCGAGGAGGCGGTGGCCGCGGCACGTGAGGCCGACGACCCGGCGACGCTCGGACCGGCGCTGGCGGCACTGTGCGACGCCCGGTCCGGCCCCGACCACTGCCGCGACCGTCTCGACCGGTCCCGGGAGATCATCGCCGTGGCCCGTGCCCGGCGCGACCTCCCGCTCGAACTCCTCGGCCGGCGGCTGCGGTTGGTCGCGCTGATGGAGACCGGCTCGTTCGCCGGGGCGGACTCCGAGGCAGCCGCGTACGACACCGCGGCCCGGCCGCTGCGACAGCCGCTGTACGCGTGGTACGTGCCCCTGTGGCGCGGCACGCGGGCACTGATGGAGGGACGTTACGGCGACTGCGCCACCGCGCTCGACGAGGTGGAGGCGCTGGGAGGAGCGGCGGGCAGCCCCAACGCCGTGCTGCTCGCGGAGACACAACGCTGGTGCCTGTACGCGGAGACCGGAGACCGGGACAACCTGCGAAGGCTGCGGGAACGGGCGCCGCTGGAGCGGATGCCCGGGGTGTGGCCGCGTGTCACCCTGGCGCTGCTCGCGGCGCAGTTGGGGCACCGCGAGGAGGCCTCGCGTCGCCTGGCCGGGGTGATGCCCTCACTCGTCGGGGCTCCACGGGACAGCGAATGGCTGCCGATGATGGCGCAGGCCGCGGAGACCGTCGGCTCGGTGGGCACCCATCCGTCCGCGTCTTCGCTCTACGACGCCCTGGCGCCGTACGCGGGGCTGTTCGCGGTGGAGGGCATCGGCGCGGCGATCCGGGGACCGGTGGACCGTCATCTGGCGCTTCTGGCCCGGTCCATGGGCGACGACCGGACAGCCCGCCACCACCGCGACCGCGCCGTGCGGGCCGCCGTGGAGGCGGGAGCGGTCGCGCTCGCCGAGCGCATCGCGGAAGAGACTCCGGGGACGGCGGGAACGACGGGGGCGGCGGAAACCACGGAAGCCGCGGGGACGACGGGGACGACACGGGCGGCGGCAGGAACGGCCGGTGCGGTGGGAACGGCCGGGACAGTGGAGGCACGGGGGGCTCCGGGGAGCGGGAGCGTGCCCGGGACCGCCGTTCCGGCACCGCCGGAGTTCCGCGGCGGCACCGTGCGGGCGCAGGACGGCACGAGTGACGGCACCCCGATCCGGGGCTTTGCCGACACGCGGCCCGAGGGTCCGGCGGGCCCCGCCGCGACGGGCCCCGCCGCACGCGGGCGGCAGCCGGACTCTCCGCTGCCCACGGCGCAGTTCCGCCGCGAAGGACCGCTGTGGCACCTGGTGTACGCCGGCCGGGAGGCCCGCCTCCCCGACAGCAAGGGCCTGCACGACATCGCGGTGCTCCTCGGCCGCCCGGGAACCCCGGTCCCGGCGGTCGATCTGGCGGCATCCGGTGACACTGCCGGTGGCACCGCCGACGGCGTCGGAACGAGCGCCGACGGCCTGCACGCTCCGGGCGATCTGGGCGAGGTCGTCGACGCCACCGCGCGCGCCGCGTACCGGCGGCGGCTGCGGGAGCTGGAGGAGGAGGCCGAGGACGCCGACGCGGGCGGGGACGCGGTGCGGTCGCGCCGGATCGCGGAGGAGAAGGACGCGCTCGTCCGTCAGCTGTCCGCCGCCTACGGCATCGGCGGCCGCGTCCGCCGCGCCGGTTCCCCCGCCGAACGCGCCCGTACGGCCGTGACGGCCCGCGTCCGCGCCGCCGTCCGGCGTGTCACGGCGGTTCATCCGGAACTGGGACGCCATCTGGGGACCTCCGTACGCACGGGCACCCTGTGCGTCTACGAGCCCGAGAACCCGCCCGCCTGGCACCTGTGAGCCCCGGGGCCGCGTTCCGGAGGCGGCGGGAACGGGGACCGGGTGAGCCGTCGCCTCACATCGTGCCGTCCGGCCTCACGCCTGAGGGGTGAAGGCGCCGTACGGAACCGGGTACGGCCGGGGAACGAAAGGCGGACGTCATGCCGCGCACAGCCAAAGCAGAGGCGGAACTGAAGGTGGACGAGCCGGTGATCGAGGGCCGGTACGCCGAAGTCGGCCCGTACACCGTCTCGTACGAGACCATGAAGGCCGACATGGATCCGGGACCGCTCTTCCGGGGACTGCCCGACGACCGGTGCCAGTGCCCGCACTGGGGCCAGGTGATCTCCGGAAAGATCGTGTTCCGGTACGCCGACCACGACGAGGTGTTCCACGCGGGCGACGCCTACTACGGCGCTCCGGGGCATCTGCCCCTCCTCTTCGCCGGCACCGAGGTCGTCGAGTTCAGCCCCACCGCCGAACTGGACCGCACCATGCGAACCGTCGGCCGCAATCTCGCGGAGGCGACGTCATGAGCGCCCTCGACGCCCGCCGGGCCAAGGAACTCGCCGATCTCTTCGTGGAGTTCCTGCAGACGAACAGCGCCCCTGACGGGCTGTTCACGGACGATGTGTTCGTGGACCTCAGCCTGCCCCAGTGGCGGCTCCAGACAGCCGGCCGCGACAACCTCGTCGCCCTGCGCCGCAGCAGCCACCCCGCCCTCGGCACCGTTCCACGCCACCGCGCGGAGGTCACCGGGACCGGGATGGTCATCGAGTTCGAGGAGCGCTGGGAGGACGCCGAAGGCACCTGGTACTGCCGTGAGATGGTGCGCGCCGAGGTACGCGACGGCTCGGTCGGCGAGGTGTCCGTCTACTGCACCGGCGATTGGTCCCCCGAGGTGCAGGAGGCCCACCGTCGCGAGGTGACCCTCATTCGGCAATGAGGCAATGCGGTGATCAGGGCGCGGGAGCGGGGCGCGGGCGGGACGGTCCGAGCCTGGACCGGGCAGTTCGGCCGGATCGGTCGGGCCGGGACAGGTCGCCCAGGTGTGCCGGCGGTCGGTGCCACGAGCACGGTCGCTGCACGCGAAGTCGCCTGAGCGAAGGACGAGTTGAGACCGTCGCTCCGCTCCCCCGCCACCCGGCCGCCGACAAGGATGCCTCAGGCGACTCATGCGACCTACAGCTAATCGCCTCGAATCTCTTGATCACGACGCCACGCCCTGATATTCATGATCACATCTTGCTCACATGATCTTCACATGCAGGTGACTTGAGAGAGCCCTTGACGACCCGTCCTTCCCGCGCGCCACGGTTAGCGCCGACCGCACCCCGAGCGACGCCCCGGGATCCTCGGCGGCACGCTCCGACGGGGGACTGACCTCGGGTCACCGAGGCGGTCACGACACCGCACGTCAGCCGTCCTCCAGGACCGTCGACCGGGTCCGGCCGCGCCGGTCTCCAGGTCCTTTTCACTCCCTCGCTCCCGGCGGGCCGTTCCCGGCCCGTCCGGGCCCGAAGATCCCACCGGACCTTCGGGAGAGGGACCGTCCCATCACCGACGGGCCCGCCTTTCCCTTCCGCCTCCCACGACGAGGCCCGCTTCGGCCTTTTCGCCACCTTCACATCTGCTCACCTGTTTTCACCGAGGGAATCGATGCCTGCTTTCTGCCCGCATTGCGGCGGCTCCGTGGCCCACGAGGCGCGCCACTGCGTTTCGTGCGGCCGGCCCACCGCCGCCCCGGCGCCCGCTCCGTCCCCGGCGGCGCCGCCACCCCTTCCCTCCGCGCCGCCCACCGCTCAGGCTCCGTCCGCCGCGAGCATGGCGCTGACCCGCCTGCTGAAGGGCGACTGGATCGGGCCCGCCCGCATCGCCGCGCTGCCCGCGGCCCTCCTGCTGCTCCTGTCCCTGCTCCTGGCGCTGACCGCCGAGGACGTCCCGTTCGGCGGCGCCTTCCCCACGGCACTCGCCGTCGTCCTGTCCGCCCTCGGCGCCCACCCGGGACTTGATCTGACAGGACAGGACTCGACTCCGCCGGCGTCGCTGGAACTCTCCCTCATGCCGCTCGGAGTGACACTGCTGTGGGCGGCGGCCCTGTGGTTCGGCGCCCGGCTGTACCTCCGTGGCGCGGCCGGCGCAGGAAAGCACCTCGACACCGCGGAAACCCTGTTCCTGGGCGTGCGCAGCGTGCTGGCGGCCGTGATCGGATCCGTCCTGCTCGCCTGGGCCGCCGGTACCTCGGTCACCGTTCCGTCGTCGGACCCTTCCGATCCGTTGGCGGCATTCCTCGCACCCTTTCTGGGCCCGGACCTCACCCTGTCCGTGACCTGCTCCCCGCTCCGCGCGGCCTGGTGGACGCTGGTGCTGGCGTCCGTGGTGCTCTTCCCCACCCTGTGCCGGACATCGATGTCAGCCTGGACCGCCCGCCGGCCGGGACTCGGTGACTGGCTCCGCGCGACCCGCCGGGCGGGCGTGGCACTGGCCGTGCCCCTCTCGCTGGCCGGTCTCGCCGCCGTGGTGTTCCTGGTGTCCGAGGGCGGCTTTCCCGCGCTGATACCCGCGGTGCTCCTCGCCCCGAACCTCGCCGTGACCCTCCTGGGTCTGGGTTCCGGAGCGTCCGTCGACTTCGCCGACACCCTCGTCATCCCGGACTCGGACAGCGAGGGCACGGCGGCGTCGGCCGTTTCCCTGTTCGACCTCCAGGACCTCAGCGGCTGGGTCTGGGTGTCCGTGCTGCTCGGCGTGGTGGCCGCGGTGGTGCTGGGCGCGGGTGTCCTCCGTGAGGCGGCGCGCCCCGCCGCCGCCGTGCGCGCCGTGGTGTGCTTCGTCTCGGGGTTCCTGCTGCTGGCCGTGATGGCGGGGATCGCGGTCGAGTTGTCCTCGGAGATCGACGATTCGTCGAGCCTGGCGCATGCGCTCGCCGAACAGAACATCTCGCCGGTGGACGGCAGCACGATGTCGATCGGGCTGGGCATCCCCACCGTCCTGCTCGCGGCGACGGTGTGGGCCGTGCTCGGCGCGTTCGGTGTACCGGCCTTGGCTCGTCGGCTCGGCATCACGCGCGTCGAGGACGTGCCCGCGCTCTCGGCCCTGCGTGAGCGCCTGAGCGGTCGGCCCGGACCCGTGCCGTCGGCCATGACGGTCCCCGTCGCGGCCTCCGCCCCGCTTCCTGCCCCTGTTCCGGCCACCGCTCCCGTTCCGGCCTCCGCCCCCGTCCCCGTCGTCGCCCCTGTTCCCGTCGCCCCGCCCTCGGCCCCACCGGTGACGGCGCAGGCATCGGAGGCCGCGCTCGCCGACGCCGCCCCGCACCTCGGCGCCGCATCGACGCCCTCGACGGAGGACCGGGCCGCGGAGGTACCGGCGGAGGAAACCGCGGACGCGGCCGTGACCGCCCGAGCCACGACTCCCCCCGCACCCGCGGCGGCCCCGGCGAAGTCCCCCGCCGTGAGCACCGTGAAGGAACCCGGCGCGGCGGAAGCCACCGCCCGGCCCGTGATCGCCGACGAGCCGACCGGCCCGACGACCGCCGAGGCCGCCGCTCCGGCCGAGTCCGCACCTGGCCCCCTCGCCGGAGCCGGCCAGGAGACGGCGGACGTGGCCGCCCCCGTGGAGCCGCGAACGACCGTCGAAGCCGCCGAGGTGACGGAACCGGCAGAGGCGAGCGAGGCGACCGAGTCAGCGGATGAGCCGACGGAACCCGCGACGGAACCGGCCGCCCGACCGACGGACGAGCTCACCGTGTCGGCGGACGGGTCGGCCGCGTCGGCCGAAGCCGGGACCGAACCGACGGACGAGCCGACCGCACCGGCGGACGAACCGGCCGGGCAGGCGGACCGGTCGGCCCAGCCGACGCCCACCGAAGTCGACATCCCGGTCGACTCCCCGACGACAGCCCCCGACCACACCGAGGACTACCCTGCGGAGGAAGCCGCGGTGGGACGTGCGGAAGAGGCCGCCCCCTCCCCGTCGACAGCTCCCCCGGTACCCCCGGCGCTTCACCCCGCCGCCGGTCCCGCCGCAGGTCTCCTCAAGACCCCCGCCGCGGTACAGCCCGGCGCGCAGTTCCAGCCCGCTCCGGCAGGCGGCGCGGGGAATCACGCCGCCGCCTTCGCCAGCCTGCCCACCGGCAACATGGCGTACCCCGCCCCCGCACCTCAGGTCGTTCACGGTCCCGTGCCGCAGGTCGTTCACGGTCCCGTGCCTCAGGTCGTTCACGGTCCCGTGCCTCAGGTCGTTCACGGTCCCGTGCCGCAGCCGGGGCGACGCAAGATCGGCTGGGGTGTCGTCGCGCTGACCCTCGTGGCGAGCGCGGTCCTCGCCGGGGGCGTCACGGCGGCGGCCATCATGCTGGCCTCCGACCGGTCGGCCTCCCCGTCGCACACGACGCGCGCCACCGACGATGCCGTGGTCCCGGGCACCGCCACGTCCGGCCCGCCTTCGGCACCGGCCTCGGCCGCGCCGACGGGCACGTCCGCCGTGCCGTCCGATTCCGGAGCGTCCCCGTCCGCGTCGGTCGGTTCACCGGAAGACATCGTCAGAGAGGTGCAGAGCCTGCTGGACGAGAACGACCCGCTGCGCACACGGGTGCAGAAGGCCATCGCAAGGGCCAAGGACTGCTCCGAGGGCGCAGGTCCCGTCAGAGACGCGCGCGACGACCTGGAAGCGGTGGCGGAGGCGCGCGAAGGCTTCGTGAAGAAGCTCGCCCCGCTCACACCACAGGCGGACGGCGACCTCGCCGAGGCCTTGAACGCCCTGTCCCTTGCCTGGACGGAGTCCGCGGAGGCCGACCGGGCCTACTCCCTCTGGGCATCGGACACCGTCGAGTTCGTGACCGACGATCCGATCTATGGATGTGGGCACGACGGCCAGCCGGGCGCGGACTACAGGGCCGGAACCCACAACGCCGAGGCGACCAAGGCGAAGGAGCGGTTCGCCACGCTGTGGAATTCCATTGCCCTGCAGTACGACGGCCTGACGCCGGTCGACGCGGACCACATCTAGCGGATCGAGTCCCGTTCGGGCCGCGCCGCATCGCCCACACCACACGTGGGCGATGCGGCGCCGTCGTTTCCCGCAGAGGACACCGCCATCCCGGTGACCCCATGGTGTGCCTGCAGCGGGCCATCCGTGGCATCGGGAAGGCTGGACCCGCCAGACGGCACGGTCGCACGGTCACGGCAGAAGGCAGCGGGGCACAGCGGTGATCAGGGGTCCGAGGAGGAGTCACCGAGAGGCGATCCGCTCGGCCCTGCGCTCACTGCTGACTTCGGCGGTTCTCGTGACCGCCTACTACCTGCTCCCGCTCGACAAGACCTTCACCCCGGCCACCGTCATCACGCTCGTCGGCGGCATCGTGGCCGTGGCCCTGCTCCTGTCCTGGCAGATCCGCGAGATCACCCGGGCCCCGCGGCCCGAACTGCGGGCCATGGAGGCACTGGCGACCAGCGTTCCGCTCTACATGCTCCTGTTCGCCGTCGTCTACTACCTGATGGAGCGCAGCGCGCCGGGCAGCTTCAGTGAGACGCTGACGCGCACCGACGCCCTCTACTTCACCGTGACGGTCTTCAGCACGGTCGGCTTCGGAGACATCACCGCGCGCAGCGAAACGGCCCGGGTGCTGGTCACAGGGCAGATGGCGGTGAACGTCCTGCTGATCGGTGTGGCCGCGCGGCAGCTCGTGTCGGCGGTTCAGCAAGGCAGGCACCAGCAGCAGGCGTCCCGGCCCGGCGCGGAGGACGACGGGCCCCCGCGCGAAGGGTGATCGACGAGTCGACGCCCTCGGCTGCCGAGCCCTATCCGTCGGCTTCGAGCTCCGCCTCGGCCACCGCGATCGCCATGCCGAACGCCCTGGCGATGTTGCCGGCCGCCGTCATGACACGGGCCGTACCCACGATGGGGGCGATGGCCACCAGCACGTCCTGCACCTGAGCCATGGTCAGGTCGGCCTGGATGGCGGGGTCGATGTGCGCGAGGTAGGAGATGGGAGGCGCGTCCGAGGCCGCGAGTGCCGCGATACGCGTGAGGAGAAGCTGGTCCGTGGGCAGTTCGCACCGCTCGACCGAGTCGACGGTCATGGCGGCGATGGTGTCCAGGACAGGGGTGTCGGATGCTGTGGTCATGGCTGCCGGTCTCCTGATGCGCGGACGGGGGCGCTGCAGGCGGAGGGAATCGGTGTCCGCCGGCGCCACTTGATGCGTCAACCGTAGGTGCATTTCGGGCAGGGCGCGCGCGGAGGAGCCGGGGGCGGCGGCGCCCGTCATGACCGGGACCGGCGGCCGCTCCGGCCATGTGACCCCTGAGCGCAGCCGGGCCCCGCCTATGGTCGGGCGGGCCCAGCTGCGCTCAGGGCACGGGCCGTTCGGCGTACGGCGCTCATCGGCTCATCGTGGCGACGGCCGCGGTCCTCCCCCGGCCGACGACCGCGTGGGACGGGTCCCGGCCGCTGCCCGGACGTCGCCCCACGTGTCGGTGCCGGTCCGGTCAGGCGCCGACGTACGCCGCCAGGTGTTCCCCGGTGAGGGTGGAGCGGGCGGCGACGAGGTCGGCCGGGGTGCCCTCGAACACGAGCCGGCCGCCGTCGTGGCCGGCTCCGGGGCCGAGGTCGATGATCCAGTCGGCGTGTGCCATGACCGCCTGGTGGTGCTCGACGACGATGACCGACTTGCCCGAGTCGACGAGCCGGTCGAGCAGGCCGAGCAACTGCTCGACGTCGGCGAGGTGCAGGCCCGTGGTCGGCTCGTCGAGGACGTACACGCCGCCCTTGTCGGCCATGTGCGTGGCGAGCTTGAGCCGTTGGCGCTCGCCGCCGGACAGTGTGGTGAGCGGCTGGCCGAGGGTGAGGTAGCCGAGCCCGACGTCGGCGAGGCGCGCGAGGATCCGCTGCGCGGCCGGCGTGTGCGCCTCACCGGCGCCGAAGAACTCCCCGGCCTCGTCGACCGACATCGCGAGGACCTCGCTGATGTCACGGCCGCCGAGGTGGTACTCCAGGACCGAGGCGTCGAACCGCTTGCCCTCGCAGTCCTCGCAGGTGGTGGTGACACCGGCCATCATGGCGAGGTCCGTGTAGATGACGCCGGCGCCGTTGCAGGTGGGGCAGGCGCCTTCGGAGTTGGCGCTGAAGAGGGCCGGTTTCACGTCGTTGGCCTTCGCGAAGGCCTTGCGGATCGGGTCGAGCAGACCGGTGTACGTCGCCGGGTTGCTCCGCCGTGAACCGCGGATCGGAGCCTGGTCGACCGACACCACGCCCTCGCCGGCCGGGACGGACCCGTGCACCAGCGAGCTCTTGCCGGAGCCCGCGACGCCGGTGACGACGACGAGCACCCCGAGCGGGATGTCGACGTCCACGTCGCGCAGGTTGTTGGCCGACGCGCCGCGGATCTCCAGCGCCCCGGTGGGCTTGCGCGGCGTCTCCTTGACCTGGGACCGGTCGTCGAAGTGCCGGCCGGTCACCGTGCCGCCGTTGCGCAGTTCCTCGACCGTGCCCTCGAAGCAGACGGAGCCGCCGCCCGTTCCGGCGCCGGGGCCGAGGTCGACGACGTGGTCGGCGATCACGATCGTCTCCGGCTTGTGCTCCACGACGAGCACGGTGTTGCCCTTGTCCCGCAGCCGCAGCAGGAGGCCGTTCATCCGCTGGATGTCATGGGGGTGCAGGCCGGCCGTGGGCTCGTCGAAGACGTAGGTGACGTCGGTGAGCGAGGAGCCGAGGTGGCGGATCATCTTGACGCGCTGCGCCTCGCCGCCGGACAGGGTGCCCGCCGGGCGGTCCAGGGCGAGGTAGCCGAGACCGATCTCCACGAACGAGTCGAGGGTCTGCTGGAGCGCGGAGAGCAGGGGCGCGACCGAGGGCTCGTCGAGACCGCGGACCCATTCGGCCAGGTCGCTGATCTGCATCGCGCAGGCGTCGGCGATGCTGATCCGCTGGATCTTCGAGGCACGGGCGCCCTCGCTGAGCCGGGTGCCGTCGCACTCGGGGCAGGTGGCGAAGGCGACCGCCCGGTCCACGAACGCCCGGATGTGCGGCTGCATCGCCTCCTTGTCCTTGGAGAGCATCGACTTCTGGACCCGCGGGATCAGCCCCTCGTAGGTCATGTTGATGCCCGCGATCTTCATCCGGGTCGGCTCGTGGTGGAGGAAGTCGTGGAGCTCCTTCTTCGTGTACCTGCGGATCGGCTTGTCCGGGTCGACGAAGCCCGACTCCTTGTAGAGCCGCATGTTCCAGCCGTCCGAGCCGTAGCCGGGGATGGTGATCGCACCCTCGTTCAGCGACTTGGAGTCGTCGTAGAGCTGGGTGAGGTCGATGTCGGAGACCGTGCCCCGGCCCTCGCAGCGCACGCACATGCCGCCGGTGCGGTTGAAGGTCGCCTTCACCGCCTTCTTGGCACCGCGCTCCACGGTGATGGCACCGCTCGCGCTGACCGAGGGGACGTTGAACGCGTACGCGCTGGGCGGGCCGATGTGCGGCTCGCCGAGCCTGCTGAACAGGATGCGCAGCATCGCGTTGGCGTCGGTGGCGGTACCGACCGTGGAGCGGGGGTCGGCGCCCATCCGCTGCTGATCGACGATGATCGCGGTGGTCAGGCCTTCGAGGACGTCGACCTCGGGCCGGGCGAGTGTGGGCATGAAGCCCTGCACGAAGCTGCTGTACGTCTCGTTGATCAGCCGCTGCGACTCGGCGGCGATCGTGTCGAACACCAGGGAGCTCTTGCCCGAGCCGGACACGCCGGTGAACACCGTCAGCCGGCGCTTCGGGATCTCGATGCTGACGTCCTTGAGATTGTTCTCGCGCGCGCCGAGCACACGGATCAGATCGTGGCTGTCGGCGCCGTGCGGCGCGGCCGGCCGCGTATCCGTCCTCGTGGCCTTGCTCATCGTGTCTCCATCTGTCGGGCGGGGCCCGCCTTCGCGGGTCCCGCCGGCATCGCCTGCACCGATCCGGCCGGCATCACGCGGCCCGCCGGGCTCACCTTGCGCCACGCTAGGTGAAACAGGGCCGTGGGCGCTTCTCAAATCCTGACCGCGTGGGGAAGTACCGGATCCGGGGCGAGAATCGGAGGGTGACCATGCCTTCCGACACGTCGCCCCTGTCAGGTCGCACCGAGTGCGGCAGCCGCGCCCGCAGTCCGCTGCACGCCTTCCTGCGGACGGAGACCGGCAGCGCCGCCGTACTGCTGGCCGCCGCCCTGGTCGCGATGGCCTGGGCCAACATCGGCCCCGGCACGTACGAGAAGGTGTGGAGCACCGAGCTGTCGGTCCGTATCGGATCGGGCGGTGTGTCGATGGACCTGCGCGCGTGGGTGAACAGCGGGCTGATGACGTTGTTCTTCTTCGTCGTCGGTCTGGAGGCGCGCCGCGAGTTCGACCTGGGCGAGCTGAGGGAGCGCCGCCGGGTCACCCTGCCGCTGCTGGCGGGGCTGAGCGGCATGGTCGTGCCCGTCGTCGTGTACCTGGCCGTCACCGCGGGCCACGGCTCGGCGGCGCACGGCTGGGGTGCCGCCATGTCGACGGACACCGCCTTCGCCCTGGGCATGCTCGCCGTCTTCGGCTCCCGGCTGCCCGGCGCCCTTCGGGTCTTCATGCTCACCATCGCCGTCGTGGACGACTTCCTGGCCCTGGCCGTCGTCGTCCTCGTCTACAGCGACACCATCGAGGTGCCCGCGCTGCTGACGGCGCTGGCCCTGTTCGCGGTCGTCCTGCTGCTGCGGCGCACCGTCGGCGCCCGGATCCCGTCGCTGTACGGCGTGCTGGGCGTGGCGATCTGGGTGGCGCTGCTGAAGTCGGGCGTCGACCCGGTGGTGACGGGTCTGGCGATGGGCATGCTGACCTACGCGTACACGGCCGAGCGCGGCGATCTGGAGCACGCCAGCCGGCTGTTCCGGCGTTTTCGCGAGCAGCCGACGCCGGAGCTGGAGCGCACGGTGCGACGCGGTCTCGCCTCGACGCTCTCCCCGAACGAACGGCTCCAGCAGATGTTCCATCCCTGGACCAGTTACGTGATCGTGCCGCTGTTCGCCCTGGCCAACGCCGGCATCACGCTGAGCGCCGGACAACTGGCCGACGCCTTCACCTCACCGGTCACCCTCGGCATCCTCTTCGGCTACCTGCTCGGCAAGCCCGTCGGCGTCATCGGCGGGTCCTGGCTCACCACGCGCGCCGGGCGGGGACGGCTGCACCCGCCCGTGGGCTGGGGTGCCATCACCGCGGGGGGCACACTGGCCGGGGTGGGCTTCACCGTGGCCCTGCTGATCGCGTCGCTGGCCTTCACCGGCGACCGGCTGGAGCAGGCGAAGATCGGCATCCTGGCCGCGGTCGCGGGCTCGTTCCTGCTCACCTGGGTCGTCACCCTGGTGCTCGGTGCCCTCACCGGGCGCTCGCGCGCGCGGGCCCTGCTCGGCACCGGCCAGGCCATCGTCGACCTGAGCGAGCCCGTCGACGTGGAGCGTGACCATGTGCGCGGGCCGCTCGACGCGCCGGTGACCCTCGTCGAGTACGGGGACTTCGAGTGTCCGTACTGCGGTCTGGCCGAGTCCGTGGTGCGCGAACTGCTCACCGACTTCGGTGACGTCCGCTATGTGTGGCGCCATCTGCCGCTCACCGATGTGCACCCGAACGCCCAGCTCGCCGCGCAGGCCGCCGAGGCCGCGGCCCGCCAGGACCGCTACTGGGAGATGCACGACCTGCTCATGGGGCACCAGGGCGACCTGGGGCCGAAGGACCTGTTCCGGTACGCCGCCCGGCTCGGCCTCGACAGCGGCCGGTTCCGCGAGGACCTGCGGGGCGGCGCGGGCGCGGCCCGGATCGCCGTGGACGTCGAGTCGGCCGACCTCAGCGGTGTCTCGGGCACTCCGACGTTCTTCGTCAACGGCCGCCGTCACTACGGCGCCTACGACATCGCCTCCTTGGCGGAGGCCGTGCGCGCCGCGCGCCAGCGGACGACGCTCACGGGGGCGGGTCAGGAGGGCTGAGTTCAGGTCGCGCGGGCTCGCAGGCGGCGCAGCATGCGGGCGTCCTCGAAGCCCACGGCGCGGGCGGCGGCGTCGACGGTGACGCCGTGGCTGATGAGGTGCTCGGCGCGCTCCAGGCGCAGGGACTGCTGATAGCGCAGGGGTGTGAGACCACCGGTCGCACGGGCGAAGAGGCGGGTGAGGGTGCGCTCGCTCACGCCGACGGCCGCGGCCAGTTCCGGCAGGGGCAGCGGCCGGTCGAAGCGGGCGTCGAGGAGGTCCTGGGCGCGGTGCACGGTGTCGTCCAGGTGGGACCGGTACCGGAGCATCGCGCTGGCCTGGGGTTCGTGGCCGTTGCGCCGTGCGTAGACCACCATGTCCCGGGCCACCTGCGCGGCCACCGCGGGGCCGTGCCGGCCGGCGATCAGGTGCAGGGCGAGGTCGATGCCGCTGGCGATGCCCGCCGAGGTGACGACCCGGTCGTCCTGCGTGTAGAGGACGTCGCGGACGACGACCGCCCCGGGATAGCGGCCGGCGAGTTCGTCCTGGACGTCGTGATGGGTGGTGCACCGGCGGCCGTCGAGCAGCCCGGCCCGGCCGAGCGCGTCGGCCCCCGCGCAGACACTGGCGACGGTGCCGCCCCGCGCGTGGTGGTTCCGGAGGACCCGCAGGGCGGCCTCACCGATGGCAGGCCCGTCGCCGAGGGTGAGCGCGCGCCAGCCGGGCACGACGATCAGGTCCTCGGGGCCCAGCTCGGGCCAGTCGAGCCGGGTCACCAGGGGCAGCCCCTGGGCGGTGACGATCAGCGGCTGCTCGGCGACGTAGCCGAGGGTGTAGGGGTGCCCGAAGTCGGCGGCCGTGGAGAAGACCTGCGCGGGGCCGGCCAGGTCCAGCAGATGGACTCCGGGCACCAGGAAGAAGACGACGTGGCTCACGATCCGGTCATCATGCCCGAGTGGCCGCGGAGGTTTCCAGCTCGTCGACCGTGGCGATGGTGGCGAAGCGTCCGGCCAGGGCGTACTCGGTGCGCCTGATGACGTCCTCGGCGCCGAGGGTGCGGGGGTCGGCCAGCAGTTCCGCCACGCTCTGCCCGGCGGGGGCGTCCCGGTGCGGGATGGGGTTGGTGGCGGTGGCGTCGGAGACGAAGGTGACTTGGTAGCCGAGGTCACTCGCGAGGCGGGTGGTGGTCTCCACGCACTGCTCGGTCCGGATCCCGCAGACGGTGAGCTCGCGGACCCCGCGTTCCGTGAGGAGTTGCTGCAGGTTGGTGGTGGTGAAGGCGTTGTGCGAGGTCTTGTGGATCAGCGGCTCCCCGTCCTGGCGCGTGAGCTCGTCCATCAGCCGGACATGGCCGAGGGCGGGGTCGAAGACGCCGTCGCTGCCGGGCTCCGAGTGCAGCACCCACACGACCGTGTCCCCGGCCCGGCGGGCGAGCCCGACGAGCCGGTCCACCTGCTGGGCGATCTTCGGGTCGGAGATGGTCTCCCACAGAGGGTGGGCGCGGAAGGATTCCTGGACGTCGATGACGATCAGTGCTCGGGTCATGCCTCCACTCTGACCGGTGCGTAGGGCACGGGGACAGGCCGCATCGGGTCGGGGTGCGGACCGATCCGGTCACCGCAGGAGCCGGTCCGGGAGCCGTTCCGGCGCCGGACGACGGACACATGAACGGCGAGGGACACATGAACATGGAGGGCGCCGCACACATGTACATGGGACAGACATGAACACTCGAGAACATGGGACATGAACACCGGAGGACATGGGACAACCGGGGACATGGGACATGGGACCCGTGCGGCACCGGGCCCGGCATTCGTCGCGGGTGCCCGCGGGCCCGCGCCCGGGCGCCCGGGCCCCCCCCCCGGGGCGCACCCCCCGGGGGCCCCCGCCGCGGGCCCCGGGCCCGCCGGGGTGGGCCCCCCCGGCCCCGCC
>NZ_JBIRQM010000001.1:546697-726111 GCF_044333225.1 Streptomyces sp. NPDC021080 | reverse complement strand
CCGTTTTGTACTGCCCCCCGCGGGGTTTGGGGTCGGGCCCCGGGGCCGGCCCGGGGCCGCGGCGGCGGGGGGGGGCCCCCGGCCCCGCCCCCCGCCCCCCCCCCCCCCGCGACAGGGCGCTCACCCGCGTGACGCCCGCTCGGCGGCCTCGGCGACGCGCTTGATGCGCGCCAGGCGCCGGTCCCAGTCGGCTGCGAGCGCCGACATCCACCGGGCGGTGGCGTTCAGCGCGGCCGGCCGTACCGCGTACCGCACCTCACGCCCCACCCGGCTCCCGGTGACGAGCCCGGCGGCGTCCAGCACGGCGAGGTGCTTGACCACCGCCTGCCGCGAGACGGGCAGTCCCTCGGCCAGTTTCGTGGCCGTGACCTCGCCCCCGGCCGCCAGCAGATCGAGCAGTTGGCGTCTCGTCGGGTCGGCCAGTGCGGCGAGGACGCTGTCGACCTCCTCGGCCTCGCCTCGTTCCTCGGTCACACCGACGGCTGGGCGACGCGCTTCTTGAACGCGTCCAGGACCTGGGGCCAGCCGTTGCTGTTGTCCTCGTGGGCCTTGTGCCGCAGCTCCGCGGACCCGGACAGTGCCGCGAAGCCGCTCTCGACGACACGCAGCCTCGTGCTCGCGCCCTCCGGGATCAGGGTGAACTCGACCAGCGTGCTGTTGGCGTCGGTCAGCGCGTCTCCGGGGAACGCGCTGGTCCAGCGGTAGGCGACGTAGGTGGGGGGCTCGACCTTCTCCACCCGCACCGGGAACTCGCCGTACTGGGGGTTCTTCACCACGGTCGACTCGCCCTCCTTGCCCTCCGTGGTGGACAGGCTCTCCTCGTCGGCGACCCAGAATCCGGGCACGGCCACCAGCGGCCAGACCTTCTCCGGGGGTGCTTCGATCAGGGTTTCGCGTTCGATCCGGTCCTCGGACATGAGGTGCTCCTTCACAGCGACCAACTGATGCAACTCCAGGGTTGCACGTCGGGGTCTTCATCACAACCCTACGGTTGCACGTCCGGGACATGGGGACGGAACGGGGAGCCCGGACCGGAGACCGGGAACGAGAGACCGCGAGAGGCGGGGGCCAATGGCATCCGACCGGGACACCTCCAACCCGAAGGAACACATCCAGCCATAGACAGCCATGGTGGTCGCAGAGATGAAACGTGTCCCCCCAACTCCCGCGAGTTAATTGATTGTTGGGGTCCAAGCACTATGCAAGAGGGGTCGCGGTGCCGATCATCTCTGTCATGAACCTGCAGCCCGATGGGCGGGTCGCAGCCTCATGGAGGTGTTGGGATGCACCGAAAACTCGCCACCGGCCTCGCCGCATCGGCCATGGCCCTGGCAGCTGTCATGGCGACCGCTACAGCCGCTGGCGCCGCCCCCGCCGACAAGCCCCAGGTCCTGTCCAACTGGACCCAGACCAGCGCGTCGAGCTACAACGCCTGGGTCGCCGCCCGAGCCAATCAATCGGCCTGGTCGGCGTACGCTTTCGACTGGTCCACCGACTACTGCTCCACATCGCCGGACAACCCGTTCGGCTTCCCCTTCGCCACCTCATGTGCCCACCACGACTTCGGCTATCGCAACTACAAGGCCGCCGGCACCTTCGATGCCAACAAGTCCCGCCTCGACAGCATGTTCTACGCGGACCTGGGGCGAGTCTGCGCCAACTACAGCGGCGCGACGAAGGCCTCTTGCGACAGCACTGCATGGACCTATTACCAGGCGGTCAAGGCTTTCGGCTGACCTCTCCGCCCACCCACCGGGAGCCTCGACAGCGCGCAGACATACTTGCCATGTGTCCGCCCGCACCTCGGTGTGATTCGAGCCAACCGTGCTCCGCCCGAACGCCAATGACAGATCGTCAGTTCTCGGCTCATCACGGCGGGCGCTGCCTCCCCGGTCTGCAGTTGGACCCGTACCGCCCTCCCCGCGCCCACCAGCCGCGCTCGGTTACATTGTGCCCACTGGACCACAGGGGGAACGCATCATGGCTGCAGGAATACGGGGCGGGTGGCGGGGGGCGGTGTACGTGGCCTTGTCGACCGTCGTGGCGACGGGCTGCTCGACCACCGCCGACGAGAGTCCGAAGGCGGGCACGAGCGCGACGTCCACGGACCGGGCTTCCGGTGCCACCGGCACAACGGCCAAGAGCGGTGCCGCACTCGGTCCCGCGGGCTCGGCCTGCGAACTGCCGGTCAGCTTCGACACGGCCGAGAACTGGAAACCGCAGTCCATCGACGCGGCGGCGCAGGCCCCGATCGGAACGGACGGCACCAGGGACGTCACGGATCCGCTCTTCCGGCAGGGACCGGTCACCCTCGTCTGCGAGATCGACGCCAAGCCCGCCGGGAACATCGGCTACCTCCGGGTCTGGACCGGAAAACCGGGCGCCGATGACGCGGTCACCGTGCTCAAGGCCTTCGTGGCCGCCGAGCACGGCGCGGGCAAGGCGGTCTACCGCACGTTCGACGCGGGCGGCCTGTCCGGCGCCGAGGTGGAGTACGTCCACACCAGTGAGGCCTTCAAGGAGTCGAAGAAGGAGTCCGCCTTCGCCGTCACCACCGATGACGGCCCGGTCGTCGTGCACCTCGACGGACTGGACACCGGGGAGCACACAGAGATGCTTCCCGCGTACCGACTCGCCCAGCGGACGCTGCGCACCACCTGACCTCCGCGAGCGCTCCGGCGACGAGCCGCCACCCCGCCTCACAAGACCGGCCGCCACGCGGGCACGGCCCTTGCGCCGTCCCGCGAGCGGCCCGGTCGCGACGGCCGCGCCCGCGACAAGGCGGGCCCCGGCACCGACGCGTCGTCCGTGAGGCGGTTTCGACCGGGCGGACCCAGAATGAATGGGACGGCCTCGTACCCCGGCCGTCGAGCCGTCTCGGGGCAGTCGGATCGTGACCGTTGACCTTGCGGTCCTGGCCCCTTGAGGCTCGGGACTTGCGAGCGCGCGGGTGGTCGAACGATGAAGACGGACGAGCCGGCAGCCACGGCCGACGAGAGCAGAGCGTCACGCGGGGCGAGTCGCACTCCCGCCCCGCCCGCGGACACCGGTCCGGCGGAAGACCCGGCGGCTCCCCAGGGCGTCCGCCACGACGAGGCGGTCGCCCTTCTTCACCTGGCCACGAGGCTGAAGGCCGCTTATCCCTCGGTCGACCCGTCCGTCGTGGACCAGGTGGTCGCCACGGCCCGCGGCTCCTTCCGGCAGGCGAAGGTCAGGACCTACGTCCCCATTCTGGTCGAGCGCCGGGTCCGCGCGCTGCTCGCCGGCCTCGACGGGAACGGAGCCGCCCCCCGGGGGACGGCCGCCGGCGACGCCGGTGCCGCGGAGCCGGGGACGGCGGGGACGGCGGAGCGGTCCGCGGAGCGCCCGCGGCGCTCTCCCCTGCTGGGCCGGTGGATCCCCGCGCGGCTCCGGCCCGCACCCGCGTCGGCCTCCGACCTGGGCGGTGCCGGTGAGGGCCCATGACCGTGCGGTGCTCACCGTGACAGGAGAAGAGGCGGGGCCGTCATGAAGGACACCAGGGCCGAACGCGTCGCGCGGCTCATCGAGCCGCTGCGGGTCGAGCCGGGCTCACGGGTGAACCTGGGCAAGGACTTCGACCCCCGGTACAAGGGCGGCCTGAAGAAGAAGCAGGGGGTGGAACTGCTGCGCACGGGCGTGTCGCTGCTCGCCGAGTACCAGGAACGGCTGGCCGCCCAGGACACGTACGGCGTCCTGCTGTGTCTTCAGGCGCTCGACGCCGGGGGCAAGGACGGAACGATCCGGCACGTCATGAGCGGCGTGAACCCGCAGGGCGTCAAGGTCAGCAGCTTCAAGCAGCCCTCCGCCGAGGAGCTCGACCACGACTACCTGTGGCGGTACGCGGCCCGGCTGCCCGCCCGCGGCGACATCGCGATCTTCAACCGTTCGCACTACGAGGAGGTGCTCGTCGTCCGGGTGCATCCGGAGGTCCTGGACCGGCAGCGGCTGCCGGCGGACGTGCGCGGGCCGGACATCTGGGACCGCCGCTACCGGGCGATCAACGACTGGGAGCGCTATCTGACCGACAACGGGTTCAAGGTCGTGAAGATCTTCCTGAACCTGTCCAAGGAGGAACAGCGCACCCGGTTCATGAAGCGGCTCGACCTGCCGGAGCGGAACTGGAAGTTCTCCGCCGCCGACGTCCGGGAGCGCCGGCGGTGGGACGAGTACCAGCACGCGTTCTCCGAGATGCTCACGCACACCAGTACGCCGTGGGCGCCCTGGTACGTCGTACCGGCGGACCGGAAGTGGTTCGCGCGGATCTCCACGGCGGCGGTGCTGGCGCACACGCTCATGGACATCGACCCCGCCTATCCGGTGGTCGGCAAGGAGGCGCGCAAGGATCTCCGGGCCGCGCGGCGGGAGCTGGAGGCCGATGCTCCGGAGGGTGCGCCGGCCGATCCGTACGCGGCCCGGCACCCGGTTCCGGGAGCGGGCGACGGCCGGCGGCAGGCGTCCTCGCGGACCGGTAAGCGCAAGCGGAAGTAGGTCCCTCGCGGCCCACGGGACACGGGCGGCGGACCGGATCCAGATCGGAGAGCAGAGATGGCGATGCAGTCGAGCGGCCCGAAGGCTCCGGAGCGTTCCGCTCCGGAGCTCTGGTACGCGCGTGATCCGCAGGACGTCGCGTCGGCCTTCGGTGTCGACCCCGCGTCCGGGCTCACCGCGGCCCGGGTCGCCGAACTGCTGGCCGAGAACGGGCCGAACGCGCTGCCGGAGGAGAAGCCGAAGCCGGCCTGGCGGCGGTTCGCCGAGCAGTACCGCAGCTACATGCAGATCGTGCTCGTGGTGGCCGCGGTCGTCTCGCTGGCCATCGCCGAGTGGACCACGGCGATCCTGCTCGTCCTGCTGACCCTGCTGAACGCGGTCGTGGGACTGCGGCAGGAGGGGAAGGCCGAGAGCGCCATGAACGCGCTCCAGTCCATGCTCACCGCGACGGCCCGGGTCAGGCGTGACGGGAACGAGTCGGAGATCCCGGCGGAGCAGGTGGTCGTGGGCGATGTCCTGCACATCTCCGCCGGGGACCAGGTTCCGGCGGACGGGCGGATCGTCGAGGCCCACGCGCTGCAGATCGACGAGTCGGCGCTCACCGGCGAGAGCGTCCCCGCGTCGAAGGACGCCACGACCCTGCCGAAGGTCGTACTGGGACCGGGCGACCAGTCGAACATGGCGTTCATGCACACACCGGTCACCCACGGCAGCGGTCTCGTGATCGTCACCGGGACGGGTGAGGGCACCGAGCTGGGCAAGATCTCGGAGATGCTGTCGGCTACCGAGCGGGAGGAGGCGCCGCTCACCAAGGAACTCGACGCCCTGACGCTGTGGATCACGGCCGCCGCGGGGGCGACCATGATCGTGATGTTCTCGCTCGGGCACAGCCGCGGCCAGGCGTGGGACGCCCTGTTCGTCAGCGCGGTCTCGCTGGCCATCGCCGCCATTCCCGAGGCCCTGCCCACGGTGACCCAGGCGATCCTGTCCGTCGGCAGTCTCAATCTGGCGAAGCGCAACGCGATCGTGAAGGAGCTGCCGTCCGTCGAGACCCTGGCCTTCACGTCGGCGATCAACTCGGACAAGACCGGCACCCTGACGATGAACCAGATGACGGCGGTGGAGGTGGTCACGGCCGCCGACCGCTACACCGTCTCGGGCACGGGGTACGGCCTCGAAGGGCGGATCCATCACGCCGCGGGCTCCTCCGCGAGCATCGAGGAGGCGATCCTCCCGTACCTCGTCGCGAACGACGGCAAGCTGGTGGACGGCGAGGTCGTGGGCGATCCCACCGAGGGCGCGTTCCTGGTGCTGGCCCACAAGGCCGGGCTGGACATCGAGGCCACCCGCGAGCGGCTGCCCCGGCTCGCCACGCTGCCCTTCGACCCCGGTTACAAGCTGATGGCCACCTTCAACTCCACGGTCGACCCGTCCGGGCGTCCGGTGGTGCGCTGCTTCGTCAAGGGTGCGGCTCCCGCGGTGCAGGCCCGCGCGACGACCGCGCTGTCCGGCGGCACGACGGTCCCGTGGGACGCGGACCTGAGCCGGCGCGCCGACGAACAGGGCGAGCGCATGGGCGGGGAGGGACGCCGGGTGATGGCGGCGGCCACCCGGGACCTCGATCCGGCCGACTTCGATCCGGACGGCGACCTGCTCGGTTATGTCATCGGGCTGCGGATGACGAGTCTGGTCGGGATGGTCGACCCGCCGCGTGAGGAGTCCAAGGCGGCCGTGGCCAGCGCCCAGGCGGCGCACATCCGGGTCCGCATGGTGACCGGGGACGACGTCACCACGGGTGCCGCCATCGCCCGGCAGCTGGGGATTCCGGGCGAGGCCGTCCTCGGCGCCGATTTCGCCGCGCTGCCGGAGAGCGAGCGGCTGGCCCGTATCGACGGCATCGGTGTGGTGGGACGGGTCGCGCCCGAGCACAAGGTGCTGCTCGCGGACACGCTCAAGAAGAAGGGTGCCGTCGTCGCGATGACCGGCGACGGTGTCAACGACGCCCCCGCCATCAAGGCCGCCGACATCGGCATCGCCATGGGCAGCGGCACGGACGTGGCGAAGAACGCGGCGCGGATGATCCTGTCCGACGACAACTTCACGACGATCGTCTACGCCGTGGAACAGGGCCGCAAGCTCTACGACAACCTCACCAAGTACATCCGGTTCGTGCTGCTGTTGCTGGTCACGTTCGTCCTGACCTTCCTCGGGGCGACGATCTTCAACATCGCGGCCGGTGAGCCCTTCACCCCGCCGCAGGTGCTGTGGATCCACTTCGTGGTCAACGCCTCCTTCGGCTTCGCGCTCGGCTTCGACCAGGAGAGCGTGGGACTGATGCGGCGCAGGCCTCGCCCCCGGGGAGAGTCGGTGCTGACCCGGCCCGTGATGGTGACGGTCGGCCTCAGCGGGCTGGCGATCACGCTGATCCTGCTCGGGCTGATCAAGCTGGGCGAGTCCCGTTACGACAGCGTCGAGATCGGCAGTTCGATCGCGTTCACCGCGTTCGCCCTCTGCCTGATCGTGGCCGCGTTCGAATGCCGCAGCGAGACGGATTCGGTGCTGACGCCCAGCACCTTCGACAGCAAGCAGATGAACTGGACGGCGCTGGCGCAGTTCGTCCTGGCGGTCGCGGTGACGCAGCTGGACGGGTTCCGCCGCATTCTCGGCACCACCGAGATCGACGCGCGGCAGTTCGGCTGGGCCCTGCTGTCCGCTGTCGCGTTCCTGGTCGTGTGGGAGGTGGGTAAGCTCCTGGCCCGCAGAGCGCGGCGCACCGACTGACCGCGCGGGCCCTGTCCATGAGCCCGCCGGCACGATCCGAAGGGCCGGCCCGTGTCGAAGCACCACGGCATCCCGCACGGAGGGTGGCGCATCCCTGCGCCGGCGCTGCCCGGACTCCCGGTGCTCAGGCACTACCGGCGGAGCTGGCTGCGCGGTGACCTGCTGGCCGGGGTGACGGTCGCGGCCTATCTGGTGCCGCAGGTCATGGCGTACGCCAGTGTCGCCGGGCTGCCGCCCGTGGTGGGCCTGTGGGCGATCCTGCCGGCCATCGTGCTGTACGCCCTCCTGGGTTCGTCCCGGCTGCTGTCGGTGGGTCCCGAGTCGACGACGGCGCTGATGACCGCGACGGTCGTCGGGCCGCTCGCCGGCGGCGATCCGGAGCGGTACGCGGTCCTGGCCTCGGCGCTCGCCGTCGCCGTCGGGCTGATGTGTCTGGTGGCCTGGGCGGCACGGCTGGGCTTCGTGGCCGACCTGCTCTCGCGGCCCGTGCTGATCGGGTATCTGGCGGGCGTGGCACTGATCATGATGGTGGATCAGCTCACGAAGCTGACCGGTGTGCCGACGGACGGTTCGGAGTTCTTCCCGAAACTGGCCTCCTTCCTCGGGAACCTGGACGAGATCCATCCCGCCACGGTGACCCTCAGCGCCGCGACGCTGGCCGTCCTGTACCTGGCCACGCGGCTGCGCTGGCGCGTCCCGGGACCGCTGCTGGTCCTGGTCGCCGGTACGGCCGTGGTCTCGGCCTTCGACCTCCAGGACCACGGCATCGCGGTGATCGGAAAGATCCCGGCCGGGCTCCCCCGCCCGCACTTCCCCCCGCTCGACACCCTGCCCCAGCTGCTGCTGCCCGCGGTCGGCGTCCTGCTCGTGGCGTACACCGACTTCATCCTCACCGCCCGCGCCTTCACGACCGAGGACGGCGGTACGGCGATGGACGCGAACCAGGAACTGCTGGCCCTGGGCGCGGCGAACCTCGGCGCCGGCACTCTTCAGGGGTTCCCGGTGAGCAGCAGCGCCAGCCGTACGGCCCTCGCGCAGTCCACGGGCGCGCGCACCCAGGCGTACGGGCTCACGGCCGGGCTCTCGGTGCTGGCGGTCCTGCTGTTCCTGAGTCCCCTGCTCACCGACACGCCCTCGGCCGTCCTCGGCGCGCTGGTCGTCTACGCGGCGATCCGGATGATCGACCTGGCCGGCTTCCGGCGGCTGGCGTCCTTCCGGCTCCGGGAACTCATGCTGGCCGTCGGCTGCCTGATCGGCGTCCTGGCCCTGGACATCCTCTACGGCGTGCTGGTGGCCGTGGGTCTGTCGGTCGCCGAGCTGCTGAGCCGGGTGGCGCGCCCGCACGACGCGGTCCAGGGGCTGGTGCCGGGCCTCGCGGGCATGCACGACGTCGACGACTTCCCGGACGCCCGGGTGATCCCCGGTCTGCTGGTCTACCGCTACGACTCTCCGCTGTTCTTCGCCAACGCGGAGGACTTCCGGCGCAGCGCCCTCGTCGCGGTGGCCGAACAGGAGGTCCCGGTCAGGTGGTTCGTCCTCAACGCGGAGGCCAACGTGGAGGTGGACATCACCGCCCTGGACTCGCTGGACGAGCTGCGCCGTGAACTCGGGGGGCGGGGCGTCGAGTTCGCGATGGCCCGGGTCAAGCAGGATCTGCGCGACGATCTGGACGCCTACGGGCTGAGCGCGTCCGTCGGCGAGGACCGCATCTTCCCCACGCTGCCCACGGCGGTCGCCGCGTACCGTTCCTGGTGCCGCGACCACGGCGTCGATCCGGGCGACGAGGACGGCGGTCTCGACGGGACCGGCCGGCCGGAGGCCGGCCTCGGCTGAACGGCGCCGCTGGGCCGGGCGGCGTGGGTACGGGCCGTCTCAGGTGCCGGGGATCCTCACGGGATCTCCTGTTCGGCCCAGATGATCTTTCCCTCCGCCGTGTAGCGGGCGCCCCAGCGGTGGGCGAGCTGGGCCACCAGGAACAGGCCCCGGCCGCCCTCGTCCGTGCTCCGGGCGTGCCTGAGCCGTGGGGCGGTGCTGCTGGCGTCGGAGACCTCGCAGGTCAGCCGGGTGTCGCAGAGCAGCCTCAGCCGGATCGGCGGTACGGCGTAGCGGATGGCGTTGGTGACGAGTTCGCTCACGATGAGTTCGGTGGTCATGGTGAGTTCCCCGAGTCCCCAGGCCTCGATCGCGCGTGTGGCACGGGCCCGCATCTCGGAGACGGCGGCCGGGTCCACCGGGACCTCCCACGAGACGACGTGGTCGTCCCCGAGCGTGTGGGTGCGGGCCAGGAGCAGGGCGATGTCGTCCGGCTGGGGAACGGGCACGAGGTGCCGTACCGCCTCCGTGCAGAGCGCGTCGAGGTCGGGGTCCGGCCGGGCGAGCAGTTCCCCCAGCTGTGCCATGCCGAGTTCCATGTCGTAGTGCGCTCCCGCCACGAGGCCGTCCGTGTAGAGGCCGATCAGGGTGTTCTCGTCGAGCTCGACCTCCCGGCTCTCGAAGGCCATCCCGCCGAGGCCGAGCGGCGGCCCGGCGGGCAGCTCCGGATAGGAGAAGCATCCGTCGGGGGTGACGAACACGGGCGGCGGGTGTCCGGCCCGGGCCATCGAGCAGCGCCTGGTGACGGGATCGTAGACGGCGTAGAGGCAGGTCGCTCCGAGGAAGGAGGAGGAGGTGTTCCGGTCGGCCTCCTGCTCGGGGGTGCTCCGGTCGGCCCGCTGTTCCTGGGTGCGCTCCTCGCTGAGCCGGAGCACGAGGTCGTCGAGGTGGGCCAGCAGTTCGTCGGGGGGCAGCTCCATGTCGGCGAGGGTCTGCACCGCGGTGCGCAGCCGGCCCATGGTGGCCGCCGCGGTGATGCCGTGGCCGACCACGTCGCCGACGACCAGGCCCACCCGGGCCCCGGACAGCGGGATGACGTCGAACCAGTCGCCGCCGACCCCGCCGCTCGGGTCCGCGGGCAGGTAGGAGGAGGCCACCTCCAGAGCTGTCCCGCCCGACAGGGCGTGGGGCAGCAGACTGCGCTGCAGGGTGACGGCCGCCGTGTGTTCGCGGGTGTAGCGGCGGGCGTTGTCGACGCACAGTGCCGCGCGCGCCACCACCTCGCGGGCCAGCAGGACGTCGTCGGGCTGGAACGAGACCGGGTTGAGGGAGCGCAGGAAGGTGGTGAGGCCGAGGGCGGTGTTGCGCGCCCGCATCGGCACGGAGATGAGGGAGTGCAGCCCGTACCGGCGGATGCTGGCCGCTCGTTCGGGCTCCTCGGCGATCCACAGGTCGTCGTCCGGGTCGAGGACCTGCATGAGGACCGGCTCGCCGCTGGTGAGCAGGTGCACGTCGTGGGGCGGCGGGAGGAAGTCCGCCCGGTCGCCGATCCGGGCCACGGCCTCCGGGCACCCCTCCCGGACCGAACTCATGCCCGCGCGCCGCATGACGGGCTTGACGGGTGCGGGTCCGGCGTCCGACAGCCAGGCTCCGTGTCCCTCGGTGCTGAGGACGGATTCGAGGAGGTCGACGATGACGAAGTCCGCGAAGCGCGGCACGGCGAAGTCGGCGATCTCCTGGGCCGTGCGCATGACGTCGAGGGTCCCGCCGATGGTGGTCCCGGCTTCGTTGACCAGCGACAGCAACTGCCGGGCGTTCCACCGCTCGGTGACGTCCAGGACCATGTAGCACACGCCGGTGTAGGAGTTGTCGACGCCGAGCAGCGGGAAGAACGAGGAGGAGTAGGCGTGCCGCCGGTGCGGGTCGGCCCAGCTCCATCCCAGGTACTCGTAGTCGATCATCGGCTCGCCGGTCGCCAGGACCTTGCGCATCAGTCCCTCGATGGTCTCCGCCTGCAGCCCCGGCAGCAGTTCCGTCAGCCGGCGCCCGAGCCGCTGCCCGCGGGGCACACCGCCGAGGTGTTCCAGGGTGTCGTTCATCCAGACGTAGCGCAGTTGGAGGTCGAGCACCGCCATGCCGACCGGGGAGCGGGTCAGGAACCCGTCGAGGAAGGCCGGGCCCACCGTCCACTGCCGTGCGCGGTCCCGGGCCGAGATCAGGAAGCACTCGCTCTCGCCCATGCGGAAGGACGCGGAGACACGCAGGTCGGTGTCGACGCGCCGGCCGTCGCGGTGCCGCAGGGGGATGTGGCCGCTCCAGCCCATCCCGCCGCGGCAGCGCTCGGCGACCGCCGCCACCCGTGAGGGGTCCCGGGGCAGCGCGAGCAGACGGACGGCCGGGGTGCCGACCATCTCGGCCGCCGGATGGCCCAGGAGTGCTTCGGCACCCCTGGTCCAGCCCACCACCACCCCGTCGCCGGACACCACCACCGCCGCGTCGGTGGACGCGTCAAGGGGATCGCCCGGTTCTTCGGACACGGGTGCGTCGGAACCTTTCTGCGCAGAAACCATGAAGCTCTCATCCTCTACACGACCATGTTCCTGCTTGTCCGTCCGATGCGCAGGCCCGGCGGACGATCACCGCCCCGGAACGGCACAGAGCACCACTCGCTTCCAGACATGAACACGCCAATAGAGGATCCTGGAGTGGGCAAGGCCGGGGGCAGGGCGCAGCATGGAAGGGCCGGGGTCGGCACCCAGGTGCCCGGCAGCGGCGACGGAGCCCGGCACACCACGCCGGCCCGGTGGAGGAGGGCCAGGGATGACAGCCGAGTCCACGCAGTCCGACAGTGCGGGCCACGAACCCGAAGCGGCCCGGCCGACCGGCCTGCTGGACGTACTGCGCGTGGGCGCGCTGGTCCTCGACGCCGACGGGCGCATCGTGTTCTGGACCCCGCAGGCCCAGGAGCTCATCGGATACACGGCGGAGGAGGCGCTCGGCAAGTACGCGGCGCGTCTGATCATCCACCCCGATAACCTGCAGGCCGTCACCGAACTGTTCGCCGATGTCCTGGAGACGGGACGCAGTTGGGCGGGCGCGTTCCCCATCCGGCACAAGGACGGCAGCACCCGTCTCATGGAGTTCCGCAACATGCGGCTCCTGGACGATCACGGAGACGTCTACGCCCTGGGCATCGCCGCCGACCACACGCTGCTCCAGCGCGTGGAAACCGATCTGGCCCTCTCCGAGCGGCTGATCAACCAGTCACCCATCGGGCTGGCCCTGATGGACCCCGACCTGCGCTATCTCATGGTCAATCCGGCACTGGAGAGGATCGACGGCATCCCCGCCGAGGACCACGTCGGGCGTCATCTGCGGGAGACACTGCCGTTCCCCGACGTGGACACCGTCGAGTCCGCGCTGCGCCAGGTGCTCACCACCGGCACACCGCTGCTCGACCAGTACCACGTGGGCCGCCCGCCGACCGATCCCGACCACGAGCACGCCTGGTCCCTGTCCTTCTACCGGCTGGAGGACCCGGGCGGACGCGTCCTGGGCGCGGCCACCTCGGTCGTCGACGTCACCGAACGCCATCGCGCGGCGGCCGAGGCCGACCGCGCACGGCGTCGCCTCGCGCTCGTCGCCAGCGCCTCCACCCGCGTCGGCACCACGCTGGAGGTGGAACAGACCGCCCGTGAACTGGCCGACATCGCCGCCCCGGAACTGGCCGACGTGGTCGCCGTCGACGTCCTCGACTCCGTCCTGGCCTGCCGCCCGAGGCGCAGGCCGGACAACGGTCCGGAGTTCTTCCGCGCCCTCGCCCTGAAGGCGTCGCACCCGACCGTGGCTCTGCGCGCCGCCGACCCTCCCGGTGACCTGGCGACGTACGACGGCGACCGGCTGGTGACCCTGTGCGTCCACACCGGCAGACCGGTCCTGGTGCGGCACGTCGGCGAAGGCGATCTGCCCCGCATCGCCCGTGACGCCGAGGGAACGGCTCTCCTGGCGCAGGCCGGCGTCCACTCCTACCTCGCGGTGCCGCTGATCGCGCACGGCGAAGTACTCGGCGCCCTCGACCTCAAGCGCACCCGCAACCCGCTCCCCTTCGACGAGGACGACGTGGTGCTCGCCGGCGAGCTGGCCACCCGTGCCGCCGTGGCCATCGACAACGCCCGCTGGTTCCAGAGCGTGCGCAACACCGCCGTCACGCTGCAGCGCAGCCTGCTGCCCGAGCACCCCCCGCACCTCACCGGTCTGGAGGTCGCGTCCCGCTACCAGCCGGCCCAGTCCACCAGTGAGGTCGGCGGCGACTGGTACGACATGATCCCGCTGGCCGGCGACCGGACCGCCCTGGTCGTGGGCGACGTCATGGGCAACGGCATCGACGCCGCCGCCACCATGGGCCGGCTGCGCACCGCCACCTGTGCCTACGCCGACCTCGACCTGGACCCCGGCCAGGTGCTCCAGCATCTCGACAAGATCACGTGCGATCTGGAGCACTACATCGTGACGTGCATCTACGCCGTGTACGACCCCCGCAGCAGGCAGTGCCGCATCGCCAACGCCGGACACATGCCGCCCGCGCTGGTCCGTTCCGGTGCCGCCCCCGAACTGCTGCAACTTCCCTCGGGCGCCCCCCTGGGCGTCGGCGGCGTCGCCTTCGAGACCACCACGGTCGAACTCAACCCCGGTGACCTGCTCGTCCTCTACACGGACGGCCTCGTCGAGACGCGGCTGCACGCCATCGACGACCGTCTGAACGTCCTTCTCGACTTCCTCGACGAGCCGGACAGGCCGCTGGAGGAGATCTGCGACCAGCTTCTGTACGGTCTGCGCAACCCCGACGACCACGACGACGTCGCCCTGCTGGTCGCCCGCGCGAAGTAGCCCTACCGCTCCTCCGTGTTCTTCGCGTTCGTCGCGTCCTTGGTGCGCTTCGCGTTCTTCGTGTCCTTCGCGTTCTTCGTGTCCTTCGCGCGGCGGCGCGAGGAGACCTGTTCGCGGGTGGTGCGCCAGCGCAACCGGGCCTGTTCGACCACGCTGTCCCATTCACGGCGGACCGCGTCGTCGGACGGACGGTCGCCCTTGCGGATCCGGTCGAGTTCATCACGCATCTCGCGTCCGAGGGCCGCCGACGCGACGACGACGAACATCGCGGCGAAGAGCGCCGAGATCATCGCGAAGACGGCACCGACCGAGCCGTAGCGTCCGGCGTAGGAGTTGAACAGGCGCGGCAGATAGACGGACGCGCCCACGGAGTAGAGCGCGGTCAGCGCTCCCGCCGTGACGCCGAAGGGCAGCAGGTCGCGCCAGGGGATCCGCTTCGCGGACAGCGTCCAGCCGGTCCAGACGAGGAAGGCGACGCTCACCGGGATCTCGCACACCGAGGCCACCACCCCCAGCTTGCTGCCCCCGAGAACCGCGTGGAGCCACCCGGTGACGACCGCGTAGCCGCCGAGCCCGAGGATCCACCACAGGCCGTTCCTCGTGTTGCGGACGCTCAGCGGGGGCAGTTCCCACGTCTGTTCGAAGAGCCGCTGGGAGGCGCGCGCGAAGCTCAGTGTGGAGATGATCAGGAACAGGCTGCTGAAGACGCCCACGCCGGTGCTGGCGCTCTCGGCGGGGGCCAGGAGCGACTTCACCGCCTCGGCGCCCTGACCGGTGAGGCCGTAGCGCTGGATGATCCGCTCGGCGGCGTCGTAGTCGGAGAAGCTGCTCAGCAGGGCACCGATGAGGATCGTGAGCGGGATGAGCGCGGTGAGCGCGCTGGACGCCAGGGCCATCGAGCGATCGAAGCCCACGATCTTCTGGAACCGGTTGACGACCCGCAGCGCGAAGGCGGGACGCAGCCAGAACGTCAGCGTCCGGACGAGGCGCTCGCGCTGGATCCCCGCCGTCCTGTCCTCCGTATCCTCGGGCCCGGTATGCCGCTGCGAGCGTAGCCGACCGCTCTCGGACCGTGACGGACGACACGGCCGGGTGACACTGTCCGGGCGAGCGGCCCGCGCCGGGCCACCCGGCCGACGCTCACCCGGGTGACCGGCGGGTGTTCCGCGTGCTCATCCGTCGTCGGACAGGGCGATCTCCGCCCAGATCGTCTTCCCGCGGGCCTCCGGTCTGGTACCCCAGCTCCGGCTGACCTGCCAGGTGAGGTACAGGCCCCGGCCGCCCTCGTCGACCTCCTCGGCGTGCCGGAGGTGGGGGGCGGTGCTGCTGTCGTCGGTCACCTCGCAGACGATGACCGGGCCGTCGAGGATGAGACGGACATCGATGGGACCGTCCGAGTAGCGGACCGCGTTCGTGACGAGTTCGCTGACCACCAGCGTGGTGGTGAAGGCCTGCTCCTCCAGACCCCAGGCCGTCACCACGCGCTCCGCTCGCGCGCGCGCCTCGGCGACCGCCGCGGGGTCGTTGGGCAGCGTCCACGAAGCGACCCGGTCCGGTCCCAGGGCGCGGGTACGGGCGAGCAGCAGGACCGCGTCGCTCTCCACCTGTTCGGGTGTGAGCTGGTAGACCACCTCGTCACAGATCTCCTGCAGGGGCCGGGCGGCCGGCAGCAGCGCACCGCCGATACGGGCGAGCTGGCTCCGCGGATCGTCCGAGACGGCCCGCAGCATCGCCGTGTTGGACATCAGGAGGAGACTGCCCTCGGGGAGCTCGAACTCGGCCGTGCCGTACTTCGCCAGACCGCGGCCGAGCGGCGGCCCCGCGGGGACCATGGCGTACTCGACGGTTCCGTCGGGCAGCGCCACCACCGGAGGCGGATGTCCGGCGCTCGCGATGGAGCAGCGGCGGGTGATGGGGCTGTAGACGATGTAGAGGCAGGTGGTGTCCTGGTTCTCGTCGTCGGCCGGGGTGTCCGGGGGCCGGGGCCGTTCTCCGCCGAGGCGGGTCACCAGGGCGTGCAACCGCTCCAGAACCTCGTCGGGGGTCAGGTCGAGGACGGCCAGCGCGCTGATCGCGGCCCTCACCTCGCCCATGGTGGCGGCCGCCCGAAGGCCCTGCCCCGCCGTGTCGCCCGCCGCCAGGGCCACCCGCGCCCCGGACAGGGGGATGACGTCGAACCAGTCTCCGCCGGCGCCGAGCGGGTGGTAGCTGTAGGCGGTCTCCACCGCGGCGTGACCGACGACCCCGGCCGGTCGCAGGCTGAGCTGGAGGACACGGGCGGCCGATCGTTCCCTGGCGTAGAGCCGGGCGTTGTCCAGGCACAGCGCCACGCGGTCGGCGAGTTCGGCCGCGAGCGCGAGCTCGCCGTCGTCGAAGGGCTGCGGCGTGTGATGCCGGTAGCAGTGCGCCACTCCGACCACGGACCCGCGGGCGGCGAGCGGCAGGACGAGCAGCGAGTGTGCGCCCGCCTCGGCCAGGCGGCGCCCCCGGACCGGTTCCCGCTTCAGCCACGGGGCGTCCAGGTCCAGGTGCTCGAAGACGCGTGGCTCGAGGTCGGACAGACACTGGGCGAGCGGCGTTCCGGAGGTCAGGCCGATCGCCTCGCCGATGGAGGGAAGGTGCCGCTCCGCGTCCAGGGCGACGGAACGGCGGCCCGTGCACCGCATGGCCCCGTACTCCATGATGGTGCCCGGTGCGCTGGCCTCTCCGCGCAGGACGGAGTCCAGCACCTCCACCACCACGGTGTCGGCCAGCGCGGGGACGATCTCGTCGGCGAACTCCTGCGCCGTACGGAAGATGTCCAGGGTCGTGCCGATGCGCCCGCTCGACCGCTCCAGAAAGGCCAGGCGCGCCGCCGCCCGCTTCCGCTCCGTGATGTCGAGGACCGCCGTCGCCACTCCCAGGACGCCGCCGGCCGCGTCCTCCAGACGGAAGCAGGAGACCGACAGCACGATCTCGGATGAGCCGGGATCCAGATGGCCCCGCACCTCCACGTCGAGGGACGGCACGCCGGTCTCCAGTACCTCCAGCACCGTCTGCTCATAAGCCCCGGTGTAGAAGTCACCGGCCCACTCCCGCGGGTGGCGTCCGAGGGCCTCCTCCAGGGCGAAGGCGCGGACGTAGCGGGCGGCGGTGTTGAAGCGCACCAGGCGCAGCTCGGTGTCCAGGACGTGGAGGCCTACGGGCGACTCGGAGAAAAGCGCCCCGAGAACGGCCTCGTCAAGCTCCGAACCCGACCGGCCGTACCCGCCCAGCAATGCAACCATGACACTTCCGTTGACCGTTGACCACCTATACATTCCGTTTTGTCAGGGTTCCACCCTATGCGCTCACCGGTGACGCGCTACCGGAGCGCCGTCGGGGCAGGGACGAAGGCATCCCGCACCCCGCCCGTGCCGGGCGGCGCAGACGGGGCGGGCGGGGCGCCGGGCTCTAGAAGGGCGACAGGGTCAGACGGATCGCCGTGGGGGCGCTGTCCTGGATGAAGGAGGCAAAGTCGGCGACGTCGTCGAAGGCGAATCCGTAGGCCTTGCCGTCCTTGGTGGCCGCGTGAACGGCCTTGGAGTAGTGGTTGGTGAGCTTGGTCCGGTAGAAGTCCGCCGCCTTGGTGGTCGGCTGTGCCGGGTTGCTGAGCAGGGTGGAGCGGTTGAACCCGGCGCCGAGCACGGCGGCCACCGGTCCGGTGGTGCCGTCGTTGGGCGCGGCGAGGGTGCCGTCGCAGAAGAGGACGTCACGGGTGGAGGGCTTGGCGAACGAGACGGAGGCGGGCCCCGAGAAGGTGAACCTGCCCGCGCGCACCCGGCCGGTGAACGTGCCCGCATTGGTCTTGACGGTCAGATTCTTGCCGGTGTAGGTGCTCCACACCTGGTCGATGTACGGGGCGAGGTAGTTCTTGGCGAACACACCCGCGTCCAGGCCGTGGCCCGGGGCGATGATGCGGAGGTCACCGACCACGAGGGGCGCGAAGTCCGCGTTCTTCTTGATCGCGGCGAACGCGGCGGCCCGTCCGCCGTCCCGGACGACACCGGTCGTCTGCTGCTTGGCCCCGGTCAGCCGGATGTTCATGGGCACGCTGAACATGTCGACCATGGTCGTGTTGCAGAACATGCCGGCCGAGTTGTAGGTGAACTCGGCGCAGTCGTGCAGCACCCCGAAGCTGGGGTCGGACTTGACCCAGCCGGCGGGGAACTGGAGGGCCGCGTTGCCGTTGCCGTCCTTGATCGCCTTGAACTTCAGTTTCGCGCCCAGCGACACATAGATGCGGCCCGACATGAACGGGAGCTTGAGCCGGGTCTCCCCGCTCGCCGCCAGGGTGAGCGCGTAGTCGGTGAACCCGTCGGCGCGGTTGTCCGCGAGGGAGATGGGCGCCAGCTTTCCGTCCTGGGTGACACGGACCTGCTTTCCGTCCTGGTTGCCGACGATGTACACGTGCACCGACCCGTTGCCGAACGAGCCGCTGTTGTTGACGATCGTCAGCGGGAGCGAGCCCGTGGCGGCCTTGGTGGAGGCGTTCGTCTGGCCGGCCATGGCGTACGGCGCGATCGCCGCGGCGGCGGGCGCGGCCACGGCCGCGCCACCGAGGGCGAACAGCGTCTTGCGGCGGGTCAGGTTCCGCTGGTGACGAGGCGTCATGTGCCGGGTTCTCCTTGGTACTTGTGCCTGGGGGGGGGAGGCGGTGGGGGATCGCGGGGAGGGCCGGCCGCCGGAAGGGCCGGCCGGGCCGCGCGGGAGGACGGCGGATCGCCGCCGTCACGCCGGGCGCCGGACGGTCAGCCGAGCGCCCACTTCTGGTTGGCCGTTCCGGCGCAGGTCCAGATCTGCAGACGGGTGCCGTCGGCGGAGGAGTTGTCCTTGGCGTCGAGGCACTTGCCCGAGCCGGTGTTCGTCAGATCGCCGGCGGAGGCGAGGGTCCACTGCTGGGCCTTCGTGCCGTTGCAGGTGTAGAGCTGGACCGGGGCCCCGTTCTCGGTGGAGGCGGCCCGTACGTCGAGGCACTTGCCGAGCGCCCGTACGGTGCCGTCGGCGCCCACGGTCCACTTCTGGGCGTCGGCCCCGTTGCAGTCGTGGAGCTGGATCGGCGTCTCGTCGGCACCGGAGGCGCCGGCCACGTCGACGCACATGCCGCCGATGCCCTTGATGGGGCCGGTGGTGCCGGTCCCGGCGGTGGGCTTGCCGGAGTCCGCGGCGGTGACCCGCACGTAGTCGACGGTCATGGTCTGCGGGAAGGAGGTGGCGGAATTCGGGCTGCCGGGCCAGTCACCGCCCACCGCGAAGTTCAGGACGAGGAAGAACGGGTGGTCGTAGACCCACTTGTTCCCGTTCACGTCGGACGGCGTGCGGGTCTCGTACGCCTGCCCGTCCACGGACCAGGTGATGGCGGTGGGGCTCCAGTCGACGGCGAAGACGTGGAAGTCGTCCGCGAAGGCCTTGCCGTTCGGCAGCGTGTACGCGGCGCCGATGCCGCCGGCACCGGAGTATCCCGGGCCGTGGATGGTCCCGTGCACCGTGCCGGGTTCGTTGCCGACGTTCTCCATGGCGTCGATCTCGCCGCTGTTCGGCCAGCCCACGCTGCCCAGGTTGTCGCCCAGCATCCAGAAGGCGGGCCAGACACCCTGCCCGCGCGGCACCTTGATGCGGGCCTCGAAGTGGCCGTAGGCCTGGGTGAAGGTCTGCGCGGTGTTGAGGCGGGCCGAGGTGTACTGGCAGGTTCCGTTCCAGCACTGGAGCCCGCTGTCGCCGTTCTTGCGCGCGGTGATGACCAGGTGGCCGCTCCCGTCGAGGGCGGCGTTGTCGGTGCTCTTCGTGTAGTACTGCAGCTCATGGTTGCCGTTGCCCGAACCCCCGGTCTCCAGGGTCCACTTGGCGGAGCTCGGCGCGCTTCCGGCGGCTCCGTCGAATTCGTCGGACCAGGTCTGTGCGACCGAGGCGGCGTGGGCCCGGTTCGCGGCGGGACCCGTGGTGGTGAACAGGACACCACCGGCGGCCCCGGTGGCGAGCAGCAACGCCAGCCCTCCGAGGGACCATCGGCGTGCGCGATGAACAGCCATGACTGAACACCCCTTGTCTGTGCGGTGTGGGGGAGTGTGAACCCGCGCGGCGTCCACGTCCGCTGTGTGCGCAGGGAGAGCCCGTGCCATGTTGAGAGCGCTCTCTGCCGGCGGTGGACCGCACCGGTGGGCCCCGATGCTACGCACGAGTCATTGAGAGACCAACTGCCGCCGGTGACGGTCAAATCACTCTGACCTGCGGTTACTTGATGAAGGGCGAAGCGCCCACGGTTGCTTAAGACGCGTTTAACCCGCACTTAAGAAGGAGCGCTCCGCTTCCTGATCGCAATCCGCCCGGTCTGTCGCGGATGCGCCGATCGGCCACCGGAGCTCAGCTCCCACCGGGCGGTGACTCCCCGCTCACGGCCCCGGACAAACGGTAGACGAAGGTCGGGAATTCCTCACCGGTCGCCCGCCTCCAGGCGGGTACGACCGTGTCCGGGTACGCGGCGCGGGCGTCGGCGAACGCGGTGACGCAGCGGGCGTGGACGTGTGTCCGGTCGGTGCGGCGGGTGAGCGCGAGCAGGGAGCGCAGCGCCGCGACGGCGTCGTCGGTCCGGCCGTCGGCGAGGTGGGCCCGGGCCTCCGCGTCGAGCGCGCGGGCGAGACCGGACCGGGCGGCGGCCAGCGAGGCCGCGTACCGGGCGGCGTCGGAACCCGTCGACTCGTCGACGAGGATGGACTCCGACTCCGTGTAGCAGGCGACGGCCGCCCCGTGGTCGCCGGCGCGGCGCAGGACGCGGCCGAGCACCCGTAGACGGCGGGCCGTCAGGGCGTGGTAGGCGGACCAGTGGGACTCGGCCAGGCGGCGGGTGAGCGCGACCGCCTCCCGGGCCGCCCCGACCGCGCCGTCGAGGTCTCCGTCGGCCAGCCGCAGCAGACTCAGGTCCGCCAGGACCCGGGCGAGTTGCGGCTCGTGCGCCGTGGGGTCGAGCTCCGCCGCACGCCGGTACGCGGCCACGGCACGTTCACCCGCCCGGACCGCGTCGCGACGGTCGCCCGCGGCCTTGTGGCAGTCGGCCAGCCGCTCGAGACAGACGGCGAGGAGGGAGTCGTAGACGTCCGGACGTTCGTCGACGAGGCCGGCGCACCGGTCCACCGCCTCCCGCCGGCCGTTCGACTCGGCGGACAGGTCACCCAGTTCGCGGAGCTGATCGGCGAGGCAGTCGAGTGCCAGGACGAGCAGCGGTTCCCCCGTCGTCCGGTCCCTGCCCGCCAGGATCCGGGCCTCGGCCACGGCCTCCTCCGCGGTCGTCCGCGCCGCGGACAGGTCACCGGTGGCCTCCAGGCAACGGGCCAGGTCCACGAAGAGCCTCACCCGCAACGGCCGTACGATCTCGGGCGCGACCCGCAGCATGACCGGGTCGGCGTGGTCCCGGGCCTCCCGGCCGACCACCAGCGCCTCTTCGTGCCGGCCCGACGCCACCAGCCCCGCGGTGAGTTCGCACAGCACGCGGACGCGCACCAGGATCGTGTGGCTCAACTCGCGCAAGGACATGTCCCGCAGCAGCCCGGCGCACTCCTCGTAGGCGGCCACGGAGTCCTCCGTTCGGTGCAGGGCCGCCAGTACCAGCGCGTACGTGCGCAACGCCCCCGGCAGACCCCCCAGGGTCCGGTCCCGCCGGGTGGGGACGAAGCGACGGTAGGCGGCCACGCACTCCCCCGCCGAGCCCAGCGCGTCGTCCAGTCGCGCCAGGCCGAACTGTGCCTGCGCCCGCAGGTGCAGCTGGAAGGCCCGCTGCCCCGGCGACCACCGCGCGCCCGGTACGGCCGCGGCCGCGTCCAGCACCGTGTACGCCTGTTCGCAGTGGTTGACGAGCATCAGCGTGTGGGCGTGCCAGACGAGACTGCGGGCCAGCAGGTCCCGGTCCCGCGGGCGGGCGCCCTCCGCCCCCGCCAGCGCCCCGTACACGGCGGTCGCCTCCTCGGCCCAGGCCAGCCGGCGCCACGACGGGGGCGGCCGCAGCAGCACCCAGCTCGGGGCCAGACAGCGCGTCAGCGCGGCGCCGAGCAGCCGCCGCCCCGGGCCGGGGCTCAGCCGGGCCGCCGCCCGCGACAACGGCAGCAGTACACGCACCAGCCCCATCGGCGCCTCCCGTCCGGGATCCCTGACCAAAGGACGGCCGGGCACCCTCATTGGTTGCCTTCCCCGTCCGAGGACGGATCGTCCCGCCCGGCGGCGAGGAAACCGCCCGGACCCCGCACGCCGACGGAGGCCGCCGCCCCCGTCGGTCGCCCCGGGACGGCGACATGACGGCTCGGGGCGACAGCCTCCGTACCCGGACTACTTCAGGCCGTAGGCGCGGATCACCTCCTGGGTGATGCGGTTGCCCGCGTCGTCCCAGCCCTCGGCCTTCAGTGACACATAGCCGTGGTGCGGGGCGTCGTAACGGGCGCTCCAGGTACCGGACTTGCCCTTCGTCCGCACCGGGGTCCAGGTCGCGCCGTCGTCGTAGGAGACCGACAGTGTCGCGCCCTGGATCGTCCCGGCGCCGGCCGCGCCTTCGAGGTGGTGCGGGGTGAGCCGGAGCGTCTGGCGGCCGCCACGAGCGTCACCCGCCAGATCCGTGTCGACGGCGTAGTCCATCTGCAGCACCGCCACCCGGTCGATCACCGTCGGGTCGGTGACCGGGTCGGACTTGACCTGCCACACCGTGTGGGTGTGGGGGGACAGGCGGTAGGTGTCCGCGTCGCGGTCGGCGGTCAGGTCGAGGGTGTAGACCGACGGGGTGGTCGGCGGGCGGGTGATGGTGAGGGCCGACGAGCCGACGGTCTTGAGCAGGGTGCCGTCCTGGTAGACCGCCAGGCTGACCTTCGCCGGACCGTTGCTCTGGATGACGCCGCCGTGGCCGTCACCGCTGTCGGACCAGGGCTGGATGTTGAACGCGAGCGAGGTCTTCTGGCGCTGCGACCACCAGTAGGTGCCTCCGTTGGCGGGGTGCGTCACCGGCTTGAACCAGTTGTGGACCTGGAACGAGCCGGGCTTGTACGTGGTGCGCGTGCTCTGGCTCGACAGGAGCAGACCCGGCCCGGTGCCCATGCTCTCCACCCACCGCGTCCCCTCCTGCGCCGAGACGTAGTCGGTGCGGGTGCCGGGCATGTCCTGGCGCAGCAGGTACCCGGAGCCGTACTTGCGGTACGGACGGAAGCCGGACCGCCACTCGCCGCTCTGCGTGGCGGTGGCGCCGTGGAACCGCATCTCCACCGTGGCCAGTTCGGACGCGCGGGGACGGTAGGTCAGCCCGGTGGACGGGATCTGGCCGGGGTGCGGGTCGGACAGGTCGTACACGTACGGGGAGTTGGGCACGCCCTCGACGTCCAGCCGCAGCCGGCCGCGCCTGGCGTCGGCGATCAGCGGGGCCCCGTTGCGGGCGGTCACGGAGAACACCGGCACGGCGCTGTCGCCGGCGGAGGTGCCGACGGACTCGATCAGTTTGCCCGGCTGGTCGTCGACGACCAGCAGCAGCGCCGCTCCGGCGTCGGCCGCCGCCTGCGCCCGCTGCGCGCCGGTGAGCGCGCCGGAGCGGGTCACCAGCGCGACCTTGCCCTTGACGTTCAGTCCGGCGTACTCGGCGGGGGTGCCGGTGCCCGCGTACACCGCGTCCAGGCGCTTGTGCCCGTCGTACCGCGAGGAGTTGGCCTGGGCGACGACCTGGACGGGCCTGCCGTCGTCGGTGACGGTGAGCAGCGGGAGCGCCTTGCGCCAGCGGGTCTCGTACTCGAAGGTGCCCTGGGTCGTCCTGCGGGTGGGCAGCACGAACATGCTGTCGTAGGTGGAGGCGAGCAGGTACTGCACCTCCACGACGCCCACGCCGTACGAGTTGGCCGCCTGGCCGTCCGCGCGGTACCAGTTCATGGACAGGGCCCGGTCCTCGGTCCGGCGCGGGACCTCCGCGGTGACCTCACGGGTGCGGCTCGCGTCGAGATCGACGTTCCGGTCCTGGTCGAGGACGACCTCCGGGTCGCCCATCACCGCCATGCCGAGCGAGTCGGGGCCGTGGCTGCCGGGCACGTCCTGGTACGTCAGGAGGCTGTAGGTGCCCTCGCGCATGCGCAGGTCGAGCTTGCCGCTGTCGCCGACGGTCACGCTGTACGGGTCCTCGGTGCTGCCGAGGCGCTGGATCTCGACCCAGCCCGCGGCCGGCTTGCCGGAACGGTCCTTCATGGTGATGTGCAGGGTGTGGCGGGTGTCCTCCCGGTACAGGCCCACCTGGGTGCGGGCGAGCGTGGCGCCGGAGCCGTCCGTCGCGGTGACCTGGCCGAGGTAGCGGCGGCCGTCGGTGCCCAGGCCCGGCCTGGCGGTCGCGGTGACCGTCGCGGTGCCGTGCGCGGGGACGGTCACGGTGTCGGCGGAGAGGGTGAACATCCCGTCGGGGGCCGGGGTGCCCTTGCCCGCGGTCGGGTCGGTGTCGTACGGGCCGCCCGCGACGGAGGCGTTCAGCGCCAGGTGCAGCTCGGCGTCGGTGTCACCGGTGTTGGTGTACGTCACCGTGCGGTCGACCGGCGCGGAGTCGGCGTGCGGCCAGGAGTCGATGCCGAAGTACGCCGAGCCGGTCGCGGTGACCGTGGCGGCGGTCGCGGCGGAGAGATCGACGCGGCCCGAACCCACCTGGTAGGCGGTGTAGCCGGTCAGCTGCTTGGACGTGCTCATCAGCGCGTCCTTGAGCTGGTGCGCCTTCCAGTCCGGGTGCTCCTGGGCGAGGATCGCGGCGGCTCCGGCGACGTGCGGCGTCGCCATGGAGGTGCCGCTCATCGTCTGGTACCAGCCGGTCGCGGCGCTGCCGCCCGCCTTGGCCGCGAGGACGTTGACGCCGGGGGCGGAGATGTCGGGCTTGAGGGCGTAGTCGTTCAGGCGGGGGCCCTGCGAGGAGAACGACGCCCGCTTGTCGTTGGCGTCGACCGCGGCGACGGTCAGCGCCTCGTCGGCGACGCCGGGGGTGCCCATGCTCGCTTCGCTGCTGTAGTTGCCGGCGGCGATCACGAAGAGCGCGCCGCTCTCCTCGGTGAGCTTGTTGACGGTCTGGCTCATCGGGTCGGTGCCGTCGGACGGGTCGGACGAGCCGAGGCTCATGCTGACGACGCGGGCGCCGTGGTCGACGGCCCACTCCATGCCGGCGATGATCCAGGAGTCCTGGCCGTAACCGGCGTTGGAGAGCACCTTGCCGATCATCAGGTCGGCGCCGGGCGCCACGCCCTTCTCGGCGCCGTCGGACGCGGCTCCGCTGCCGCCGACGGTGGAGGCGGTGTGGGTGCCGTGGCCGTGGCCGTCCTGCACGGTCTCGTCGGGCACGAAGCTCTGCGACTCGCCGATCCGGCCGTTCAGGTCGGGGTGGCCGAGGTCGGCGCCGGTGTCGAGCACGGCGACCTTGACGCCCTTGCCGTCCAGGCCCTTCGCCCAGGCGGTGTCCGCGCCGATCTGCGCGGTGCTGTCCTTGAGGGTGGCCTTGACCTTGCCGTCCAGCCAGATCTTGGACAGGCCGTCACCGAGCTTGGGCGCGGCGGACTCCGTGACGGAGGACGCGGCCGGGGCGACGGACTTCCACAGCTTCCGGGCCTGCTTCTTGGCGGCCCGGACGGAGGTGGCGCGGATGGCGGGCAGGGAACGCACCCGGGTGGTGCCGGTCGGCGCGGTCCGGGCGGCGGGCGCGGTCTTGGCGCCGTAGCCCAGGATCAGCGGGATGCCGGTGCTGTGGGCGTCGTCGTAGCCCTGCTCGATGAGGGAGGTGACGTCGAACAGCCGCTTGTCGAGGCGGTTCGCGGCCAGGTAGGGCAGCACCTCGTCCGGGTAGACGTACAGGTCGCCGCCGACGGTCTCGGTGCGCACGCCGCCGGTGGCACCGGACGGGCGGGTCACGTCGGCGGTCTGCCGTCCGTCGCCCGCCTCGGTGACACGCACGATGTCACCGGTGAGGAGTGTGACGGAGTGCTGAGCGGTGCCCTGCGGGACAACGGGCTCCGCCCCCGGCGTCTCTGACGTGACGGCAGCCACCGCGAGGCCGGGTGGCCCCGCGAGGGATGTCAGGACTGCGAGGGTGCCGACCGCTGCCGCGAGTGCCGTGCGGCGACTCCGGCGGGAAGGTATGGGGGAGATCATGCAGCGCTTTCTACCCGCCCCGCGCCTTCGGAGGGAACGACCGGCGATGGCACGAAAGCGCCACGTCTCACATGTGCCAGATTGACGAACTCCCCATAAATCCAGGGCAGTTATGTCATAGGCCGCACTCTTGCCGTCGACCTTCGCCGGCCCGCGGGCGCACCCGCGCCGCCCGCGGCGTCCCTCGATTCCCGTCGGCCGGTCACGAGCCGCCGGGGGAGCCGGTCGGCGCCGTGGCGGCGGGTGCGGTCGTGCCGATCCCCGTGGTCGAGCCGGGCTGCGGAGTCTCCGCGGAGCTGCTGTCGGGCGAGAACACCTCGACGCCCACGAGCACCGCCAGCAGGAAGACCACGGCCCCTGCGGCCGCTCCCACGACGCGCCGCCGGTCCTCGAGGAGTTCACCGACCCCCGAACGCGGGCGCCGGCGCGACCGGTGGCCGCCACCCGCGGTGTCCCTCATCACCGACGGCAGGGCGTACGTGGTCGCGGGGCCCGTGGCCCTGGTGTCCTGCCGGTGCCGTCCGGGCTCCGGCGTCACCGCCGGGAGGGGCTCGGGACGCCCCTGCCAGGCGCCCGAGCTGTACCAGGCGGCCACCTGGAGCGCGGTGGGCCGGTCCTCGGGCTGCTTCGCGAGCAGACTGAGCAGGTAGTTCTCGAAGGCGGGCGGCAGATCGGCACCGAGCTCCCGCGGCGGGGTGGGGGCGGTGTCGAGGTGGTGATGGAGGACCGCGACGGGGCTGCCCGCCTGGAACGGCGGCCGTCCGGTGAGGAGCTGGTACAGGACGCAGCCCAGGGAGTACATGTCGGACGGCGGGCCCGCGGTCTTGCCGAGGGCCCGCTCGGGGGCCAGGTAGAGGCTGGTGCCGACGATCTGACCGGTCGCCGTCAGACCGCCCGCGGGATCGTCCATGAAGCGGGCGATCCCGAAGTCGCCGATCTTGACACTCCCCTCGGCGTCCAGGAGCAGGTTGCCGGGCTTGATGTCCCGGTGCACGATGCCCTGCTGATGCGCGGCGGCCAGCCCCGCGGCGGCCTCGGCGGCGATCCGCGCGACCCGGTCGGCGGGAAGTCTCCCGGCGCCGGTGAGGACACCGGCGAGACTGTCGCCCTCGACCAGCTCCATCACGAGGAACAGCCGGTTCTCGTAGGCCCCGAAGTCCAGTACACCCACCACGTGACGATGGTTGAGCAGGCCCGCGGTCTGGGCCTCCAGACGGAACCGGGCCGCGGCCGTCGGGTCGGCGTCCTGGGAGAGGAGCAGTTTGACGGCCACGGACCGTCCGATCATCTCGTCGTGGGCCCGCCACACCTCCCCCATCGCGCCCCGCCCGAGAGTGGCCTGCAGCCGATACCGCCCCGCTATCAGCACTTGTGCTTCATCCTCACGCCGTTGGGATTTCGTCGATCGCCACGGGTCAATGCCCTACCGAGCATGAGTGATCATCGGGGCGCCGCAGCAGGTTGAGCCTACTGCCAACACGACGGTGATCAGACGCTGTTCACCCTGGGCCTCAAGATCACGAAGAACCCTTCGGTGTGCCACCGGACTCTGACGGAACGTGACTCCGAAAGCCGCTCCGGACACCTTCGACAAGGGCGGACGTACCGGTCCCGTCCGAGGCGGCGCGCCCGCGTCGCCTCCGGCGGCGGCAGCCTGCACGATGGGCGCGTACCTCTCGCAGCTCGGAAAGGGCACCCCGTGATCAGCATCCCGGACCGCACGGCCCATGACGGTACGACGATCCCGGCCGTCGGCCTCGGCACCTGGCCGATGGACGACGCACAGGCCGAGGAGGCCGTGAGCCGCGCGCTCGGCCTGGGCTACCGGCTCGTCGACACGGCGGCCAACTACCGCAACGAGACCGGCACCGGACGGGGCATCGCCCGCTCCGGTGTCCCTCGCGAGGAGATCGTCGTCACCACCAAACTGCCGGGCAGACACCAGGGTCACGCGGAGACGCTGGCCTCCTTCGAGGAGTCCCGCGCCCGTCTCGGGCTCTCCTACGTCGATCTCTACCTCATCCACTGGCCACTGCCCCGCGTGGACAAGTACGTGGAATCCTGGAAGGCGATGATCGAGCTCCGCGACGCGGGCCTGGTGCGGTCGATCGGCGTCTCGAACTTCACGGCCGACCATCTCGGCCGGCTGGAGGCGGAGACCGGAGTGCTGCCGTCGGTGAACCAGATCGAACTGCATCCCTCGCTCCCCCAGGACGAGTTGCGCGCCTTCCACGCCGACAGGGGCATCGTCACCGAGAGCTGGAGTCCCCTGGGCCGCGGCTCCCGCCTCCTGGACGACCCCGGGCTCGGAAAGATCGCCGAGGCACACGGTGTGACGCCCGGCCAGGTCGTGCTGCGCTGGCACACACAGCTCGGAGCGGTCCCCATCCCCAAGTCCGCCGACGCCGGGCGGCAGCGGGAGAACCTGGACGTCTTCGGGTTCGAGCTGACTCCCGCCGAGATGACGGCCGTCGGCGACCGTCCGCGCCGGCGCCTCGGCGGCGACCCCACGACGCACGAGGAGTTCTGAAGGACCGGGGGCCCGGCTCGACGACACACCCGAGAACTCGAGGGCTCCGGGGCTCCGTGGCCCCGGAGCCCTCGAGCGTCCGGCCCGTGCGTCGGCCGGGGCCGGGGACCCGGTCCCTCGGCCTGCGCGCGGGCCGGAGGCGGGCTACGCCGGGTCGTGCACCGTACCGGTGAACTCCGGACCGTTGTGCCGCGTGCCGTTCTCCTCGTCGTAGATCCTCAGACGCAGCCGGACCGTCTCCGCGGGCTCGGTCAGGGAGTCGGCCACGACGGGAACGGCGATCTCGGTACTCGTCCGGCCGGGCGGGACGTCGACGTACAGGGAGAGGCCGCGCAGCTGCGACAGGGGTCGTGACGGCAGTGCTCCCTCGGCCGAGTACCTCGCCAGCCAGCGGGGATCGACGTCGGTGGTGGACAGTTCGGCGCCGGAGGCCACCGGCAGGACGACGACGTCGGCCGTGGTCTCCACGTCGGCGGCCCGGGAGAGGGAGATCCGCCAGGTCAGGCTCCCGCCCTCGGTGGCACTGGCAGCCGCCGGTGCCACCTCGACGGTGGGCGCCGGATCGTCGTTCCGCGCGGTGACACCGCCCCGGAAGGCGCCGGTCACCACGCCGTGGACCGCCTTCACGAAGATGTCGTGGGACACGTCGTAGCCGTAGCGCGTGTTGCCCCGGACCTCGATCGGCACATCGGGCACCGGACCGCCGGGCCGTACGGTCACCTCGCGCGAGGTGGTCCGGCCCGTGTCCGGATCGGCGACGAACAGCCGGACCGTGCCGCTCTTGTGCCCGGTGACCCGCACCGGCACGTGGTAGGTCCGCACGCCCGTGTCGCCCTCGTCGACGGTCAGCCGGCCGAGGTCGACGCGGGCCAGGTCCGCGGCCCGGACGGCGGGGGTTCCGGCGCTCCATCCCCACGAGTCGATGAGCCACGCCTGCCCGGAGCCGGTGCGCGGGACGATCTCCAGGGACTTCACCCGGTGCAGATCGACTCCCGCGCGGGTGGCGGCGGCCAGCGGCAGCCGGACCTCCTGCCCCCAGTAGGAGGCGGTGCGGTCGGTTCCGGGCAGGCCGTCGAGACGGGCGCTCCCCAGGGTTGCCCGGTGGCCGGAGGTGTCCGTCAGTCCGATGTCGAACCGGGCGTTCCTGGTGTTCGGCGGAACGATCAGGCGCAGGGCCAGGGCCTGGGAGCCGGCGACCGAGACCGGCTTCGCCGGGCGGATCCGGACGGTGGAGCCGGCGGCCGTCCACCGCAGGGCCACGGCGCGGCGTCCCGGCTCCTGCGATGCCGCCCAGGAGGCGAAGTGCGGCGAGACACCGCTGCGGCCGGAGCCGAGGCAGGCCGCCGACACGACCTCGGTGACCTCCTCGCACAGCCTGCCGCCGTCGACGGACACCTGTCCGTCGGGCAGGAACGCCGGAGTACGGCGTCCGCCGACCGCGTGGGTGAGAACCCGCGCGGGACCGGCGGAGGGCGCCCGCCGTCCCGAACCGTCGAGCAGCGGCCGTACCCGGTCGTCACCGGCGACGAACAGCCGCGCGGCGGCGGCGATGTAGGTCGCGCCCGCGGTCTGCTGCTGCCGGGCCGTCAGCCTCGTCGCGGTGCCGGGCGAGCACACCCGGTCGGGCTGGTCACCGTTCCAGAAGTCGTCCTCCGCCGGTGCCTGGGCCTGGCCCGGTGTCCATTCGCTGTTGAAGAAGTTGTGGTCGGCGCCGACCATGTAGACGGCGCTGTGCAGGGCGGCCCCGCGGCTGACCCCGCGGGTCGCGTCCACGTACATCTCGCCCTGGAGATCGGAGACGTCGCCGTCGCAGCCGGGCAGGATCGTCGCCGAGGGCACGTCCGGCGTGGGGTTCTGGCCGAAGAGGGTGGGGCCGATGAGGACGGTGCCGCGGATGTGCCAGCGCACCGGCCCGTGGTAGCCGTCCTGGTCGGCCGGGGCGCCGTACAGGCTGTCCATGGCGGCCCGGTTCACCCCCTCGCCGCCGCGCGAGTGGCCGACCAGCAGGACCCGCGACAAGTCGGCGGGGGCCGTCCGCCGCACGATCGGGGGCGCGGAGGCCGGGCGGGCGGACCAGTCCGCCCAGCGGGCCAGGTGCTGTCGCACCAGGGAGGACCTGGCCTGCGCGCCGCCGTCCTCCGCCGCGTAGTCCTGTCCGTTGATGCCGTTGGCGGCGATGGACACGGTCACGTATCCCTGCGAGGCCAGCAGCTTCTGGTCGGCGAGGTAGCCGCGGTAGCTCGGGATGGGGCGGGAGCCGGCGGGGCAGGGCCACGCGCCGCTCGTGTCGTGGCCGTGGCCGGTGTAGCAGGTGGCGTGGCGGCCGTGCAGGAACAGGGCCAGCGGCCGGTGTCCGGGAGCGTTCGTGGGGGCGACCACCACGGCGCGCATCTCCACGGGTTCGGCGAAGCCGGGCAGGCGGACCGAGGCAAGCTCGTAGTCGCCGGTCGCGGTCCGGTAGAGACCCGGTTTGCCGGGGTCGACAGTGTTCGCGGGCAGCCGGGCCGAGGGCTGGGCCGACACTCCGGGCCGTTCCGCGGGCCCGTCCGGTCCGGTGGGCCGGCTCGGAGCGGCGCCCGCCGCGTCCAGGCGCCGCTCGCCGGTCCGCGCCTGGAGGCCGGACGGTTTCCCGAGCTGTGCCGTGCCCAGGGCGAGCCGGAAGGAGCGGCCGTCCGGAGCACCGGCGGGCCGACCGAGGAACCGGTCTCCCGCGTAGAACGCGACGCCCGAGTCGCTGATGGGCACCGGCTTGTCCGAGTGCCAGACGAGCTGTCGCGCCGCTCCCTCGCCGGTGACGCTCCACCCGGCGGGGAGTTTGCCGTCGGTGTCCGCGGCCGGTGCGCGTCCCGCGACACGTGCGGAGCCGGCCGGGTCCTGATGTGCCTGGGTCGATCCTGGCGATCCCGCGACCGCTGCGAGCAGCACCGCAGCGACGACCCCTGTGCGCCGGACACGGAACAAGGTTCTTCTCCTCCTGGTCGGCATGCGCCCCCGTCGCCCCGTCGGTCCCGGAGCGCTCCCCCGTCCCACGAGGACGGGCGGGGAGGCCGGAGGGTTGCCTCGCGTCACAGGTGTTCCGTGCTCAACTCCCTTGCAGGCAAATGGAGTCGGGCACTCCGGCGAGAGGGAGGGCGCACCGGCGGAAGGACCGGAGGGGTGCGTCGGCCGGAGGACCGGAGGGGCGCCGGCCGGGGAACCGGGGTGGGGCGGCCGGCCTCGCGTCACGCGCCCCGGCCGCCGCCGTGCCCGGACGCGTGACGTGAGGCCGTCCTCAGCCGTCCTCGGGACAGATGAAGTTCCCGGAGGGTCCCCAGCGCGTCACCGGGTCCTCCTTCGCGGCCACGGCTCCGCACGTGAGGTCGGTGATCCTGGTGCCGTCCCCGGTGATCTCCCGGATGTCGATCTCCTTGTTCACCGGGTACTTGTGTCCCTTGCCGAAGGTCATGATCCCCGACTCGCCGACATAGTCGGTGACTCCGGTCGACTGGAGGTAGGTGACCACGGCGCTGGGGGTGAACTGCGGGTCGGTGACGGCGATGTCGTTCATCACCTTGAAGAAGACCTTCAGCGCGTCGTAGCCGGCGGCGGCGTCGCTGTCGGAGGAACCCTCGTACGCCTTGCGGAAGTTCGTGACGAAGGACCCCTTGTCGTCGGGCAGGCTGAACTGGCTGTAGAAGAGGCTGAGGGAGCTGTACTGCTGCGCCATGAGTTCCGGATGCAGCACCAGGCTGGGAGCCGCGCTCTCGGCCAGCACGGCGATGCGGCCCCGGTGCGTACGGCACTGCATGTCGTTCTGCAGGTAGTAGAACAGGTCGTACATGACGCTGGAGCGGCCCGCGTAGAGGACGAAGCCGTCGGTCCGGTGGATCAGGGCGCAGACACTGGCCGCCACGGAGGGCGTCTGGCTGTCGTTGCCCGATTCGCCGTACGGCACCGGGTAGACCGGCCCCGCCGAACCGTAGGCGTCGGTGAACCGCTTCTTCAGGTCCGCGCTGAAGTAGGTGTCGTGCGGGTCGAAGACCAGGACGGCGGCGGGGGCGGTGTGCCCCCGGGGAACCTCGGTCAGAGCCGCCAGCCGCGGTGAGCGCCGGGCGAAGGACGCCATGACGCGTGCGACGCGGGCGTCCGGCGCCGAGAGCTGGAAGTACGACACCGGGGAGTCGCCCTCGACCATGGGCTGGCCCGAGACACCGGTGCCGAGGACCGTGACCCCCTTGGCGTCGAGTTCCACGGCCGCCTGGAGGGACTCCGGACGGCTCTGGGTGAGGCCGATGACGCCCGCGATGTGGTCCCGGTGGATGCGCTCGACGATCATGCGGGCCACATCCACGCCGCTGTGGTTCTTCGTGTTGAGTCCGCCGTGCGATCCGAAGGTGAAGTATTCCCCCGCGTTGGCGACGAGCAGCCGGATCGGCATCTGGGACTTGAGGTTCAGCCTGTTCACCTCCTGCTGGGCGAGCAGCGCGCCGCGCAGCATCTGGAAGCCCGTGGGCACGGTGCGGCGCGACGTGGAGCCGACGCTCAGCGGAGCGAAGAAGACCAGGGTGCGATAGGGCTTCGAGCGGTCGACGTCCGCGTTCTGGCGGCCCAACCGGGCTTCGAGCGACCGCAGTTCGTCCGCGTACAGGCCGTGGGCCAGCTCGCAGGCGTCGCTGCCGTCGGTGATTCCCACCCGTTCGCCGGTGCCGACCCGCGGACACCAGGTGTCGGTGGCGCGGGGTGCGGTTTCGGCGCCGGTGTGTGCCGCACCGGGCCACGGCACCTGGAGCAGTCCGGCGGCGATCACGGCCAGCACGGCCACGGTCGCCGCGGCGGGACGCAGCCAGTCGCTCCGGCGCCGCTCGCGGGCACGCACGGTCCGCTGCACCGCGGGCCGTTCGGCGTTCGTCCCGTTGTCGGGCACGCGGGACAGCGGTACCGCGCGTACGGCTTCGGCCTGCTGCCCGCCGGCGCCCGCGGCGAGCACCGAGGCCACCGCCTGAGCCGTCGCGCCGTAGGTGCTCGGCCGGGCGTTCCGGCTCGGGGCACCGGGCCGGGGCAGGCCGACGGCGTACGGCGGGACGTCCGCCGTGGCGGCGCCGAGGACGAGCAGCGGGCAGGTCCCGGTCTCCTCGGCCACGGCGGAGTAGGAGTTGAGGAGTCTGCGGCTCGGGGACTCGTCGCCGCCGACCGTCGGCAGCAGCAGGACGAAGGGCCAGCGTCTGCGTGGCCTGCGCGCGCTCCACACCGGTGGGCGGGCCGCCCGCGCCAGGTCGTGGACGAGTGCGGTCAGCAGGATCTGCCGGACCACCGCCTCGTCGCGGGCCGATACGGCGGACGCCGCGGACCGGGCCGGGGCCGCCGGGGCCCCCGCGTCGGCGGGCGCTTCCCGGTCGGCCCTGTCCTGGGCCCGGGAACGCAGGTGGGCGTCACGCAGGGACAGGGCGGCGTTGAGGAAGCTGCGCCCCGGCTCGTCCAGCATCCCGCCGACCCACCGGAAGCGGGCGCCGCGGTCGATCCGTACGCCGTACGACCACCGCCACAGCCAGGCCAGTGGTGCGGTCACCAGCTTCGTGACGGCCGACCACTGCCGGGCGCCGAGTTCCTCGCCGAGGGCGCCGACCTCGGCGGCGAATCCGAACTTCCAGGCGTACTTGTCGTAGATCCGGTCGCGCAGCACCCGCCGTTCGTCCCGCACGTCCCCGTCGGCGACGGAGGCGCGCAGCACCGACAGACACGCGTCGAACTCGGGCAGCCGCAAGGTGCCGGAGCCGTCCGGCATGGTGACGCGCAGTTGCCTGGCGACTCTGTCCAGCAGCCGTACGTGGGGGCCGTCCCGCCTCTCGGTGTCCTCCCCGGGGTGCTCGCAGGCGAGCAGTTCCTCGTCGACCAGGGCGTGTGGCGCGAGGCTGGCCAGGTGGCCCGTCTCACCGGTGTGGAGGCGCACCAGGCGGTGGTGGTAGGCGTGCACCAGCGCCGAGAGCGCCGGATCGGGCTCGCCCTGCCCGGTGTCTCCCGGTGGGGCGCCGGTCGCGGTGGTGCCGTCCGCGGTCGCCTCGGCCGCGGGCTCGCGGGTGAGGAGCAGGGCGGGCAGCCGGTGCCGCGGACCGTGCCGCCGGTGCGGGATGCCGTTGTGGCGGTCGACGACGTACCGGTCGAGCACTCTGACGATGTCGTCGAAACCGCTGGGGAGGACGAGATCGGTCTCGTTCGTCCGATGGGGCTGCGGCACGCGGGTCCTCCCGGATGCTGAGAAACAGGAGGCGAGCCTAGGAATTCCCGGACGGGTTCACGGTGCTTTGCTGCTAAATGCCGCTCCTTGACCGATGGCGACCGCTTGCGTTCCGGATCGCGGGCACGGGCCCCGGCGCCGGGGATCGACGCCGGAGCCCGCACCGCACGGCTCAGGGCTGCAGGGGCATCGTCCAGCAGTTGGAGAAGGTGGGCTTGCCGGAGAGACGATCGGTGATCCAGTCGATGGCGTCGCCCTGGTCGGTGATGAAGGGCGCCATGTGGTTGGTGATCAGTTTGTCGCCGAGGTTCGGCAGGATGATGGCGTCGTAGGTGATGTCGGCGCCCTTTCGGCACCAGTCGACGGCGAGTTGGCGCGCCTGGGAGTGCGGGACGATGTCGTCCTGGACACCGGTGACCAGGCGTACGGGGCTGGTCGGCTTCAGGTTTCCGATGCGCTGGTTGTCGACGGTGGCCTGGAGCGCCGGCGTGTTCGCGACGAGGTCGCTGACGGACTCGCCGCCCTTCGTCCAGGACGTGCTCTTCTTGAACGCGTATCCGAGGATCGCGTCGGCGACGCACGTCGTGGAGAGGTCGTTCAGCGCGGCCTTTCCGGCGGCGTTGAGGTGCTCGTCGGCGATCGCCCGCAGGGCGGGGTCGGCCTGCATGAAGCCGTTGAGGGACCAGCCGAGGGCACCGGCGAGGGCGCTGCCGTCGATGCCCTTGATCACGTCGGTGAGGTCGGCGGGCGGTGCGCCGGCATAGGTGCCCGCCAGGGTGATGTCCGGGGCGTAGGAGGGCTGGAGTTCGGCCGCCGACGCGCTCGCGCCGCCGCCCTGGCTGTAGCCGTAGAGGCCGACGGGTGAGTCGGAGGTGACCGATGCGCCGGCCAGCCCGCGTGCCGCGCGGACGGCGTCGAGCAGCGCGTGGCCGCTGTCGAGGCGGTTGACGTACGTGTGGAGCCGATCGGTCGCACCCAGCCCGACGTAGTCGGTGACGACCACCGACACGCCTTTGGCCAGGAGCCGGTAGATCGCGAGGTCCTCGTAACCGACCGAGACCGTCTGGTCGTTCAGAGCGATCGGGTGCTCGAGGCCCATGGAGGCCGCGCACTGGTCGCCCTGGCCCATGGTGCCGGGGGCCACGGCCACCAGGGGGCGCGGACCGTCGCCCCTCCAGTCGGCCGAGGGTTCGATGTAGGCGCCGGTCACGGCGACGGGCTGCCCGTTGGAGTCGGTCGACTTGTACATCAGGCGGGTCGCGGTGCCGGGGAGCGGACCGTCGAGGCCGGGCAGGCTGATCGCGAGCGGGAGGGGTTCGCTGCGGATCAGGGCTCCGTTGGCCGCGGGGAGGTTCGCGGGCGGCGTGTAGAACGCGGGGATGGTGACGCCCCGGGACACGACGTCGTTCGCGCCGGCCGCCGCCGCGGGGAGCGCCTGGACACTCAGACAGGCGAGCACCGCGAGTGCGGTGGCGAGGAGGCGGCCGCGGTTAGCCGCGGTGGGCCCGGGGCGCGAGGCGGGCGAGGTCCGCTCCGCGCGGGGACGTCGGCCGGACGTCGGATGAGGCTGATGAGGCTCGTGGGGTCGTTCCATACGGCTCACTCCTGCTTCGTCAAAACGTGGGGGTCGTGCGGGCGGCCGACGGCGTCCATGGAGTGACGCCGGTTTCCGGCTCCGGTGCCGACCGAGTCGCCACCGCGGGACTACCGGTGGCGTTTCAGGTCGGTGAGGGGGAAGGGCAAGCACCCGGAGACGGACATGGGCACGACGGGACCGCACCCAGCCGCATCGCGGAGGTGGACAGGACGAAGGCACCGCCCGCGCGCCGTCGGCCGGGCGTCGCGCGGTGCGGCGCCCGCACGTCGTACGGCGCCGGGCGAGGCGGCATGTACTGAGGGTTCGTTCACGGCGAAGCCTGGGGGGCTCGTGGCTGCGGCTCCGCCGTTCTGTGCTGTCTCCCGCTGTCCCGTACTGCCCTGTTCCGGTACGTGTTCCCGGCAGCGGCGGAGGTCGAAGTCCCGTTCGACACCCGCTAGTTACTCCCAAGTCACATCTGGAGAGTAGGAGTGAATGTCACTCAGTGACAAGATGTCTGCGCACGTCTTTTCCGAGCGGCCGACCGCCCTCCACCCGACACCGGAAGACCCCGCCGCACGGACAACGGCCCACCCCGGCGGCCCGGTTGGCAAAAAGTTCGCCCGGTCTAGTCCAAAGGCCCATTTGGTCTAGTCCAACACCTTGACGTGATCGCGACAGAGCCCGGAAGCTGGAGCCTCCCCCACCCCTCTGGAGGCACAGTGAGACGTCTTCGCGCATGTCTGGGCGCGGCGGCCGCCGTGAGCCTGGCCGCGGTCGGCACGACCGCCCTCGTCGCGGGCAGCGCATCGGGCGCGACCACCGCGCTCGGCAACCGGTGGTACGCCGCCGCTCCTTACCTGATGCCGCTGGACAACGATCCGCCGGACGCGGGCGCCATCATGGACGCGACCGGCCTCAAGGCGTTCCAGCTCGCCTTCGTCCTCGCCCCCAACGGCGGTGGATGCTCGCCCACTTGGGGCGGGACCGCCGCGGTCTCCTCGGACACCGCCGTACAGTCGGTCGTCAACACCATCCGCGCCAAGGGCGGCGACGTCTCCATCTCCATCGGCGGCTACGGCGGCACCAAGCTCGGGCAGACCTGCTCGGACGCGGCCTCCACGGCCGCCGCGTACCAGCAGGTCATCACCAAGTACGGCCTGCACGCGGTCGACTTCGACCTGGAGGAGCCGGAGTACGAGAACACGGCGGCCATCAAGAACGAGATCGGCGCCGCCAAGATCCTGCAGCAGAACAACCCGGGCCTGTACGTGTCCGTCACCACGCCGGGAACGGCGGACGGAACCGGCTGGTTCGGCAAGCAGATGCTGCTGGAGGCGAAGTCGCAGGGCTTCACTCCGAACAACTTCTCCATCATGCCGTTCGACGGCGGCTTCAACGGCGCCGCGTCCCAGACCAGCGCGCTCGCCAACTTCAACACGATCCTCCAGTCGACCTTCGGCTGGGACCAGGCGACCGCGTACGCCCATGAGGGCTTCTCCGGGATGAACGGCCGCAGCGACAGCGGCGAGTACTTCTCCCAGGCCGACTTCCAGACGGTCCTGGACTTCGCCACCGGCCACAACATGGACCGCTTCACCTTCTGGTCCCTCAACCGGGACCGGCAGTGCTCGCCCGCCGACAACGGCGGCCGTACGTCCGGCACGTGCTCCAGCGTGGCCCAGAACTCCTGGGACTTCGCGAAGTACTCGGTGAAGTTCGCCGGCGCGACCCCGCCCACCGGCACCCCCACCCCGACGCCCACCCCGACGCCGACGCCCACTCCGCCGAGCAGCGGCTGCAAGACGCCCTGGAACGCGGCCACGGTCTACACCGCCGGCAACGAGGCCTCGTACAACCACCACAACTGGAAAGCCAAGTGGTGGACCCAGAACGAGACGCCCACCGGCGTCGACTGGGGCCCGTGGCAGGACGAAGGCGCCTGCTGACACCTGAACGGAGCCGGACGGGACGCACCACACGTGTCCCGTCCGGCTCCATCGGCTCCCGGGCGGCCGGCCCCATGAGGTTCCGGCCCTGGGACGAATGACCGCTTTGCCCTCGACGTCCCGTCGTCCGCACACGTTCTCCCTGCTCAGGGTCTTGCCGCGGCCCGCGATGCCTGGTCTTCTGTACGACCGGTGTGCACAGGGCGCCCCGCTGCATCACGGCCGGCTCCCGGCCCCGGTGACGCGGGGCCGGCGGGAGAGGCGAGGAACGTGGACTCAGTGGCTGGGCAGGACGTGCGGAGGCCGCTGCCCGAAGGACTGGGTGCGGCGCTGCGCGAGACCGCGGAGGAGATCGCCGCGCTGCTGCGGCCCGACGCCGACATGGAACGCCGGATCCCCGGCGCCGAGTGGAGCGTCGGCGAAGCGGCGGCCCATCTGGCCCTGGCCAACGAGCTGATGGCCCAGATAGCGGCGGGGCAGGCGCGCCCCTACGGGGACGGCACCCCGCAGAGCCTGGCCGAGGCCAACGAACGGTCGCTGGCGGAGTTCGGCGAACGGCGGCCCGAACCCCTGGCCGCGATGATCGTCGAACACGCCGACGCCTGCGCGAGGGCGCTGGAGGAAGGCGCTCCGCAGGAGCCCGTGGTCACTCCGCTGGGCCCGATGAGCGCGCCGGAGCTCGGGTCGTACCTGCTCACGCACATGCTCGGCCACGGCTACGACCTCGCCCGCGCGCTGGGCCGGCCGCACATGCTCGACCGGGCCCGGGTCGCACTGACCCTGCCGTTCCTGCTCCGGGCGATGCCGCGGGTGACCGAACCGCGCAACACCGCCGGCATGAACGCCCGCTACGCCATCCGGCTGTGGGGCGGCGGCGCGTTCGGCGTGACACTGGCCGACGGCGTGGTGAGCGTCGACGAGCAGCCACCGGCCGGGCCGGACTGCACCATCTCCATCGAGCCGGTCACGTTCCTCCTGATGGCGCTCGGCCGCCAGGGACAGGTGAGCCCCCTCCTCCGCGGCCGCATCCTCGCCCGGGGCCGCAAACCCTGGCTCGCGCCCCGCTTCCCCGGCCTGTTCACCGCGCCCTGAGCGCACGGACCACCCTCCGCGACGGTCACGAGAGGGCCGGCCGCGGCCCCGGCCCGGGTCGTACGGCGCCGGGAGCGGTCAGCCGAGCCTGCGGTCGAGGTTGAAGGCGGCGCTGATCAGCGCGAGGTGGGTGAAGGCCTGGGGGAAGTTGCCGCACTGTTCGCCGGTGTGGCCGATCTCCTCCGCGTACAGGCCGAGGTGGTTGGCGTAGGTGAGCATCTTCTCGAAGGCGAGCCGGGCCTCGTCGAGACGGCCCGCTCGGGTGAGTGCCTCGACGTACCAGAACGAGCAGATCGAGAAGGTGCCCTCCTCGCCCTTGAGGCCGTCGGGGCTCGTCTGCGGGTCGTAGCGGTAGACCAGGGAGTCGGAGACCAGGTCCTCGCCCAGGGCGTCGAGGGTGGCGAGCCATTTCGGGTCGGTCGGGGAGATGAACTTCCCGAGCGGCATCATCAGCAGCGACGCGTCGAGGACGTCGCTGTTCTCGCACTGGGTGAAGGCCTTGCGCCTGCTGGACCAGCCCCGGCTCATGATGCGCTGGTAGATCGCGTCGCGGGCGTCGCCCCAGCGCAGCACGTCGGCGGGCAGGCCGCGGTGCCGGGCCAGCCGCATGGCACGTTCGATGGCGACCCAGCACATGACGCGGGAGTAGAGGAAGGGTTTGCGGCCCCCGCGGGTCTCCCACACTCCCTCGTCGGGCTGGTCCCAGTGCTCGCACACCCAGTCGACCAGCCCGCGGATGTTGTCCCAGTGCGCGCTGGAGAGGGGCTGCCCCCACTTGTCGTAGAGGTAGAGGCAGTCGACGAGCGCCCCGTAGATGTCCAGCTGGAGCTGGCCGACGGCGCCGTTGCCGATCCGCACGGGAGCGGATCCGCGATAGCCCTCGAGGTGGGTCAGCTCCTGTTCGGGCAGCTCACGGCGCCCGTCGATGCCGTACATGATCTGCAGGGGGCCGTCGGGACCTACGTCCTCCGGTATGCTCGTCTGGACGTGCTCGGACAGGAAGCCCATGAAGGCCTCGGCCTCGTCGGTGAAGCCGAGACGCAGCAGGGCGTACACACAGAACGCGGCGTCGCGGATCCACACGTAGCGGTAGTCCCAGTTGCGCTCGCCGCCGATCCTCTCCGGCAGGCTGGTGGTCGGCGCGGCGACCATGGCGCCGGTGGGGGCGTAGGTGAGCAGTTTCAGGGTGAGGGCGGAGCGGTGCACCATCTCCCGCCAGCGGCCGCGGTAGCGGGACTGCGACAGCCAGTGCCGCCAGTAGCGCACGGTGGCCTTGAAGTCCCGCTCGGCCTCCGTCACGGCGCAGAAGCGCGGAGCCACCTCGTCGGTGATCCGGTCGAGGGTGAAGACGGCGGACTCCCCCTCGCGCAGCTTGAACAGCGACCACACGTCGTGTCCGGCGGCCTCGATCGGCACCGTGGACGTCAGGGCCAGCTTCAGCGCGGGTGTGGCGAAGACGGCCTGGCCGGCGTCGACACGCACGGTGTGCGGAACCGTCCCGTAGGCGAAGCGGGGGGCCACCCGCGCACGAAAGGGCAGGGTTCCGCGGACGCACACCACACGGCGGATCAGACGGTGCCGGTCGGCCTCACGGGACTCGTCGACCACCGGCATGAAGTCCTGGATCTCCCCGACCCCGTCGTCCGCGAAGAACCGGGTGATCAGCACGTTCGTGTCGGGGAAGTAGAACTGCTTCGTCCGCGCCGGAACGTCCGCGGCGAGTTCGAAGCAGCCGCCCCGGTCGGCGTCCAGGATCGAGGCGAAGACGCTGGGCGCGTCGAAGCGCGGGCAGCAGTACCAGTCGATGGTGCCGTCGGTGCCGACCAGGGCCGCGCTGCGCAGGTCGCCGATCAGGCCGTGGTCGGCGATCGGCAGGTAGCGGGGGGTGCCCGGTCCGTACGGGGCGCCGGGAGCACCTGGGGTCCCGGCCTCGCCGTACGGGGTACCGGGAGCGCCGAGGGGCACGTACGGGCCGCCGGGCGCGCCGTGGCGCCCGTCGTCGCCGTACGGGCCGCCTGGGGCGGCATGGGGCCCGTCGTCGGCTCGGACCCCGGAGTTCATGTCTGCCGTACCGGCCATACCGGCCTCCTCTGGGCCGTCACCCGAGCCTCCCCCTCCGCTCCAGGCTAACGAGTCGTCGGGGATCCTGGGCATGCAGGCACACGTGCCCGCATGCACTCGGGCATCCGTGCTCAGTGCTTCAGGACGACCTTGGCGGCCACGATGATCAGGCCGAGGGCCAGGTTGACGAAACCCTCGGCGACGACCAGCCCGCGGGAGGCACCGGCGCGGACGGCACTGAGGCACGCCCACATGACCTGCTGGGCCACCGCGATGGCGAGGGCGATCCACAGGCCCGTGTTCACACTCATCCCGAAGAGGGGGCTGAGGGCCACGGCGGCGGCGGGAAGGGTGGCCGCCTCGACGATGGACCACTCATGAACGCCGATCCGGCGGATCTGGCGCAGGGACCAGCGCTGACCGACGATGCGCTCCCCGGCGATCTGCGCGTACACATGGGTCGCCCAGAAGACCAGGCCGGTGATCAACAGCAGCATGACGGCCTGGAACCGCGGGTACTCCCCCGTCGTTCCGGCGGTGGCCACCACGGAGGCGGCCAGGATCGAGCCGTAGATCGCGCCCGCGTAGTCGGTTCGGTGGCCGGCCGTCCGGTCTGCGCCGTGCCCGCTCTCGGGCGGAACGCTGGAGCCACTCACCCGTTCACGGTAGGCGCCGGGCCCTGCCCACGCCCGGTGAGCGGGCCGTCCGGGCCACACGGAAGGGCTCCGCGGCGCCGACTGCCGCCTCAGCCGTCGTCACCGCGCTGTCAGGCACCGCCTCAGCCGTCGTCACCGCACAGCCGGGCATCGCCTCGGCCGTCGTCGTCCCGCTGTCGGACGGCGGCCGGGCGGAAGCACGCCGTGACCGTCTTCCCGTGCCGCCGGCACTGCGTGCCCCACTCGTCGGCGAGCATCCGCACGATGCCCACCCCGCGGCCGGACACCGCCCCCGGCTCCGGGTCCCGCCGGCACGGCGGCGTGGGGTCCTCGTCGTGGACACTCACCTGCAGGCATGCGCCGTCCCAGGTGAGAACGAGACGCGCGTCGCTGTGGGCGTGGATGTGGGCGTTGGTGAGCAGCTCGGACACCGTCAGCACGACGGCGTCCACCGTCTCGGGCTCCTCCGCCGTCCACGCCAGGCACTCCAGGTGCTCCCGGGTCCAGCGCCGTCCCGCGCTCACCCCTCCGGAGACCGGGAACGAGTGCGCCCAGCCCATCGCCTTGACCGCCATCGCACGGCCTCGCTTCCGTTCGTGTCGTCCGTACCCTCCCGTACCTGCCGTGTACCCGGAAGCCGTCCGTGCAGTCGGCACCGCCGCCGGTGCTCCGGCACATGGGCGCCCCTCCACTCCGCACTGCCCCGCGGACGAGTCCGGAAAGGGCCTCATGTGCTCGGTGCGGCGCCGGACGACACGTACATGTGCTCGGCACGGCGCCCGGACGACGTGGGGGGAGTCAATACGACACCTCGACCCGAACTTCCTTTTGAGGGAACCTGCACGCGAAAGGAACCACACGCCAACACTGTCCGTAGTATCTGTAAGCCGGGGCATACGCATCGAGTGCGGTCACCCAGCCATGCAGCACCGGTCACACCAACACGCCCTGCCCCGCGGCACCTTCCGGATGTGTTCATGTGGCGACCGTGCGCAGAGAGAGGTCCCATCGTGTCCGACACCAAGACTCCCACCGAACTGACATCGCAGTACACGGCCCAAGTGGTCGCCGACCTGGAGCGCAACGCCAAGGAACAGGAGCGCATCAGTGCGGAAATGGAGGCGCTGCAGGAGCAGTTGAACGCTCTGCGGCACGACCACGCCGTTCTCACCAACCTGCAGCAGGCGCTGGGTGCCACGGCCGCGCTCGTCGACGCCGACCCCGAGCCGGCGGCGGCGCCCTCGGTGCCTCGTCAGAAGACGTCCGCCAAGTCCGCCGAAGGCAAGCGCGTACGGACCCGGAAGACCGACACCAAGAAGGCCGACGCCGGGAAGGCCGCGGCGGCGCGGACGTCCGGAGCCGGGAAGCCCGTGGTCGAGGCCCCCTCGGCCCAGCCCACCCTCATCGACCTCATCCGCCGTTACCTCACGGAGCAGCGGGAACCGCGCTCCGCCGCCGAGGTGTCCACGGCACTGACCCAGACCCATCCCGACCGTCGCATCCAGACCAACGTCGTCCGGACCACCCTCGAGAACCTGGTGGCCAAGAGCCATGCCCACCGGGCCAAGCAGGGAACTTCCGTGTTCTACACGGCCGTCGACGCCGAGACGCCGTCCGCGCCGGCGCCCAGCGCGGAACAGCCGACGAAGGCGAAGGCGGAGACGAAAGCGAAGGCGGAGACAAAGGTGAAGGCGGAGCCGAAGGCGAAGGAAGCAGCCGGGACGGACAGCGACTGAACCGGTCGACATCGCCAGGCGTAAGGGACTTGGGCATCCGCACGGCCTCATGGGCCCCGCGGGCGAACGGTCAGGCGGTCACGACGGTCCACCACGTGTCCCGCGCGACCGCGCACCACACCTCTTGACGCGCCCTCCCCGCTCCCCCGAAGGCGATCCCGTCGTCGCGCGGACACGATGAAGCCGCGCGGGAGCCGGTGAAGTCCGGTGCCACGGCCGCGGCGTTCGCGCCGCGGCCCGGCGCCGTACCCGGGCTCCCGCCGTGAGGCGCTTCCTCGTTCGGTGCCGCGCGCCCGGGGAAGCGTTCAGGCCGTCACCTTGGCGATGAAGGCGGCGAGGTTCGCCACGGTCCGCTGGATCTTCTCCTCCAGGGTCAGCGACTCGTGCAGCCGCCCGCCGACGCCCGCGTCCCGCTTGCCCCGCACATACAGCGAACAGGCGAGGTCGCTGCACATGTAGGCACCGACCGAGTTGCCCTGCTGACCGGCCTTGCCCGCCTTGGGCGCGACCATCAGGGAGACGCCTCCGGTATGGGTGGTCACACACATCGAGCACATGCTGCGCCGCAACTGCCCCACGGCCGCACCGGGGCAGCGCAGCACGATGCCCTTCGGACCGTCACCCAGTTCGGCCACGACATAGGCGCGGTCGGGTGCCTGGGGGTCCCGCCAGCCGAGGTAGTCCAGGTCGTCCCAGGGCCGCTCGGCCAGGTCGCGCGGGACGGAGAGGCGCTTCGCCTCGCCCTTGGTGCAGTTCACGAACGCGCTACGGATCTCTTGCTCGGTCAACGGCTTCATAAGACCCACGGTAATTTGCCTAAAAGCTTTAGGCAAATGCATAATCGATTACGCCGACGAGAGCGAGGGCAGGAGAGCCATGGGCCGCGCTGGACTGAACGCCGAACGCCTGACACGGGCCGGGGCGGAGCTGGCCGACGAGGTCGGCTTCGATCAGGTGACCGTCTCCGCGCTGGCCAGGCGGTTCGACGTCAAGGTGGCGAGTCTGTACTCGCACGTGAAGAACTCACAGGACCTCAGGACCCGGATCGCACTGCTCGCTCTGGACGAACTCGCCGAGAGGGGCGCCGCGGCGCTGGCCGGACGGGCCGGCAGGGACGCCCTGACCGCCTTCGGGAACGTCTACCGCGACTACGCCAGGGAACACCCCGGCCGCTACGCCGCCGCGCAGCTGAGACTGGACCCGCAGACCGCGGCGGCGAGCGCGGGCGTCAAGCACGCGACGATGATGCGGGCGATCCTGCGGGGCTACGACCTCACGGAACCGGACGAGACCCATGCGGTCCGGATGCTGGGCAGCATGTTCCACGGCTATGTGAGCCTGGAGATGAGCGGAGGATTCAGCCACAGCGCCCCCGACTCGGGGGAAAGCTGGGCGCGCGTCCTGGACGCCCTCGACGCCCTGCTGCGGAACTGGCCCGCACCCTGAGTCCGCGCCCCGCCGGCCGGGCACGAGGAGCCGCCGGGCTTCCGGTCCCGCGCCCAGGGCCCGCACCGCCGGCGGTCGTGGTTCCGTGCCGGACACCGTCGACGCTGCCGGTGCCCGGCACGGAACCGTCCGTCATGCTCCCCTGCCGACATCGTGCATCGCCGTGCGTCACAGGCGCATTGCCGGTCCCCGGCAGTGTTGCTTAGGCTCTGCGTGCCGGTCACCGTCAAGAAGTCGTCACCGGGCCGTCAAGAGACCGGGGGACGAACTGATGGAACGGCAGACACCCGAGCAGTATCTGGAGGGCTATGCCCGGATACTGGCCGAGGTCGCCGTCACCGGGAGGCGCCTCACCCGGGACGAGATCGAGTCCCGGCGGTCCCTCGGCGAACGGGCCGCCGACGCCGGCCACGGCCTGCCCGCCCTCGTCAGCGCCCACCTCTCCGCCGCCCGTGCCGCCTGGCCCGCCGCACCCGGCTCGGCCGACCGGGCGCTCGCCGCGGTCCAACAGGTCGTCGACGCCTTCGCGGAGGGATACGGCCGGGCCCAGCTCCTCGCCGTGCGCAAGGAGGAGGCCGCCCGGCGGGAGTTCATCGACGACCTCCTCTACGGACGCAGCGACCTGGGCCGCCTGGCCGAGCGCGCGGAGCGCTTCGGTCTGCGGCTCTCCCCCACCCACGCCGTCGCCGTCGCCCAGGGCCCGGCCGCCTACGACGAGTCGGCGCCGGCACCCCGGCAGGTGGAGCGCGCCCTCATCGCCCGCTTCGGCGACCGCAGCATCCTGTTCACGACGAAGGACGGCAGGATGGTGTGCATCGCACCCGGCGAACAGGACGACGTCCTCACCCACTTCGCGAAGCAGGCGCACGCGGCGACCGGCGGCGGACAGGTGGCGATCGGCCGGCCCCAGCCCGGTCCCGGCGGGGTCGTCCAGTCGTACGAGGAAGCGCTGAACACCCTCGAACTCGCCGGGCGGCTCGGCCTGGACGCGCCCCTGCTGCACGCCGTCGACCTGCTGGTGTACCCGGTGCTGACCCGGGACCGCCAGGCGATGGCCGACCTCGTCCTCGTCGCGCTCGGCCCGCTCACCGGCGCCCGCGGCGGCGCCCAGCCGCTCCTGGACACGCTCACCGCGTACTTCGACACGGGCTGCGTCGCCGCCGCGGCGGCCCGTCGGCTCTCACTGAGCGTGCGCGCGCTGACGTACCGCCTCGAACGCATCCACCAGCTCACCGGCGCCGACCCGGCCGATCCCGCGCACCGCTACACGCTGCAGACCGCGGTCATCGGCGCCCGGCTGCTGGACTGGCCCGCGCGGAGTCTGTGACTCAGCGGTAGTCGGGGTTCGGGGCGTCCGGACGGCAGCCCGCGTCCCAGAGCGAACGCTGATTGCCGTGGGCCGGGATGCCTCCCGACCGCTTCAGCAGAGCCGCCAGGTGCATCAGGTTCCAGGTCATGAACGTGGTGTTGCGGTTGGTGAAGTCGTTCTCGGGACCGCCCGAACCCGGGTCGAGATAGGACGGACCGGGACCCGCGGGACCGATCCATCCCGCGTCCGCCTGCGGCGGGACGGTGTAGCCGAGGTGCTGGAGGCTGTAGAGGAGATTCATCGCGCAGTGCTTCACGCCGTCCTCGTTGCCGGTGATCAGACAGCCGCCGACGCGCCCGTAATACGCGTACTGTCCGGCGGAGTTGAGGACTCCCGAGCCGCTGTAGAGCCGTTCGACGACCCGCTTGGTCACCGAGCTGTTGTCTCCGAGCCAGATCGGCCCGGCCAGGACGAGGATGTCGGCGGCCATCACCCGCTCCTGAACGGCCGGCCAGTCGTCGGTGGCGAAGCCGTGCTCGGTCATGTCCGGGTAGACGCCCGGCGCGATGTCGTGGTCGACGGCGCGTACGACCTCGACCGTGACTCCCTGCGCCTCCATGATCGCGCTGCTCTTGTCCACCAGCCCCTCGGTGTGGCTCAGCTCGGGTGCGGGCTTCAGGGTGCAGTTGATGAACAGCGCGCGCAGGTCTTCGAAGCGGTACGCGTCGTCGGCTGCCGAGGGCGACGGTGACTCGGTCACGGGGGACTCCTTCGTACGGGGCTGCGGCGGTGAGGGCCGGGGCACGGACGTGGCCCGGTACCGGGTCCTGTCCGTGCCCGGGAGCAGCGTCTCCCGCGGACCCCGGCTTGTCCCCGAACGACGCACGGAAACACGTCGTCCGGTGCGCGCACCGGCGTGTCGCCCGCCGTTCGGGTGCGCGCCGTACGGTGTACGCCGCCCGGCGCGCGCCCCTTGCCGCAGGCCGCGTGCCGCGCCCGTGGCACCCGTCCACGGCCCCGGCGGCATGTCGCGCCCGACGTCTATGGTGGTGGCCGTGACGACGACTGAACGATGGGAACTGGGCGGCGACTTGAGCGTCGCACGCATCGGCTACGGCGCGATGAAGCTGACGGGCTGGCCGAGAGGCGAGCGGCCGGACCGGGACACCTCCCTGGGGATTCTGCGGCGCGCCGTGGAGCTCGGGGTGAACCACATCGACACCTCGTACTACTACGCACGGGACGGGGTGTCGGCGAACGAGCTGATCCGGGAGGCGTTGCACCCCTACCCGGACGACCTGGTGATCGTGACCAAGGTGGGCGCGCTGGTCGAGGGCGCCGACATCTCCCTGCCCGCGGCGGAGAAGACGGGCCTGACCCCCGACAACCTGCGTCGCGGTGTCGAGGCGAACCTCCGCTCGCTCGGCCTGGACCGGATGGACGTGGTGAACCTCCGGATGGGCGACCTCGGCGCGGCCGACACGGCGTCCCTCGCCGGGCCGCTGGAAACGCTGCTGGCGCTGCGCGACGAGGGCCTGATCCGGCATGTCGGCGTTTCCAACATCTCGGCCGACGAGTTCGCCGAAGCCCGCAAGATCGCGCCGATCGCCTGCGTCCAGAACCTCTACAACCTGTCCCAGCGCGGTGACGATCCGCTCGTCGACGCCTGCGCGGAGGCCGGGGTCGCCTACGTCCCCTTCTTCCCGGTCGGCGGCTTCCAGCCGGTCACCGCCGAGCACCTGGAGTCCGTGGCCGCGCGCCACGACGCGACCACGCCGCAGGTGGCGCTGGCCTGGCTGCTGGCCCGGTCGCCCGGCATCCTCCTCATCCCCGGCACCGGCTCCCTGGCCCACCTGGAGGAGAACATCGCCGCCGGGGCACTCGAACTGACCGCCGAGGACCTCGCCGAACTCGGGTGACGAACGCCCGGCGATCCGTTCCGCGCCGCCTGCAACCGAAGCGGCCCCGATCGTGTCTCAGCACACGACTGGAGCGCGTGGGGACCGGAATGCCCCACGCGCCCCACGTCTCGGGGAGGCATGGGTCATGAGCACATGGGCGGTACCGGGCTACGCCGAGTCCCGCGAGCTCGGTTCGGGGGCGAGCGGGCGCGTCGCGCTGGCCGTTCACGAGGAGACCGGCCATCCGGTCGCGGTCAAGTACCTCAGTGACGCGCTGCGCACCCGTCCGGGCTTCGTGCGGGAGTTCCGGGCGGAGGCCCGGCTGCTGGGCGGGCTACGCAGCGACCACGTGGCCGGCCTCTACGAGTACGTGGAGGGGCCCGAGGGCGCGGCCATCGTCATGGAACTGGTGGACGGGGTGTCCCTGCGGACCCTGCTGGGCCGACAGGCGCCCCTCGAACCGGAAGCCGCTCTCGTCCTCCTCAAGGGCTCACTGCTCGGGCTCGCCGACGCCCACCGCCTCGGCGTGGTCCACCGTGACTACAAACCGGAGAACGTCCTCGTCCGCAGCGACGGCACCTCCAAGCTCGTCGACTTCGGGATCGCCGCCACCGACGGCACCACCGCCGGCATCGCGGGCACCCCGTCGTACATGGCTCCCGAGCAGTGGACCGGTGCCCCCGCCTCGCCGGCCGCCGACGTGTACGCCGCGACCGCGACGTTCTTCGAGTGCCTGACCGGCCGCAAGCCCTACACGGGCGAGAACCTGGCCGAACTCGCCCTGCAGCACGTGGACGGGGTCATCCCCGCCGACGAGGTCCCCGAGCCGGTCCGCTCCCTCGTCCAGCGGGGCCTCGCCAAGACGCCCGAGCAACGGCCCGCCCATGCCGAGGACTTCGTCGCGGAACTCGAGGCGACGGCCGGCGGCGCGTACGGTCCGGACTGGGAGGAGCGCGGCCGCCGACGGCTCGCGGCGCTCGCGGCCCTGTGCCTTCTGCTGGTCCCCTCCGCCCCCTCCGTGCCGCGCCATGCCACGGACACCGCGCGCACGGTCCTCGGCGGGATGCCCGACTGGCTCCGGGCCTGGCAGCCGAGCCTCCGCTCGCTGCTCGTGTCCGGGGCCGCGCTCGTCGCAGCCCTCCTTCTGACGTACGGCATCGACCGGCACGCCCCGGACTTCGACACACCCCGAAGGGCGGCGGAGGCACTGGCCACCACCAGCGCGCAGCCGACCGGCGACGGCGGCCCCACGACGACGGCCCCGGGTTCCCCCGTGCCGTCCTCCTCGTCGTCCGCGACCGCCTCGCCCACGCCGTCCGGTTCGGCCTCGGACGCCACCGCACAACCGTCCGTGTCGGCGTCCGCGACCACCGACGCGTCCGCGTCGGCCACGGTCGCGCCTCCGACGGCGACGGCCACTCCGACGTCCGAGCCCACCTCGGCATCCCCGTCGCCCAGCCCCACCCCCACCGTCGGCGTCAAGTCCGTCTCGTTCAGCGGCTTCCGGCAGACGGGCACGGCGACGGCGGCGGCGACGGCCACCGTGACCACCGACGGGACCGGACCGGTCACCATCACGGTCGCCTGGTTCACCGGTGAGGTCAGCGGCCAGACCGGTACCCAGGACGGGGCGGCGGAGACGTACCGGCGCAGCGGCGCGACCCAGTACACCATCGCCCTCGACCACACGTTCTCGGGCACGGGCTGCTACTGGGGCGTCCAGGCCCACACCCAGCCGGCCTCCGCCGACGGCGGCGCCTGGCAGCAGCTTCTGACCCGGCGGTGCACACTGACATGAACAACGACTCCGGCGCCCCGGACGCCCCCTCCTCCGACGACGACTACAGCGCGACCGTGCTGGCCAGCCACTGGATCCAGCGGCCGGACTCCTCCGACACGCTCGCCCTCACCGACCACGCGGCGACACTCGCGCTGTCGGGAACCGGGCCGGAGGGCACCGCGGTCGAGGCCACCGCGATCGAGGGCGTCACGCCCGACCGGGTCGAGGGCACGCTGCTGCGCTTCGGGCCCGGCGTGAACGCCGACACCATGCGCCGGCTCGGCGCGGCTCCCGTGGCCGCGCCCGTACGCCGCCGGACCTGGCGCCGGCACGCCCTGCCGGCCGTGGTGCTGCTGGCGGTCGTCGCCTTTCTCCTGTGGCACCGGACCGCGCCGTCCCTCGGGGTGGACGGCGTCACGGTCACCGCCGCCTCGCCCTCCCCCGGATGCGACGAGACCGCCGACATCACGGGCACGGTCACCACCAACGGAACGCCCGGCGAACTCACCTACCGCTGGATCCGCAGCGACGGCACCTCCTCGAAGGTCCTGCACGAAGACCTGACACACAACCAGAAGCAGGCGAAGCTGCACCTGCTGTGGACGTTCCAGGGAAACGGCCGCTACGAGGCACGCGCCGAGCTGCGGCTGCTCTCCCCCGTGCACCGCACCGTCTCGACGAAGCTCACGTACCACTGCCCGTGACGGGCCGGCCGGCCGACTCCGGCCCGTGAACAGCCCCGCGGCATGACGGCGTGCGGTGGTTTCACACGCTCGACGGCGTGCAGCCGCTCAGGCCGGTGACGTAGTTGAGCTGGGGGCCGTAGCCGGCGAAGGTGGCGATCGCCCGGGGAAGCAGGGTGCGGCACGGGGCGCCCTGGCCGTCGGTGTACTGGACGGTGACGTCCACGGTGGTGTCGCAGTCGTTGACGACGGTCGTGTAGCGCCAGTCGCTGTAGTAGTGGACGCAGTCCGGAACGGGGGCCGTGTCGACGGCATCGCCCGCGAGGACAGCCCGACCGGCGTCCTGCGCGTCGGCGGGTGCGCCGGCGGCACCCAGCAGGCCCAGAACCGCTGTGGACAGACCCAGGGCCGCCCTGAGCCCGCGCGGATGTACGAAGCGGCTGGTGGTGAACATGGTGGCGTCCTTCATGTCGGCGAAAGCGGCGGCCGTGGAGCCGCGACGCAGGCCACCTTGCAACGCCTGCAAGAGTTGCGCAAAGTCATGCAACATCTTTCAGTCGATGATGAACTCTCAACCGAACCAGTACTGTTCACGAAAATGCCCTGATCCGGGCCTTGTGCCCGCTTCCGGCACGACATGTGTGCGACGCGCGGCGGACCGGGCGCGTCCGCCGCGTCCGCCGCGTTTCGCGCGGGCACCGAGGGACTGCCGGGGCCGTCGGCCGGCGAGCCGGGGTCGCGGTCGGCCCGGGGCGGGAGGGGCCGTGGGTCAGCCGGGCACGAGTGGGGCCGTGACCGGCTGCGGGGACGCGGTCAGCCGCGCGATCTGCCCTGGTCACGGCGGCCCTGTCGGGGCTGGCTACGGCCATGTCCACCGGCGCGGCGCCGGGACGGCGCCGGGGGCGCGTCCGCACTGTTGAAACCGGGCCCGCTCGGGGCGCTGAACCCGCCGGGAACCGCCGGCGCGACCGCGGGGGCACCCGCGGTGGCCGCCGGGGCGGACGGCGCGGAGGGGGTACGGGTACGGGGCAGCGCACGGCCCACGACGCGGGTGTGCGTCATCAACGGGGCGCAGGAGGCGCAGACTTCCATCAGGGTCCACACCTGGGCAATGGCCGGATCATGGCGCAGCACCAGCAGCACACTGCCCATGCAGTGCACCTGGGTGCCCTCGTGGGAGGCGCACTGCGACTGACGGCAGGCGCAGGCGGCGTCCGCGTGCACGGTGGCCGCGCGGGCGTGCGCCCCGACATGGGCCTCGGCGAAGCGGCGCAGTGCGGCGAGGTCACGGGACCGCGGCGGCATGGCGCAGGGAGAGGAGCAGGTGACCGACGCGGTGCGGTCGCTGTGGCCCGAGATGCGGACGGTCCACGTGCGTCCCGGACGTCGCGCCGCAGGTGATTCGGAGTGTGGGAGGTCCAAGACCGGCAGTCCTTCGGCAGTGGGATGTTCGCGCAGATGCGCATGGAGTTTCTTTACCCGCGCGGGCCGGTCCGTCATTCACCGGTGGGCCGCGAGCGTCCTCGAATCTACGAGCGATGGCGTGCGCGGGCCCGGACTGCTGTCGTGCGGGGTTGCGATCTTCCCACAGTGGCGCATCGGACGAGTTCGACCCGCCTGGGGCCCCTGAGGATATCCCCGCCGTGACGTGCGGGAGCTGGGGGGTGGGTGAAGCCTGTTCCCGCCGTGCCGGCCCGCCGGTCAGCGTTCGGTGCGCCCGCCCGTGACACGGTTCCAGAAGGAGCGGGTGGCACCGAATCCGGTCTCGTGGACCCACACATGCGTGCAGGACGGACACTGCAGGTGGAGCAGGCTTCCGGTGGTGGAGAGCAGGTAGCGCCAGTGGTCGGAGCACGACCGCCGCTGCTCGCAGGAAGCGCATCCGCGACTGTCGGCGCAGCTCGGGCACGCCACCCAGGCGCGCCGTCCTACGTCCGCCTGCGGATCAAGCGGCAGCACGGCCGTCTCCACGGCGGGGAAGCACGCCGACCGCGACGAGGTCGTCGTACACGCGCTGCTGCTGCTCGTCGAGACCGGAGTACAGGAGCGCGTACGCGGCCTCCTCCTGACGCATCACCTCCATCGGGTCCCAGTCGGGGCCGAGGGCCGTCAGGACCTGGGCCTGCCGCAGGACCTCCTGGGCGGTGAGGTCGACGGCGAACTCGACCAGCTCGGGGGTGTCCGGCCGACCGGCACCCGTCGGGCGCGGGGCTCCGGCCCCGTCGGGGCCATGCGGGAGCGGAGGGTTTCGTGGGGCCATGAGAGAGAACCTAGGAATGCCTTTCTTGCCGGACAAGAGGAGGTGGGCGAAGTCACAGCAGGTCGGGGCCGTGCCGGCGGGTCCCGCGGCGGACCGGCGGACTCGTCCGCCGGGGTCGCGCAGGGCGCCCCGCAGGACACCCCGGACCGACGAGTGTTTACGGATCCCCCACATCTCCACCATCCGTTGATCACACCATCGGTATGCTCCTGGGGCTCCATCCGCACCACTGAGGGGGGATTCCTCATGCGTATCCGCACCGCCCTGGCCGTCACCGCCGCCACTGCCGGCACGCTCGCCGCCATTGCCTCGGTTCCGGCCCAGGCCACGGAGTATTCGTCCGCGCTGAAGATCAAGGGCGTCCAGTACGACGCGCCCGGCCGGGACTCCAACAGCTGCTCCAGCGGCAACACCAGGGACGAATACCTGACGATCAAGAACTACTCGTCGAGCACGACCGTCAACCTGAAGGGTTACGTCGTCAAGGACGCCACGGGCAACAAGTTCACCTTCCCGGCGAACCACTACCTCGAGCCCGGGGACTACATCAAGCTCCGCGGCGGCCACGGCACCGACTCGGACGCGGGCAACGTCGTCTACCGCCAGAACTGCAAGTTCATCTGGAACAACGACAAGGACAGCATCTACCTGTACAAGCCGTCGGGCGCCCACGCCGACTCCCACGCGTACACCAAGTCGGCCAACGACCGTGACGGCAACGGCTACATCTCGTACCACGGCTGACCTGAGCCCCGGAGCCCGCCGGCCGGCCCCCGTACGCGTACCGGGCGCCGCCCGTCCGGCAACGGCCGTCCCGGGCGGAGCGATCACACGGTCGCTCCGCCCGGACGGAAACGGCCTCGCGGGCCCCGCCCTCAGCGCGGGCGATGGCTGAGGATGTCCCCCGGCTGGCAGTCCAGCACCTCGCAGAGGCGCGTCAGCGTGGTGAACCGGACCGCTCTCGCCCGGCCGTTCTTCAGGATCGACAGATTCACATGGGTGACACCGACCCGGTCCGCGAGCTCCGCCAGGGTCATCCCGCGTTCTTCGAGCAGGCGGTCGAGATGGACCTCGATCGCGTGCTCTTCCTTGTCCTCGGGCATCAGACCGTTCCGTCGAGGTCTTCTCGCATGGCGACACCGACGCGCATGATCCGCGCGAAGGAGAGAACGCCGAGGCCGGTGAGTATCGCCATGTAGGGAGCGTCCCACGAGATCAGCCCGGACAGAGCGCTGACGTCGCCGCCCCTGCTCAGAGAGTCGAGCAGCGCCTTCTCGCTCACGGACTTGCCGATCGCGGCGAGCACGCTGCCGGCCAGCAGCCACCAGCCCACCCTGCGCAGCCGCTCCGCCGTCCGCGCGGTGTAGAGGCCGTCGCCCTCGGCCCCCCGGATCAACCGGAGAACCAGCAGCAGCACTCCGACGGTGAAGACGAAGGAGGGCACCTGGGTCCCGGTGTGGAGCAGACCCTGAACGGTGCTGGGGTGGCTGGCGCAGTAGCTCGGGCTGGCGTCCAGGGCCACTCTGGCTCCCGGCGCCGCCTTCATGTCCATCGGCGGTACCGGGCCGCCCCCCACCGTCGTGCTCGTGTCCGTCGCGCAGACGGGCTTCTCGCCGATGCCGAGGATGTGCACCCCGTCCGCGAACATCGAGCCGAACACGCCCAGGACCATGGCCATCGCGAACAGCGACACGATGATCGTGACCGCGCTCGACATCGGCTCCAGTGGATTGCGTACCCTCGCCATGACTCCCCCATATCGATTATCGATGTTATCGAAAAACGATACAGAGCCCGCCGGGCCGCCGCAAGGCTGTTCGACTGTCGACGCCGGAGATGCGAGACCTCGTCGCGAAGAGACCTCGTCGCGGAGGTCCTCCCGGCCGGACTACGGGATCATGGTGTCCGGCCGCCGCGGACGGCACAGAATGGCTCGACACCGAACCGAGGAGCTTTCATGATCTTCATCACCGTCAAGTTCAGCGTCCGCCCCGAGGACGCGGAGAAGTGGCCGGAGATCACCGCCGACTTCACGGCCGCCACCCGCGCCGAACCCGGCTGCCTGTGGTTCGACTGGTCCCGGAGCCTCGACGACCCGACGGAGTACGTCCTGGTCGAGGCCTTCCGGGACGACGAGGCCGGGGCGTCCCACGTCCAGTCCGCGCACTTCAAGGCGGCACAGCAGACCCTGCCCCGCCATCTGACCGCGACACCGCGCATCGTGAACATGAAGATCCCCCAGGACGACTGGTCCCTCCTGGGCGAGATGGACGTCGAGGAGCAGCTCTAGAGGTGCCCCGGGGGCGGCGGGTGTCAGCCGTCGTCGGCGATCCGGCGCACCGCTTCCTCGTGCCGTGCACGGTAGTCCGCCCCCGGGTTCACCCGCAGCAGTGCCGCCAGTGCCTGAACGGCGCCCTCGTCGTAACCGGCGCGTTCGGCTTCCGCCGCAGCCCGGTCGAGCAGCAGGATTCCCTCGTCGCCGGCGCCGAGGGCCAGTTGGGCCTCGCCGCAGACGGTCAGCAGCAGGGCGCGGCGCGCCGCCTCCTCGTGCTCAGGTCCGAGGTCGAGCGCCGTACGGGCGGACCTGAGGGCTTCTCGGGGCTGGTTCGCGGCGAGTTGTATCCGGGCGAGATGCTGCAGCGCGAGCATCTCCGTGTGCGCGTCGGCTTCCTCGCGGGCCAGCGCGATGGCCCGGGTGCAGTTCTCCAGTCCGGCCGTGAGATCGCCCTGCGCGGCTTCGACGACGGCGAGGTTGATCAGCGCGGTCGCCTCGCCGAGCCGGTCGCCCGCCCGCCGGGCGAGCGGTGGGGAGAGTTCCAGCAGGGCGAGGGCCTCGGCCGGCCGGCCCTCCTCGCTCAGCACCCAGCCGAGCAGCGTGAGCACGCGCGACTCGGCGTACGGGTCGCTCTCCGACCGGGCGCATTCCAGCGCGATGTTCAGCAGCGGCACCCAGTTGTCCCGCACCCGCCACACGACTTGGGGCCATTGGAGCAGGATGATGCGCCAGGCGCGGTCGTCGAGGCCGGCGGCCCGGGCCGCCCCGACGGCCAGGGCCAGGTCCTCGCGTTCGCCGGCCAGCCACCGCATGGCGGACGCCCGGTCGGTGAAGTCCCGTACGGCAGCCGGACGGTGGAAGCCGTCCGGGAGGGTGAAGCAGGGCTCGCCGCCGGGCTGCGCGGTGTCCGCGGCGGCGAGCGCGGTGGCGATGTAGTGGTCGAGGACCCCGGTGAGGGCTTCACGGCCGGACTCCGGATCGAGGGTACGGGCGTAGAGACGTACCAGATCGTGGAGTTCCCATCGGCCGGGTGCCGTCTCGGTCACCAGGTGGGCGGCGGCGAGGCGTTCCAGCGCCGCGGCGGCGACAGGCGGGGCGGTGTCGGCCAGCGCCGCGGCGGTGAAGGGGTCGAAGTGCGAGCCGGGATGGTGACCGAGCCGGCCGAACTGGCGCAGCACGTCGGGCGGCAGCTGCTCCACGGTCAGCCGCAGAGCGGCGAAGACACTGGTGTCGTCCACGTCGAGATAGGCCAACCGATTCTGCTCGTCGGCGAGTTCGTCCGCGAGGTCGGCCAGCGTCCGCTGCGGGCGTCCGGCCAGGCGTGCGGCGGTGACCCGCAGGGCCAGAGGCAGTCCGCCGCACAGTTCGGCGAGTCTTCGTGCGGCCTCGGGCTCGGCCAGGACCCGGTCCTTGCCGAGGACCGCGGCCAACAGGGCCGTACCGTCCCCGGGTTCGAAACTGTCCAACGGGACCGTGACGGCCGCCTCGGAGGCGACGAGACCGTCCAGCCGGTGCCGGCTGGTGACCAGGGTGACGCAGTCGGCGCCGCTCGGCAGAAGCACGCGGACGGTGGCGGAGTCACGGGCGTTGTCGAGGACGACGAGCAGTCGGCGCCGGTGGGTCAGGGAGCGGAAGAGCGCGGCGGCGGCCGAGGCCGATTCGGGCACGCGGCGCGGGGGTACGCCGAGCGCCGGCAGGAACTCGCGGAGGACTTCCGTGAGATCGCTCTCGCCGGTGTCGCTGAAACCGCGCAGATCGGCGAAGAGCCGCCCGTCCGGGAACAGGTCGGCGTTGCGGTGGGCCCAGTGCACGGCGAGCGCGGTCTTGCCCACCCCCGGCAGCCCGGTGACCAGGCAGACGGGGCCCTCGCCCGCCGCGGCCCGGGTCAGCGCGGCCAGTTCGGCTTCCCGCCCGTGGAAACCCCGGGGCGGCCGCGGCAGCAGATCGGTGGGGTAGGGCACACCGGCCGGCGGAGGGAGGGCGACAAGGTCGTTCCGCAGGGGCGCCGAGCCGGAAGCCCCGCCCCCAGGTGCTTCCGGTGCCGGCAGCGGGAACACGTTCGCCGGGCTGTCCGAACCGTCCGGGGATGCGGAGGTCCCGGGAGACCCGGAGTACCCGGCGGATCTGGAGGCCCCGGAGTGCGAAGTGACCGGATACGGACCGTGCGACCCCGGCCGATGTCCTGCCTCCTGGGTCCTCGCCCCCTGCTCCCCGGCCTCCTGCCCCTCTACCGGCCCCTCCGCTCGCCCCTGCGCCTCTCGGTCCTGCGCCTGTCGATCCCGCGCCTCTGGATCCTGTGCCGCGGCCGGTCGCGCCGTTCCGGACGCGGACCCGTGCCGGATGGGCCCGGTGGCCTGCCGGCCGACTCCGGCGGACATCTCCTGGGGCGGCGCGGCGGCCGGGTCCGGGCCGTCCTGTCCGTGGGGATCGCCCCGCAGGATCAGGGCGTACACCTGGGTGAGTTCGCGCCCCGGCTCGACACCGAGTTCGTCGACCAGCAGCCGTCTGGTGCGGTGGAACCACGCGAGGGCCTCCGACTGGCGCCCGGCCCGGTACAGCGCGGTCATGAGCGACGCCGCCAAAGGCTCCCGCATGGGGTGGACGACCGCCTCCCGGCGCAGGACGGCGGCGGCACGGTCGTGCTCTCCCAACGTGGTGTAGCCACGGGCCAGTTGCTCGACGGCCGCCAGCCGTGACTCCTCCAGCGCGTGCGCGGCGGCCTGAAGCGGCGGGCCGGGGAACGCGCCCGCCAGGGCGGGCCCCTGCCACAGCGACAGGGCCTCCTTGAGCATCAGCACGGCGTCGTGGGCGTCCTGCTGCTCCCGGGCCAGCGCGAGCAGTTCCTCGAACCGCTGCGCGTCCAGCAGGGTTTCGGGTGCCCGCAGGGCGTACGCGTCGCCGAGCGTGGCCAGTTCGACCCCGTAGTCGGCGGCGTCCGCGCCGGCCAGCAGGGCGCGCAGCCGGGACACATGTCCCTGGATGACGCTCCGGGCGTGCAGGGGCGGTGCGTCGTCCCACAGACAGTCCGTCAGACGCGTCACGGAGACCGGGGTGTTGACGGAGAGCAGCAGCGCCGCGAGCAGGCTGCGGCGTTTGGCCGGGCCGAGCGGCAGCGGCCCCACGAGGGTGTCGACGGACACCGTGCCGAGCAGCCGGAACTCCACAGGTGCGATCCCTTCCAGGTGGGGGCACCCGAAGTTGTGGACGAAGAGCAGCCTGAAGGATATCGGGGGCACGGCGGGACGCCGACGGGGTACATCGAGGTCCGGCCAGGGACGGCGGGGCGGCCTGTCCGGCCGCGGGTCCCGGAACCGAGGAGCGCCGAGCGGAGTCGTGGCGCACCGAACACGACCGCGGAATGCGCGGCACGGCACGGTGAGACGGTCCGGCGCCCGCGGCACGGAACGGGCCGGTGACCCGGTCGCGGCACGGCAGGACGCTCCGGGCCTACGGGTTGAGGACGACCTTTCCCGCGACGGTGCCGGACTCGGCCAGCCGCAGGGCCTCGGCGGCCTCGGTCAGCGGCAGTCGGGCGGCGATCCGGGCGGTGACGTCACCGCGCTGGAGGGCGGCGAAGACCTGGGTGAGGTCGGTGTGCAGCCGGGCCCGGAAACGGGTCCGGGACAGGGCCCGGCCGGCCCAGATGTTGAAGAAGTAGGCGTGCCGGCCGTTGGGCAGGGCGTTCCACAGCCATACCCGGCCGAGCAGTTTGAGGACGGGCCACTGCTTGGAGCCGGTGTCGTCCCGGGTGGAGGCGCTGCCGTACGAGACGAGCGTGCCGCCGGGGGCGAGCAGCCGCCAGGAGTCGACGGCGCTGCGGCCTCCGACGTGGTCGAAGACGGCGTCGACGCCACCGGGCGCGAGTTCGCGTACACGTGTCGCGACGTCCTCGGCGCGGTAGTCGACGGGGACGACGCCCTGTTCCCGCAGGGTGTCGTGGTGGCGCGCCGAGGCCGTTCCGATCACCTCGGCGCCCGCGGCGCGCGCGAGCTGGACCAGGACCGAACCGACGCCGCCGTTGGCGCCGTGGACGAGGACGGTCTGTCCGGGGCGAACGTGTGCCTTGCGGTGCAGCATCTGCCAGGCCGTGATGCCGTTGACGACCACGGTCTCCGCCTCCGCCGCCCCGACCCCGTCCGGCACCGGTACGACGTCGGCCGCGTCCACGCGCACGTGGCTGGCCCAGCCGCCGACCTTGACGAGTGCGGCGACCCGGGTGCCGGCGAGCCCCGGGTCGACTCCCCGGCCGGTGGTGAGGACCGTGCCGACCAGGTCGTAGCCGGGCACGAAGGGGAACGGCGGCTGGTCGTAGTACCGCCCGCGGCGCATCTGCTGTTCGGCGAAGGAGACACCGGTCGCCTCCATCCGGACGACGACCTGGCCGGGACCCGCGACGGGCAGGTCACCGTGCCGGATCTCGAGCCCTTCCGGCTCCACCTTGCCCGGCAGGACGACCTCGACGAGCCCTTCGGCGTTCATGACGACCTCCATCGCACCACGCGAAAGTTATTAACCATTGCTTTAGTTAGAGGTTATAACTGACGGGCGTGAGCGTCAAGAACTTTCGTTAGAGCTTCTAACGCAGGGTCTGTGCGGCGGCTTCGACCGTCCACTCGATGTCCGGCGGCACGACACGGGCGCATCGCGGATTGCCGAGCGCGTCGGTCAGACCCAGACGGCCGACGAGGAGGCCCTCGCGCGCGGCGGCGGCAAGTACGTCGGCCGGGACGGCGTCGAGCATGAGCTTGGCCCGGCGGAACATGCTGAAGACACCCGCCTCGTCGACGGTGCCCCACGACAGATAGATGAACCGGTGCCCCAGGCGGTACTGCACGTAGGGACCCGTCACCTCGAGGCCCGCCGGCGAGGGCACGGCCGCGCATTCGAGGGTCCAGGTCGCGGACGCACCGTCGCCGGGCTGCGGATCGAGCAGTTCGGCCGGGCGGTCGCGGCGCTGCACCGCCACGTGGACGTTGCCGTACACCGAGCCGGTGCCCCGCCCCTCGGGGGCGGGGCAGGTGGATCCGGGCAGGTCGTCGGCGTCGATACGGATGCGCATACGAGCCATCATGCCGCCGAACCGTCCGGCCGACTCGAACGGATCACGTCTTCGACCCCGTCGAACCGACCGGCATGGGGTCACCGCCCCGCCTTCGGCGCCCCGGGCGGTACCGATGGTGTGCTCCGACGCCGCCCACCTGCTCCTCGCCCGGCTCCTGGAGCGGGTGACCGGCGCCACGGCTGAAGGCGCCGTGGCGCCGGGGCCACGGCGCCGCGAGCGCGGACTCAGCCGGACAGTGCCGCCGAGACCACCGCCTTCGCCTCGTCCTGCACCCGGCGCAGGTGATCGGTTCCGAGGAACGACTCCGCATAGATCTTGTAGACGTCCTCGGTGCCCGAGGGACGGGCCGCGAACCAGGCGTTCTCGGTGGTCACCTTGATGCCGCCGATGGGCGCGCCGTTGCCCGGCGCCTCGGTGAGGACCGCGGCGACCGGCTCCCCCGCGAGCGTGTCCGTGGTGATCTGCGCGGGCGAGAGCTTGGCCAGCAGGGCCTTCTCCTCGCGCGACGCCGGGGCGTCGATGCGCTCGTACGCGGGCTCCCCGAAGCGCGAGGTGAGTCCGGCGTAGTGCTCGGAGGGCGTCTTCCCGGTCACTCCCGTGATCTCGGAGGCCAGCAGGGCCAGGATGATGCCGTCCTTGTCGGTGGTCCAGACCGAGCCGTCGCGGCGGAGGAAGGAGGCACCCGCCGACTCCTCGCCACCGAATCCGAGGGAGCCGTCGACCAGCCCGTCCACGAACCACTTGAATCCGACGGGCACCTCGACCAGTCGGCGGCCGAGATCGGCGGCGACCCTGTCGATCATTCCGGACGACACCAGGGTCTTGCCGATCCCCGTGCCGGCGGGCCACCGCTCCCGGTGGGTGTAGAGGTAGGCGATGGCGGCGGCGAGGTAGTGGTTGGGGTTCATGAGCCCGCCGTCCGGGGTGACGATCCCGTGGCGGTCGGCGTCGGCGTCGTTGCCCGTGGAGATCTGGAACCGGTCGCGCCGCTCGATGAGCGAGGCCATCGCGTAGGGCGAGGAGCAGTCCATCCGGATCCTGCCGTCCCAGTCCAGCGTCATGAACCGCCAGGTGGGATCGGTGAGCGGGTTGACCACGGTCAGGTCCAGGGAGTGCTGTTCGGCGATGCGCCCCCAGTAGGCGACCGAGGCCCCGCCCAGCGGGTCGGCGCCGATGCGGACCCCAGCCGCGCGGATCGCGTCCAGATCCAGCACCTGCGGCAGATCGGCCACATAGGTGCCGAGGAAGTCGTGGCGGCCGGTGCCGGGAGCGGCGAGCGCCCTGGCGTAGGGGACGCGCCGTACGCCCTTGAGTCCGTCCCTGATCAGTTCGTTGGCCCGGTCCTGGATCCAGGAGGTCGCCTCGGAGCCCGCGGGGCCGCCGTTCGGCGGGTTGTACTTGAAGCCGCCGTCGGCCGGCGGATTGTGGGAGGGAGTGACCACCACACCGTCCGCGAGGCCCGCCGACCGTCCGCGGTTGTACGTGAGGATGGCGTGCGACACCGCCGGGGTGGGCGTGTAGCCGTCCGCGCCGTCGAGCAGCACCGACACGTCGTTGGCCGCGAACACCTCGAGAGCGGTGACCCTCGCGGGCTCCGAGAGCGCGTGGCTGTCGGCGCCGAGGAAGAGCGGGCCGTCGATGCCCTGGCCGTCGCGGTATTCGCAGATGGCCTGGCTCGTGGCGGCGATGTGGTCCTCGTTGAACGCGGTCGCCAGTGAGGAACCGCGGTGTCCGGACGTACCGAAGGCGACGCGCTGGCCGGGTTCGGCGGGGTCGGGGTGGAGCGCGTAGTACGCGGTGACCAACCGGGCTACGTCGACGAGGTCCTCGGGGCCGGCCGGACGGCCCGCTCGCTCGTGCTGCATGTGCCCGCACCTCCACATCGGTGGTTCTTCGCTGGTGGTCCCATCCTTCCCCACCGGACCGGACGCCGGCACGGTTCCGGCGAGGCAGCCCGAGGGGGCGCCGGACCGCATCCCTGGGACAGCGGCCGGGCACCTGGGGGAAAGGGCGGCGGCCTCGCGGGGGTTCCCCGCTGTCAGGCGTGGCCGTTCTCCTCCGCGGGAGGCGGTCTCGGCGTGGGGTTCCCGGCGGTCAGATGTTCGAGAACCTGCACCAGTTCCTGGCAGGCCAGCTCCACGGAGCGTCGGGTGTTGCGCTGTTCGGTGATCACGGCGGACAGGAGGAGGGCTGTCAGGGCCATGGTCCCGTTGAACGCCTGCAGCTTGATCATGACCTCGGTGTGACTCAGCTCGTGGAACGAACCGACGTCCTCCGTGGCCGCGACGGTGGCCATGACGGAGGCGAAGAGAGCGCAGGCCAGGCTGCCCGGGAGCTCGAAACGCAGCGCCGCCCAGACGAGCAGCGGATAGACGAGGAACAGCAGGCTGATGGAACTGCGCGTGGCGATCGGCACCATGACGCCGACCGCGATCAGGAGTACCGCGGCCTCCTTCCATCGCGTCAGGTTCACCGGGAGGCGTACGGCGTACAGCATCAGAAGGAGCGGGGTGACGATCAGGACTCCCATCGCGTCGCCCACCCACCACGCCAGCCAGACCGGCCAGAAGTCGCCCAGGGCCAGTTTGTCCGTGCCCACCAGCAGACCGACGTCCATGGACGCGCTGATCGTCATGGCGCCCAGAGCGGCCAGGAACACCAGGGCGAGGCCGTCGCGCAGACGGCTGAGATCGGTACGGAAGCGCACTCCGCGCAGCAGGAGGTAGGCACAGATCGGGGCGATGGTGTTCCCCGCGACGATGCCGGTCGCGGAGGGCTGGACCGAGGAGAACGAGGCGAGGGACAGGACGACCAGGAAGGCCCCGATCGCGATCCCGAGCCACGCCCGGATCCCGAGGAGCAGCAGGGCGGCGACCGCCACGCCGGTGGGCGGCCAGATGGGGGTGAACACCGCTCCTTCGACACTGAGCCGCCGCATGAGTCCCAGCCGCCCTGCTCCGTAGTAGCAGGCGGCGATCACCAGCGTCTGAAGAGCGACGACGGCCGACCGGCGCATCTCCTGTGCAGCCACCACAGAGCCATCAGACACCGCCGGGGCCCTGTCGGCGAGGCGAGCGGCACCCGCATGCATGCCACGCGTGACGGCGGGCGCGTCACCGGAGCCGGACGACGGCCCCGTCAGCGGGGACGGACGGTGGGCGCGCCGTGACGGACCACGAGGACGGCCGCGTCGTCGTCGTGTCCCACGCGCTCGGCGCCCTTGATGACCGCGGCGGCCAGTGAACCGGCGGACAGGCCCGCGAGGGCGGCGATTCCGGCGAGCCGTACGACCTGGTCGAGCCCTTCGTCCACGTTCATCGAGGGGCCCTCGACGACACCGTCGGTCAGCAGGACGAAGACCCCACCGGTGGTGAGACGGTTCCGGGTCACCGGGTACTGCGTCCCGGCCTCGATGCCGAGGGGCGGTCCGCCTTCGTCCTCGGTGATGCCGGACTTTCCGTCCGCCGACGCCCAGACGCAGGGTATGTGCCCGGCCCGCGCGCTCTCCAGCATGCCGGTCGCCGGGTCGAGCCGCATGAAGGTGCAGGTCGCGAAGAGGTCGGAGCCGATGGACAGGAGGAGGTCGTTGGTCCGGGCGAGCAGCTCCCCGGGTTCGCTCGTGACGGAGGCGAGGGCCCGCAGGCCGACCCTGACCTGCCCCATGAACGCGGCGGCCTCGATGTTGTGGCCCTGCACGTCCCCTATGGACAGGCCGATGCGCCCGTCGGGCAGCTGGAAGGCGTCGTACCAGTCCCCGCCCACGTTGAGGCCGTAGCAGGCGGGCGCGTACTGGACGGCCACGTCGAAGCCCGGGGCGGAGGGCAGGTCGCCCGGGAGCATGCCGCGTTGCAGCGCGATGGCCAGTTCGACCTGTGAGCGCTGGAACTCCGCGCGTTCACGTGCCTGAGCGGTCAGCGATCCGAGCCTGGCGAGCAGCTCGTCGTCGTCGCCCGTCGGCAGCTTGCGGGACATCGACCACCCCGAAGGAAATGCCACAGAGGAAAGAAGTGCTAATAAAACGCCACTATCGGATCATAACGACCGGGGCGACGGGACCCGACATCGACCGGAGCGATCGGGCCGCACGTCAGACGGTCGTGTGCGGCAGGCGGCGGTCCAGCCATCCCGGCAGCCACCAGTTCGCCTTCCCCATGAGGAACATGAGGGACGGCACCAGGACGAGGCGCACGACGGTGGCGTCGAGGACCACACTGATGGCGAGGCCGAGGGCGAGCATCTTCACCACGACGGCCGGTGAGCCGGTGAAGGACAGGAACACGGCCGTCATGATGAGCGCGGCACAGGTGATGACCCGCCCGGTGAGCGAGAGACCGATGCCGACGGCCCGCTCGTTGTCCTGGGTCGCGTGCCACTCCTCGGCGATGCGCGAGAGCAGGAAGATCTCGTAGTCCATCGACAGGCCGAAGACGATGGCGAACATCATCATCGGGACGTAGGACTCGATCGGTACGGGCTCGCTCATGCCGAGCAGGCCGTCGCCCCAGCCCCACTGGAAGACGGCGACCAGGATGCCGTACGAGGCACCGGTCGTGAGCAGGTTCAGGGCGACCGCCTTGAGGGGGATCACCAGGCTGCGGAAGACGACCGTCAGCAGCAGGAACGCGGCGACCAGCACGATGCCGATGATGAGGGGCAGGCGTCCGGTGACGGTGTCCCGGAACTCGAGCTGGCCCGCGGTGCTGCCGGTCAAGTGCCCTGTCGTGCCGGTGCCCTTGAGGGCGGCCGGCAGGGCGGTGTCGGTGAGCGTCGCGAACAGGGCGTCCGTGGCGGCCGATTGGGGACCGGTGGCGGGAACGACCGTGGTGACGAGGACCTTTCCGTCCGGGCTGGTCACCGGTGGCGTGACGCGGGCGACGCCGTCCGTCTCCGGCAGTTCGCCGGTGAGCAGGTCCGCGACCCGCTCGGCGGACACGGTGGCGTGGGCGAGGTCGACGACCAGGGTGAAGGGGCCGTTGGCACCCGGCCCGAAGCCGGGGCCGTCGGCGTCGGCCGTCCAGTCGTAGGCGTCGCGGGTGGTGCTGCCCGCCGGATCCGCGCCGTCGTCGATGTGCCCGAGGCGCATCGAGAACAGCGGTATCGCGCAGAGGGCGACCAGGGCGAATCCGGCGGTGAAGAACGTCCAGGGGCGCCGGGCGACCAGGCGTGCGTACCGGTGCCATCCGTCGTGGTCGCCGGCGCTCTCCGCGACCGGCCGGCGGCGGACCCGGAGTACGTCGACGCGGCGGCCCACGAGCCCCATGGCCGCGGGCACCAGGGTGAGCGCCGCGGCGGCGGTCACGACCACCGCGACGGTGGCGGCCAGACCCAGCCGCCCGATCATGGTCAGACCGCAGGCGTACAGGCTGAGCAGGGCCACGGCCACGGTGACGGCGGCGACCAGAACGGCCTTGCCGCTGACGGCGGTCGTGCGGGCGACCGCCGTACGGGGATCGTCGCCCTCGATCACGTACTGACGGAACCGCGTGATCAGGAAGAGCGCGTAGTCGATGCCCACGCCGAGCCCGATCATCGTGGCCAGCGTGGGTGCCGAGGTGGCGAAGGTCAGCGTGCCGGCGACGATGCCGACCACACCGAGGCCGACGCCGACGCCGATCAGGGCCGTGACCAGGGGCATGAGGGCGGCGGCGACGCTGCCGAAGGCGAGCAGCAGCACGATCAGCGCGGCGCCGACGCCGGTGGCCTCGGCGGCGGCGTCGTTCGCGGGAGCGCGCACGATGTCGTGCAGGTCGCCTCCGTAACCGACGCCGATTCCGGCGTCCCTGGCGGGAGTCGTGGCCTCGTCGAGCCGCTCGGTGTATCCGTGGCCGAGCGACTTGAGCTTCCGGTCGAAGGACACCGCGGTGTACGCGGTCGCGCCGTCGGAGCTGGTCACCGGCGCGGCGACGGCGGTGACATGGGGCAGGCCCTCCAGACGGCGGAGCGTCGTCTCCACGGCGGCGGCGTGGTCGGACACCTTGCCCGAGCCGACATGGAAGACGACCTTCCCGCCGGGCGCGCCCGCCGCAGGGTCGGACTTCTCCAGCAGGTCCGCGCCGATGCTCGTCTGACTGTCGGGAAGACCGACCTCGTCGCCGAAGGTCGCCCCGACCACGTGCCGGCCCGCGAAAGCAGCCGCCAGCACGAGCAGCCAGGCGGCGATCACCCACACGCAGTGCCGGGCACAGAAGGCTCCCGTGCGGTGCAGGGCGGACGGCCGGGGCGCGACGGGAAGCGGCGCCGGGGACAGCGGGGCAGGGGAAAGGGACACCGCGCCTCCAGAAGAAGTGACAGGGCTGCCACCACCTAACCGGGAAGATGGCAGCGCCGTCAATTGTCACCCCTGACATTTTTTAGTCAGACCTGTCAGACCTGTCAGACCTGTCAGGCGGCCAGGCCTGACAGGTCGCCAAGCGGCCGGGCGATCAGGTCTGACAGGCGGTCAGCTGTCCGCCTGCCCCCGTCCGGAGACGCACGAGGACACCGCGCTCGCCGTCCGCGCCGCCTGCCGTGCACCGGTGGCCGCCACCTTGAAGTCCAGGACGAGACCGGCGGGTTCGGCGTGGGCGCCGACGAGCGCGGCACCTCGGGGAAGCTTCTGGATGTCGATGGTGCGCGGCTCCAGCTTGGCGGCGAGCCCTCCGGCGCCCGGCAGCGCGGAGAGCGCCGACACCGGCACCTCTCGGCCGAGGACCCGGACGCTCGCGGGGGTGATGGTGAGGCTGTGGGACGTGGTGGACAGCCTGGTGACCACGGTGACGGGCAGGCCGGATGCGCCCGCGGCGCCCGTGAGGGTGAGACGCGTGCCGTCCGTACCCGTCTTCAGCTCGCCCGCGCCCGCCCCGGCGCCGCCCCGCACACCGGCGCTCCGGTCCAGGGCGTCGTAGGCGATGGTGGCCGTGGCGGTTCCGCCCGAGGTGGCACCGCCGGTCGACACGTCCCGCAGGTGGACGTCGACGTCCATGTCGGTGCCCTGGCGGCGCACCCCCTCGGCGCTGACGTGGACGGCGCCGACCGTGCCGGTGAGTGCCTTGAGTCCGGCCAGGGTGTCGTCGAGGTCGACCCGGACCCCCTTGGTCGCGCCGAGACGGCACTCGGCGTTCTCCGCGACCCGGCCCCGCACCTTGTGCTCCACGACGAGGTCGGTGGTCACGGCTGCCGCGACCACGGCGGTCAGGCCTATGGCGGTGACGGCGTAACGACGGCGACGATTCACGAGGGAGTGGCTCCGATCATGGTCAGGAAGGTGAACGCCCGCGGGAGCAGACGGTCGGGTTCCACGGGGACTCCGGCCGTACGGCGGTCGCGGAGGGTGCGCAGGACGGCGCGCGCGGCCGACAGCGCGCAGTTGGCGATCACGGCGGCCTGCAGGTCTGCGTCCGGCGCGTCCGCCGGGAGGCGTTCCAGGACGAGTGCGGTCAGACGTGCCTCGAACTGCTGGAACTGCCGGGACAGGCCCTCGCGCGCCTGTTCGCGGATCTCGCCGAGCGGATGGGCGAGCGCGGTCAGGCTGCTGGAGGCGAAGTAGGAGACCGCGTCGGTGATGGCGCCGCAGGCCGCTTCCAGCGGGGTGTCGCCGTCCGGCCGGGCCAGGAACGCCTCCTCTATGCGCGCGAAGAGCTCGATCCCGTCCGGGAGGAGCAGGGCTTCCTTGCTGTCGAAGTAGCGGAAGAACGTCCGCTCCGACACGTTCGCCTCCGCGGCGATGTCGGCCACCGTCGTCTGCGCGAACCCGTGCTCCGCGAAGAGCCGTCCGGCGGCCTCGCGCAGCCCGCGCCGGGTCTCTTCCTTCTTCCGCTCGCGCAGGCCGGGCCCCTCGGTTCTCTCTGGCATGGTGCCACCCTCACCACGGGCGCCGGGTCTGTCAATTGTCAGCCCTGCCATTTCGCCGGAGGGTGCAGCCCCCGGCCCTCGGGTCCACCGGCCCCGGCCCCGTCATCCGAGCGCCGTAGCCGAGTGATACCGCGGTACTACGAGCCGCCCGGCAACCCGGCTCTCAGGTGCCACGGATCCCGGGCGATGGTCTCCTAGCGTTGAGGGTGAGCAGTCAGGTGGGGGGCCTGCCCCCGAAAGCAAGGGAACTTCGATGATCGAGGCACAACAGCTGACGAAGCGGTACGGGGAGAAGACGGCGGTGGACCAGCTGGACTTCGTCGTGAAGCCCGGCACCGTCACCGGCTTCCTGGGCCCGAACGGCGCAGGCAAGTCCACGACCATGCGCATGATCGTCGGACTGGACGCGCCGTCCGGCGGCAGCGTCACGGTCAACGGCAAGCACTACGCCCAGCACTCCGCCCCGCTCCAGGAGGTCGGCGCGCTGCTGGAGGCCAAGTCGATCCACCCGGGCCGCTCCGCCTTCGACCACCTCATGGCCCAGGCCTACACCCACGGCATTCCGCGCCGCCGGGTGGAGGAGGTCATCGAACTGACCGGCCTCCAGTCCGTGGCCAAGAAGCGCGCCGGCGCCTTCTCCCTCGGAATGGGCCAGCGTCTGGGCATCGCCGCGGCCCTCCTCGGCGACCCGGCCACCATCATGCTCGACGAACCGGTCAACGGACTGGACCCCGAGGGCGTGCTGTGGATCCGCAACCTGCTGACCGGGCTCGCGGCGGACGGCCGTACGGTCTTCGTCTCCTCGCACCTGATGAGCGAGATGGCGCTCGTCGCCGACCACCTGATCGTGGTCGGACGAGGGCGTCTGCTGGCGGACACCACCGTCCGGGAGCTGGTCCAGCAGGCCGGCGGTGACACCGTCACCGTGGCGACCGACCGGGCGGCGCGGCTGCGCGAGGTGCTGGCCGGCCCCGGCGTCGAGATCACCGGCGCGGCGGGTTCCGAGGAACTCCAGGTGACCGGCCTGTCCGCACGGGCGATCGGTCTCAAGGCGGCCGAGCACGGCATCCCGCTGTTCGAACTCAGCTCCCGGACCGTCTCGCTCGAGGAAGCGTTCATGGATCTCACCCGTGACGCCGTCGAGTACCACGCCACCGCCACCCTCGAGGCCCCCGGGAGGGCGGCATGAGTACCGTCACCGTCACCGACAGCCCCACGCCCGCGCCCGCACGAGCGGCACGTCCGGCGTACAAGGTCACCGGCCGCCGTGTGCTGCGCTCCGAGTGGGCGAAGCTGTGGTCCCTGCGCTCCACCTGGATCACTCTCGGCCTCGGACTGCTGTTCCTCGTCGCCTTCGGCGTGATCGCCGCCGCGCACTACAAGTCCGAGCTGAACTCCGGACGTCCCCTGCGCCGGGACGACGTCGCGGCCACCGCGCTCAGCCTCTCGGTGTTCGGTACGAACTTCGCGCAGCTGGCGCTCGGCGTGCTGGGCGTGCTGATCACCGCGGGCGAGTACTCGACCGGCATGATCCGCTCCACGCTGGCCGCCGTGCCGCGCCGGCTGCCGGTGCTGTGGTCCAAGGCCTCGGTGTTCGGGCTGGTCGCGCTGGTCGTCGCCACCGTCGGCGTCTTCGTCGCGTTCACGATCGACAGCGGGATCGTCTCGGGCACGCCCGCGGCCCTGACCATGTCCCACTCCGGCGTGGTCCGCAGCCTGCTGGGCGCGGGCCTCTACCTCGGTCTGGTCGGCGTGATCGGCACCGCCCTCGGCGCGCTGCTCCGCTCGGTCGCCGGCGGCATCTCGGTCCTGGTCGCCTCGCTGATGCTGGTGCCCGGCCTGATCTCGCTGCTGCCCAGCTCGTGGCAGGACAACATCAGTCCGTACCTGCCGAGCAACGCGGGCGAGTCGATGTTCGCCCTGACCCACGACTCGACCTCGCTGTCCCCCACCGCCGGGCTGGTCGTCTTCCTCGGCTGGACGGTGCTCGCGCTGGCGGGCGCCGCCTACCGCCTCGTCCGCACGGACGCCTGACCGCCGGACACCGGCTCCCGCTCCCCCCTCCGGATGCGTCCCGAGCGACGAGCCCCGACCGGCACGGCACGCCGCGGCACCCGACCGGATCACCCGGCCGGGTGCCGCGGCGTCCGGGCCCACGCACCCCGGTACGGACGCCGTGAAGGAGCCGGAGTGACACCCCGTGACGGAAAAGGGTGACGTCCGTACGAGGAGACGGAGAGGCGCGTACGAGGACGCGGCCGAACCCACAATGGACAGACAGGTGAGACCCATGAACGCGGACCGGTGACTCCATGAACATCGACGACACCACCCCGCGCGAGCCGGCGCAGGACCCGCCCTTCGGGGAGGCGGAACTGCCGTGGAACCACCCGCTGGCCCGTGCGCTGTCCCGTCTCGGCCGCCGGCTCAAGCAGGGCGACCGCAGGCGTCCGTGGATCCTCGACACGGCGGTGACGGCTGTCGTCGCGCTGATGTTCTGCATGCCGGACCTGGTGCACGACGGGGACGGCAGGCACCATCCGTTCGACACCGAGTTCACCCAGCTGTCCCTGCCGGTGACGCTCGCGCTGCAGGCCGGGCTGGTGCTGCCGCTGCTGTGGCGGCGCCGACGGCCCTTCCTCGCCTTCGGAGTGATCACCGCGGTGTTCATCGTCCAGCTGGCGCTGGGCGCCTGGCTGCGCGCCGACGTCGCCGTCCTGATCGCCCTGTACAGCCTGATCCTGCACGGAGAACTGCGTCGGCTGCCGCTGGCCTGCGCGGTCACGGCCGGGGCGATGGGACTGGTCGCCGTGCGCCTGCCGACCGGCGTGCACGTGCTCGACGCGCTGTTCTTCCTCTTCAGCACCATAACCGCGGCCGTCGCGCTCGGACTGGCGGTCCGGATCCGGCGCGGCCAGCTCGCCGTCCTGCGGGACCGCGCGATCCGGCTGGAGGTCGAACGCGACCAGCGCAGCAAACTGGCCGCCGCCGCCGAACGCACCCGTGTGGCCCGCGAGATGCACGACATCGTGGGGCACAACCTCTCCGTCATCATCACCCTCGCCGACGGCGGCGCGTACGCGAACGACCTCGCGCCGGAACGCGGAAAGCAGGCCCTGCTGCTCATCGGTGACACCGGACGGCAGGCGCTCGGCGAACTGCGCCGCATGCTCGGTGTCCTGCGCGAGCAGCCCCTGACTCCCAGCGCGCCCGAGCTCAGTCCCCAGCCGGGGATCGGGGACATCGACGCCCTGTGCGAGCGCATCCGGGCCGCCGGGCCGCGGGTCGTCCACCGCGGCGGCGGCGAACTGGGCACCCTGGACCGTGGTGTCCAACTGGCCGTGTACCGCATCGTCCAGGAGGCGCTCACCAACGCCCTCAAGCACGGGGGCCCCGAGACCCGCGTCGATCTCACGGTGGGCGTCGAGGGGACGCTGCTGCACATCGACGTCCACGACACCGGCCCGGGCACCGGCACGGTCCGCTCCCGGCCGCACGACGACGAAGGGCACGGGATCCCCGGTATGAGAGAACGCGCGGCCCTCTACGACGGGACGGTCGTCGCGGGGCCCGACCCCGACGGCGGATGGACTCTGCGGGCCACCCTCGACCTCACCCCTCCGGCCGGGACCGACCTCGCTCCGCCGGCCGTCACGGGCGGTGCGGCATGACCAGCGTGCTCATCGTCGACGACCAGCCGCTGCAGCGCCTCGGCTTCCGGATGCTCCTGGAGAGCACACCGGACACCGATGTCGTCGGCGAGGCGTCCCACGGCGCCGACGCCGTCCGCAGGGCCGCCGAACTCCGCCCGGACGTGATCCTCATGGACGTACGGATGCCCGGCATGGACGGCATCGAGGCCACCCGCCGGGTCGTGGCCTCCGGCGGCCGCTCCCGGGTGCTGATCCTGACCACGTTCGACCTGGACGAGTACGCCTACGCCGCACTGCGCGCGGGAGCCAGCGGATTCCTCCTCAAGGACGCCCATCCGGAGGAACTGCTCGCCGGAATCCGGGCGGTCGCGGCCGGCGACGCGGTGATCGCCCCCGCCCTGACCCGGCGTCTCCTGGACGCCTACGCCCGGCACCTCCCGCACGATCCGGCGGGCGGCAGGCCCCTGGACGACCCCCGTGTCAAGGCCCTCACCGAGCGCGAGTACGAGATCTTCGTCGCCATCGGCGAGGGCTGGAGCAACAGCGAGATCGCCGAGCGCCTGGTCGTGGCGGAGTCGACGGTCAAGACCCATGTCGGCCGCGTGCTGTCGAAGGTGGGCGTCCGCGACCGCGTCCAGGCGGTCATCCTCGCCTACGACCTCGGTGTCGTCCGCCCGAACCCGCCGGCCTGACCCGCGCTCCCCGGACCGCACGACCACCGCGTCGCCGTCGCGGCCCCGCGGCGCCCACGGGGTGTCCGCCGCGAGCGCGCACCCGAGGCGGGCGGCGCGGCGCGCCCTTAGGGTCGGCGGTATGACTGACGACAACCTGCGCCGCGTCACCGTCGAGCGGACCGGCACCGGGCACTTCACCGCGACGAACGCACGCGGCGGGACGATCGCCTTCGGGACGACCGGGGAGGACGAGTTCACCCCGGTCGAACTGCTGCTCGCCGCCATCGGGGGCTGCACCGCGGCCGATGTCGACGTCGCGACCGGCCGCCACGCGGAGCCCACGCGGTTCACGCTGACGGTGACCGGCGACAAGATCAGCGACGAGCAGGGGAACCGGATGACCGATCTCGCGGTCACCTTCTCCGTGGCGTTCCCGGACGGCGAAGGCGGCGACCGGGCCCGTGCCATCCTCCCCCGCGCCGTCAAGACCTCGCACGACCGGCTCTGCACGGTCAGCCGCACGATCGAGGCGGGTACCCCCGTCACCGTGACGGTCGCCGACGCCTGACCCCGCCGGGAGCCGGCGCCGGGCCCCGCGGACACGTGCGCGGCCGGGTGGAGTGAAGCCGGATTTCCGGGGCAGACGGCGAACGTCGAAGAGGTGGACGCGGGACGGATCGTATGGGCAAGACGGTGAGCGAAGCGGAACAGCAGGGACAGCGGGGTGCGCTGATCGAGGCATCGGTCGCGTACGACGGTGACTCCGCGTGCATCGCGCAGGCGCGGGCGTTCACCCGCGATTTCCTGACGCGGGTGCAGGCGGTCGCCGGACTGCCCGTCTCCGCGCGGGTGATGGGCACGGTCCCGCTGGTCGTCAGCGAACTGGTGACCAACGCGGTCAAGTACGCGGGCGGCCCCTGCCTGTTGTCGCTGGAGGTCGAGCAGGGCGCCGTCCGGGCGACCGTGTGGGATTCCGATCCGACCCTTCCGGTGGCGCGCGCCGCCGACGCGGGCCGCGTCGGCCAGCACGGGCTGGAGATCGTCATGGCCGTGTGCCACGCCTTCGAGGCGCGCCGGGAACCGGTCGGCAAACGGATCACCGCCGTGGTGACGCTGGCCGACACGCAGGACATCGGCATGAGCCACTCCGTCACCTGACGCCGCCCCCTCTCACCGCTGTGACAGCGGACACCCGGCAACATGCTCGAAGTCCCCTCCAGCCGCCGCCCGGCGCCGTCGTGACGCCCCGAAGGGTGCCTGACGAGCCGAAACGAAATCGTGTCGCGTCACCGGGGCCGCCGTGCGGGACAATGGTGAGTTCGCGGATTCCCTTCGACAGGAAAACGGGTGGTTAACACAGTGCGGCAGGCAGGTGTACTAGACGTCGGGTGTCACAGCGCTCTGCTCACCGTGGCGCGGCGCCGCGCCGGGGTAGCCATGGAGGAGGTGCTGTCCCGAAAGGTACGGCTCCAGTTGCACGAGACGCTGGACGCCACGGGACGGCTGGACAAGTCGGGCGTCCGCAGTGTGCAGCGGGCCGTGGCCGAAACACTCGCCGAGAACCACGGCGCCCTGCCGGAGGTGTACGCGTTCGCCACGTCGGTGATTCGCGACGCGCCCAACCGCGACGAGGTTCTCGCCCAGGTGGCCAGTGCCACCGGCACCCGGCTGCGGGTGCTGTCCGGTGAGGAGGAGGCCCGGCTGGCCTATGTGGCCGCACGCCACTGGGCGGGCGAGCGGGCCGGTTCGCTGCTGGTGCTCGACATCGGCGGCGGCACCGTGGAGGTCGCGTCCGGGACGTCCGGGCGGCCCCGGACGACGCACTCCCTGCCGCTGGGCGCGCGGACGGTCACCCGCGCCTGGAAGCTCGACGAGGCCGTGTCCTCGAAGCGGCGGCTCGCCGAGGTGCGCGACCATCTGAGCGGCCGTCTCGCCGAGGTGGACGGCCTGCCGCGCGCCGAGCCGGACGGGCGCGTGCTCGCCTGTTCCAAGACCTTCACCCAGCTGGCCCGCTACACCACCGCGGGCCGTGACCGCTCCCGGGCCCCGCAGCGGCTGACCCTCGACGAGGTACGGGCCGCGGTGGGCGTTCTGGCCGAGAACGGGCCCGCGGGCCGCGGCCGGCTCCCGGGCATCTCACGTCACCGGGCCGGACAGTCCCTGGCCGGGGCACTGGTCGCGGAAGCCCTGATGGAGGCCTGCCGGGCCACGAGTGTGGAGATCTCCCCCTGGTCCACCAGGGAGGGTCTGCTCCTGGAGCGCCTCGGCTCTTTGCGCGGCAAGCGTTCCACCGACCGCTGACGCGGACCGGTCACCAGCCCGTCGCGGGGCCGGGCCGTCCCCGTTCGCGCACCGCACGGGCATCCGTCAACGAGGTGGACAGCGAACCGTGTTCGAGGAGTACGGGGCCGGAGCACGGCTCCCGGCGACCGGTCGCGAGCGGCCCGGCACGCGGAGGCCGGGAACAAACCCGTACCTCTCGGCGCTGACGTGAACAGTCCGGCGGATGCCGGAGCGCGGGGTTCCACCCGGTGCGGTGGACCCACCGGCGGTTCTGCTCGTGGAAAGGCGTGAGAGAGATGACGGCGTCCGGACAGCGGCGGCCACGAGCGGCCGGGGCGGGCGAGTTGCCCCTGGTGACATCCTGTGGCCGCAGGATCTTCGTGAAGGAACTGACGCTGCCCACGCCGGGCCGGCCGATCGGCCGCGTGACGCTGGACGTGGGTCCCGACCAGGGCGACGAGCACGGGGTGTGGGCCTCTCTCACACCCGCCGAAGCACGTGAACTGGCCCGTCGCCTCCTCGCCCACGCCGCCGGGGTGGAACCGGCGGGACCGCCCGACCGGGAGACGCCCCGGGCTCACGACATGCCGCTCGACCCGCCTCCCGGAGAGGTGCGGGCCGCCACGGGCTCCCGCTCGGAACACCCCTCCGTCTGAACGCGCGGCCCGTGACGTGCGCGGGTGCCGGCGCTCCCCCGGACCAGGGTGGAGCACCGGCACCCGCGTGTCAGTCGGCGCCGTTCAGGATCACGGGAACTGAGTGACCTTGGACGGGACGGTGTCCGTGCCCGAGGTGGGCGCGCCGGTGTTGTTGACGACGTGGGCGTACTGTCCCTTGCCGCCCAGGGAGATCACCAGGATGTCGTGCAGCTTGACCCCGGTCTTCACCGGGACCTGGAAGCCGTGCGCCTGGACGATCGAGGAGTCCGTGGTGAAGTTGCAGTAGCTTCCCAGGCCCCATGCCTCGTGCGTGGAGACGGAGTCGGCGACCTTGTAGGCCGCGTATCCGACGATGCCGTCGTGGGTGACGGCGGCGGCGTTGGGCACGTCGTACGCCTTCTCGTTCTGGAAGAAGATCGTGCGCCCGTTCTCGCCGTTCCACAGCACGTCGTACTTGTTGAAGTGCTCGACGAACAGGCCGGTCGCCAGGACGTCGTCACCGTTGACCACGAGGCCGTAGTCGGCGCGGTTGGTGTCCCAGCCGACCCCGTCCCCGTGGTCGGCGCGCCACAGCCAGGTGTGGTCGATCACGACGTCGTCGCTGTTGACCACGACCGAGTTGGTGGCGAGACCGGGGCCCGCGCCGCCGATCCGCACGAACACGTCCTGCATGGTGGTGGGGTTGGCGGAGTGGTCGGCCGAGGAGCCCGACGGGCCGATCTGGAGCAGGGTGCCGGAGTTGGAGCGGCCCGCGTCGATCAGGAACCCGGCGAGCCTGACCCCGTCGACGTCGGCGACGTGCATGGCGTCGACGCCGTTGTCCGGGACGATCGTCGCGAGGCCGAGACCCAGGACGACGGTGTTGGCCCGGGTCACGTCGATCGTCCGGTCGAGGTGGTAGACACCCGGGGTGAACAGCAGGTTGAGGCCCTGGGCGAGCGCCGCGTTGATGGTCTCGGCGGTCGCGCCGGCCTTGACGACGTAGAACTGGTCGAGCGGGATGGACGTACCGGCCGTGTTGGGCCAGGAGACGCCGCGGGCGTTGGTGCGCTTGGAGGGCACGAACACCTTGTAGGTGCTGCCGTCCAGGTAGAGGTAGGGCTTCTCGCGGGAGACCGGGGTGGTGTCCAGGGTGGTGTACGGGCCGGAGTCGAAGTTCGTCGCCGGTGCTCCCTGGACGCCCGAGAAGGTCATGTTCCAGACGCCGTTGGTCCAGCCTCCGACCGAGCTGTCACGGGTGTACCACTGCTGCTGCGAGTACGGGCCGACCGTACCGTCGATCTTGGAGTCGGCGATGTAACCGCCGGAGGCCCAGCCGTAGCCGTTCGGGGCGAGGTTGAGGCCGCCCTGGACGTGGATGCGGCGGAAGGGCGCGGCCTGTGCCACGGCCCAGCGGTCGGTGCCGTTGGAGGGGGTGATCGACAGGTTCTCCGCCGAACGCCAGAAGTTCTGGGTGGCGTTGCCGTTGAACCAGCCCGCGTCCACGGTGATGTCACCGTTGATGTGGACGTCGTCGGGGTTCTGGCCGAGGCCCGAAACCGAGGTGTAGAAGCCGACCTGGGCGTTGATGTTGTTGTAGGTGCCGGGCTTCATCAGGAACTGGTAGCGGGCCGAGCCGAACTGGTTCGACTCCTGCTGGGCGAAGACCTGGTCGAACTTGCCCTGCAGATCGGGCGTCGAGGGGTCCACGACGATGACGTTGGGCCCGAGATCGCCGCCGCCCTGCACGGGCGGGACGCTGCTCCCCGTACCGGTGTGGACGGCGACCTCCCACAGTGAGTACCCGTACGCGGTGCCCCGGGTCGTCCCGTAGATCCGTACGTAGCGGCCCTTGCCGGAGACGTCGTAGGAGGCGGTGCCCCCGGTGCCGTCGGTGACGGACTTCAGGACGGTCCAGTTCTGGCCGTCCGTGGAGGACTGGATCTGGAAGGCCTTGCCGTACGCCGCCTCCCAGTTGAGGTCGACCCGGCACAGGTCGGTGGAGGCGCCCAGGTCGACCTGGACCCACTGCGGGTCGGAGAACGCGCTGGACCAGCGGGTTCCCGTGTTGCCGTCGAAGGCGGCCGAAGCGGCACTCGCCGCGTTCTCGGCGGAGGAGGCGGTGGCCGCCTTGCCCTGCGCCGCGTTGGCGGTGTCACAGGTCGTCGGCGTACCGGTGCCGCCGGTGCCGAAGACCTGGAACTCCCAGAGGGAGTAGCCGTACTGGGTGGCGCGGTGGACACCGTACATCCGGACGTAGCGGCCCTGGCCGGAGACGTCGAGGGTGTCGGTGCCGCCGTCGCCGCCGGTCACGGTCTTGATGTCGGTCCAGGTGCTGCCGTCCGGTGACGTCTGGACGCGGTAGTCGCTGCCGTACGCGGCCTCCCAGTTGAGGACGACCTTGGTGATCGTGGCCGAGGCTCCGAGGTCGACCTGGAGCCACTGGGTGTCCGTGGCGGCCGAGGACCATCGGGTGCCGGTGTCGCCGTCGACGGCGTAGGCGGCGGGGGTGCCGCCGTTCTCGTCCGAGGAGGACGTGGCCGTCTTGCCCTGGGACAGCGGGAGGTCGGCCGCGGCGGCCGGTCTCTGCAAGGGCAGGGTGATGAGCGCGGCCATTGCGGCCAGCGCGACACCCAGGGTTCTGAGTTTCATGCCGTGACTCCATGCGGGTGGGGTGACGAGCGGAGCGGACACACTTGTTGAGCAGCTGTGGACACAGCTGCTTACGGGGAGATGTCGGTGAACTGACTGCGCGGCTCGCTTAGTTCACGCTTTGATTTAAGTAATGAACCATCGAGGTGGCAAGCCCTGCGACGCGAGTTTCTTCAACTCGTGTGCGCTCGGCGCACGTTGACCGGCCGCTCCAAGGGGTGTGACCTGGACGGGAGTTGTCACGGACGGACGGAAGACCGTTCGGATCCGTCAAGGCTTGAACGCACGGCGGGGAACGGAGGGCATCGGAGCGCCCACGGCCCGTCACGAAGCGCGCAGACAGAAGCGCCCGTCCGGACCGTGACGGCGGTCCGGACGGGCGCGGGTCGTTCCTGGATCACCGGATCAGGGCGTGATCCTCCACTGCCGGATGTAACCGACGTCGATCGAGGCCAGGTCGCGGACGCGCAACTTCCAGGTGCCGTCGACCGGTTGTGCGGAGGCGTCGACGACGAAGGTCTGGTCCACGTTGTCGGCCGAGCCCCCGCTGCGGTTCAGCAGCGAGTACACCGTGCCGTCAGGGCCGACCAGATCCACCGTCAGATCACCGCGGTAGGTGTGGACGATGTCGACGTAGACCTCGGTGGTCGCCGAGGCGTTGCCGGGCCGGCCCGTGACGGTGATCGGCGACTCGACCGCCGGTCCCAGGTCGGGGATGTCCACCCGGGTGGTGTTGGCGTACACGTAGGCGATCCGCCAGTGGAAGGCCACCGACACGGTGGCGCCGGTGCTGTCGGTCACCGTGACCGTCGTGTCGCTGGTCCCGGTCGTGGTCGGGGTCCCGGAGATCAGCCCGGTGTCACCGATGGCCAGTCCGTCCGGCAGACCGGTGGCCGCATAGGTCAGGCTCGCGCCGGTGTTGGTGGTGTACGCGTCCAGTTGGAGGGAGACCTCCTGGCCGACCCCCGAGGTCTGGTCGGCGACCGGGGCGACGTTGACCCCCAGGGCGATGCGATCGCCCACGTTGATGCCCGCCCAGGCGTCGGCGACGGCGAGATAGGTGGGGCTGTACGCCCCGAAGAGATCGCCCGCGGCCCGCAGGGTCGCCGTCCGGGCGGCGTGGTAGTCGGTCGTCGAGGTCATGTACGTCGTCAGCGCGCGGTACCAGATCCGGGCGGCGTTCTCGATGCCGATGCCGGTCACCGGCAGGCCGTCATGGGTCGGACTGTCGTACGACACCCCGTTGACGGTCTTCGGACCGCTCCCCTCGGAGAGCAGGTAGAAGAAGTGGTTCGCCGGCCCCGAGGAGTAGTGGACGTCGAGGCCGCCCAGTGAGGAGTCCCAGTAGTCGCGGGATGACCCGTCCTTGGACGGCTTGTCCATGTAGCGCAGCGGTGTGCCGTTGCCGCGGATGTCGATCTTCTCGCCGACCAGGTAGTCGGGAACGTCGGCCGCGAGGTTCTCGTGGAACTCCACCGCCGCGGCGAAGATGTCCGAGGTCGCCTCGTTGAGACCGCCCGACTCTCCCGAGTAGGTGAGGCCCGCGGTGGCCGCGGTCACGCCGTGGCTCATCTCGTGGGCGGCGACGTCCAGGGCGGTCAGGGGGTGCGTGTTGCCCGCGCCGTCGCCGTAGGTCATGCAGAAGCAGCTGTCGGACCAGAAGGCGTTGACGTAGTTGTTGCCGTAGTGGGCCCGGCTGTAGGCGGCCACGCCGTCGTTGCGGATGCCGTTGCGGCCGAAGACGTCCTTGTAGTAGTCCCAGGTGGCCGCCGCTCCGTAGGCGACGTCGACACCGGCGGTCTGCCGGTCGCTCTGGGTGCCGTTGCCCCAGACATCGTTGTCGTCCGTATAGAGGGTCCCGGTGCCGGAGGTTCCCTGGTTGAGGTCGTAGGTGCGATGGCCCGCGCGGTCGCCGTCGACCAGTTGGTACGTCGATCCGGACGGCGTGGTGGAGAGCGGCACCGTGCCCACGTACTGGCCCGTACCGGTGCCCGTGTCGATCCCCTCGTACCGGGAGGCGGTCTTGCCGGAGGACGCGTCGGTGACGACGTGCAGCTCGCTCGGCGTGCCGTCGGGCCGGACCCCCTCGATCACCGATTCCCAGGCCAGGACCGGGCGGGTGCCCGCCGCCCACACGACGAGCCGCGGCGCCTTGCCGATCCCCGCCCGTCCGACGGCCGCCGCTCGTCCCACGGCGAGGGCCTTGGCCCCGGCGTCACCGGCGGAGATCCCCGGCTTGACGCTCGGCACGGTGACGGCGGCCCCGCTCGCCCCGGACACGGTGCTCCGGCCGCCGCTCAGGTGCACGACCAGATCACCGCCGAGGACCGGCAGTCCCGCGTAGGTGCGCTCGTAGCGCGTATGGGTCGTACCGTCCTCGTCCTCGGCGACGTCCTTGACGACGAGTCTCTCCCGGGCGCCGAGGCCGATCCGCCTCGCGGTGGCACCCGCCGCCGCTCCGGCACTCTTGACCAGGGCGGCGTGCCGGGCGGGCGTCAGCGGGACCGGGAGCGCACCGGGCCGGGGCTCGGCGGCGATCCGGGCACCGGCGGGAACCGCGTTGCCCGAGGCGGCGGCCTCCGTGACCGGCCTGGCGGTAACGAGGTCCACGGGGGCGGCGGAGGCGGAGCCCGGCCGGACGGCGAGGGCCAGTAACGAGCTCGCGGCGGTGAGGGCGAGGAGGGCGGCGCGTCGGCGGCGGGCGGAGGGGTGTTGTCGGCGGGCGGAGGGGTGTTGCCGGTTCAATGCCATCTCCTTCTGCGGGGGGTGACCCGGGTGGAGCCCCGGGCGTCCGGGACCGGCGGGGTGCGGCCGGGTCCCGGGGGTCGGAGGGGCGGCGGGCGGGAGCAGCGCGAAATGCCGCACGAAGGCGCTCGTGGAGCCGGTGGCGCGGGGATCGCGAGGGTGCGCGGCACGGGCGGGGCAGGGAGGGGTGCGCGAAGGACCGGAGGTGCGGCGCAGAGGCGGTGGTCCGGGGGGCCGGGAGGTTAGGGGGTGGTGCGGAGGCGAGGCCGGAGGGTGTGGCGGGTGGCGTGGAGGGGATGTGAACGAAACGTGAGCGTTCGACAGCAGAGTGACATCACCCTGATGGTCTTGTCATGAAGACGACAAGACATCGGCTTGAACTGACCACGGCCTGCTGCGGGTTCGCCCCTCCCCCGAATCCTTTTCGGCCGCTGTGGGTCTGCTGTGAAAGCGGCCGGACGGCCCGTGCGCCCCCTGCGCTCCTACAGCGTTCGGTCTTCGCGCGTCCGGCGGCTCAGGGCCGACGCGCGTGCGTGTGGTCGCGCGCCCGACCGGACGGGCGGCGTGGCGGACGGGTCTCGTGGTCGTGCAGCCAGTCGTGGACGGCGAGGGCGAGGGCGCAGAGGACGGCCACGATGCCGGAGCCGACGGCGATCGCCATGGCCGGGCGGAAGCCGTGCCGGTCCGTGCCGAGCACCACGTAGAACAGTCCGGGCAGCGCCGCGGTACCCACGGCGCCGCCCAGCCGCTGGGCCGTCTGCAGGGCACCGCCGGCCGCGCCCGCCATCCGCACCGGCACGTCCCGGAGCGTCATGGTGACGTTCGGCGAGATGACACAGCCGCTGCCCAGCCCGCCGGCGAACAGGGCGGGAGCCGCGTACCACAGGGCCCGGTCCCCCGGTGCGAGGCACAGGACCAGCACGGCACCGCCCAGCCCCAGGGCGACGGCGGCGAGACCGCAGACGGTCAGCAGCCGGCCCAGCCGCTCGACGAGCCGTCCGGCCACCACGGCCGCCGCGGCCGAACCGATGGCGAAGGACGTCACCGCGAGCCCCGAGCGCAGCGGGGAGTAACCCTCACCGTTCTGGAAGTACAGCGCGAACACCAGCCACACTCCGCCGAACCCCACGAAGTACAGGGCGCCGATGGCCGCTCCGGCGGCGTAGCCCCGCGTGCTCGTCACCAGGAGCGGATCCAGGAGCGGCCGGCCTCCGGCCGCGGTCAGCCGCCGCTCCCACCGGACGAACGCCACGAGGAGGCCGAGCCCCGCCGGGAAGAGCCACCACAGCCTGCGCACACCGCCCGACTCGGCCAGGATCAGGGGAAGCATCAGCGCCAGGACACCGCAGCCGAGCAGTGCGACGCCCCGCAGATCGAGCGGTTCCCGGCGCCGCGGAGCGGCCTTGGGCAGCAGGCGCAGGCCCAGCAGGAAGGCGACGGCTCCGACCGGCACGTTCACATAGAAGATCCAGCGCCAGCCCTGGGGGCCGTCGGCGAGCATCAGGATCAGGCCGCCGATGAGGGGGCCCACCGCGCTGGAGATGCCGACGGTCGCGCCGAAGAGCCCGAACGCCCGCCCCCGCTCGGCTCCCCGGAACATCTGCTGGATGAGGGCGGAGTTCTGCGGAGCCAGGCATCCCGCGGCCGTTCCCTGGGCGAGCCTGGCCACGACGAGGAGCGTGATGGTCGGCGCCGCGCCGGCCGCCGCGCTGCACAGGACGAAGGCGGCGAGGGCGAGCAGGAAGATCCGGCGTCGGCCGAGCGCGTCGCCCAGCCGTCCCGCTGTCACGAGAACCAGGGCGAAGGTGAGGGCGTAGCCGGAGACGACCCATTGGATCGACGGGGCGGAGGCGTGCAGGGCCCGCTGCATGGAGGGCAGCGCGACGGCGACGATGGTGACGTCGAGCAGGCTCATGAACCCGGCCGTCAGGGTGACCCACAGGGCGTGCCACCGCCGCGGATCGGCCCCCTCGGCCGGCCCCTGCGCAAGGTCCCCTCGTCCGTCTGCCTGCGCGTCCGCTTCCACGCCGGGGACTCCTCTCCGCCACCCCCATCATCGTCGGCCCGTGGGAGCGAGGGGCAAGTCGAGGTCCTGGGCGGCGGCACGAGCGTCGGAGCCGCCGCTCGACACGGGCTCCGGAGCCGCGCCGTACGTCTGCCCCGGCCACCGCACGGATCCCGGGGCAGGCGGAGGGGTTCCCGGGCTCCTGGTGGGCGCATGACCGTGGGGCCCGTTCCCCGGAACGGGCCCCACGTGGTCGGGCTCGGCGGCCGCGCCGACTCCCTGGAGCCGAACTGTCCGCCCTCTCGGCCATCAACCCTTCAGGCGTTCGCACATTCGTACGTTCAGACGTTCAGCCTTTGAAGACGTCCTTCGTCTTCTCCTTGGCCTGTCGTGCGTCACCCTTGGCCTTTTCGGCCCGGCCCTCGGCGGTCATCCGCTCGTTGCCGACGGCGCGCCCGGCCGCTTCCTTGGTCTTGCCCTTCGCCTGCTCCATCTTGGCCTTGGCCTTCTGCTCGCCACTCACGATGTCTCACGTCCCATCACGATCGGCTTCGAGTGTCGAGTGATCGAGTGACCGGTACGACCGGCTTCAAACGTGGAGATCGAGAACCGCCGCCCCGCCTTCGGTCACCCTCCGTGGTCGCGCGCGGTTCCGGCATGCCGGAACCGTTGGGCTGGGTGAGCCTGGAGACATGGGCCGATGACACTCGGATCCGTCCGGAGCGTCGTGCCCGTCTTGGGCAGCCAGAGCGAGGACGACGCCATGGGTGATGAGGTCTACCAGCCGGGAGGTCCCGACATCCGCGAGGACGAAGGCATCCTCGATCCGGAGGACACCCTCGAGTACCAGGGTTCGGACCCCTTCGACGAAGGGTGGTCGCCGCCCGAGCGCCCGCTCGCGGTGAACCATCGGGGCACCACCGCGCGTGAGCAGCGCGAGGGGGAGAGCCTGGACGAGAAGCTGGCCGAGGAACGGACGGATCCGGCCCTGCAGGAGTCCGACGAGGACGACGGCGAGGGCGGCCCGACGGAGGACGGAGCCGGACTTCCGGACGACGACGTGGGCGCCGAGGACCCCGAGGAACGCATCCTGGCCCTCGACGTGGGCGCCCATGAGGACGCCGAGCACGACATGATCGCCGAGCATGTCGGCGCCGACGACGGACCCGACCCCACGGACGAGGCGACCGGTCACCTGATCCCCGAGGACGACATGCCCGAACGGCTGGACGAAGGCCTGCGGCGCCCGCCGGAGGACGAGGTCCGCCGGCTGCGCTCGGAGACGGACACCTAGCTCTGGGGCTCACCCGGAGCGGTGACCGCGGGAACTCGGCGTGTTGCCGAACGCGTGCCCCACCGGCTCACGTTGACGGCCGGTCAGTCCTCACCGCGGACGATGTTCCACTCGGGGCCGCTGCGGTCCTGGCGGGCCGTTTCCCCGGCCCTCGCCGGAAGACAGGTCTGCGGGCCGGTCCGCCTCCCGCGGCGTGCCTTCGCCCATCCCGTCTCCGGTCGCGCAGTGCTCCTGGTGCCGATGTCCGTGGTCATGACTTCTTCTCGTCCCTTCGCCGGCCGGACCTGACTCCTCGTGTGGGGGGGCCGGTCCGGTCCGGCCTTCTCGTGGTTCCGGGCTGCCAGGATCGGGTCCCCCGCCGAGGCGGAGGGAAACCGGCCACACTCCGTGGAGTGGTTCGCGCGCCGGGACGGGCCGGTTTGCGGTGTCCTCCGCAAGGCCACACGGTGAGAAGGAAGTACCGCCGCGTCACGGCACGCCACGGCGCACACTCGAAGGACGGCGACGACCATGTTCCAGGACAACGCGAAGGCCAAGCAGATCAAAGGAAAGGTGAAGGAGACCGTCGGAAAGGCGCTGGGCAACACGTCGGTCCAAAGGGCGGGCCGTCGTGAACAGCTGCGCGGCAAGGCCCAGGAGATGACGGAGAAGGCCTCGGAACGCGTGCACAAGTGGACCAAACACTGACCATGGCTCTCCAGCATCCCGCCGACCGGGGTGGCGACGAACGCGGCAGGCTCGAGAGGCTCGCCGAGTCCGGGTCGAGGTTCACCAGCTCGCCCCTCTTCTTCGTACTGTGTGTCGCGCTGGTCTCGCTGACGGTCGCCGTTCACGTCGCCGGCCTGGCCGACAAGTGGCTCCTTCTCGCCGGCGACGCGATGACCGCGGTGACGCTGCTTCTCCTGGCACTGCTGAAGAACTCCGAGCTACGGTCGGAGCGAGCGATCCAGCGCAAGCTGGACGCCATCGCCTCGGCGCTGCTGGAAGCGCAGGAAGGCGCCCCCGGCAAGGCACACAAGGATCTGCGGAATGTGATCCGCATGGAGGACGAGACCTGACGGTCTTCGCAGGCTCGGCCCTCACTCCTCCTCGTCGTCGTAGTCCTCGTCCTCCTCCTCGTACTCCTCCGCCGCTTCGTCGTCCTCTTCCGGGGGCTCTTCCTCGTCTTCCGGGGGCTCTTCCTCGTCTTCCGGGGGCTCTTCCTCGTCTTCCGGGGGCTCCTCGTCGTCCTCTTCCAGAGGCTCCTCGTCCTCGTAGTCCTCCGCGCCTTCCTCCTCCTCGTCGGCGGAAGCGGCTTCCTCCTCTTCGAGTGCCTCGTCGTGGGTACGGACCACATCGCCACCGCGTATCTCGCCGCGCCAGCCCTCGGCCTCCTCGTCGGTGAGCGTGACGTAACGCTGGAAGTTCTTGAAGTCCAGCCGCAGGCGGCGGCCCTGGGCGCGCCAGAGATTGCCGGTCTTCTCGAAGAAGCCGGAGGGGTAGTACTCGACGACGAGCACGATGCGGGTCAGGTCCGGCGTGAGCTCGTGGAAACTGACACAGCCGCGTGTGCTTCCCTTGGCGCCTTCCGAGGTCCATTCGATGCGCTCGTCCGGGATCTGCTCCCGAACGGTCGCCTTCCAGCCCCGGGTGGACGGGCCGACCTTCACCTTCCAGTCGCTGCCGCCCTCGCCGTCCTGGGAGGCGCTGCGCACCCCCTTGGTGAAACTGCTGAACTTCTCGAACTGGCACCAGTGGTCGTAGGCCTTGCGGATCGGCACGCCGACGTCCAGCACTTCGATGATGTTCATGGTCTTGGTGCTGCCGGACTTGGCCTTGCCTCTCCCTCCTCCGCCGAAGGCTCCCTTCACCTTGTCCACGACGCTGTCCTTGGCGCTCTTGGCCTTTTCGGACACGATCGCCTTCAGCGGGGACTCCCCCTGCAGAATGCGGGATCCGGCTCCCAGCAGGGGGCCGCCGTTCTCGGCGGCGTCGAAGAGGTGGTCGGTCACATCGGCGACCTTGTCCCCGGCCTTGTCCACCAGGTGTTCCAGCTGGGCGCCGAGGAAATCGGTGAGCTCGTCGCGCAGTGCGTCCAGGCCCGAGAGCTCTGTGCTGTCCTTGTCACGCTGCTTGGTGGCCATGGCACTACCTCCGGCGTCCGGAAGCGGTCTTGGCCGTCCTGGACGAAGGCCTCTTCGTCGCGGTCTTCTTCGCGGGCGCCCTCTTGGCCGCGGTCTTCTTGGCCGGAGCGGTCTTCTTCGCGGCCGTCTTCTTCGCGGGTGCCCTCTTCGCTGGTGTCTTCTTCGCGGGCGCCCTCTTGGCTGCGGTCTTCTTGGCCGGAGCGGTCTTCTTCGCGGCCGTCTTCTTCGCCGGAGCGGTCTTCTTGGCCTGCCGATCCGCCGCCGGCCTTCCCGCCCCGGTCTTCCTGTCCGCCGTCCGCTTTGCCGGGGCCCGCTTCGCCGCAGGCCTCGTGCGCGCGTCACCCGCGTCCGAGGACGTGGACGTGCTCTTCCCGGCCCTCTTCGTGGCGGTCCTCCTCTCGGTCCCCTTTCGGTCGGTCCCCTTGCGGGACTCGGGTTCGGCCGCATGCTTTCCCGAGGCGCTTCCGGCGTTCCGGCGCTTCCTGCGCGGACGCTCGGTCTCCGGCGGCTCGTCCTCGTCCTCGTCCGGCTCCTCTTCTTCGGCTTCGTCCTCGGGTTCCTCGTCCTCCGGCTCGTCCTCCTCGTACTCTTCCTGGCCGGCGTCCCGCTCCGGCTCCTCGTCCTCGCCCCCGTCCTCCTCGTCGTACGCGTCCGGCCCGGAGTCGTCCTCGTCCTCCTCTCCCTCCTCGTCCGTCTCGCCGACGCGCAGCGTCCGTTCGTGGAGGGTGTCGGCCAGTTCGCCGAGGCGGCGGTCGGCCGCCGCCTTGAGAGCCTGCCGACCGGCGTCCATGAGTTCGCCCCGCACCTGGTCCTGGAGCTCGGCCACGCCCGGGACCGCGGAGAGCTTCTTCAGACCCTCGGTGGCCAACTGCTGCGGGTCGAGTGCGAATCTGCGGCCGGCGATATAGGTCGCCACGGTGAACGCCAGGCGGCCCTTCTTCGTACGGCCGAGCAGATAGCCTCCGGCCACGGCTGCGGCCAGAGCGAGTTTGGTCGTGTCATTCATGAACCTTTTCCCTTCGGACAGGCAGCCTCGCCGCCCCGAGGCCACCTGCTCGACGAGGCGGCCTCGGGGGAGGCCATCCGTATCTGACGCCTCAAGTACCCCTATATGATGAAAATGCACCCATCTATTGGAGTACGGCGCCAGTCCCGACGACCGGAGACACCATGGCCGCAGCAGAACCCGCCAAACGGCGACCGAGCGCCGGCCGCAGTACGGCGCGGCGGGCCGCCGGCGACGGCGCGGCCCCGTCCCGCTCCGGAGGTGCGGCACGGGCCATCCGCTCGGCGGTGGAACAACTCGGCTCACTGCTCGGCCGGGCCCCCGAGTCCGTTTCCGCGATCAAACCCACGGACGACGGTTGGGATGCGGATGTGGAGGTACTCGAGCTGGAGCGCGTCCCCGAGACCACCAGTGTCATGGCCACCTACCGAGTGACCCTGGACAAGGAGGGCGACCTGGTGGCCTACGAGAGGAAGCGCCGATACACGCGCGGACAAATCGACCGGCGCTGAGACATCACGGCCGGTGAAGGGAGGCACCCATGACTGTGGTGCCGCAGAGCAGCGGCGGTCTCGCCCGGGGCGGCGGCGGAAGCAGCAGCCTCTACGACGTTCTGGAACTCATTCTCGACCGCGGTCTCGTGATCGACGTCTTCATCCGGGTGTCCCTCGTGGGCATCGAGATCCTGAAGATCGATATACGCATCGTCGTGGCCAGCGTCGACACTTATCTGCGCTTCGCCGAGGCGTGCAACCGTCTCGACCTGGAATCCGGCAGGAAGGCACCGGCTCAGCTGACCGACATCGTCGGCGACACCGTGGAATCCGGTGCGCGGGGCAAGTCCAAGGGAGCCCTGAGCGGCGCCGCCGAGGCGGTCACCGACACGATCCGGGAGGTGACGGGCAAGCACGGCGACGACGAGGAGGACGAGGCGGAGGGAGAAGAGGAGGCGGAGACGGTGGAGCGAAAGCGGCGGCCGGCCCGGCGCTCCTCCCGGCGGGAGCGAAGCTCGTCCCGCGACGAGGAGTGAGCCATGGCGATATACATCTACTCGATCACCTTCAAGGACCATCCGCTGCGCCTCGACGGCCTGAAGGGAGTCGGCGCCTCCTCACCCCCGCTGCGCACGGTGACGGCTGGACCGCTCTGCGCGGTCGTGAGCGACGCGCCGGACGAACTGCGCCCCAAGCGCCGCGACATCGGCCGGCATCAGGAGGCCCAGCAGCGTCTTCTGACGGACGGCACCGTGCTGCCCCTCAGGTTCGGCTACACCGCGCCGGACGAGGACGCGGTCAGGGACGCGCTGGAGTCGCGCGCCGACGACTATGCCGATCGGCTGCGCCGGCTGGAGGGCTGCACCGAGTACAACCTGAAGGCCGCGCAGGACGAGGAGACGCTGCTACGGGAGATACTCACCGACTCGGAGACGGCCCGGCAGCTCAACGACGAGATCCGCGCCGGCACCGCGGCCCCCGACGCGCCGCTGCGGCTCGGCGAGCTGGTAGCCAACGAGACACGGGCCCGCCAGGAGGCACTGGCTTCGGGCGTGATCGAGGCGCTCCGCCCGTTCGCCCGGGAGATCGACTCCTCTCCGCCCGCCGGAACGGACTTCCTCAGCGTCTCGTTCCTGGTGAGCGCCGACCAGGACGAGCTCTTCCTCGCCACCGAGCTGAGTCTCGCGCACCAGATGGGCGAGGCGTTCACGTTCCGGCTCAACGGTCCGCTCCCTCCGTACAGCTTCAGCTGATGGAGACGTCATGGGACTGTTCACACAACTCGTCACGCTTCCCCTGGCGCCCGTGCGCGGAGTCGCCTGGGTGATGGACAGGGTCCTGGAGGCCGCGGAGGACGAGTACTACGACCCCGCGCCCATCCGGCTCCAACTCGCTGAACTGGAAAGGCAGTTGGAAGCCGGTGAGATCGACGAGGAGACGTTCGACGGGCTGGAGGACCAACTCCTGGACCGGCTGGATGAGATCAGGGTTCATGAACAGGGCGGCCTGTCGTGAGCGAACCTCTCTCCAACCGGCTGGGGGACTATCCGTCCCGCGCCGCGCCGGCGTACGCGCAGGGATCGTCCGCCAACCTGGCCGACATCCTGGAACGCGTCCTCGACAAGGGCATCGTCATCGCGGGTGACATCCGGATCAACCTCCTAGACATCGAACTGCTCACGGTCAAGATCCGGTTGCTGGTCGCCTCGGTCGACAAGGCCAGGGAGATGGGCATCGACTGGTGGGAACACGACCCCTCGTTGTCCTCACGGGCCCGGGACGACCGATCGCTGGCCGAGCAGAACCGCCGGCTGCGGGCCGAGTTGAACGCCCTGCGCCGGGACAGGGGCATCCCCGAGGTGGAGGCGGAACCGCGCGACACCACCCGCCGAAGAGCTGATCGCGATGACGACGAGTACGAGTGAACAGGTCACCTACGCGTACGCCGTGGCACGCGCGCACCCGGACCTGGCGCGGTCCTTGACCGAACTCGCGGGAGTGGCCGGTGCCCTGGTCCACCTGATCGCCGCGGACGGGAAGGAGGACGGCGGTGGGGACATCGTTCTTGTGGTGAGCCAGGTACCGGCCGCGGACTTCCGTGAGGAGGGACTCAGACGCCATCTGGAGGACCTGGACTGGCTGGAGGCGGTCGCGCGGGCGCACCACGCGGTCGTCGAGGCGGTCGCGGCCCGCACCCCGGCGCTGCCGCTGCGGCTGGCCACCGTCTACGTCGACGACGGCAGCGCCCGCGACATGCTGCGCTCCGCGGTGCGGCTGTTCGCCGAGCGTCTGGATCTCCTCGCCGACCAGGTCGAATGGGGAGTCAAGATCTACGTCGAGGCGACCGCGCCCGCCGACCAGGCCACGCGGGAATCCGCCCAGGCCGACCCAGAATCGGCCCCGGATTCCGCGCCGGCGGCGGACATCACGCCGGGACGTGCCTACCTCAACGCCCGAAGGCGGCAGCGCGGCGACCGGGACGCCGTCTACCGGGCGGCCGGGCGGGCGGCGGAGCGGGTCGGGGAGGTGGCACGCGCTTATGCGACCGACCGGGCGGCCCACCGGCCCCAGCAGGGCGTCCTGGCCGGTGACGCGGGAGAGAACGTGTTCAACGACGCCTTCCTGGTGCCCCGTGGACGCAGCGAGGCCTTCCGTGCCGAGGCCGCCCGTGCGGGTCACGGCCTGGCAGGGGTCCGCGTGGAGGTCACGGGCCCGTGGGTGCCGTACTCGTTCGCGATGCCCGAGGACGGCACGGACGACCGCGCCGTACGAGGTGGCGCGCCATGACCCGGTCCGGCGGTTCCGCCGCCGTGGAACCGCTGCCCGACCGTCAGGTCGCGCTCGTCGACCTGCTGGACCGGCTTCTCGCCGGAGGGGTGGTCCTGGTGGGTGACGTGGTGCTGTCCGTCGCCGACATCGATCTCGTACGGGTGTCGCTGCGCGCGCTGATCGTGTCCGTCAGCTCGGAGAACCCGTCGCCCTGGGACCGGCCCGATCCCCTGCGGGGCGGCCATGACAGCTGACGGCGACGGCACCTTGGGGCCCGCGGATCCCCTCGAAGAGGCGGCGGAGGCCGCGGCGCGGGCCTTCCGGCTGCTGCCGGCCGAGCCCGCGGACGGACCACGGCCGGGTGTGCGTGGCCGCTCCGTTGCCGGGCGGATCAACGCCGACCCCGACTCGGTCGAGCGCGACCTCCTGCGCCTGGTCCTGACGCTGGTCGAACTGCTGCGCCAGGTGATGGAACGGCAGGCGCTGCGCCGGGTCGACCAGGGCGATCTCAGCGAGGAGGACGAGGAACGGCTGGGAACGACGCTCATGGTCCTGCACGACCGGATGAGGGACCTGTGCGCGAGTCACGGGCTCACCCTCGAGGACCTCAACATCGACCTGGGACCGCTGGGTCCGCTGCTGCCACCGCCCGACCCACGGGTTCGGTGAGGGTTTCCGGGGCGGCAGGGCCACGAAGTGCCGTTCGGCGTACCGCCCTTGAGAGTCGCACGGCACCACCGGGAACACCGGCCGGATGGCTGCCCGCGTACGTGGCGACCGGTTCCGCGCTCCCGTCGACGGCCGATCGGACCCGCTTGGTGAAGTACCGACCGGTCATTCCGCATGCGTTCACACATGTGCCGTTTGCGGTACACGGGGCGCGACTCTGATGGCTCCGGCAATCGCACCCCGAACACCTGGGAGAACTCGATGTCCAGACGCCATGTCAGGTCCGCGGCCCTGCTCACCGCCGCCGGGGTGCTGACCGGGGCCACCCTCGCGCAGCCCGACGCCTTCGCCGCCTCCCACCGCCGGGACGACACCCGTCACGTGCTCCTCATCTCCGTCGACGGACTGCACCAGGCGGACCTGGAGCGGTACGTCTCCCTGCACCCGAAATCCGCGCTGGCGCGGCTCGTGGGCGGCGGTGTGGAGTACACCCACGCCAGGACCACCACCCCGTCCGACTCCTTCCCCGGCATGGTCGCCCAGGTGACCGGCGGCAGCCCGGGCACCACCGGCGTCTACTACGACGACACCTACGACTCCGCGCTGCTCCCGGCCGGAACCACGGCCTGCGCGGGCGTGAGGCCCGGCGCCGAGGTGGACCTCACGGAGGACCTGGACCGCAGGCCGGCCTCCCTGGACGCCGGCCAGGGCCTGACCGGTCTGCCGGACGGCATCCTGTCGATGACGGGCGACCCGGCGAGTCTGCTCGACACCTCGAAGCTGCCGGTCGACCCGCGGACCTGCCGGCCGCTCCCGCCGCACGCGTACCTCAGGGTGAACACCGTCTTCGAGGTGGCCCGCGCGGCGGGGCTGCGCACCGCGTGGTCGGACAAGCACCCGGCGTACGAGATCCTCGGCGGTCCCTCGGGCAGCGGGATCCAGGACCTGTTCACACCGGAGATCAACAGCGACGCCCTCGGCTACCCGGCCGGGAACGACTGGACGAAGGACAACCGGGCCACCGAGCAGTACGACGGCTACAAGGTGAAGGCCGTCCTCAACGAGATCGACGGCTACGACCACAGCGGCACCCACCGGGTCGGCACCCCGGCGGTCTTCGGGCTCAACTTCCAGTCCGTCTCCACCGCGCAGAAGCTGCCCGCCTCCGACGGTCTCAAGGGCGGCTACACCGCCGAGAACGTGCCCGGGCCGCTGCTGGAGAAGAACCTGGACTTCGTCGACGCCCGGGTCGGCGAACTGACGTCGGAGCTCGCCCGGCGCCATCTGGCCGGCAGCACCACGGTCGTCCTGTCCGCCAAGCACGGCCAGTCGCCGACCGACCCCGCCGCGCTCACCCGGATCGACGACGGTCCGCTGCTGGCCGGCCTCGACGCCGCGTGGAAGAAACTCCACCCCGCGGCCGGCAACCTGGTCGCGCACGCCGTGGACGACGACGCGATGCTGCTCTGGCTGACCGACCGCTCCCGGGCCGCCGCCGAGTTCGCCAAGGACTACCTGCTCACCCGGAGCGGCACCGGCACCGACATCGACGCGGCGCCCAAGTCCTTCACCCACGGCGGGCTCGCCAAGGTCTACGCCGGAAGTGCCGCGGCCCGCTACTTCCACGCCGCGGCCGGCGACACCCGCGTTCCCGACGTGTTCGGTCTCACGCAGTACGGGGTCGTCTACACCGGTGGGACCAAGAAGATCGCCGAGCACGGCGGCGCCCACGCCGACGACCTCGACGTGCCCCTGGTCGTGTCCGGCGCCTCGGTTCCGGGGGGTGTCCGCGACACGGCGGGGGTGCGGACCACGCAGATCGCGCCCACGATCCTGAGCCTGCTCGGCCTCGACCCCCGCTCCCTGGACGCCGTGCGCGAGGAGCACACCGCCGTACTGCCGCTCCACTGATCCGTTCGGCGGGGCGGGCGAAGACACGCCCCGCCGAACGGCGGTTCACCGGTTCGTCGCGTGCGGCTCCCGCACCACCGCGATCTCGCCGGGGTCGATCCTCACCGAGCCCGACAGGGGCTTTCCGGTGAGGAGTTCGGTGGCGTTCGGCGGGACGGGGATCTCCGCGCCCCGGCCCGCGTGGTCGATGAGGAACACGTAGTCGGCGTCCCGGCCCCGGCGGCGGACGCTCTCCACTCCCGGTGGGACGTCACCGGCGTCGGCGACCCCCGCCTCGGTGCGGATGCGGTCGAGCAGCGCGGAGAGGGTGTCCGGGTCGGGGAGGGTCGCCACGTACCAGGCCGTGCCCTGCCCCCGGGAGTTCCGTGTCACCGCCGGGACGCCGGCCAGGGGTCCGTCCGTGTACGCGGCGACCGCCTCGGCGCCGTTCAGCCGGACCCGTTCCGACCACAGGGTGGCCGTGGCGCCCGGGGGCACCCGGCCGGTCAGGCCGGCCGACTCGCCGGGCAGGAGCGGGAAGAGTTCGTCGCTGCGGATGCCGAGGGTGTCGCGGAACGCTCCCGGGTAACCGCCCAGCCGGATATGGCAGTTCTCGTCGACGGCGCCGCTGTGGAAGCCGATCGCGAGGGTGCCGCCGCGCTCGACGTGGCCGGCCAGGTTCGCCGCGCCCGTCTCGTCGACGAGGTAGAGGCTCGGGGCGAGGACCAGGCGGTAGGCCGTCAGGTCAGCGTCGGGGCGTACGAAGTCGACGGCCACGCCGGACCGCCACAGCGGCTCGTACCAGGCACGGACCAGGTCCTTGTACCGGAGGTCGGCACTCGGCTGGGAGGGCAGTTCCAGTGCCCAACGGGCGTTCCAGTCCCAGACGATGGCGACCTCGGCGGTGCCGGTGCTGCCGCGTACCTCGGCCAGGGCTTCGAGGTCGGCGCCGAGGCGGACCACGTCCTGCCAGATGCGGCTGTCCGTTCCCGCGTGCGGGAGCATCGCCGAGTGCCACTGTTCGGCGCCCGTCTTCGCGGCCCGCCACTGGAAGTAGGCGATGCCGTCGGCGCCGTGGGCCACGTGGGCGAGGGCGTTGCGGCGCATCTCGCCGGGGGCCTTGGCACGGTTGACGGGCTGCCAGTTCACGGCGCCGGTGGAGTGCTCCATGAGCAGCCAGGGACCGCCGGCCAGTGACCGTGTCAGGTCGCCACAGAGCGCGACGTCGATCTCGGAGGCCGGGTCGGCGGACATCAGGTAGTGGTCGTTGGAGACGATGTCGAGTTCCGGGGCCCACCGCCAGTAGTCGAGCGCGTCGAAGACGTCCATCACCATGAAGTTGGTGGTGGCCGGTGTCGACGGGGCGGCCGCGCGCAGGACGTCCCGTTCCGCCGTGTACAGCGACAGCAGTTCGTCGGAGCAGAAGCGGCGCCAGTCCAGCTGGTGCGTGGGGTTCGGGACGGCCCCGGTGGCGCGGGGCGGCAGGACCTCCTCCCAGTCGTAGTACCACTGGCTCCAGAACGTGGTGCCCCAGGCGTGGTTGAGGGCCGCGAGATCGTCGTCGTAGCGTTCGCGCAGCCAGCGGCGGAAGGACCGGGCGCTGGTGTCGCAGTAACAGGCGGCGTTGTGGCAGCCGTACTCGTTGTGGACGTGCCACATCACCACGGCCGGGTGGGCGGCGTAGCGTTCGGCGAGGGCCCCCGTGACGCGCAGGGCGGCCTCGCGGTAGACGGGGCTGCTCGGGCAGAAGGTCTGCCGGCTGCCGTAGGTCAGCGTCCGGCCGTCCCGGTCGACCGGGAGCGCTTCGGGGTGCGCGCGGAAGAACCAGGCGGGCGGTGCGGCGGTCGGGGTGGCGAGGTCGGCTGCGATGCCGTTCTCGTGGAGGAGGTCGAGGATCCGGTCCATGCGGGTGAAGTCGTAGGTGCCCTCGGCGGGCTCCATGAGGGCCCAGGAGAAGATGCCGACGCTCACCATGGTGACGCCGGCCTCGCGCATCAGGCGCATGTCCTCGGCCCAGGTCTCCTCGGGCCACTGTTCGGGGTTGTAGTCGCCGCCGTAGACGATGCCGGGGACGGACAGGGTGCGTTCGGCGGTTCGTCCGGGTGTCGTTCCGGAAGTCATGCGGCCCCTCCCGAGGACAGCAGGCGGCGGGTGGTGGCCACGCCCCACTCGTCGAGGGACAGCAGCCGGTCGCTGGAGGCCATCAGGCCGCCTGTGGCCTCGACATGGGCCGCCCAGCGCTCGCGGGTCTCCACGGCGGGGCGGGCCATCAGGCAGTCGGGATCGTTGATCCACAGGCGTCCGTGCTGCCATTGGCGGCCCTCGCCGGTGAACTCGGCCGCGTCCTGGCCGGGTTGGCTGTAGTCGCCGGCCTCGGGGCGCCGGTGCGGTGCCGTGTCGGGGCTGACCCGCATCGCGTCGAACAGGCCGATGGACGGGAGCACCGGCGCTCCGCAGCCGAGGAGGTAGGCGTCGGGGCCGATGGCCTCACGGATCAGGGCGATGCCGTCGCGGTAGGCGGTCGGCGCGTCGGCTCCGGAGTGCCGTACGCCCTCCAGCGCGCCCGCGTAGAGGAAGTCGGTCTTGAAGTAGTCGTATCCCTCGGCGCGCAGGGTGGTGAAGACGTCGGACAGATACGCCCGGGCCTCGGGGTGGGTGATGTCGAGGGTGAACAGGTCGTGGTCCCAGTTGTGGCCGGCGTGCAGGGGCGCGCCCTGCTCGTCGTGGACCAGCCAGTCCGGGTGCTGTGCGGCGAGTTCGCTGTGCGGCGCGACGAGGAACGGGGCGGTCCAGATGCCCGCGCGCCGGCCGCGCCCGCGGATGGCGTCGGCGAGGGCCGTGCGGGAGCGGAAGCGGCCGGAGAGGGTGAGCCAGTCGCCGAGCGCGCTCTGGTAGCCGTCGTCGATCTGGACGACGTCGACGGGGAGGTCGAGGGTGTCCATCGCGCGGAGGTTCTCGTGGATGTCGTCCTCGGTGACGGCGGTGAAGTACTCGTACCAGGAGCACCACACCGTGGGCGCGGGCCGCGGGGCGGGGAGCGCGAGGGCGTCGGCCCAGGCGGCGAGCGCGCCCTGGATGCCGTCGGGTCCCGCGTGGGAGGACTCCGTGACCGGGCCGTCGGCGCTGATCCCGGCACGGCCGTCCTGGACGGTCAGCCGGATCGAGGGGACCGGGCCGGCCGGGTCCGGTGCCGCCCACAGGCGGACCGGTGAGCCGTCGCCCGGGTCCAGCGCGAGCAGTCCCTCGCCCTGGAAGGCCGCGGGCGGCGCGGTGCGGCCGGGCCGGTAGCAGACGGTCGCCCAGTTGGCGTTCGTCGGGCGGTACGGGGTGGCGTCGAGGGCGTAGGAGCCGCTCGGGCTCCAGGACTGCCAGCCCTCCTCGTGGACCCGTGCGGTGCGCGGGTCCACGGGTACGGAGGCTACGGGGGTGAAGGCTTGGGGCACGTCGTTCTCTTTCACGTGGAGCCGCCTGAGAGTTTCGGGTGGTGTCGTCTCAGCTCTTGTTGGCGCCGAGGGTCAGCCCGCTGACGAACTGCCGCTGGAGCGCGAAGTACACGACGAGTGTGGGGATCGCGGTGAGCAGGGCGCCTGAGGCGACGAGGTTGGGGTCCGTGAAGTACTCGCCGGAGAGGTTGTTCAGGGCCGAGGTGATGGGCATGTTCTCGCCGGTCGAGATCAGGACGAGGGCCCAGAAGAAGTCGTTGTAGATCCAGATCGACAGCAGGGTCGCCAGGGCGGCCATCGCGGGCTTGCACAGCGGCAGGGTGATCTGCCAGTACAGCCGCCACACCGACGCCCCGTCCACGAGCGCGGCCTCGGTCAGCTCGTGCGGCAGCGAGCGCATGTAGTTGCTCAGCACGAACGCGCAGAACCCGGACTGGAACGCCACGTGGATCAGCACCAGGCCGAGCGCGGAGTCGTACAGCTTGCCGCTCGCCGTGATGCCCGGCAGGTCGGTGAGCAGGTACATCCGGTACAGCGGGGTGATGATGACCTGCTGCGGGAGCAGGTTGCCGGCCGTGAAGACCAGGAGCAGGGCGAGATTGAGGCGGAAGTCGAAGCGGCTGACGTAGAAGGCGACCATCGACGACAGGAACAGCGTGAGCAGCACGGCCGGCACCGCGATCAGCAGTGTGTTGACGAAGTAGTGCGTCATGTCCGACTGCTCGAACGCGTTCTTGAAGTTGTCGAAGTTCAGCGTGTCGGGCCAGGAGACATAGCCCTTGGCACTGGTCTCGCTGTACGGGCGCAGGGCCGAGAACATCGCCCACAGCAGCGGGGCGAGCCAGGCCAGGGCGGTACAGGCGAGGAACACGTGCAGCAGCACGCGGGCGGGGCGGACGGGTGCGCGCCGCCCCCGCCCGCCGGCCGCGAGGGTGGGGGCGCTCACGATCGCCGCTCCTTCCGGAAGGTGGCCACCAGATACGGGATGATCACGACGAGCGAGATGACCAGCAGGACCACCGCGATCGCGGAGCCGTAACCGATGCGGCTGGATTCGCCGATGATGTTGTTGGTCACCAGGATCGAGAGCAACTCGGTTCCCTGGGCGCCCTTGTTGAAGACGAAGACCAGGTCGAAGGCGCGCAGGGCCTCGATGATGGTGACGACCAGGACGACCGTGTTGGTGGGGCGCAGGGTCGGGAAGACGACGTGCTTGAACGTCTGCCACTCGCCCGCGCCGTCCAGTGAGGACGCCTCTCTGAGGGAGGGGTCGATTCCCTTGAGGCCGGCCAGGTAGAGGATCATCATGTAGCCGGTGTGGCGCCAGGAGGCCGCGACGAGGACGGCCCACAGGTTGAGCTTGGGGTCGCCGATCCAGTCGATGTAGTGACCCGGCTCGTTGGCGCCGATGAGGCTGTTGATGAGGCCCGTGTCCGGGTTGTAGACGAGCTGCCAGACGAAGCCGATGCAGGCCATCGAGATGACGACCGGCAGGAAGAACGCCGTCTGGTAGACGCGGCTGAAGCGGATGTTCTTGTCCAGCTGCACGGCGAGGAAGAGACCGAGCGGCGTCGGGATCAGGATGAGGACGACGAACCAGATGACGTTGTGCTGGACGGCGGGCCAGAACTGCGGGTTGTCGGCGAAGAGCTGACGGAAGTTCTGGAGGCCCACCCACTTGATCGAGTCGAACCCGATGCCGTCCCAGGTGGTGAAGGCGAGGGCGATGGAGGCGAAGGCGGTGACCCAGACCAGGGCCACGTGCAGGACCGTGGGCACGCCCGCCATGAGGGCGAGCGTGAACCGGTCACGGCGGGTCAGCAGGCGGCGGTGGCCCCGTGCGGCCCGCTTCGGCGCGGAGGCAGCGCCCGGAGACGGCACACCGGCCGCCTCCGGGGACTGCGTCGTGGTGTCGGTGGTCATGGTGTCGTTCACGCGGTCGCGAAGATCTGCTTCTTCTGGCGCTCGATCGAGGACAGCAGGCCGTCCACGCCCTTGGGGTTCTGGAGGAACTTCTGGAGTCCGGGCTGCATCACGGTCGCGGTGAAGTCCGGCCGGGAGTCGCGGTCCATGAACTGGGTCAGGGTCTTGGCGTTTCCGATCATGTCGAACGCCTTCTTCTGGAGCGGCGAGTACGCGGAGGTGTCGGCCTTGCTGGAGGCGGCCACCACGCTCGGGTCGCCCTTGAGGTAGAGCTCCTCGGCGGCCGGGCTGCCCATGTACTCGAGGAGCTTGAGGACGCCGGCGTGGTTCTTGGGGGCCTTGCTGACCATGAGGCCGTCGGTGGGGGCCTCCACGGTGTCCTGGCCGTACGCGGAGTTGATCTCCGGGAAGGGGAAGAAGTCGAGGTCGTCCAGGTCGTCCTTGTCGGTGAACTGCTGGGCCACGAAGGTGCCGAGGAGGTACATGCCGGCCTTCTTGGCCACCAGCGTCTGCGCGGCGTCCTGCCAGGTGCGGCCCATGAAGCCGTCCTGGTGGTACGGGAGGAGTTCGGCCCAGTGGTCGAAGACGGCCTTGACCTTGGCGTCGGTCCAGGAGGCCTTGCCCGCCATCAGCTGGACGTGGAAGTCGTAGCCGTTGAGACGGAAGTTGATCTGGTCGAACGTGCCCATCGCGGGCCAGGCGTCCTTGTCGCCGAAGGCGATCGGGACGAGCTTGTCCTTCTTCATCTGCTTGCACAGGGCGATGAGTTCGTCCCAGGTGGTGGGGACCTTGTAGCCGTGCTGCTGGAACACGCTCTTGCGGTAGAAGACCGCCCACGGGTACGTGGTCATCGGGACGAAGTAGTACTTGCCGTCCTCGCCCTTGCTGAGCTTCTTCATCGCCTCGGGGAAGTTGTCCCCGATCTTCGCCCACACGTCGTCGATCGGCGTCGCGAGCTTCTTGGCCGCGAAGAACTGCATGCGGTACCCGGCGAACCAGTTGAACACGTCGTCCGGCGTGCCCTGCAGATAGGAGTTGATCTGCCCCTGGAAGGTGTTGTGGTCCTTCGTGTTGACGTCGACCGTGATGCCGGACTGCTTCCTGAAGGCCGCGTAGACGTCGGCGAAGGCCTTCTTCGGCACGGCGTCGGACGCGTTGGAGCCGACCGTGACCGTCTTGGGGTCCGACGCCGCGCCGCTGCCGCCGCAGGCGCTCAGCAGGGGTATGCCCGCGCCGAGGGCGGCCGCGCCGCCTATTCCGCGGAGCAGGGTGCGACGGCTGGGCGTCGGGACGGACAGACCCGAGAGAGGAAGGTGCATGACGGCTCCTGAGGGCTGGGGTTCGGTCGGGTCGGACGGCGGGGAGGCCGGAAATCGATCAGAAACCAACTCGACCGAACAACGTGGGCGTAATGACAGCCTCATGTCGCCACCGCGTCAAGACCTCGCACCCGCCGTGCCCGAAACGTGACCGACACGTCACGGACCACCGGCGCCAGGAGTTCACGACCTCAACTGGCAACCGGGAAACGGGCGGACGCGATCGACACGAGCCACCCGACCCACCCTCCCGCCCGGCTCACGAACCGGCACAGGACGGGCCGTCCGGCCTTATTGACGCTGTTGGCTTTTGCGACGCGAATGACCAAAAGCAAACAGGCGCATGTTGATTTTGTTTGAAGGCAGCACAAATCAACTTGGGTGCCATTCCCTGTCGAATGCGACAGATCGATGGCGTTCCCGGGCAGCCCCGTCCCCGGTCGGGTCTGCGTCCGCCGCCCAGTCTCGCGCAGCGTAATCGATTACGCCACAGTCCCCCGACATCGATCCGGCAAAGCCGTGGAACGGAAACAGGCGTGGCGGGAGGGACGATCGCCGGCCCGGACTCCGGCTCAGGACCGGCGTCGAGGCGGTGTCAGACCGACGCGCGCGCCACGAAGACCGCGCCGACCCGCACGGTCCTGCGCCGCGTCCGGCCGTCGATCTGCTCCAGGAGGAGCCCGGCCGCGACACGGCCCACCTCGCGCGCCGGATAGCGGATGGTCGTCAGCCGCGGCCGGACGAGCGAGGCGAACTCGATGTCGTCGTGCCCCACCAGGGACACGTCACCGGGAATGTCGAGTCCGAGGCGCTCGGCCGTGTCCATCGCGCCGACGGCCGTGATGTCGTTGCCGCACAGCACGGCTTCGGGCCGGAGCTTCGCGCGCATCAGCCGTTCGAAGCCCTCCGCTCCCGCCTCCCGCGTGTGCTCGCCGTGGACGATGTGCTCCTCGGCGATACGCAGCCCCGCCTCGGCCGCGTGCCTCCGGACGCGTTCCAGGCGCGGATCGCCGCCCGCGGCGTCCAGCGGCCCGGCGATGACGCCGACGCGCCGCCGGCCGGTGGCCGCCACATGCGCCAGGGCCTCGCGGACCGCGCCGTCGGCGTCGGGAGTCACCAGATCGACGTCACCGAAGGGGACGTCCGCGCTGACCACGGCCGGGACCCCGGCGGTGCGCAGTACCTCGAAGGCGTCGGCGGCGAGCCGGAACGGCGTCATCACGACACCGGCGAACCTCTGGTGCACCGCCTCGTGCAGCAGCGCCTCCTCCTCGTCCCGCCGTGCTCCCGTACTGCTCACCAGCACGTGGTAGCCCCGGCCGCGCAGCTCGTCCTGGATCGAGCGGGCGAGCAGCGCGTAGAAGGGGTTGGCGATGTCCGGTACGACGAGGGCGACCATGGTGGACTTGCCCGTACGAAGGCTCCGGGCGACGGGGTTGAGGCTGAACCCGAGCTGCTCGATGGCCGATTCGACCGCCTTACGGGTCTCCTCCGTGACCGGACGCTTTCCGCTCAGCACGTACGAGACGGTGGCGGACGAGACTCCCGCGGCCCGCGCCACGTCGCTCATGGTCACCCGCTGCCGCATCCCGGTCCGCCCCTTCTCCGACCGCAACCCTACCGGCGCCCGCCCTCCGGCGAGGTTCCGGCCGGCCGCACCCCCTCCCGTGTCAGCGCAGGTCCGCGCCCCCGGGGCGCACGACACCCGTCGCCGCCGCCCCCGATGCGCGCGGGACCCCGTCCACGGAGGACGCCCGGACGAGCCGCCCCGCCGGTCGCGGCCCGCTCGAATCACCCGTTATGCCCCCAATACGGTCGACCGTCAACGAAACGTCCATAGTCACCCGATGGCGGAGGTCCGTGATTCCAGGGGGCCTCGCCTCCCGGCTCCCGGCCAAAGATGACCATACTGGGAGGGCACACCACACCCCACCAGCAAAGTGACTCATGCCGAAGTCCTCCACAGAGCGTCCCACCGCCCCGGAAACAGTCTGGCTGGCCGCCGGGCGCCACACGGGCCCCGCCCCGCAGAGCGCTCTCCGGGAGCACCTGCGGGAACTGAAGAACAGTGAAAGGATCCAGGACTTCCTGGAGAAGGAGAACGCCGCGACGCCGGACGGTCACGTCTTCGAGGCGCGCTGGTTCGTCGACGGCGACGTCACCGTGCGGGCGCGGCTCACCACCGACGCACGTGCGCACGTGGACGGCGAGCGGCGCTGGGAGCTGGCGGCCGAGGCGGAGCGGCCGTGGGATCCCGGGTGGACCTCTCCCGCCGCGCTGCTCTGGCCCGAGCGGAGCGACATCTCCTGGGACCGTGACGCCGCGGCCGGGCTGCTGCTCCAGGACATCAACCCGCTGCCGAAGGACGACGCGGCGCTGCGCCGGCTGCTCAAGGACATCGCCCGGCACAGCTGGAGCATCAACGTCGTCGTGCACGAGGCCATGACCCCCGACGCCGAGGGCCGCCTCCCGCTGACCCGGCTGCTGCCGCCCGCGCTGCGGCACCGCGTGGTGGAACACCGGGCCACGCCCGAGCAGTTCCACGCCGTCAACTGGGCGCTCGGCGACCTGGGGACGTCCGTGCCGCGGGGCGGGGCGGTGATCCTGTCCGGCAACCCCGCCCGGATCGGATTCGACGAGCAGGCGTTCAGGGTGCGCAGTGTCTTCCTCGACGGTTCCGAACCGAAGGAACTCCTCGACAAGATCGTGCAGTTCGCGGCGCTGCCGTGGCCGCTGCCGGACGACGCGGCGGCGGCTCTCACGGCGCTGCGCGAGGACTGGCAGTTGCTCACCATGGAGGAGGAACTCGCCCACGCGCGCGCCTTGGTGGCCTCGTACTCCGAAGCCCTCGACGCCATGACAAAGTCGCGCGATCTGTACCGCGAGGCGACCGAACTCGCCCACACGGCGCTCGCCGAGATGGCCGAGTACCGCGACGCGTCGTCCGCCGTGCGGAACTCGGCGCAGGGGCAGGACAAGCACCCTCTGGCGAAGACGCTCCAGCGCGTCACGGACTCGCTGCTGCCCCGGCGGGCGCAACGCGTCGACGCCCACCTCCAGGAAGCGCGTGAGAGCGAGCGGCGGGCGCGCGAGGCTTCCGAGTGACCTCGGGCGCGGGGGAGCGGCGTACGCGCCGCTCCCCCGCGCCGTCGGCACGGGTACCGTCAGGCACCGCGCCAGATGTTGGCGAACGCCGCGTTCTCGATGGCCCGGCGCTGGCGGACGGCTTCCAGTTCCATCACCGCGTCGTGCACGGCGACCAGCACGGTGGTCACCGCCTCGTCCTCGACCGAGGGGGTGTCCTCGGTCTGCTCGGCGGGGATCCCGACGACCTCGGCGAGCGCGGCGAGGACGGGCTCGTCGGCCGCCCAGCGATGCATCGCGCGGCTGCGGGCCGGTGAATCGACCAACTCCATGCGTTCGCCGCCGAACGGCAATCGGCTCCGTCGCTGCCGGGTGAGCTGGCCCGCCTGTTCGAGGTCGGTCTGATAGGCCGCCGCCAGATCGCGGCCTCTGCGCCAGAGCCAGTCCTCGACCCGCTCGTACGGGACCTGCCGCACGAGCGAGGACGCCGCCTCGCCCAGCAGACGGTCGTCCGTCGCCGGCTGTCTCGCCGGCGTCATCCTGTCACCGTCCAGGGTGATGACCTCGCCGGCGAGGAGATCGATCACCTCGGCTCCGGCGAGGGCGAGCGACAGGTCGCCCTGCCCCACAGAACGTTCCGGCTCCTTGTCCATCGTGATGATGAACAAGTCCCTGGCCGTGGTCACGAACGGCTCCCCTCGGAGTACCTCCCCCGGCGCGAACGTCCCGCACCGGATCCAGCGCATCCACCGCACCGCCCTCCGCGGGCGATCCGGTCGCCCGCGACGGAAGGGCACGTCACGGTCGTGATCGTAACTCCCGGTGGACCCGTGCGTCAGTGAGCCGCGGGCTCCGCGGGCCGGTCGAAGGCGTGCCGTGGCGTGATGATCTTCGTGATCGCGTCCCCGGACAGGGCGCTGGGCTCCGTCCCTTCGTGGTCGATGCCGGTGTTCAGCGGCACGACGGGGGTCGCCCGGTCCGGCGCGAGGCAGGCGGTCGGCGACTCGTACCCCGGTGGCGAGCCGTCGTGTCCGGCCCCGCCCTGGACGTCGAAGCGCCGAGGCCGTGGCCGGCGGCGGAGGGACGGCCCGAGGGCCGTGCACGCGGCCGGTCCGGCCGACGCGTGGTGCGCCCGCCGGACCGGATGTCCCGCGTCCGATGCGCCCGTCCGATGTGCCGTCAGCCCTGGCGGGCCTTCAGTCGCGGGTTCTTCTTGTTCACGACGAAGACCACGCCGTGCCTGCGGACCACCTGGGCCCCCGGCTTGGACTTCAGCGAGCGCAGTGACTTCCGTACTTTCATGACTCTGTCCTCCTCCTGCCGAACTCGGCGCGCTCCGGCGGTCAGTGCCGGTCCGACGCCGTGCGGCCGTAGCGGCGCTCGAAGCGCTCCACCCGGCCGGCGGTGTCCAGGACCCGTGAGGTCCCGGTGTGGAACGGATGGCTCGCCGACGAGATCTCCACGTCGACGACGGGATGGACGGCGCCGTCCTCCCACTCGATCGTCTTCGTGGAGTGCGCGGTGGATCGCGTCAGGAACGCGACGCCGGCGGCGCGGTCCCGGAAGACGACCGGACGGGATACGGGATGGATGTCGGGCCTCATGCGGTTCCTTCCTCGGTCACGGCAAGTACGTGCGCGGATACGACGGGTACGACGGGTACGACGGGCATCTGCGCCCGGTACGCCCGGCGTACGGTCAGCGCTCCTCCCGGAACGCGACGTGCCGGCCGGCCAGCGGGTCGTACTTGCGCAGGACGAGCCGGTCGGGGTCGTTCCCGCGGTTCTTGCGCGTCACATACGTGGCGCCGGTCCCGGCCGTCGACTTCAGCGTGACGACGGGACGCGCGGTGCTGCGTGCCATGAGCCCTCCTTCACCCACCATGCACGAGCCTTGACTCGCGCATGCCAATCAGTTACATGGTCTGCAACAGCGCACCGGGCGTTCGCATTCCCGAAGCGAGAACGGGTTCCGAGAACGGGTTCCAAGAACGGAACCGGGAGCGGCGGGCTCCGGCGGCCCGCGATCGATCTTGCTCACGCAAAGGACCGCTCATGCGGGATCGGACCGTCCGCGAACGGCCTGGAACGTCCCCGCCGCGGTGAACGCGTCGGCGATCGGCGCGACGAGCGAGGCGAGGCGGCGGGCACCCGCGTCGCCGATCGGCGCCCACAGCGCCGCGCAGTGCGCGTCCGTCTCCCCTTCGATGCGCTCGCGTGCCGCCCTGCCGGCGTCGGTGAGCACGGCGCGGGAGTCGAGCCAGCCGCGCGCGACGAGACGTGCCGTCGCCGCGCTCCACTCCTCGTCGTTCCACCGACGGGTCGCCCGCGCGAGAGCTGTCGGGAGGCGGCCGGTCGCGGTGTGCAGGACGAGGCAGTCGCACGGCCCGAGGCCGTTGTCGGCGAGTACGACGAGATGGGCGTCGCCGCGCCACTCGCGCGCCACCGTGATCTGCTGCCAGAGCGCGACGAGAGGATCGGGGGGAAGCGGGACCGAGGCGTTCGCGGCGGCCAGCACCTTGCCGGCGTAGTCGGCACCGGCGACGACCGGGTCGATCAGCGAGCGCGCCTCGGCGAGGTGGCCGTCCGTGAGATGTACGCCGACGCGCCGCATCGCCCGTCCGACGGCCAGGAAGCGGGCGGCCTGCCACCGCTCGGGCGGCGCGGCGTCCCACACGCCCGCCATGGCCCGCACCGCCCGCGGACTGAAGTTGTAGAAGGCCGCGAGCGTGACCTGCCACGGAACCGCGCCCATCGCGGCCGACCGGAAGGCCAGATACGCCTGCCCGCGGTCGGTCACGCCGAGCCCGGCCGCCTCCTCGGCGCCCTCGGGGGCGAGATAGACGAACAGGTGGGCGGCGCTGACGGCACGACTGACGTCAGCGACGGCGTTCAGGTCCATCGGGCCGTCGCCGGGGCGGATTAAGCGGTCATTGACGGACATAGCGGTTGTTCCCTTCCGGACGAGGACGTCCCCATCGGCTACTGAATCGACGATAACATCAATAATCGATTATCCAGAGGATCGTCTATCCGGTCGTCTACGATGGGCCCGTGACTCAGACGGCGCACCCCTCGACCCCGCCGGGGAAGCAGATGCTCTCCGAGCAGGTCTACGCACACCTGCGGGACGCGATCATGCGCGGGGACCACCCGCCCGGTACCCCCCTCAAGCCGCAGGATCTCGCCAAGGAGCAGGGCGTGAGCCTGGCCGTGGTGCGCGAGGCGCTCGTGCGGGTGGTCGGTGAGGGGCTCGCCGACCGGCTGCCCAACCGCGGTTTCGCCGTCCCGTCCTTCTCCGACCAGCGCTGGCAGGAGATCGCGGAAGCCCGCCGGACCGTCGAACCGGTCGTACTGCGCATGTCCATCGAGCGCGGCGACGTCGACTGGGAGGCCCGTGTGCGGGCCGCGCACCATCGTCTGGTTCGCACTCCGGCGTACGCGCCGGAGGAAGGCGAGTACTACACCGACGCCTGGGCCGAGGCGCACAGGGCCTTCCACCGCACGTTGCTGGAGGGGTGCGGAAACCGTGCGCTGCTCGAGACCTTCGACCGGTTGTGGACCGCGAGTGAGCTGGCCCGCCGTTGGTCGGCGCACCGCAACCCCGGCCGGGACGGCGCCGAGGAACACCGCAGGCTGGAGGAGGCGGCGCTGGCCCGCGACGCCGACACCGCAGCCGCGGTCCTGGTCCGGCACCTCACCTTGACCGCGGCCGCTCTGACCGACGATGCGGGCCAGGCCGGCTAGGCCCGCGCCGCAGCACGCCGCCTCCGGCCGCTCCAGGGGGCCGGGGCCGGGGCCGGAGCCGAGCTGGTCCCTGGGTCCCGTCCGGAGCCGGTCCCTAGGTCTGGGCCGGGAGGCGGTCCGGGTCATGGCCCGGGGAGCCGGGATCGAGCGCGGCCCGGTCCGCGCAGCCTGGGGACGGCTCCGCCGGGACACCCCCTTCCGCCGCCCTCGCCGCGCAGCGGTTCCGGGCCGTCGGCCGAGTCCCGCTCCCGGTGCGCCGGCGCCACCACCGGGCGGCCGTGGCCGACGGCGACGGCGCACCGGCGAGGGTCAGGACGGCTTCGTCGCGGTGACGGCGGTGACCGTCACCTTGTTGTCGCACTCGGCCAGCACACCGTCCTCGAGGGCGAGTTGGTTCGCTCCGCTGCCCGGCAGGCCCACCACCAGGGTCGGGTAGGAGACCGGAGTGGACCCGGACACGCAGTAGCCGTCGGCCTCGCCCTGGACCTGGACGAACGTCAGCTTGACCCAGGCCTTCGCGGCGGGCGCGAGTACCACCTTGGACGTGGGGCCCGCCTTGGTCACGGTCAGCGGGCGGTTCTTCTCGGGCGTGCCGTTGGCCGCCCCCGCCACGGTCGGATACCCCTGCAGGACACAGGCCGCACCGGACATGTTGGTGAACTCGACGATCGCGGCGCCGGTCCCGGTGCCCGGGGGCCGTACGGCGGCCTGGTACATGAAGGCCTTCAGGGACTCCGCGGCACAGGTCTTCGTCGTCGCGACGGGTGTCGCGGTGACGCCGCCCGAGCCCGAAGCCGGAGCCTTGGACGTGGGAGCACCCGTGGGCGCGGCCGAGGTTCCCGTCCCGCCGGAGGGCGTGGCGGGCTTCGAGGAGGCGGCGGACGACGCCGTCGGCTTCGTCGCCGTACCGCCCGACGGCGCGGCGGTGGAACCCGCGGTGTCCGAGCCCGGCTGGCACGCGGTCACGAGAAGTGCGGCCGCCGACATGCTCGCCATGGCCAGAGCGGCTCCGCGGGCACGCGACCCGAAGTGCATCCCGTACTGCATGAAGTCCCCCGATAGAGATGTTCAGGCGCCGGTCGTTCACCGGCACTCGTCGCTACAGATCGACGGACGGCGTGCCTGGTTCACCTGCGGACACGGCTGTGACATGACGGTGACGGGCCGGGGACCGATCACCGCGGGCCGCCGGTTCGCACGGCGGCCTCCATCCGTGTCCCCGGGCCCGCGACGGGTCGTGGTCCGCCGCGGGAAGGGGGCCGGAACGGTGTCACGAGGCGGTGCCGTCGAACGTGAACGTGAACGCGACCACGCCGTCGGTGGTGCTGCCCTCGGCGGTGAGCGACGCGCCGGAGCCGTCGAGGCGGCCCGTGAACGTCGTGCCGGCGGCCAGCGCGTGCGGGAAACCGCCGGGCATCTGGCCGAGGTCGGAGCGGCAGGCGACGAGGGGGCCGGGCCAGTTGAGCAGGTTCAGGACGACGGCTTCGCGGGCGTGCGGGTCGGTGAGCCTGGCGTTCAGCCGGCCGTCGGACCAGCCGATGTCCCAGTAGGTCAACAGGAGGTTCGGATCCCGGTAGTTGCCCGCCAGGTCCCGGCTGGAGACCGTGCTGACCGACGAGGACCAGAAGGAGACCGCGCCGGCCTGGGCGGGGTTGCCCGCCGCGAACAGCATCGAGAACGGGTTGCTCTCGCTCTGGTCGCCGCCGGTACGGGGCCTGTCCAGATGGAGCGTGGCGTTCATGGAGTAGGTCTGACTGCCCGCCTGACGCCGGGAGCCGTCGGTGGTGCAGTAGTCGTAGACGTGGACGGAGATGCGCGCGGTGCCGCTGTACGCCTTCCCCCACAGGGCCGACGCGCCCGAACCGCCGGCCTGCGCCGCTTCCCCGGAGGCGGCCGGTGTGGCCTCGACCGTGGCCGGTGTCGGCGTCGGCGTCGGCGTCGGTACATCGCTGACCGAGGGCGTCGGCGCGGACGCGGGCGGCGCGGATGTCGGCGCCGCGGACGCCAAGGTGCTCGCGGAGGCCGTGGCGGCGGCCGTCGGCGCGCCGCCGTTCCCGCACCCGGCCAGCGACGTGCACAAGAGGCCCGTGCAGACCCCCGCGACGAGCCGGCTCCGGACGATCGCGGGCACGCGTCGGCCCGCTGTCATGGTGGCCATGACACTCCCCTCCCCTGCACCGGGTCACCCCCCCCCCCCCCACGAGCACCCGGGCAAGGCGGGACACTACGCCGCAGACACACTTTCTTCACATGTCGCGAAGCGGTTCGTTACCGTACCGTGCCTGGCCAGAGCCTTACGAGGGTGGACCGCGGGCGTCCGCCGCGAGGCCGCTGGTGCACCATGGGCGACGAAACGGCCGGCCCGACCGGACCGTTCCTGCGAGTTGGTGGGGTGTGGTGATGGGCGCAGACCGGAGCCGGGTCCTCGTCGTCGACGACGACGCGGCGATACGACGGTCACTCGAACGCGGTCTGCGGCTCGGCGGTTTCACCGTGGACCTGGCCGACGGCGGCCGGCCCGCGCTGGACGTGGCCCGGCGGACACCGCCCGACGCGATCGTGCTGGACATCTCCATGCCCGGTCTCAGCGGCATCGACGTGTGCCGGGCGCTGCGCGAGGAGGACAACGACGTACCGGTCCTGATGCTCTCGGCGCTCGACGAGACCGCCGACCGGATCGCGGGACTGCAGGCCGGTGGTGACGACTACCTCGTCAAGCCGTTCGCCCTGCAGGAGTTGGTGCTCCGGCTCCAGGCGCTGCTGCGGCGCCGCCCGCCGAAGGACACCGACACCGTGCGGGTGGGCGGGCTGTCACTGGACCCCGCGGCGCGCACGGTCAGCCTGGACGGACGGCAACTGGAGCTGACCCGGCGGGAGTTCGAGCTGCTGCACGTCCTGGCACGCAACGCGGGCATCGTGCTCAGCCGTGATCGGCTCCTCGACCGGGTCTGGGGGTACGACTTCGATGTGCGCACCGACGCGGTGGACACGTTCGTGAGCTATCTGCGGCGCAAGCTGGAGGCCCCGGGCCGGGCCCGGATCATCCACACCGTGCGGGGCGTCGGATTCGTGCTGCGCGACGACGGACCGGAGGCCGGGCGATGAGGCTGTCCACCCGCATCGCCCTCGCCGTGGGGGCGAGCGTGCCGGTCCTGGTGCTGGCCACCGGCTGGCTGCTGCTGCGGCTGGTGGCGGCGGATCTGCACGACCAGCAGGACGCCCACCTGCGGCAGAGCGCGACGGCCGTGGCGAAGGACGCCCGCGGGCTGCTCCGGGCGAGTGCCGCGGACCGGTCGGCGGCGGTCGAACGAACCCGTGAGAGGCGGCTGTTCACCTCCGCTCTGGACGTCGGCATCCGGCTGGTGGGCCCGTCGGAGACGTTCACCGGCGGCCCGCAGCCGGGGCAGGGCGTGGCGCTCCCCGCGAGCGCGCCGGTGCCGGTCACGCTGCGGGCCGGCGGGGACTCCTGGCGGGTCCTGTCGACGCGGGTCTCCGGTACCCGTCCCGGAGTACGCGGCACCCTCTGGCTCTTCGCGCCCGACACCGCCGCGGACACCCAACTGCGCCTGGTGCGACGGCGCGTGGTGACGGTGGCGCTGCTGGCCGCACCGCTGTCGGGGCTGCTGGCCGCCGCGGTGGCCGGGCGCGCGAGCCGCCCGCTGCGACGGCTGCGGGACAGCGCGAGCGGCCTCGATCCGCGGACCAGCGCCGCCCGCCTCGACCACGCTCCGGCCCGGATCGCCGAGGTCGACGATCTGGCGCACGCCCTCCAGACGGTCCTCGGCCGCTACGACGAACAGGCCGCGCGGACGGAGGAGGCACTCGCCACCGCCCGTTCGTTCGCCTCGGCCGCCGCGCACGAACTGCGCACTCCGCTGATGAGCATGCAGACCAATCTGGAGATCCTCACCGAGCATCCGGCCCTTCCCGCTCCCGACCGCGACGAGGTGCTCGACGACCTGCGCCGTGAACACGCCCGGCTGCTCGGGCTGTTGGTCATGCTGCGCGAGCTCGGCCGCGGTGACCTGGTCGAGGCGGACGCCTTCGGCCCGGTGGACCTGGCGGACGTGGTGGAGGCGAGCGCCCGGGAGCAGCGGCGGCGCCATCCGCTCGCGCACATCGTGGCCGACTGTCCGCCGGGGCTGCGGGTCCACGGCTGGGAACCCGGACTGCGCACGGTCCTCGACAATCTGCTGACCAACGCGCTGGTGCACGGCGGATGCGCCGACGGACGCCCCGCGCACATCGATGTCACGGTGCGTGCGAGCGGCGACCACGCCGTCCTGTTCGTCGACGACCAGGGACCCGGTATCGCGCCCGAACGTCGTGCCGCGGTCTTCGAACGCTTCGAGCGGCGCCCGGACAGTCCGGGGTCGGGCCTCGGGCTCACCCTGGTCGCCCAGCAGATCGACCTGCACCGGGGCCGTGTCCGGGTCCTCGAACCGCCGTCCGGGGAGGGGACCCGGATCGAGGTCGTACTCCCCCTGACGGGCGGCGCGGACGACGTCGGGGCGACGCTCCCCCTGCAGCGCAACTGGGTGATCACGACCGCCGGTGCCCGGCCACAAGAATTCCACAAAGAGCACTCCTAGCGTGCCGGACGTGCGGGCAACCGCCCCGGAACGAAGAGGAGTTCAGCATGTCGAGCACATCGAGCACATCGAGGAAACCGGCGGCGTCAAAGACCCGGACGACCGTCGTCTCGCTGCTGGCGGTCGGCGCGCTGCTCGGCGCCGCGGGCGCCGCGTCGGCCGACGGCACCGGAACGCGGCCGTCGGGCGCGCCGACGGGCGACGGCGCGAAGGCGCTCTGCAAGCGCGCGCCGAAGATCGACCAGCGGATCGACCGCATCCTCGACCGGCTGAACGGGGACGTCTCGCAGCGCGGTTCGATCGCCCGGCTGGAACAGCGGGTCGCCAACGCCAAGTCCGCCGGGCACACGCAGATCGAGACGTATCTCAACAGCCGCCTCACCTTCAGGCGTTCGCTCGTCCCGACCCTGGAGGGCCGCCGGAAGGATCTGGCGGACGTCGAGAAGTGGTGCACGAGCCACGCCGACGGAGCCGGCTCCTGATGCGCGCGGGACGACCGGCGCTCGCCCTCGCCGTGACCGCGCTGCTCCTGACCGCCTGCGGCGGCCACGGTGACGCCGGGAACGCCCCCGCCTCCCCCGGCCCCGCCTCCACGGATGTCGCCCGTCTGCAGAAGCTGGTCGACGGCGCGGAGTCCGCGGCGAGTTCGGCCGAATCGGACATGGCCCACGACTGACGCCGTGGCGGGCGGCGACCGAGCGAGGCGCCCGGCGCGGCCGGGCCGCATCGCCTTGCGGCCCGGCCGCGCCGTAGAATGATGGTTTTGTGGACCATACGGAAGAAAGAAGAAAAGAGACACAAAGAAGACATGGCTCCCGACAGGGCCTCCTCCGGTGATTCAGCCGTCGAAGTCGTCCCACGACACGGGGGTGCCCAGCCGGACGCACAGCAGAGGTGATCGCCGGTGACTGCCGCCACTCCGCTGATGGTCGTCGACGGCGCGGGGGTCGTCGTCCGATGGAGCCGCAGAGCACGCGAGATCTGGCTGCGCTCGGACTCCGAGGCGGTGGGACGAACGGCCCTCGCCCTGGTCGCGCCCGACGTCGAGGGCCCTGGCGGCGCCTTCGGCCACGACGCGGAGCCCGGAGACGGGCCGCTGGTCATCCATGACGCCGGGGGAATGCCGGTCGACCTCAGGGTCCAGGTGGTGCCGCTGTCCGACGGCACCCTCGCCTGGGGCGTCTTCGAGGCGGGGGACGGCACCACCCCCGACGGGACCCGGACCACGGTGTTCGACATCCTGCGGGCCAACACGCACGAGGCGTTCTTCGTCCTCGACGCGGCGCTGCGCGTCCTCAGCGTCAACGAGGCCGCCGCCGCGCTGTCCGGCGTCACGGCGGAGCAGGCCCTGGACCGGCCGGTCGGCGAGGTGTGCCGTCCCTCCCGTCCGCGGGAGTTCGAGGACGTCCTGCGGACGGTCCTCACGGACGGCGTCTCCGTCACCGATCACGCCGTACGGCTCGACCCGGTGGACGCGTCGTCGCGCCAGCGGTTCGTGAACCTCTCGGCGTTCCCGCTCAGGAACGCGCGCGGCGTGGTCGTCTCCATGGACGAGGTCACGGAGTCCCTGCGGAGCGAGCGGCGGCTGAAGGCGCTCGGTTCGGTGCGCGAACGGGTGGGCCGGAGCCTGGACGTCGTGACGACCTGTCAGGAACTGGTGGACGTGCTGGTGCCCGGCTTCGCCGACATCGCGGTGGTCGAAGTGGTCGACGCCGTGGTGCGGGGCGAGGACCCGCCCCTCAGCCCCCTCGGACGCGGCATCCCGCTGCGCCGCGCGGCCTTCCGCATCGACGGACCCGCCGACAGGGCGCAGGCCCATCCCGTCGGTGACGTGCGGGCCGTCCCCACGCCGACGCCGTATTCACAGGTGCTCAGCGATCTCAAGCCACGAGCCGTCGTCCTGGACGGCAACACCCCCTGGCTGAAAGCGGATCCGGAGCGGGCCCGTGCCATCCGGGCCTCCGGCGCCCGCGTGCTGCTCACCACCCCGCTGACGCTGCGGGGCGCCGTACTCGGACTGCTGAGCCTCTATCGCGTACGACCGCACGACGCCTTCGACGAGAACGACCTCACCGTCGCCGAGGAACTGGCCGCGCACACCGCGCTGAGCCTCGACAACGCCCGCCGCTACACCCGTGAGCACACGATCGCGGCGGCGCTGCAACGCCATCTGCTGCCGCCGGAGCCCGCGTCGCGGACGGCCATGGAATTCGCGCCCCTGCACGTCCCGGCCGACGCGGGAGCGGGCACCTGGTACGACGCCTTCGGCCTGCCCGGGGCCCGTACCGCCCTGGCGATCGGGGAGGTCGGCGGAAGCGGCATCGACGCCGCGACAACCATGGGCCGGCTCCGGACGGTGATCCATTCGCTCGCGGCGCTCGACCTGGATCCCGACGAACTGCTCGCCCGCCTCAACGACGCGGTCGTACGGCTCGCCCACGAGCGGGCGGCCCTGCCGGACGGTGATCCACTGCGCCGGCATCCCCTGCGGGCCAGCTGTGTCTACGCGGTCCACGACCCGCTGCAGGAGACCTGCGTCATGGCCTCCGCGGGCCATCCCGCGCCCGTCGTGGCCCACCCGGGCGGTGTGGTGCACGTGCCGCAGATCCCGACGGGCCCCCTGCTGGGCAGCCGGGACGGGCCTCCCTTCGCCACCGCCTCCGTCCCCGTGCGGGACGGCAGCGTCCTCGCGCTGCGCACCACGGCGTTCCCGGTGCGCGAGGGTCCGGACGGCGACTCGACGGACCCGTTGCGTGTGGCGCTCACCCGGCTGGACCGTCCCCTCGGCGCCGTACGGGACGACGTCCTCTACCGGCTCCGCGACACGGCGGGCCGCCGCGACGTCCTCCTGCTGCTCGCCCGCACCCGGGCCTTTCCACCGGACCGGGTCGCCACCTGGTCCCTGGACTTCCTGCCCACGGCCGCCGCGACGGCACGGCACCACGCCCAGGACCGGCTCCGCGGGTGGCGGGTGGATGAAGAGACCGCCTTCGCCACCGAGTTGATCGTCAGCGAACTGGTGACCAACGCCCTGCGGTACGGAGCGGCGCCGATCCGGTTGCGGCTCATCAAGGACGCCACGCTCACCTGCGAGGTCAGCGACGCCGGCGGGGCGGCGCCGCGGCTGCGCCACGCCCGCACGGCCGACGAAGGCGGACGCGGCCTGTTCATCTGCGCGCAGCTCAGCCACAACTGGGGCATCCGCTACTCCGCGCAGGGCAAGACGATCTGGACGGAACAGACGCTTGTCTGAAGGGGGTACGGACCGCGGCCACCGTACGGACGGCGGCCACCCTACGGACCGCGGCCACCGTACGAACCGCGGCTACCGTGCCAGGTCGGCCGCGACCTCGCGTGCCGCGCGGGCGCCCGACGCCAGCGCACCCTGCACCGAGCCCGTGGCCCGGTGGTCCCCGCACGCATAGCGGCCCGGGGCGACGCGGGCGGTCCGGCTGAGCGGCTGCGGGGGCGGCATCGCGGGCAGGGCGTCGGGAACGGTACGGACCGTCAGCAGGTCCCAGTCCGTCGTACCGGTGCCGTACACCTCGGCGAGCGCGTCGCGCAGCCATGTCTCCCGGCCCTCCTGGTCGTGCCCGAGGACCGAGGTGGCGATCAGCGACATCCCGGGCGGGGCGTACCCGCGGACCACTTCGCTCAGGACGCAGGTGTTGAGGAATCGCCTTCTCGTGTCCGTCACCAGGACGGGTTCGGCCAGCGGCGACCGGGACGCGGCGTGGTAGTACGTCGTCACGACGCGGTAGGCCGGAAGGCCCAGCCCGGGCAGCAGCCGGGCGGCCGGGCCCGGTCCCGTGGCCACGACCACGGCCCGCGCGGCAAGTTCGCCTCCCCCGTCCGTCTCGACCCCGTCGTCCGTGAGCCGCGTGACCGGGCTGCCGAGACGCACGGCGTCCGGGGGCAGCGCCTCGGCCAGCAGGCGCGGCACCGCCCCGATGCCGGCGCCGGGCAGGCACAGGGTGCCGCGCAGCATGCTGCGCCAGATCAGATGGAACACCCGGCCGGAGGTCTCCAGCTGGTCCTCCAGGAAGACCCCGGACAGGAAGGGCCGGAAGAACCGCTCGACGAACTCCTCGGAGAACCCGGCCGCGGCCAGCGCGGTGCGTGTCGTACGGTCCTCGCCGCGCTTCAGCCATCCTGCGGGAGCGAGCATGTCCCGGCCGGACAGGGCGGCCAGCGCGAGGAGATCACGGGTTCCCGCGAGCCGCCCCGGGCGCAGGTCGCCCGGTCGCCTTCGGCCGCGGGTCGGATCCTCGAAGCGCAGCGGCCCGTCCTCGGTGTGGACGAGGACGCCGGGCGTGAAGGGCCGCAGCCGCAGATCGCGCAGGGCGAGCCGGTGCCGGACCTGCGGATAGGACGTGTTGAAGACCTGGAAGCCGCGGTCGACGACGAACCCCTCGTGCGCGTCGGAACGCATCCGGCCGCCGACCCCGTCCGAGGCCTCCAGGAGCCGGACCTCGAAGCCGTACCCGGCGAGATCGCGGGCACACGCCAGACCGGCGAGCCCGCCGCCGACGATCAGGACATCGGACGCACCGCGCTTCGCGGTCATGGGCACCATCCTCACAGCGGCCGGACCGTCCGCGCGCCGGCGGGCGCGCGGGGGCGGATCCGGGCACGGGCCGACGGCCCGGCGCCGTGACACGCGCCCTCCTGAACGGATCTTCCCGCCGGACCCGCCGGGCGGATGCGGGGCCACGCCGGTGGACCGGCCCGGACGTCCCGAACGCCGCGCCGCACGACGCGAGCCCCAGAGCCCGCAGAGCCCACAGAGGCTCCGGGACCCCGGGACCCCGGGACTCCGGGACTCCGGGTAGGAATAAGCCGGTACGTCCCGCTGTTCCCCTTGTTGTGACGCGGAGCGGCCTCCGCACACCAGGTAAGCGGCCCCGGCCGGTCTCCCCCGTCCGGCCGGGGTCCCCTGACGAACGGCGCCGATTTCCCCGGCGCCGTTCTCCGTCAGTGGCCCGAGCCGTAATGGCCGCCGAGCTGGTCGCGGTAGTGCGGGTCTCCGAGGTGCTTCTCCTCGTCGAATTCCGGCGCCGCCTTGATCTCGTCCTTGGTCCGGGCGACATGGACCGTCCTGTCCTCGTGGCTGATCGACGTGATCGTCCCGGCGGGCAGCAGGACCTCCTTGCCGAAGATCCACACGCCGGTGTCGACGACGATGTACTGGGAACCGACCTCGTCGGAGTGCTTGTCGACCTTCCCGATGTGCCCGTCGGCCGCCTCCACCCGGTAGCCGGAGAGATCGGCGTCGGGCGTGTGCCCGCTGGTCGGGCCGTAACCCCAGAGGTTCTCGTTCACGAAGAAGTCCTCCCACTCGTCCACGGATGCGCGCCGCGGTCCCGAAACGGACTCCCGGCGCGCCCTTCGGCGACCGGATGACGGTCGCCCTTTCCCCGGCGCGTCGTCCGCCGGAGATCGACGGGTGTCCCTTTCCCGGCCGTCGACACCCGCTCAGCGGAAATTCCTCACGCCCCCGCTCCCTGCGCGACCGTCCGGAACGAGCCGCCCACACAGGTTCTTCACGGATTCGGTTCGCGAGTGACTTGAAACCGACGATCCGGCCCGAAATTCGTTGCGGTCTGGACCAATGACATCCGAGCGCAGCGGATCATCACCCTCCGGATCCGGACCGCCCCGTGCGGGACAACCAGAGGAACGTTTCTCTCGGTAACGAATCAACCGCACACAGTGACAGGCGGACCTTCGTCGGGCCACCCGATGCTCACTCATTCGATGGACGCGCTTTTTCGTCATGTTGCACAGGAGGCGCACGAAAGCTCCACAGAGACACCACTATGTGACGTGACGAACGCGTGACGACCACGTCTGAGGGGGGCTGTGGCGTCGCGTCAGGGGGTGGCCGGCTCCATGGGAGCGGTACTCACCCCTGCCCGGGGAGGGGACTTCACCGCATGAAGCGGACCACGCACACGGCCGCGCCCGTACGAGGCGCGCCCATCGACCCGTCCGGCCCGAAGGGCACCCGTGGACCGGCGGGCATCACCGAGCGGGTCCTCCACAGCCCGGACGACTGAGCCGTACACCGACCGAAGGTCCCGGCCGCGCCCCGCGCGGCCGGGACGGGCCCGACCACCCCGACCTCGGCCGTGGAGCACATCCATGCACCCTCCCCGCGGCGCGCGCAGCCTCGGCTCGACGCGCGTCACCCTGCTCACCGAAGGCACCTACCCGCACAGTCACGGCGGCGTCAGTGTCTGGTGCGACCAACTCGTCGACGGCATGCCCGACGTCGACTTCGGCGTCATCGCCGTGACCGGCACCGGACGTGAACCGATCGTGTGGGACATCCCCGCACAGGTCGTGGACGTCGTCGCGGTCCCCATGTGGGGGCCCGCACCCGAAGGGCGGCCTCCGATCGGCCGCCGCCGCAGGCAACTCACCACCGCCTACGAGCAGTTCCTGACCGCTCTGCTCGACCCGTGCGCCGAGGACCTGTTCGCCGGCGCCCTGTACGCGATGGCGGGGGCCGCGGTGGACGGGACGCTGAGTCCCTTCCTGCGCGGCGACCGCGCGATCGGCGTCCTGGCCGGGGTGTGGAACCGGCCGGGGCTGGCCGTCCGCGAGGCCCGGCCCACCCTGCACGACGCCGTCACCGCGACCGCCCTGCTGGAGCACGCGCTGCGCCCGCTGACCGCACCGCTGCCCGAGCACGGGGTGGCGCACGCGGTCAGCGGCGGCGTCGCCGTACTGCCGGGCCTGGCCGCGCTCGAACGGCACGGCGTTCCCCTGCTGTTGACCGAGCACGGCGTCTATCTGCGCGAGCGCTATCTCGGCTACCGCACCGCCCCCTACCGCTGGCCGGTCAAGGCGCTCGTGCTGGGCTTCTTCCGGCTGCTCGCGGAGGAGACGTACCGGTGCGCGGCCCTGATCACCCCGGGCAACCGCTACAACCGGCTGTGGGAGGAACAGGGCGGTGCCGCACCCGAGTCGATCCGCACCGTCTACAACGGAGTGGACCCGGCCGTGTTCCCGCCGGCCGGTCCGGAGCCGCAACGGCCGACGCTGAGCTGGGCCGGACGCGTCGACCCGATCAAGGACCTGGAGACCCTGATCCGGGCGTTCGCTCTCGTGCGGGCACGACTCCCGGACGCGCGGCTCCGGTTGTTCGGCGGCACACCGCGCGGCGGCGAGGCCTACCGCGAACGCTGCGAGGCCCTGGCCGCCGAGCTGGGCCAGGCGGACGCGGTCACCTTCGAAGGACGCGTGGACGACATCAAGGACGCCTACGCGGCGGGCAACGTCGTGATGCTCTCCAGCATCAGCGAGGGCTTCCCGTTCACCCTGATCGAGGCCATGTCGTGCGGGCGGGCGACCGTGTCCACGGACGTGGGCGGGGTGCGCGAGGCCGTCGGCGACAGCGGTCTCGTCGTCCCGCCACGCGATCCGGGCGCCATGGCCGCCGCCGCGCTGGAACTGCTCGGCGACGCCGGGCGGCGCGCCTCGATGGGCCGGGCCGCCCGGCTGCGGGTCATCGAGGAGTTCACCCTGCGGCAGACCGTCGACACCTTCCGGACCATCTACCTGGAGCTGTCGGCGCTCGGCCGGATCGTCCCGGGCGTTCCCGCCGGGGCCGACGCCCCGCCCGCGGCACCGGGTGGCCGGACGGCAGCGTCCAGGCCGAGGAGCCTGGCCGGATGAGCGGACCCATGGCGCTGGACCCCGGCGGCACGGGGGACGACACCCTGTCCCTGCGGCTCGCCGACGGCCGTGGGCCCATCCGGTCCGCGCCCGGCCACGGCACGCTCCGGGACGCGGTCGACCGGCTCGCCGCCGAGCTCGCGGAATCCATCGGCCCGGCGGTCCACCCGTACGAGGTGGCGGCCCTGCTGGAGTCGGAGGGGCTGACCGCCGAGATCATCCAGGAGCGGTACGGACACCCGAGTCTCTTCTCGCTCGCCTCCGCGTTGTACGAGCGGGTGCCACGCACCTTCCCGGAGCCGCCGCGACCGGCCGACCCGTGGCGTCCGGACCATGTCCGCTGCGGGCTGCGCGGGGCGCTGTTCGCCCTTCCGGGCCTCGCCTATCTGCTGACCGGCCCGCTGTGGCACGCGGGCCGGGACCTCGATGTCCTGGTGGTGGCCGGCCTCGTCTCCTGGGCGTGGGGCCAGGCGCTCGGGCACCGTGCCCACCTGCGCATGGCCACGGGCCGCCGCGAGGCGGGCCGGACGCTGCTCAAGGGGGCACCGCTCGGCGCGCTCGCCGCGACGGCGTCGGGGGCGCTGACCGCCGGGTCCGGCACCGCGACCGGCGTCGCCGCAGCGCAGTCGGTGTATCTCGCGGCCGCCGGGGTGCTGCTCGTGCTGGGCGGGGAGCGGCTGCTGCTGGCCGCGCTCGCCCCGCTGGTCCTCGGCGCGGCGGCGCTGCCCTGGTGGGACCCCGGGACCGTGCCGCGCGTCGCCCTGCCGCTGCTGTCCGTGCTCGGCGCGGCCGCCGCGGCCGGCCGGTCGCTGCTGTCCGCGCTCGCCGCTCCCCCGGCCCCGGGCGGAGCCCGTCCGTCCCCGCTGCGGTCGCTGCCGTACGGCGTGTTCGGACTGTCCGCCGGGGTGCTGGTCCTGCTGGAGGGCCGGCAGCATCCGTACGCCGTGATCGTGCTGACGGTGAGCATGGGACCGGCGGAGTGGCTGCTGTACCGGTATCGCGGGATGTCGGTGGCGGCACTGCGGGTGACGGCGACCCCGGCGGCCTTCCTGCTGCGTTCGACCGGTGTCCTCGGGCTGTGCCTGCTCCTCTACGTGCTCCCGCTGCTGCCCGCGGCCCTGCTCACCGGCGCGGAGCCGGTCCCGCTGCTGCTGCTCGCGGCCACGCTGTGGACCGCGTTGCTGCTCCAGGCCTTCGGAGCCGCCTGGCAGCCGGCCGTCCTCTGTCTGGCGGCGGCCGGCGGTGCCGCCGCGACCATAGCCCTCGGGGCCCTGCCGGGCGCCGTCGCGTTGGCCCTGTTCTGCGGCGCGGCCTGCCTGTGTCTCACCGCCTGCGCCGTACGGCTGCTGGGGCGGCCGGCGCCGCACGCCTGAACCACCTCCCCCACCCCGCACAGCCCGTCCGGACGCGTCCGGAGCGTCGCCGTGCCTTCGTCCGCATCACCCATCACCTGAGCAACCAACCGGAAGGACCAACGAGTTGACCACCCAACCGCTCGCCGCCGTCACCGGGGCCGAGGGTTTCATCGGCTCCCACCTCACCGAGGCGCTGGTCGCCTCCGGACACCGGGTGAGGGCCATGGCGCAGTACAACTCCTTCTCCTCGTACGGCTGGCTGGAGACCCTGCGCCCCGATGTCCTGGACCAGGTGGACATCGTCCTGGGCGACGTCCGGGACCCGGGTTCGGTCCGCGCTCTGGCCGAAGGCGCCGACTGCGTCTACCACTTGGCCGCGCTCATCGCGATCCCGTACTCCTACCGGGCACCGCACAGCTACGTGGACACCAACGTCACCGGGACCCTCAACGTGCTGGAGGCGGTGCGGGCGCTCGGCACGCCCCGGCTCGTGCACACCTCCACCAGTGAGACGTACGGCACCGCGCGGACCGTGCCGATCACCGAGGACCACCCCATCAACACCCAGTCCCCGTACGCGGCTTCGAAGGCGGGCGCCGACCGGCTGGCCGACAGCTACCACGCGAGTTTCGGCACACCGGTGGTGACCCTGCGGCCGTTCAACACCTACGGTCCGCGCCAGTCGATGCGCGCGGTCGTCCCCACCGTCATCGGCCAGGTGGCCGCGGGCGAACGCACCATCACCCTCGGCGATCTGCGGCCCACCCGCGACTTCACCTTCGTCGAGGACACCGCGCAGGCCTTCCTCGCCGTGGGCACGGCGCCCGCGGACCGGGTCGTGGGCCAGACCTTCAACGCCGGTACGGGCGGCGAGATCTCGGTCGGCGACCTGGTGGCACTGATCGGCAAGGTGATGGACACCGCTCTCGACGTCCGCGAGGACACGGGGCGCGTCCGGCCGGCCGGCTCCGAGGTGATGCGGCTGGTCGCCGACGCGACCCGGCTGGCCGGGGCGACCGGCTGGAGCCCCGGCCACGACCTGGAGCAAGGGCTCGCCCGGACCGTCGAGTTCTTCCGCGAACCGGCGAACCTGGCCCGCTACAAGACCGGCATCTACAACATCTGACCCGTCCTGCACGTCCCACGAAGGAAGAACCTCATGCACGCAGTGATTCTCGCGGGAGGCAAGGGCGTTCGGCTGCGGCCCTACACCACCGCGCTGCCCAAGCCCCTCGTTCCCATCGGCGACCAGCACGCGATCCTGGAGATCGTGCTCCGCCAGCTCGCCTCGTGCGGCTTCACCAGCTGCACCATCGCCATCGGCCACCTGGGCGAGATCATCCGCGCCTACGTCGGTGACGGCTCCCGATGGGGCCTGGCCGTCGACTACTCCACCGAGGAGAGCCCGCTCGGCACCATGGGGCCGCTGCTGACGATGCTCGACCGGCTGCCCGAGTCGTTCCTCGTGATGAACGGCGACGTGCTCACCGATCTCGACTTCGGCGACGTCCTGCACCAACACCGGCGTGCGGGCGCTCCGTTGACCATCGCGACGTACGCGCGCAAGGTGCGCATCGACTTCGGCGTACTGACCACCGACGACCGCAGGGTGGTCGCGTTCACCGAGAAGCCGAGCATGGACTACCGCGTCTCCATGGGCGTCTACGGCCTGTCGCGCTCCACGCTCGGGAACTATACGCCGGGGCTGCCGCTGGGCTTCGACGAGCTGGTCCTCGACCTGCTGCGCAGCGGTGACGAGCCGCACGCCTACGCGTTCGACGGGTACTGGCTCGACATCGGCCGCCCGGACGACTACGACCGGGCCAACGCCGAGTTCACCACCCGCAAGTCCCTGCTGCTCAAGGGAGCCTGACCACCGCATGCGCATTCTCGTCCTGGGCTTCACCGGCTATCTGGGCGGCCATGTCGCCGAGCACCTGCGCACCCTCGCGGGCGTGCGGGTGCTCGGCGGCGGGCGCTCGCCCGCCGCCGAGTTCGGCATCGACCTGGCCACCGCCCGCCGTGAGCGACTGGCCGCGACCCTGGCGGCGGCCGCGCCCGACGCCGTCATCAACTGCGCCGGCGCGACCGGCGGCGACGCGGTGACCCTCTCCGAGGTCAACTCCCGTGGCCCCGCGGTCCTTTGCGCGGCGCTGCGGGAGGCGGCGCCGGCCGCCCGGCTGATCCATCTGGGCTCGGCCGCCGAATACGGCCCCGGTGTCCCGGACACCACCATGACCGAGTCCGCGCCCACCCGTCCGCTGACCCCGTACGGGGCCACCAAACTCGCGGGCACGGTCACCGTCGCCTCCTCCGGTCTCGACGCGGTCGTCCTGCGCGTGGGCAACCCCGTGGGTCCGAAAGCGCCGCCCACCGGGCTGCCGGGCCGGATCGCCGGACTGCTCCGCGAGGCGGGCCCGGACCCGGACGCGGTCATCCGGCTCGGCGACCTCTCGGCGTACCGCGACTTCGTGGACGTACGCGATGTGGCACGGGCGGCGGTCGCGGCGGCGACCGTCCCCGGGCAGCTGCCGCGGGTTCTCAACATCGGGGGCGGCGAGGCCGTCCCGGTGCGTGACCTGGTGGGCGGCCTGGCGCGCGTCGCCGGGTTCCGGGGGCGCATCGAGGAGAACGGCGGCGGCTCCGCCCGCTCGGGCGAGGTGTCGTGGCAGTGCTCCGACATCACCGCCGCCCGGAAGGCCCTCGACTGGCGGCCCGAGCTGACCCTCGACGACTCGCTGGCCGCGCTCTGGGCGGCGGCCGGGACCGGTCCCGGCCCACGGGCCGGAAGCGGCCCGACGCCATGAGCCTGCTGATTCCGCTGTACGTCCACCCGGCCGAGGACCCCGGCGCCTGGCACCGGCTGATCGGGGCGGCCGACCGGACGTACGGGGTCGTCATCAACCCGGCCGACGGGCCGGGCCCGGGCCCGGATCCCGCGTTCACCGCGGCGGCGCACGCGCTGCGCTCGGCGGGTGCCCGGCTGCTCGGCTATGTCGACACCGACTACGGCGCGCGCGACCCCGATCTCATCGCCGACGAGGTCGCGCGGCACCGGGACTGGTACGGGACGCAGGGGTGTTTCCTCGACCGGGTGGCGCCGACCCCGGCGGCGCTGCCCGGCTGCAGGCGGCTGGTGCAGGGCCTGCGCCGGCTCGGGGCGGCTCCCGTCGTGCTGAACATGGGCGTCCACCCGGCGCCGGGATACACCCGCTTCGCCGATCTGCTCGTCACGTTCGAGGGCCACTGGTCCACCTATGTGTCGGCGTTCAGCAGACCGATGTGGACCGCGCGCCACCCGCCCGAGCTGTTCTGTCACCTGGTCTACGGCGTCCCGGAGGCGCTCGTCCCGCTGGCCGTCCGCACCGCGCGGGACCGCGGTGCGGCGGTGGCCGGTCCGGTGACCGGTGAACTCCCCAATCCCTGGGCGCGGTTGACGCCCGCTTTGAGCGTGCGGGAGTCCTGAGGGCGGCATCCTGCGGCCGGCCCCGTCAGTCCGGTTCTTCTTGCACGGATTGATGGCATGTCTAGGTCAAATCTGCGAGGCTTTCCGATGCCGTCGCCCTGACCCCAGGGTGACGGCACGGAAATCTCACCAGGCGACCGCGCGCACCCGCACGCGGCCGCGGCCGGCCAGCGGCGCACCCCAGTCGTCCCGGGCGGCCACCGAGCAGGCCGGAATCCCGGCCGCCTCAAAGGAGTTTCGTGTGAGACCGACCCCCCTCAAGGCCCTGGCGGCACGCGTCCTCACCGTCGCCGCCCTGGCCGCAGTCTCGCTCCCCGGCACCCCCGCGGCAGCCTCGCCGGGCACGGCACCGGCCGCCGCGGCCGCCTGCACACCTGCCCAGGTGGTGACCAACGGCGGCTTCGAGAGCGGTACTTCACCCTGGACCCAGTCCTCGACCAGCGTGATCACCAGCCGCACCGGCCAGAGTGCCCACGGCGGCACCAGCTTCGCCTGGCTGGACGGCACCGGCGGCACCCACACCGACACGCTCTCGCAGAGTGTCACGATCCCGTCCGGGTGCAGCAGCGCCAGCCTGACGTTCTGGCTGCACATCGACACGGCGGAGACGACCTCGTCGACGGCCTACGACAAGCTGACGGCGAAGATCGGCAGCACGACCCTGGCGACGTACTCGAACCTCAACAAGGCGTCCGGGTACGTCCAGAAGACGTTCGACGTCTCGTCGTTCGCCGGCCAGACCGTCACGGTCGCCTTCACCGGCACGGAGGACTCCAGCCTCCAGACGAGCTTCGTCCTCGACGACATCGCCCTGAACACCTCCGGTGGCACGACCCCGCCGGCCGACTCCACCCGTACCCCCGCCGCCCCCGGTTACACGGTCAGCCTGACCAGCAACACGAGCGGGACCAGCTGGAGCGGTCACGAGAGCGTGACCTTCACCAACGCCTCCTCCACCTCGCTCAGCGAGGTGTACCTGAGGCTGTGGGACAACTACCACGGCACCTGCTCCGCGATGCCCATCACCGTCAGCAACGTCAGCGGCGGCACCGCCGGCTCGCTCTCGGTGGCCTGCACCGCTCTCCAGATCAGCCTGTCGTCCCCGCTGGCACAGGGCCAGAGCGCGACGATCGGCTTCGACCTGGGCATCACCGTGCCCAGTGGCGCCGACCGGTTCGGCTACGACGGCGCCTTCGTCAACATCGGCAACGCCCTGCCCGTGCTCGCGGTCAAGGACGGCGCCGGCTGGCACCTGGACCCGTACACCAACAACGGTGAGTCCTTCTACTCCCTGGCCGCCGACTTCAAGGTGACCCTGGACCACCCGACGAGCCTCCTCGTCCCGGCCACCGGCACCTCGGTCGACACCGCCGGTTCGAGCGGCCGCACCGTCACCACGGCCACGGCCTCCAAGGTCCGTGACTTCGCCTGGGCCGCCGGGCCGTTCACCAAGATCTCCGGCACCTCCACCGCCGGCACCGCGATCAACATCTACTCCGTGTCGGGCATCAGCTCCTCCGACGCCCAGTCGATGCTCTCCACCGCCAAGTCCGCGGTGGACGCCCACGCGGCGCGCTTCGGCGCGTACCCGTACGGCGAGCTGGACGCGGTGATCGACAACAACTACTGGTTCGGCGGCATGGAGTACCCCGGATTCGTCCTCGACCTGGTCAGCACCACGGCGCTGACCCACGAGATCGGTCACCAGTGGTTCTACGGGATCGTCGGTGACGACGAGTACAACAGCCCGTGGCTCGACGAGGCGTTCACCGACTACGCCACCGACCTGGCGCAGGGCAAGACCGGGACCAGCTGCTGGAGCAGCGTCTCCTGGGCCTCGTCCGCGGAGAACATCACCAACTCGATGGCCTACTGGGACGCTCACTCGTCCCGCTACTCCACCGTCGTCTACGGCTACGGCAAGTGCGCCCTGCACGACCTGCGACGCGTGCTCGGTGACACCGTCATGGCCAACCTGCTGAAGAGCTACGCCGGTTCGCACTGGTACGGCGTCTCGACCACGGCCGAGTTCAAGGCGGCGGCCCAGGCCGCCACGACCACGGACCTGACGTCGTTCTGGACGACCCACCGCATCGTGGGCTGACCGGCCTCCCGGTCCGCCCGTCCTCTGTCCGTCGCGGTGGCGCCTCCGGGCGTCACCGCGACGCGCATGTCCGGCCGGGTCGGGGGCAGGTTCCGCCGTACGGCGGCTCCCGGTGCGGGAGCGCGGCACCCGATCATGGGATCAGGGAGCCGCCGGACCCGGCGCAAGGAGACGTCATGCTGTTGGTACCGCCCCCGTTCGACCCCGAGTTGGCCGCCGCCCTCGCGGCGGTCGGACCGTCCGTGCCGTCCGGGCCGACCCTGGCGGACATCGCCGCCCTGCGCGCCGTACAGCAAGTCGCCGTACCCGCGTACGACCTCACCGACGGCGGAGCCTTCACCACCACGGACCTGACGGTGCCGGGGCCCGAGGGCGCCCCCGGTATCTCGCTGTTCGTCATCAGGCCCCTCGCGCCCCCGCAGGACGGGCCGCGCCCGGTGATCTACCACGTCCACGGCGGCGGCATGGTCCTCGGCACCAAACGGGCCGGCGTGGAACTCGTCCTGGAATGGGCGCGGGAGCTCGACGCGGTCGTGGTGTCCGTGGAGTACCGGCTCGCCCCCGAACACCCGTACCCGGCCGGGGTGGAGGACGTCTACGCCGGTCTGCTGTGGACGGCGGGGTACGCCGGGGAGCTCGGCGGCGACCCGGAGCGGATCGTCGTCGCGGGCGCCAGCGCGGGCGGCGGTCTCACCGCGGCGCTCGCCCTGCTCGCCCGGGACCGTGAGGGGCCTCGGCCGCTCGGGCAGGTCCTGATGTATCCGATGCTCGACGACCGCAACGACACTCCGTCCGCGCACCAGATGGCGGGCGTCGGCGCCTGGGACCGTACGGCCAACGAGACCGCCTGGACCGCCGTGCTGGGCGATGCCCGCGGCGGCCCGGACGTGCCCGCCTACGCCGCCCCGGCACGGGCGACGGATCTGTCCGGACTGCCCCCGGCCTTCCTCGACGTCGGCTCCGCGGAGACCTTCCGGGACGAGGTCGTCGACTACGCCTCGCGGATCTGGCAGGCGGGCGGGGTCGCCGAACTGCACGTGTGGCCCGGCGGCTTCCACGGCTTCGACGCCTTCGCCCCGCACACCGCGCTGGCCCGGGCCGCCCGCGCCGCCCGGCTCGCCTGGCTCCGCAGGCTCCTGGCGCGGTGACGGCGGGCGCGGTGAGGACCGGGTACGGCGACGCCGCGCACGGTGAGGACCGCGTGCGGTGACGACCGGGAGCCCGTCGGGTCCGCCGTCGTTCAGACGGGCAGCAGACGGCCGATCAGCGCGCTGAGCTGCTGGGCGTTGCGGCACTCGTGCATCTCCACGAGTTCGGCGTAGGCGAGGGCGGCCGAGTCGCCCGTGCCCCACTGCGAGCGCCCCTCGGGGTTCAGCCAGTAGGCGCGGCGGGCCTGCCGGGTGAGCTGCCGGACGGCGGGCAGGTTGGGATCGCTCATGTTCGTACGGGCGTCGCCGAGGACGAAGACGGTCGTCCGGGGGCCGACCGCGCCGGAGTACCGCTCGGCGAACTCGCCGAACGCGACTCCGTAGTCGCTGCTGCCGTGCCAGCCGGTGATCGCCGCCTCGGCGCGGATCCTGGCGCTCAGCCCCTCGGGGTCGGCGGCACCGGGCCCGATCAGCCCGGTCACCTCGTCGACCCGGTTGACGAAGGCGAACACCCGCACCTTGCTGAACTGGTCGTGCAGCGCCTGCACCAGCAGCATCGTGAAGTCCGAGAAACCCGACACCGACCCCGACACATCGCACAGCAGCACCAGTTCGGGCCGCACGGGACGGCGCCTGCGGAGCACCGGGCGCATCGGCACCCCGCCGGTGGACAGCGATCCGCGCAGGGTGCGCCGCAGGTCGACGGTGCCACGCCGGGCCCGGCGGCGGCGCGCGGCGAGGCGGGTGGCCAGTTTGCGCGCGAGCGGCTGTACGGCCTTGCGCAGTTCGGCGAGCCGGTCGCGGCCGGCGAACAGGAAGTCGACGCGGTCGGCGGTCGGGGCCACCGCGCGCCGGGCGATCTCGTCGCGGTCGCGCCGCTCGGCGACCCGGCGCCTGGCCTCCGTCGCGACCTGCCCCCGGAACACCTCGATGCGCCGCCGGATCTCGTCCTCCAGCAGGCGGTCGGTGAAGCCGGCCGCACCGCCCCGTGCCCGGACGGTGTCCCGCACCCGGCTCATCAGCGTCTGCGGCCGCAGCCGGTCGAGTGTCTGGTACGACGACCAGCCGTCCGTCGCCGTCGTGCCCCCGTAGCCGCCGAAACCGTCGACGGCCTCGATCGCCAACCGCCCCATGAGCGCTTGGTCGTCGGCGGCCAGGGCTGCCGCGAGCCGGTCCCGCAGATCCTCCCGGTCCGCGGGCGCCCCGCCGTCCGGCGCCCCGACGCCGCGCGGGAAGTACACGTCGAAGACGGGGTCGAACACCCGGCGCTGTCCCGGGTTGTGGAGGAGGGTGGCGGCCAGCCCCTCGCGCAGCCGGTCGCGGTCGGCGAAGCCCAGCGCCGCCACCGCGTGCGCGGCGTCCACGGTCTCACCGGTGCCGATCCGCACGCCGTGCGCGCGCAGTGCGCCGACGAGTGCGGTCAACCGGTCCGCGGCACCGTCCGCCGGTTCCCTCGGCCCCGTCGACCCCGTCGGGTCCGTCGGCGCGGCGGCGTTCACACGGCGCCCAGGTCGAGCTTGGCCGCCGCCTTCAGTACGTCGTCCTGATGCTTGAGGATCACGCCGAGGCTGTCCCGTACGACGTTCTCGTCGAGGGTGCCGGCGCCCAGCGCGAGCAGGGTGCGGGCCCAGTCGATGGTCTCCGCCACGGAGGGGACCTTCCGCAGGTCCATCTCCCGCAGCGCCCCGACGACCCGCACCACGGACTCGGTGAGCGCCTCGTCGAGTCCGGGCACCTTCAGCCTGACGATCCGGCGCTCCAGCTCCTCCTCGGGGAAGCCGATGTGGAGGAAGAGGCAGCGGCGGCGCAGGGCCTCGGACAGCTCGCGGCTCGCGTTCGAGGTGAGCACCACGAACGGGCGGCTGGTCGCGGTGATCGTGCCCAGCTCGGGGACGGTGATCTGGAAGTCGCTGAGCACTTCGAGGAGCAGGCCCTCGACCTCGATGTCGGCCTTGTCGGTCTCGTCGATCAGCAGGACCTTGGGGTCGTCGCCGCGGATGGCGGTCAGCAGCGGGCGCGGCAGCAGGAACTCCTCGGAGAAGATGTCCGTGCGCGTCTCGTCCCACGTCTCGTCCCGGCCGGCGGTGATGCGCAGCAGCTGCTTGGCGTGGTTCCACTCGTACAACGCCCGTGCCTCGTCGACGCCTTCGTAGCACTGGAGGCGGACGAGCCGGGCTCCGGCGACCTGGGCGACGGCCTTGGCGAGTTCCGTCTTGCCCACACCGGCGGGGCCCTCCACCAGGAGCGGTTTGCCGAGCCGGTCGGCCAGGAAGACCGTGGTGGCGACCGCGGGCGAGGCCAGATAGCCCGCGTCGGCGAGGCGTGCGGAGACGTCGTCGACGGATGTGAACAGCAACGGGGCCCCCAGCACGCGCGCGGACAAGGTCGGACTCACTATCTAAGCGCTTGTTCACCCTCGCTGTCACGTGTGACGGCCCCCACGGCACAGCGGTGCCCGGAACGGGATCGCGCCCACGGCGGGCGATGCCCGGTACGGATCGCGCACCCCGCGGGCGGTACCCGGCACGCGTCGCAGCCCGGGTCGGTACCTGGAAGGGGGCCCTAGGAGACCCGCAGCACGATCTTGCCGCGCCGGTGCTCGCGTTCGAGGGCCGCGTAGGCCCCCGGAGCGCTCTCCAGGGGAACGATCCGGTCGACCTGCGGGATCAGCCGGCCCGCCTCGACGAGTGCCGTCAGCTCCTCCAGACCGGCGCGGTCCGGCTCGACCACGAAGAACACCGCGCGGGCGTCGGCCCCCTCCGGCGGCGTCACGGGCTCGACGACGCTGACCAGGACCCCACCCGGGCGCAGCACCCGCCAGGAACGGTCCAGGGTGTCCCCTCCGACGGTGTCGAAGACGACGTCCGCGTCCTTCACCTCGTCCTCGAAGCGCTGCCCGGCGTAGTCGATCACGGTCTCCGCGCCCAGGCCCCGTACGAAGTCCGCGTCCCCGGCCGCCGCCGTGGCCGTCACCTCGGCCCCGAGCGCGGCCGCGACCTGGACGGCGAACGAGCCCACGCCGCCCGCGCCACCGTGCACCAGCACGCGCTGTCCGGGCGTGACACCGGCGTGAGTGACGAGGCCCTGCCATGCCGTCAGGCCCGCGAGCGGCAGCGCGGCCGTCCGCTCGTGGTCGAGCGACCCCGGCTTGGCGGCGAGCCCCGCCGCGGGAACGGTCACGTACTCGGCCGCGGCCCCGTCCCGGGTGAAGGGGATCAGGCCGTAGACCGCCTCGCCGGGCCTGAACTCCGTGACGCCGTGGCCGAGCTCGGCCACCACCCCGGAGACCTCCTTGGACGGCACGACCGGCAGCCGCGGGCTGCCGCCGTCGAAGCTGTCGGTCCAGGTCGCGTCCCAGTCGAGCTCCCCCGGGGTGACCGACGCCGCCCGCACCTCGACCAGCACGTCACCGTGACCGGGGACCGGCTTCGGCGCGACCTCGTAGATCAGTTCCTCCGGCCCGCCCCTGCGATGACCGCGTATCGCGTGCATGGTGCCGTTCATCCGGTACCTCCTCGTCGGGACGGCACAGGGCCGCCGTCGAGTCGGTCCCCATCGGGTCCTCGGGCTCCGGCACGGACCGGCCGTTCTTCACGATAGTTCCGGGACCGGCGGCTTTCCTGCCGGGCTCGCATCCGGCGCCCCGCGAGCGGTCCTCGGCGGACGGCGGGCGGGGCCGCACAGAGGTCTGACCCGTCACCACGGGGGGAGCGACGGGCCAGACCCTGTGTCCACGGTGCCACGCGGGGACCCGGTCGCGCAGTACCTTCGCGAAGTCCCCCGGGGCGGTCAGTCCTTGAGACGGTCGATCTGCCGGATCTTGTTGGTCGCGTCCAGGGCCGCGACCTTGTAGGACTCGGCGAGTGTCGGGTAGTTGAAGACGGCGTCGACCAGATAGTCGACCGTTCCTCCGCAGCCCATGACGGACTGGCCGATGTGGATGAGCTCGGTCGCGCCGGTGCCGAAGCAGTGGACTCCGAGGAGTTTGCGGTCCTCGGGCGAGACCAGCAGCTTCAGCATGCCGTGCGAGTCGCCGATGATCTGTCCCCGGGCCAGTTCCCGGTAGCGGGAGATGCCCACCTCGAACGGCACGCAGTCCTCGGTGAGCTGGTCCTCGGTCCGGCCGATGAAGCTGATCTCCGGGATGGTGTAGATGCCGATCGGCTGCTGGTCGAGCATCCGGTTCACCGGCTCGCCGCAGGCGTGGTACGCCGCCGTGCGGCCCTGTTCCATCGAGGTGGCCGCGAGCGCCGGGAAGCCGATGACGTCACCGACGGCGTAGATGTGCGGCACCTCGGTGCGGTAGTGCTCGTCGACGGTGATCCGGCCGCGCGGGTCGGCGGACAACCCCGCCTTGCCGAGGTCGAGTTCATCGGTCAGGCCCTGTCGCCCCGCCGAGTACATGACCGCGTCGGCGGGTATCTTCTTGCCGCTCTCCAGGACCGTGAGCGTGCCCCGGGCATGGCGCTCCACGGCGGCGACGGTCTCGCCGAACCGGAAGGTGACGGCGAGGTCCCGCAGGTGGTACTTCAGCGACTCGATCACCTCGACGTCGCAGAAGTCGAGCATCCCGGACCGCTTCTCGACCACCGTGATCTTGGAGCCGAGGGCGGCGAACATGGAGGCGTACTCCATGCCGATCACACCGGCGCCGACGATGACCATGGAGCGCGGCACCTGCTCCAGGTTCAGGACGTTGTCCGAGTCCATGACCGTCCGCCCGTCGAACGCGACGGTGTCGGGCCGCGCCGGACGCGTGCCCGTGGCGATGACGATGTGGTCGGCGCTCAGCCGCTTCTCGTTGCCGTTCGCCTCGACCAGGGCGACCGTGTGGTCGTCCACGAACCGGCCGACGCCGGCGAACAGGGACACGTGGTTGCGGGAGAGCTGGCTGCGGATGACGTCCACCTCGCGGTTGACCACGTGCTCGGTGCGAGCGGTCAGATCGGCGACGGTGATGTCCTCCTTCAGCCGGTAGCTCTGGCCGTACAGATCCCGCTGGCTGAGGCCGCTGAGATACAGCACCGCCTCGCGCAGCGTCTTGGAGGGGATGGTTCCGGTGTGGATGGAGACCCCGCCGACCATGTCGGGGCGGTCGATGACGGCAACCCGACGGCCGAGCTTGGCCGCTGCGATCGCGGCTTTCTGTCCACCCGGGCCGGATCCGATGACGAGCATGTCGAAGTCGCGCACCAGCGGAGTCTGTCAGCACGGCACCGCTTCCCGGAAGGGTGAACGAGTGATCAGTCGCCCGAGTGACGGATGAAGCGTTCGCCTCGCGGTGCCGAGGCCGCCGGGGCGGCGGCCGGCGAGCGGACGGGCGGACGGGCGACTGACGGTGTTTCGGCGGAACGAACCGGACTGCCGGGAACGCGGACCCGGCGGCGGGCGACCGCATGCCGGAACAGGCCACGGAACGCTCCCCAGTGGGCTACATTCAGTAATCCTTGGCATAGGCGCCTCCGGGGGTGAGGCCACGTCGGGGAGAACTCCGGAGCGGCGAATGCATCAGTCCCACCTTTCTGCACCGCCGGCCGCGCCCACCCAGGGGGGACTCGCCGACAGCCTCCGCGAAACGGCCCTCAACACCCCCGATCTGCCGCAGCTCGCGCGGCGTGCCGAGGGCCGCTCGGGTGACTGGGTCCAGGTGACGGCGGCCGAGCTGTGGGACGAAGTCGTCGACGTGGCAAGGGGGTTCGTCCGCTCCGGGATCCGGCCGGGCGACCGCGTGGCCATCATGGCGCGCACCCGCTACGAGTGGACGGTGCTCAGCTATGCCCTGTGGTCGGTGGGCGCCGAGATCGTGCCGGTCTACCCGACGTCGTCGCACGAACAGGTCGCGTGGATCCTGCAGGACGCGCGCTGCGTGGGCGTGGTCGTCGAGGACGAGCAGGGCATCATGACGGTCGGCTCGGCCTGCGCCACGCTCCCGTTCCTGCGCCATGTCTGGCAGTTGGACGCGGGGGCGATGGCCCAGCTGGTGGAGCGCGGCCGGACGATACCCGCGACCGCGGTCGACTCGCTGCGCCGGATCGTGCTGGCCGACTCCACCGCGATCGTCGCGTACACCTCCGGCACGACGGGACAGCCCAAGGGCTGCGCCCTGTCCCACCGCAGCCTGGCGAGCCCCTGCGACACGCTGCTCGAAGGCTGGCGGCAGACGGCCGCCCCGCCCGGCACCCAGCCGGCCGTGCTCGCCTTCCTGCCCTTCTCCCACGCATACGGGCTGATGATCCAGGGAATCTGTCTGCGCGGCGGCATCCTGATGGGCCACGAGCCGGATCTGCGGGAGGAGACCCTCTCCGAGGCCATGCTCTCGTTCCGGCCGACCTATCTGTACGCCGTCCCGTCCGTCTTCGAGAGGATCTACAAGAACTTCGTGCGGGCGTCCCAACGAGCCGGCCGCGGCGTGCTGTTCGAGCGTGCCGTGCGCACCGCGCAGGACTTCGCCCTGGCCGAGGAACAGCAGCGCCTCGGCACGGGACCGGGCCCGGGTTTCGATCTGCGCCTCCAGCATTCCCTCTACGAGAAGACGGTGTACAAGAGGCTGCGCGCCGCGCTGGGCGGCCGGGTGTGCGGCGCGGTCTCGGGCGGCTCCCCGCTGAACCGTGAACTCGCCCTGTTCTTCGCGGGGATCGGCATCTTCATCCACGACGGATACGGGCTCACCGAGACCAGCGGGGGCATCACCGCCCAGCCGATCGGCCGGGAGAAGTTCGGCACCGTCGGACAGCCGCTGCCCGGCACGGAGATCCACGTGTCCGACGACGGGGAGATCCTCGTGTGGGGGCCCTCCGTGTTCCAGGGCTACATCAACGACGCGGCGGCGACCGCGGCCTCGTTCCGCGACGGCTGGCTGGCGACCGGGGACATCGGGCAGGTCGACTCCGACGGGTACCTGACGATCACCGGACGCAAGAAGGACATCATCATCACCAGCGGCGGCAAGAGCGTGGCCCCCGCGGCGCTGGAGGAGCGGCTGCGGGTCCATCCGCTCATCCATCAGGCGGCCGTCGTGGGCGACAACAGGCCTTGTGTGGGTGCCCTGATCACCCTGGACCCCGAGTTCGTGACGCACTGGCGCGCCGCCCGGGCCAAGGGGGAGACACCCGCCCGGGACGCGCGGGAGGAGAACGAACTGCGCGAGGAGGTCAGGCGCGCGGTCGCGGCGGCCAACAGCACGGTGTCCCGCTCCGAGTCCATCCGTGTCTTCCGTGTCCTCCCGGAACCCTTCGACCTGTCCAACGGGCTGCTGACGCCTTCGCTGAAACTGCGCCGGGACGCGATCGCCCAGCGGTACGCGGCCGAGATCGAGGCGATGTACCAGACCTCGTCGCGGCTTCCCCGGGAGGCCGCGATCGGCGACCCGTCGATCCTGGACGACTCCGACAACGTGTTCCGGTGACGCCGAGGGGCGGTTCGCGGGGCTCCCGGGAAATCCGTCGTAGAAGTGCGCCGCGAACGGCAGTTGGGGGGACTGTCTCGGCCGCACCCCCGAGTCGCCGCGCTGGACCTTCTCGGACCTGACCGAGTCGAACCGCGCCGGATGCGCGACGAGCCGCCCGGGTCGGCGCTGTTCGGTGAGCCGTTCCCGCGGACGGCCCGCTTCCGCCGGGACGACAAGGCCGGCTGGCGGCCCCTCACGGCCCCGCCGCCCCGGAACGGGTGGCGGGTGCGGCGGGCGTCCGCTTGCCGGGCAGTCGCAGGGTGAAGACCGAGCCGGTGCCGAGCTCGCTGGTGACGGAGACGGTTCCGCCGTGCGCGGCGGCCAGCTGCCGGACGATGGCGAGGCCCAGCCCGCTGCCGCCGGTACGCCGGCTGCGGGACTTCTCCGCCCGCCAGAACCGTTCGAAGACGCAGGGCAGATCCCCGGGAGCGATGCCGGCGCCGGTGTCGGCCACCGCGAACACGACCTCGTCCTGCTCGCGGTGCGCGAAGAGCGTGACCGTGCCGCCGGCCGGTGTGTGGCGGATCGCGTTGGACACCAGATTGCCGAGCGCCTGCCGCATCCGTACGGGGTCCGCCTCCAGCCAGGGCGTGCCCGCCGCCTCGGTGACCAGCCGGAGACCGGCGGCGAAGGCTCCGACCCGGTGGGCCGCGGCGACCTGTTCGAGGAGCTCGTCGGCGCGCACCTCCTCGCGGTGCAGTCGCAGCGTGCCCGCGTCGGCCGCGGCGAGGTCCTGGAGGTCGTCGATGACACGCTGCAGGACCACGGCCTCCTCGTGCAGGGAGGACAGCAGGGCCGGGTCGGGGTCCACGAGGCCGTCGCGGGCCACCTCCAGCCAGCCGCGGATATTGGTGAGCGGTGTGCGCAGCTCGTGCGCGATGTCGCTGACCATCGCCTTGCGCTGCGCCTCCAACCGCTCGCGGCGCTCGGCGAGTTCGTTGAAGGCGAGCGCCAGGATGCCGGTCTCGTCCTGGGTGGTGACGGGCACGCGCACATGCCGCTCCGGCGGCTGCTGCGCGGCCAGGGTCAGCGCCCGCAGGGGGCGCACGAGCCGGGTGGCGACCAGCGCGGTCACGGCCACCGTGAGGGCGAGGACTAGTCCGGTGACACCGAACACCTTGGCCTTGTTGGCGGCCGACATGTCGAAGCGGGGGACGGGCCTGTCCCCGGTACCGAGGAAGAGTTCGGCGACCGGGGCGACGTAGGGATCGAGCTGACGGCGCCGGGCCTCGGCGACGCAGTCGTTCACCGTCCGGGCCGATGGGCCGTCCCGGCCGCCCAGCCGTTTCCCCATGGCGTAGGGGGCGGGGGTGGCTCCGCTCGCGGCCTCCAACGGCAGTGTCAGGGGGAAGCCGAGGTGCACCTCGTGCCGGTCGAGACACGTCCGGCTGAGCGACGACAGGACGTCCAGGGCCTTCTGCTCGGTCGGGGTGGGGGTGTTGAGCCTGCCGTCGGCGCACTCGGTCGGCACGTAGCCGGGATCGAGCGTCCCGTCGACCCCTTCCAACTCGGTCCGCCCGCTCGGCATGTGCTCGGTCCGGGTCCGAACACCGTTGCGCGCGAAGCAGAGTTGACGGACGGTGGCCAGCTTGGCCACCTTCAGGCGTTCGTTCGCGGTCAGCCGGTACGGGCCCACGGCACGCGGGTCGACGCCGGTGAGCTGCGCTCCGCGTTCCGTGTAGGTGTCGGTCCGCAGCGGGTCGACGGTGGCGGCGGCCCGGGGCGGGAGGGAGGTGCCGCGGGCGGCGGAGTCGGCGAAGGGAGTGCGATCGCCCGAGGTCAGGGCGATACGCCGTCCGGTCCGGTGCGCGATCGTGCGCAGGGTCCCGGCGACACCGGACCAATCGGGGTGGGTGGCCGCGTACCCGCTGAGCTGCCGGAGGATGTCCATGTCCTCGGCGAGCACCTGGCCCTGCTCCTCCTGGATGGCCCGGGTGGTGGTCTGCACCGCGAGCCAGGCGGTCGCGGCCACGGAGCACAGGGCGATGAGCACGGAAGTGATCAGCAGCCGCACCAGCAGGCTCTTGCGCAGGGGCAGGGCGCGGCTCACGCCCGGTCGCCCCTGAGCTTGTACCCCACGCCGAACACGGTCACCAGACGCGTCGGCCGGCGCGGGTCCGCCTCGATCTTCTTGCGCAGGTTCATGATGTGCACGTCGATGGCCCGCTCGGTCGACGCCCGGTCGATGCCCCGGGTGTGATGCAGCAACTGCCTCCGGGAGAAGACCCGTTCGGGCTCGGCGGCCATCGCGAGCAGGATCTCGTACTCGCCCGGGGTGCAGTCCACCGGCGAGCCGTCGCACAGGACCGTGTGCCGCCGCGGGTCCACCGTGATCCCCCCTGCCCTGACGACCGGCTCGCCGCTCGGTCCGCCCACCGACCGTCCGCCGCGTCTGAGCACCGTACGGACACGGGCCATCAGCTCGCGCGGGCTGTACGGCTTGGTCATGTAGTCGTCGGCGCCGAGCTCCAGGCCGAGCAGGACATCGTCCTCGGTGGAGCGGGCGGTCAGCATGAGGACGGGGATGTCGTCGTCCTCCCGCAGCGCCCGGCAGACTCCGAAGCCGTCGACCACCGGGAGCATCAGGTCCAGGACGACGAGGTCGGGCCGGTGCCGCCGGACCTCGTCGAGCGCGGCCGCGCCGTCGTGGACCACGGCCGCCGTATGCCCCTCGCTCAGCAGCGAACGGCGTATCAGCTCCGCCTGCTTCTCGTCGTCCTCCGCGACCAGCACATATGCGCACACGCGGCCGATGTTAGGCGCTGCCGGCCACGGATCGGCCGGCGCGAGGGACTTCCCACACCCTGACACCTTCCTGACATCCTCCGGGGACACTGCGGGGTCCGAGGGTGGGGTCCGAAGATGAGGTCCGGCGAGCGGATCGCGGAGCGGGCCCCGGATCCCGGAAGACGTCAGCGTGCCAGCGAGGCCGCGTCCCCCATGACCACCACGGGATGGAGGGCCGGGTCCAGAGCGCGCATCAGCTCCACCAGGTCGCGCTCGCGCAGACCGACGCAGCCGTGGGTGGGGCCTCCGTGGTCCACGTGCAGCCAGATGCCCCCGCCGCGGGAGGCGCCCAGCGGCCGGGTCCAGTCCAGGGGTGTGGTGCCGGGCCTGCGGTTGTAGTCGACAGCGACCACGTAGTCGAAGGAGCCGGCCAGCGATTCGCCCTCGAAGCCCGTGCCCGGCGAGGTGAAGGCGCCCGAGCGGTCGTACGGCAGCCGGGTGCCGGGGTCGGGCCGCAGCCCACCCGCGTCCGTCAGGGTGAAGACACCTATGGGGGACCGCAGGTCACCGGCGCGATGGTGGTCGGTCCAGCCCTTGAGGGCGTTGTGCGCGGGACGGCTCGGGCCCGCTCGCCAGCCCGCCTCCGTGCGCTCGTACAGCACGACATGGGACGACGAGGAGTCCTTGCCCCTGCCGGTCACCACGACGGCCTGACGGGTCCGCGACGGGATCGCGGCCAGGGTCCTGGGGCCGAGTCCCGGCAGCCGCCTCGGCTCCGCGGCGCGCGACGCGGTCGGCGCGGGCGCCGGTGTCGCCCCGCCGTGACCCGGCGGTGAACCGCCGGCCCCGGCACCGAGCCGCTCGGCCGTACCGCCGCCGCAGCCGGCGAGCAGGAGGAAGGAGGCGGCGACGATCGCCGCCCGGACACGGTGTGCGCGGTTGATCATGCGTCGACCCTGGCCGACGCATGTGAGGAACTCGTCAGGTCATCCACGGTTCGCCGCGTACCCGGAACGCGGCGGATCACCGGTGCTCCACCGGAACGTCCGGATCGGCCCGGCCATCCGCTCACTTGGTCATCCGGCCAATCGGATCAGCCGGAACGGCCGGATCAACCGGTCAGCCGGAACGTCCGGATCGGCCGGTCACCCGGATCCCGCGCGTCCCGTCACATCGCCCGGATCCGCGGTCCCCGTCCCGTCACTTGTGGTGCAGCCGCTCCGGCGGGGCGACGGCCGCACGCGCGTTCACCCAGCCCAGCAGGGTCACCGAGACGACCGCCGCGCCCGCGCACCACGTCGAGACGAACTCCGTCTCCCACAGCACCCAGCAGATCGCCGCGCACGCCCCGGTCAGGACACCGAGCAGCACCAGGCCGCGGTCACCGGAGATCAGCAGCGCGCCGACGGTGGCGAAGAGGTAGCCCACGACGACCAGTTCGGGCCGGGGCAGGCCGACGACATAGCCCATGGTGTGGCCGCGGATCTCGGCCCGGACGGGGCGGACGGCCAGGGCGTGCGCGAGCACCGCCGAGGTCGCGGCACCGGCCGCGAGCGGGAACAGGAGCCTGCGCCGGGCGTGGGCCGGCGCCGCGCAGAGCACACCCGCCGGCACCCACACGGCCAGCAGCGGAAGGGCGATCACGGCCCAGGCCACGGTGGCGGGCCCGGTACCGCCACCGATGTCCCAGACCCGGGCCTCGACGATCTGGTGGGCGCCGAGCAGCAACGGCAGCGCGGCCAGCGGGAGATCGGCCCTGCGCCGGGCCCGGACCACACAGGCCGCCCCGATCACGGCGACCCCGGCACCGGCCACCAGATCCGCCGTCGCACTCCAGCACATCGCGCTCCCTGGATCCGCCCTCGCACTTCCCGTCGACCGTCGACCCGCGTCCACGCTACGACTTCCCGGCCGTGCTCCCCTTTCCGGCCGGGAAGCAGAGCGTCCGGAAAGCCGGTCTGCGGAACGTCCGGAAAGGGAAGCCCGGCCAGGCACTTCACGAGGTTTCGACAAAGGCACCCGTACCGTCCGGTTCGTCCCTGTGCCGCAGCCGCGAAGAGTGATTGGGTGGGCCCGGCCATGCCAACCGACACGCAGGAGAGCTCCACCACCATGAGCACCCCGTACACCTTCGAATACAAGGTCGTCACGTTCCGTGAATCGCTGATCGGCGACGCGCTGGACAGCGACAAGCTGGAAAAGGTCCTGAACAAGCATGCCGAGGACGGGTGGGCGCTCAAGGCGATCACGGCCGCCGATGTCAAGGGCCGCATAGGCCCCGGCGCCGTCGAGGGACTGCTGCTCACCCTGGAGCGACCGCGCGCCCAGTAGTCGCGTGGTGCGCCGGGAGCCGAAGCGGGTGATGCTGGTGGTGATGGGACAGCGGATCCGCAGGTGTTGCTGACGCAGTCGGAGGCCTTCCGGCACGGAAGGCCTCCCAGGGCTGGACGCACGTCCGGGAACCCCGACGAGGGCCCGGTACCCCGCGGGACCGCTGCCGGCCGATCGGGTCAGGACGGGTGGCGATGAAGAGCGACGGAACACTCCACACCGATGTCGTCACCAGCAAGTCGGTGTTCGGCGCGCCGTGCTGGGTCAGTCTCACCACCCGCGACCTGCGGACCGCCCAGGACTTCTACAGCGCGGTACTGGGCTGGAGGTGGACCCCTGGCACCAGGATGGGCCCGCAGTACCGCATCGCCAGCGTCGGCGGGGTCCCGGTCGCCGGGGTCGCCGAGGTCGACTTCGTGGCGAAGACGGCGGTCGCCTGGACCGCGTTCTTCGCCGTGGTCTCCGCCGACGAGACCGTCTCCCGCAGCCAGGAACGCGGCGGCACGACCGCGGTGGGCCCGATCTCGCTGGCCCCCGGCCGGGCCGCGCTGCTGGCCGACCGGGACGGCGCGGTCTTCGGGATCTGGGAGGGCGACCTCGTCTCCGGATGGGAACGCTGGCGCAACGCGGCCCCCTCTTTCATCCGTCTGCACACCCGCGACGCCTTCGACGCCGCCATCTTCTACGGCGAGGTGCTGGGCTGGGCCTCCTCCGTCCCCGGCTGCTGCGAGGTCGACTACGAGGAGAACGAGGTCGTCCTGCGCAGTTTCGGCGACGTGGTGGCCCGGATCCACTCCGGCGCCATCGGCGCGGCCCCCGACCCGAGCCTGCGGCCGCACTGGCAGATCCACTTCGCGGTCGACGACGTGGAGGCCTGCGTCCGGGCGGCGCGCGCCCACGGCGGCGCCGCGCACCAGCAGGGCATCGGCTCGGTGGAGGCCGTCATCATCGACCCCGACGGGGCCCGCTTCTCGGTGACCTCCCGGGCCGCCGGATGACGCGGCGGAAACAGCGCCCACGACCGTCCTGCGGCGAAGTCGTCCCGCCCACGACGCGACGGATTACTCCATCGGGGCTCCAATGGAGGATGACGGGATACCACCGGTACGACCGGCGCCGCGCCCCTCGTGGCCGCGCGGCGCCCCGATGGAGGTCAGCGATGCCCCCTGCTCTCCGGCTCCTGCACGCGCTCTCCCCCGAACACCGCGACAAGCTGATGAGCGTGGCCCGGGAGGTGTCCTTCCCCGCCGACGGGCCGATCTTCGAGGCGGGTGGCACCGCCGACCGCTTCTGGGTGGTCCGCTCCGGAACGGTCTCGCTGTACCAGCGGGTGATCGCCGACAGACGGATCACCGTCGCCCAGCTCGGGCCGGGCGACCTGCTCGGCTGGTCATGGCTGTTCCGCCCGCACACCTGGGACTTCGGCGCCGAGGCGTTCAGCCCGGTGCGCGCCTACGAGTTCGACGCCGGCGAGGTGCGGATCCTGTGCGACCAGGATCCGGGGCTGGAACTGGCCCTGACCCGGACGATCGGCGCCATCCTGGCCCACCGCCTCGAGACGACCCGGGCGGCGCTCATCGAGCACTACGCGCGCCACGGCGGCAGCCGCTGAGGGCGCACGGCGAGGCCGGGCCTCGGTCCGGCCCCCGGTGCCGGTACCGTCCGCTGCCGGACCTGCCTGCTGCCGACCCCACTCGCTGCCGGTCCCGTCCACTGTCGGACCCTGCTGCGACAGTGATCTCTTATGAACGACAACCTCGGTTCGCCGGACTCCCCCGACTCCTTCGCGCTGCTGCCCGGAGCGGTCCACTCGCCCGTGATCCTGCACGTGCCGCACTCCTCCCGGGAGATCCCGGCGCCGGTCCGTGACGGCATCCTCCTCGACGACACGGCGCTGGAGAGCGAGTTGGACCACATCACCGACGCGCACACCGCCGAACTGGCCTCGGCCGCGGCCGAGGCGGCCGGGCTGAGACCGTGGCGGTTCGTCAACCGGCTGTCCCGGCTGGTCGTCGACCCCGAGCGCTTCCCGGACGAGCGGGAGGAGATGCTCGCGGTCGGGATGGGCGCGGTCTACACGCGGACGACCCACCGGGCACCGCTGCGGCCCGCGGACGTCGACCCGCAGCCTCTCGTCGACCGCTACTTCCACCCCTACGCGCGGGCGATGACGGAGGCGGTGACCGACCGGCTGGCCGCCACCGGGCGGGCCGTGATCATCGACGTCCACTCGTATCCGACGGCCCGGCTGCCCTACGAGCTGCACGGTGACGGGCCCCGGCCGCCGGTGTGCCTGGGGACCGACTCCTTCCACACGCCGCCGGAACTGATCGCGCTCGCGGAGAAGGCGTTCGCCGGGCTCGGCGGCGTGGGGATCGACAGCCCGTTCTCGGGCGCGTACGTCCCCTTGCGCTACTACGAGCGGGAACCGCAGGTCACCGCGCTGATGGTGGAGATCCGGCGGGACACGTACATGAAGGAGCCGGGAGGCACGGCGGGACCCGGATTCCCTCGTCTCGTCACGGCCCTGACCACACTCGTGGACGCGGTGGACGAGTGGACCCGGAGTGTCTACACCGCGCACGGGTGAGCGGACCGGGAGCGCCGACACCGAGGGCGCCGACCGGACCGGGAGCGCCGACGCCGAGAGCGGGTGACCGGACCGGAAAACCGGCACCTGTGCATGGACACGCGGAACCCGGAGCGCCGACGCCTCTGGGCCGCCGGCCACGGAACACCGACGCCCATGCGTGGACACGCGGGCCCGGGGCGCCGGCATCCGTGGGCGGGTGGTCACGGAACGCCGGGCATCCTAAGGTCGGCGGTAAGCAAGCGCTCAGCCATCGACTCAGGGAAGGCACGGGACCATGCCGGTCGTCGACGCGTGGATGCAGCACCCCACTCTCCGCCACTCCAACCACGAGATGTTCGAGTCCCTGCGCCGCTGGACCGGCATGAAGAGGCTGGAGGAGGAGCTGCCGGTCGAGGTCACCCTGGCCGCGCTCGCGGCGGCCGGCGTGGACACCGGCCTGTCCTCGGCCTGGTACGGACCCGAGGGCGCCCTGATCACCAACGACGAGGTCGCCGCCTTCGTGGCGCGGTCGGACGGCCGGCTGCGCGGCGTCGCGGGCGCCGACCTCACCCGGCCCGTCGCCGCGGTGCGTGAACTGCGGCGGGCCGTCGAGGAGTTGGGCTTCGTGGCCCTTCGGATCATTCCGTGGCTGTGGCAACTGCCGCCCACCGACCGGCTCTACTACCCGCTGTACACCGCCTGCGCCGAACTCGGCGTCCCCTTCTGCACCCAGGTCGGGCACACCGGACCGCTGCGCCCGTCCGAGACCGGCCGCCCCATCCCGTACATCGACCAGGTGGCCCTCGACTTCCCCGAACTGACCATCGTCTGCGGGCACATCGGCTACCCGTGGACCACGGAGATGATCGCGGTCGCCGACAAGCACGCGAACGTGTACATCGACACCAGCGCCTACACCACCCGCCGCTATCCCCCGGAGCTGGTCGCGTATCTGCGCGGCCGGGGACGGCGGAAGGTCCTGTTCGGCTCCAACTACCCGATGATCGAGCCGAGTCGGGCCCTGGAGCACCTCGACGAGCTGGGCCTGGACGAGGAGACCACGGCGCTGTTCCTGTCGGGCAACGCCCGGCGCGTCTTCCGTCTCGGCGATCATTCGTAGATGCTGGAGCCCTGACCAGCGTCGACCTTGAGGTGGGGCAGCCCGGCCATGGCTCTGCAGATCAGCGCGACCAACCCGGAGCATCCCGCGCTCCTGCTCGAACTGCCGTGGCAGCTGCCCCTGGAGGAGTGGCCCGAGCACCATCTGGTGCCGCTTCCGCGCGGCATCTCCCGGCACGTGGTGCGCTACGCGCGCGCCGGGGACGAGGTGGTCGCCGTCAAGGAACTCGCCGAACGGCCCGCGGTGCGCGAGTACGAGCTGCTGCGCGGCCTGGACCGGCTCGGGATACCCGCGGTCGACCCGCTCGCCGTGGTCACCGGCCGTACCGACGCGGCCGGTGAGCCCCTGGAGCCGGTGCTGATCACCCGGCACCTGGGCGGCTCCCTGCCGTACCGGTCGATGTTCGAGACGACCATGCGGCCGGCCACCATGCACCGGCTGATGGACGCGCTGGCCGTGCTGCTGGTGCGGCTGCACCTGGCCGGGTTCGCGTGGGGCGACTGCTCGCTGTCCAACACGCTGTTCCGGCGCGACGCGGGGGCCTACGCCGCGTATCTGGTGGACGCCGAGACCGGCGATCTGCACCCGCGGCTCAGCAACGGCCAGCGGGAGTACGACCTCGATCTCGCCCGGGTGAACATCAGCGGCGAACTGCTCGACCTGGAGGCGGCCGGCGCCCTGCACCCGTCGGTCGACCCGATCGAGTTCGGCCGGGAGATCTGCGCCCGCTACCGGGGCCTGTGGGAGGAACTGACCCGCACCTCCGTCTACCCGGCGGGCAAGTACCACTACATCGACCGCCGCATACGCCGGCTCAACGACCTCGGCTTCGACGTCGCCGAGATGCAGATCGCGAGCTCGTCGAACGGCGACACCGTCACCTTCGTGCCCAAGGTCGTCGACGCGGGCCACCACCAGCGTCAGCTGCTGCGGCTGACCGGACTCGACACCGAGGAGAACCAGGCCCGGCGGCTCCTGAACGACCTGGAGAGCTGGATGGCCACCCAGGACGACTACGCGCCGAGCTCCGCCACGCCCGGTACCCGGTCCGGCCGCGGCGGAACGCATCCGCACGCCGCCCGGCCGGAGGTGCTCGCCCACCGCTGGGTGCGGGACGTGTTCCGGCCCGCGGTCCGGGCCGTCCCGCAGGACCTGCGCGGCTCCATGGAACCGGCCGAGCTGTACCACGAGCTGCTCGAACACCGCTGGTTCCTGTCCGAGCGCGCCCAGCACGACATCGGCCTGGACGCGGCCGTGAAGGACTACGTCACGACCATCCTCCCCAAGGTCCGCGCCCCGCTGCCGGCCCCCGCGGACACGCCGGAGGCATCCGGCGGGTACCCCGTTCCCGAGCAAAGGTGACCGATCGTACATACGATTGGCTCTGTACCGGCCCCGGCACGCCCTCGGCGTCCGCCGGGCCGGAACGCAACTGACCTGCTCGGGGTGGGAGAGGTATGACCCAGGCCGCCAGTCCGGCGCGGACCGTCATTCTGACCGTCGACGACGACCCCGGGGTCTCGCGGGCCGTCGCCCGGGACCTCAGGCGCCGCTACGGCGAGGGGTACCGGATCGTGCGCGCGGAGTCCGGGGAGGCCGCGCTGGAGGCCCTGCGCGAGCTGAAGCTGCGCGGCGACCAGGTGGCGGTGGTCCTCGCCGACTACCGGATGCCGCAGATGAACGGCATCGAGTTCCTGGAACAGGCCCTGGACGTGTATCCGGGCGCACGCCGGGTGCTGCTGACCGCGTACGCGGACACCAACGCGGCGATCGACGCGATCAACGTGATCGACCTCGACCACTACCTGCTCAAGCCCTGGGATCCGCCGGAGGAGAAGCTCTACCCGGTCGTCGACGACCTCCTGGACGCCTGGCGGGCCAGCGACTACCGGCCCGTGGGCGCCTGCAAGGTGGTCGGACACCGGTGGTCGGCCCGCTCCTCGGGCGTCCGCGAGTTCCTGGCCCGCAACCAGGTGCCCTACCGGTGGTACTCGTCCGACACGCCCGAGGGACAGCGGCTGCTGAGCGCCGCCGGGCAGGACGGCGAACGGCTGCCGCTGGTGGTCACCCCGGACGGCACACCGCTCGTCGAGCCCCGGGACCCGGAGATCGCGGCGCACGTGGGACTCGCCACGACCCCGACCTCGGAGTTCTACGACCTCGTCGTCATCGGCGGCGGCCCGGCCGGGCTCGGGGCCGCCGTGTACGGCGCGTCCGAGGGGCTGCGCACCGTGCTCGTGGAGCGGTCCGCGACCGGCGGACAGGCGGGCCAGAGTTCACGGATCGAGAACTACCTCGGCTTCCCCGACGGGGTCTCCGGGGGACAGCTCACCGACCGGGCGCGGCGGCAGGCCGCGAAGTTCGGCGCCGAGATCCTCACCGCGCGCGAGGTGACCGGGCTGGAGGTCACCGGGGCCTCGCGCACCATCCGCTTCTCCGACGGCTCCGCGATCTCCGCGCACGCCGTGATCCTCGCGACCGGTGTGTCGTACCGGCAGCTGGAGGCGCCCGGCCTGGCCGAACTGACCGGCTGCGGCGTCTTCTACGGCTCGGCGCTGACCGAGGCGGCCGCCTGCCAGGGCCACGACGTGTACATCGTGGGCGGCGCGAACTCGGCCGGCCAGGCGGCGATGTATCTGGCCCGGGGTGCCAAGTCCGTCACCATCCTGGTGCGCGGCTCCTCGCTCTCCGCCTCGATGTCGCACTATCTGATCGAGCAGATCGCCGACGCGCCGAACATCTCGGTGCGCACCGGCACGGTCGTGGACTCCGCGCACGGCGACGGCCATCTGGAACAGCTGACCCTGCGCGATGTGGCGAGCGGCCACACCGAACTCGTCGACGCGCAGTGGATGTTCGTGTTCATCGGCGCGGCCCCGCTCACCGACTGGCTGGACGGCACGGTCCTGCGGGACGGCCGCGGATTCATCCTGGCGGGCCCGGACATGACACCCGACGGGCAGCCTCCCCGCGGCTGGGAGCTGGACCGGCCTCCGTACCACCTGGAAACCAATGTGCCCGGCGTGTTCGTGGCCGGGGACGCGCGCGCCGAGTCGGCGAAGCGGGTCGCGTCCGCGGTCGGAGAGGGAGCCATGGCCGTCATGCTCGTCCACCGTTATCTGGAGCAGTCGTGAGCGGGCGGCCGGTGCCGTGCGACGCGGCGGAGCTGAGCACGCTGTTCCTGTTCGAGAAGCTCGACGGCGACCAGCTGGACCGGTTGTGCCGGGAGGGCCGGACGGAGCAGTTCGACCCCGGGCCGGTGTACACCGAGGGCGATCCGGCGACCTGCTTCTACGTGCTCCTCGAGGGCACGGTCGTGATGTCGCGCCGGGTCGGCGCGGACGACGTGGAGATCAGCCGTACCTCCAAGCGCGGGGTGTACGCGGGCGCGATGCAGGCGTATCTCAGCGACCCGGGGGACGCGCAGTACAAGGGCTCGATGCGGGTCACCGAGCCGTCGCGGTTCTTCGTGCTGCCCGCGGCGACGTTCGCCGCCATCCTGCGGGACTGGTTCCCGATGGCCGTCCATCTGCTGGAGGGCATGTTCTTCGGCAGCCAGAACGCCCAGCGCACCGTCGGGCAGCGCGAGCGGCTGCTGGCGCTCGGCTCGCTGTCGGCCGGGCTCACGCACGAGCTCAACAACCCGGCCGCAGCGGCCGTGCGGGCCACCTCCGCACTGCGTGACCGGGTGGCCCACATGCGACAGAAGCTGGGGATGATCGCCTCGGGTCCGTACGCGCGCGACGCCCTGGAGACACTGGTCGAGATCCAGGAGCGGACGGCCGAGCAGGTCGCCAAGGCCACGCCGCTGAGCCCGCTGGAGGCCTCCGACCGGGAGGACGCGCTCGCCGACTGGCTCGACGACCACGACATCGCGGGCGGCTGGCAGCTGGCCCCGACGTTCGTGCAGGCGGGTCTCGACACGGACTGGCTGGACCAGGTCGCGGCGGCCGTGGACGGACCGACCCTCGAAGGCGCGGTCCGGTGGCTGAACTACACGGTCGAGACCGAGCTGCTGATGAACGAGATCGAGGACTCCACCACCCGCATCTCGCACCTCGTGGACGCGGCCAAGCAGTACTCGCAGATGGACCGCGCGCCCTACCAGGTCTCCGACGTGCACGAACTGCTCGACAGCACCCTGATGATGCTCGCCGGCAAGATGGGTTCGGGGATCAAGGTCGTCAAGGAGTACGACCGGACGCTGCCCCGCATCCCCGCCTACCCGGGTGAGCTGAACCAGGTGTGGACGAACCTCATCGACAACGCCGTCTCGGCGATGGCCGGCGAGGGGACGCTGACGGTGCGCACCGCTCCCGACGGCGACCATCTGCTCGTCGAGTTCCGCGACACGGGTCCCGGGGTGCCCGAGGAGATCCGCGACCGGATCTTCGACCCGTTCTTCACCACCAAGCCGGTGGGCGAGGGCACCGGTCTGGGCCTGGACATCTCCTGGCGGATCATCGTCAACAAGCACCACGGCAGTCTGCTGGTGCAGTCCGAGCCCGGCGACACCCGCTTCCAGGCGCGCCTCCCGCTGACCGCCGCGGAATCCTCCGAGGAGCCGTCATGACCACACCGAACGGAATCGACCCGTCCGTACCGCCGAGCGGTACCGGCTGCGCCGAGTGCGACACCGCCGGCGGCTGGTGGGTCCATCTGCGGCGCTGCGCCCAGTGCGGGCACATCGGGTGCTGCGACGACTCCCCGGCCAAACACGCGACGGCGCACGCGCGGAGCACGGGGCATCCGCTCATCCAGAGCTTCGAACCGGGCGAGGACTGGTTCTGGGACTACGACACCTCGGAGCTCTACGAGGCCGGTCCCGACCTCGCTCCCCCGGTGAGCCATCCGCTCGACCAGCCCGTACCCGGCCCCGCCGGGCGTGTTCCGGCGAACTGGGCCGAGACGCTGCGCTGACCTCGGGCGGGCCCGGCCGCGGTCGGCCCCGGCCGCGGGCTCAGAGGACCTTGTTGCCGTACATCTCGCCGAGCGGGTCGGCGAGCAGCTCGATCCGGGCGCCGTCGGGGTCGCGGAAGTAGATCGAGGTACCGCTCTCCTCCATGTACTCGACCCCGGCGGCGTCGAGCCGCCCGCGCAGTTCGCTCCAGGTGCCGGGGTCGACCGAGATGGCGAGGTGGTGCAGTCCGCCGAGGACTTCCGCGTACGGGCCGAGGTCGAGGCCGGGGAAGTCGAAGAAGGCGATCAGGTTGCCGTTGCCGAGATCGAAGAAGAAGTGGGTCGAGCCCTTGTAGTCCCGGTTCTCGATCATCTCGGTGAGGGGGAAGCCCAGGACGTCCTGATAGAACCGTACGGTCCGCTCCACGTCCGAGGAGAGCAGCGCGACATGGTGCACGCCGCGGGCCGTGCTCGCCGCCCGCTGCGGCTTCAGATGGGTGTCCCTGATCCGTCGGCGCTCCGCTTCGATCGCCGAAAGGTCCATCGCGTTCATCGAAAGCTCCTCACCCAGAGAACCGGCAACGCGTTCAGTACTGAAATACAACCACTCTCACGCGGTACGACGGCCCGTGTGCCTCCACGTCCGCCCGCCGGGATGCGCGGCGCGGCGCGAGGGACGATCCTGGAGACATGTCCGGACGGGCTCCTTTGGTTGTGCATCCGGCCCTGGATACCAGCGGCCGCGAGGTGACCGCGCGGGGTGAGAACCTCGGCGTGGCGTTCTCTGACGAGGATCTGCTGGAGTTCCTCGGCCGGGCAGGACTGCCGGACGCGGAGGATCTGCTGGACGATCCGGCCTGGGTGAAGTGGCGCGGGGGCCAGGCGCACTTCTACGGGACCGGGTGACGGGAGAGGCCGGCTACTCGCCGGCCGGCGGGGCCAGGACCGCGAGTGTGCCGTTGGCCTGGCGCAACGCCAGTTCCAGGGGAAGTGCCGGGTGCAGCGCGCCCGTCCCGTCCGGTGGCACGATCCACTCCAGCGGTCCCGCCGAACGGTACGGCGGCGGTACGGCGATCCAGGACCCCCTGCCGAGATGACGGAGCCCCGACCCCTCCCACCGGGTCGCGGGGTCGGGCGGCAGGAAGAAGCCCACCCGCTGGGCCGCGCAGTCGACCAGCGTGGGCCCCGGCACCTGGAGCGGGCTGGACCACAGGATGTCGAGGGCGAGCAGACCGAGCTGCTCGGGGACGCTCAGCACGTCCCAGTAGCGCCCGGCCTCCAGGAGAACACCTCCGCTTCCCTGGTCCCACTGGCGTTTGCACGCCCTCGGATTCGTGGCGGCGGCGGCCAGCCATTCCACGCTCCGCGTCCACATCAGGTTCGTCATGCATCACCCCGGAGTCGGTTCCTCCGCTCGGCAGGCACGCGGGAGGCGCGGGTCGAAAGACCCGCTGCCGCCCGTCAGGACCTCGGCATATGCATGGTGGTGGATATCTCTACGTGGCGGAAGGGGTGGCGAGGCATGGCGTTTCCCGGGGACCTGTTGACGGCGGTTGCCACGGCGCCCGGAGGGATTCCAGGGAGCGGGCGTGGAGCGGGGTCGTGTGCCAGCGGGCCGTGAAGGTCCGGCCGGGCAGCTCGCACTCCACGGTCAGCCGGTGCGGGGTCTCCAGGAAGAGCACGTCGACGCGCAGGGTGCCCGGGCCGGTCCAGCCGCCGCTCACCGCCACGGGCGTGGGGCCGGGGTCGACGGTCCAGCCGGTGGCGGCGAGCCGCAGTTCAAGGCGCCGGTCGCCCTCGGCCAGCGTGACACCGGTGCCCTTGTCGCCCTCGGCGACGATCACGCCCGTCAGCGTCCGCTGAGCCGCGCAGACGCCTCCGGCGGGCGCGAACTCCGCGTGCGACCAGGCACCCCCGGGCTCCGGGGGCTCGGCCGCGGCCTCGACCGGCGGCAGCTCCAGCCGGGCGAGCCGGCGGCGCAGCCGCTCGTCGCGCTCGCCCGCCGCCGACAGGGGTGCCGCCCCGAACGCGGGCAGCAGATGCCGCCACATCAGGTCCAGCAGTTCCTGCATCCGGTCGGTGGCCGCGGTCGTCGCGATCACGGCGTCGTGTTCGGGCAGCACGACGCAGAACTGTCCGAACGCCCCGTCGCCGCGGTATCCGTGCCGTCCCCGCCAGAACTGGAGTCCGTAGCCCTGCTGCCAGTCCGAACGAGCGCCCCCGGGGGTGCCGTCGGCGTTCGCGACATGGGCGCGGGTCGCCTCCGCGATCCAGGAGGCCGGCAGGAGCCGCTGTCCTTCCCAGACGCCTCCGTCCAGATACAGCTGGCCGAGCCGGGCGACGGCGTCGGTCGCGGCGTGCAGCCCGCTGAAGCCGATCTCCCGGCCGGCCCGGTTGCGTGTCCAGGCGGTCTCCCCGATGCCCAGCGGGTCGAACAGCCGGGGCCGCAGGTAGGCGGTCAGCGACAGTCCGGTCACGCGCTGGAGGATCGTGGCGAGCGTGTAGGTGGCGGACTGGTTGTAGGCGAAGACGGTGCCGGGGTCGCGGTCCGGCGGGATCAGCAGGAAGCCGCGTACCGCCTCCGCCCGGTCGAGCCGTACCGCGTCGGCCCAGGTCTCGGTGAGATGGCCGCTGGCCATGGCCGCGACGTTCCGTACGAGCATCGCGCGGCTGCGCGGATCGGTGATGTCGGCCTCGAACTCGGGGAAGTACGAGATCACCGGACGGTCGAGGTCCAGCAGGCCCTCGGCCACGGCGAACCCGGCGGCCGTGGAGGTGAAGCTCTTGCTGAGCGAGTACAGCAGCTGGACGCGGTCGGGCGTGTACGGCGCCCACCAGCCGGAGGCGACGAGGTGCCCGTGGCGCAGGATCATCAGGCTGTGGGGTTCGATGTCCGGGTCGGCCTCGACGGCGTCGAGGAACGCGGTGATGCCGGAGGCGTCGACGCCCTGCTCGGCGGGCGGGCTCTGGGGCAGCGGTCGGACACGCATACGGACGGCCTCCGGGTGGCTCGGGCGGTGGGCGGCGGACAGCGGGCGGCGGACTGGGCACGCGGGCGGACAGCATTGCGTGCATCTGGCATCTTTCCCCGACGGCTCCCCGGTGTCCATGACCTGGCGGCCCGGGTGCCCCCTGCTCCAGACCGTGCGGCAACTACCTTTACTGAAAGGTGAGTTGACGCTCACGGCGGACTCCGGGTCGCTACCGCGGCAAGGAGGCCGGGCGGTGAACCGACCGGGAACACGGTCCTGAACCGTTCGCACAGACGCGCGACGACGACGCGGCCGGGTAAAAACACTCATCCTTACCCACCTCCCGTTGAACACTCTTCGTCACCTCCTGCGTACTTCTGGGAAAGGCGGATGTCCGGTACACGACGAGGGATGACGATGGTCAAGGCGCAAGACTCCGCGGGCGAGTTGATCGCCGGGAGATACCGGCTGCTCGACGCCTTCCTGCGCGAGGAGGGCCGGGCCCTGTGGCACGGCGAGGACACCGCCTTCGGACGGCCTGTCGTCCTGACCCGCTCACGCACCGCCGGGCCTCCGCCCGAGGGGACACCGGAGCCCGCCGCCGACCGGATCCTGCGTACGGCCGAGATCCTCGGCCCGGCCTGTCACGGAGGAGTGGCCGCGGTTCTCGACGTGGTCGAGGAACCCGGCTTCGTCTGGACGGTCACGGAGCGGCCCCCGGGCGCCCCGCTGGCCGAACTCCTCCCGAGCGGTCCCGGCGATCACGTGTGGGCGGCCGCCGTCGGGCTCGGCGTCCTCGACGTCCTCACCGCCGCGCACGGTGAAGGAGTCGTGCACGGCGAACTCGGTCCGAGCCAGGTGTGGGCGGACGACCAGGGCACGGTCACCGTGACCGGATTCGGCCTGCCGGCGTCCGCCGCCGCGCCCCGCGTCACCGCTCCCTCGTACGCCTCCCCCGAACAGGCCCGCGGCGAGGGCGCCACGCCCGCGGCGGACCTCTGGACGCTGGGCGCGATGATGTACGCGCTGGTCGAGGGGCGGCCGCTCATGGAGGACCGGGGCAGCGCCGAGGCCACGTTCCGGGCCGTGGACCGGCTGCCGGTCAGGGAGCCGCAGAAGGCGGGCCCGCTCGCGCCCGCCATTTCGGGCCTGCTGCGCTGGGACCCGGTGGAGCGCGTGCCCGAGGCCGTCGTACGCGAGTCGCTGACCCGCATCCTCCGGCAGAACTTCGAAGAGGTCACACCGCCGGAGCCGCTGCCCGATCTCCTCGATCCCGCCGGGGAGCACCGTGACGGCGGTGCGGAGAACGGAAGCGCCGGGCACACCCGAAAAGGCCTGCCCTTCGGCCGGCCGGTTCTGCTGGGCTCGGCCCTCGCCGTCACAGTCGTCGCCGTCGGCGTGTTCGCCGCGATGGGCGGGCTGCCCGGCGGGGCCGACACCTCCGCGTCCGGCGCGGCACCGTCACGGGCCGCCGCCCGCACACCGTCCGCGGCTCCCACCGCCGCCGGCACGCCCGCCGGCGGCCGGACGCCCACGGCGTCCCCGAAGCCCTCTCCCTCCCCCTCGCCCACGGCCGGCTCCACGGTGCCATCCGGCTTCTCCCTCTACCGGGCGCCCCAGGGCTTCTCCGTCGCCCTGCCGCTGGGCTGGAAGCCCGTGGAGACACAGTCCTCCGACGACCTCGCCTACCGGGTGACCTTCGGGGCGAGCGGCGACCCGCGCACCCTGGCCGTCACCTACAGCACCCAGCTGGGACCGGACCCCGTCGCCGTCTGGAGCGCCAAGGAGCCGAACCTGCAGGCCGTGTCCACCGGCTACGAACGCGTGGGCGCCATCCGGCCGGTGACCTATCACGGCATGAAGGGCGCCGACATGGAGTGGTACTCCGTGGTCGGGGGCGTGCGGGTGCGCACCCTTGGCCGCGGTTTCCTCATCGGCGGCCATCGGGGCTTCTCGCTGCGCTGGACGACTCCGGCGGACGACTGGAACAGCGCCGCCGACCGGCAGGCGCTGAAGGTCGTCCTCGACTCCTTCCGGACGGGCGTGAAGTGACCGTCCGTCACTGAATGTTCACGTCAGTGTCCTTCCGGGATACGCAGGCCCGGCCTTCGCTGCGCCAGCCACACGGCGACCTCGTCGGCGATGGGCTGCCCGGTCTCCAGCTCGATGAAGCCGAACTGGCCTCCCTGGTTGCACTCCAGGAACCACCAGATGCCGTCCGCGTCCTCGGCGAAGTCGAAGGCCGCGTAGGAGAGTCCGGTGAAGGCGAGGTAGTCGTGGACCGAGCGGGCGATGCGGTGGGGCACCGGTGTGGGCTCCCAGCCGTTCTCCGCCTCGCCGAACCGGCCGTCGACCTGACCGGGTTCGGCGGCCTTGCGGGCGGCGAACAGCCGGGTGCCGATCCCGGTGAGCCGGATGTCGGCGCGCCTCGGAATGTAGCGCTGGAGCAGGGCGGGACCGGCCGCCACACCGGAGAAGTCCGTACCGGGTCCGACCAGCGTGGTGGGCAGGGCCGCCGGAGGCTGGCCGGGCGGCGGCCCCGAGGCCGATTTCACGACCACGTCCCCGTGCTCCTGGACGAACTGCTCGGCCACCCGGGGAGCGGTCGTGATGACGGTGGGCGGCACGGCGAATCCGCTGCTGTGGGCCACCCGCAGCTGCCAGGGCTTGTGCCGGGCCTGTTCGGCGCGGCGCGGGTGGTTCATCCAGCGGGTCGAGGCGGAGTAGAGCATGCCGAACAGGGCCTGCCTGGTCTCGGCGGTGAGCCATGCGGAGGGTTCGGCGGCATGGGCCGCCGGCTCACCCGGTCTGCGCACCCACACGGAGCGCAGCCCTCCCATGCTGAGCACATGGCCGTTGACCGACAGATAGCCGTCGAAGTCACCGTGGGCGTAGTCGGCTGAGATCACCGCCTTGCCGGGCACGTCGGCGGGATCGAGGCGCACCATGGGCACGCCCCGCTCGTGCAGTCGGGCCACCACCATGTCGGCGGTGACGTCCTGCTCGGCCGTGAGTATGAGAACCGTCATGCGCGCGGCATCCGTCAGTCGTCGAAGTGCGTCTGGGAACCGGCCGTCGACGTCGTGGTGCCGGTGGCCATCAGCAGCGCGCGGTCGCTGACGGCCGGTCTGCCGTCGGGCAGCACGTTCAGTTGCAGGGACACGTCGAAGTGGTACGGGGTTACTGCGGCCGACTGCCCTGAGGGCCGGGCGTAGTTGAGAGTGAACGGTCGCACGAAAGATCCTCCCGCGGTCGCGCGATGGCCAATACACACCCGTACGTGAGGCGTCCGTAAGGAATTCATCACTTTCTGCCACATCGGGGTGAAGGTCATCACATCGCGTCGTTTCTGGCTTGCACATTTCGGATTTACTGGGGTGACCGCCTGGTCGCGGTCTACGCGTGTTTCCTTGATTCCACGCAGACCTTAGGCCATAGCTTCATCCTCTGTGACATCAACGCCCCACCATCCCAGGAGAGTTCCCGGTGACCGCAGCCATCACCTCGTCCGAAGACGCCGCCACGCAGCCCGGCGTTCCGCACCTCATCGAGCGCGACGCGCACGACTTCGGCGCCTACGCACGCAACGGTGGCTGGGCCTTCGCGCTGAAGGTGGCGCGCAGTGTCCGTCCCGGCGGCCAGTCCGCCGACGACACGCAGAAGGTGTCCGCGAAGGAGTTCGCGGAACTGGCCGGATGCTCGCCGGAGCGGGTGATGCGCTACTACAAGGCCTGGGACAGGGCCGCGGACGACGGACTGGTTCCCCATTTCGAGACCCTGATGCCCGGCGCGGACGTCGAACTGCCGGACGGGGAGGCCTGGTCGGCCTACTACGCCTCCCGCTCCAGTGCCGCCTCCGAGCGCGGCGCCGCCATCACGGAGGCCGCCGAGGCCGAGGGCATCCGCCCCACCAAGGCCCTGGAGGTGGCCGAGAACCCGACCGCGCTGCGGGCCGCGATCCTCGCCGACCCCTCCACGGCGAAGGCGGCGCGGGCCGCCCTGCTGGACCGCGTGAAGGAAGACCCGGCGCTCCAGACCGAGTTGGCCCGTGACATCGCCCGCACGGACGAGCTGAAGAAGGCGGTCGCCACCGAGAACAGGGCGGCCGACCGCATCGGCTACGTGCGCCAGATCGCGGAGAAGGGCCAGATCAGGACCCCGGCCGGACAGACCCTGGACGCCCCGCTGCAGCTGCGCTCCGAGGCCGAACGGCACCTGTCCCTCCTCGACGAGCTCGACGAGGGCGAGGACACGGGCGAGTGGGCCACGGAGGCGTACGACACGATGAGGAACCTCGTCGTCGAGACGGTGGAGGCCGACCCCGAACTGCGCGTCCAGGAACGCCGGACGAAGTTCTACAGCAGCCTGCAGAAAGCCACGAAGGTGTTCGAGGAGCTGACCTTCGACGACGCCGACGACATCTACGAGGACGACATGATGCAGCGCCTGGAGGAGCTCCAGCAGGCGATCGGCACCGCCATCGCGGCGCTGCGCGGGGCGGCCGGCCGGGAGTGAGCCGGCCGGGCGGATGTGCGCGGCCGGCTCACTCCCGGCCGGGCGGACGCGCGCGGGCCCGGGTGAGTACCCGTACTCATGCCATCGCCCCCGGCGCTGCACCACGATGGGGCCACCTGGACCAAGGAGGCCGCCATGCCCGGATCAGCCCTCGCCCCGCCCGGACGACTCCCGGCGCTCTCGAAGCGCGCCCCGCGCAAGGCCCTCCCGGCCGCGCTCCTCGCGGTGGTCGTCGTGGGCATGGCACTCTCCGCGTGGCACGCCAAGGACGGAACGACCTGGCTGCTGGAGACCGTGTGGGTGCTCGTCGGGCTGCCGCTCGTGGTGCTCGGCAGGCGGCGGTTCCCGCTGACGAGCCTGCTGTACTGCCTGCTCGCGGCGCACGCGCTGGTGCTCGCGGTGGGCGGCCACTACACGTACGCGCAGGTGCCGCTGGGCGACTGGGTGCGTGACGCGTTCGGGCTCGACCGCAATCCGTACGACCGGTTCGGGCACCTCATGCAGGGCTTCGTGCCGGCCGTCCTGGTGCGGGAGGTGCTCAGCCGGACGTCACCGCTGCGCGGCAGCAGGTGGCTGGCGCCCCTGACGGTGTGCGCGTGCCTCGCCTTCAGCGCCCTCTTCGAGATGTTCGAGTGGGCGGCCGCGGTGATCGGCGGCCACGGGGCGGACGCCTTCCTGGCGACCCAGGGCGATGTCTGGGACACCCAGTGGGACATGTTCTGCGCCCTGATCGGCGCGACCGTCTCGGTGCTGGTGCTCGGCCGCGTGCACGACCGGCAGCTCGACGCGCTCGCGGCGCCGCGGCCCTCCGGGAGCTGAGGGCGGTCGGCGCCGCGGGACGGCGATGGCCCGGCGAGGCCGGACGAGGCGGGTCGGGCCCGCGGTCACCAGCGGCTCTCGACCTGCTCCTTGATCCGGCGCTCGTAGAGTTCGCCGACGGCGTCCAGCGTCGCGCGGGACAGCTGCGGCAGCTTCGCCGCCTCCGCGTTGGCGCGGGCCTGCTCGGGCGACCGGGCTCCCGGGATGACCGTGGTCACGCCCGGCTGCTCGACGATCCACCGCAGCGCGAGCTGGGCCGGCGTGTACCCCTCGGGAGCGAGGGCGGAGAACTCGGCCGCCGCTTCCACGCCCGTCGCGAAGTCGACCCCGGAGAAGGTCTCGCCCTGGTCGAAGGCTTCGCCGTGGCGGTTGTACGTCCGGTGGTCGTCGGCGGCGAAGACCGTGTCCTTCGTGTACTTGCCCGAGAGCAGCCCGGAGGCCAGCGGGACGCGCGCGATGATGCCGACGCCCGCCTCCCGGGCCGCCGGCAGGACCTCGCGCAGGGGCTTCATGCGGAAGGGGTTCAGGATGATCTGGACGCTCGCCACGTTCGGGCGGGCGATGGCGGCCAGTGCCTCGTCACACGTCTCGACGCTCACGCCGTACGCCGCGATCCGCTCCTCCTCGACCAGCGTGTCGAGGGCGTCGTACACCGCGTCCGAGGAGTACACGGGTGTCGGCGGACAGTGCAGCTGCACCAGGTCGAGCCGGTCAACACCGAGGTTGCGGCGTGAACGGTCGTTCCAGGAGCGGAAGTTGTCGAGTACGTAGTTCTCCGGGATCTGGTCGACGCGACGGCCCATCTTGGTGGCGACCATGACGTGCAGGTCCGGGCGGCCGCGCAGGAAGCCGGCGATGGTCTCCTCGCTCCGCCCGTCCCCGTACACGTCGGCGGTGTCGAAGAAGGTCACTCCCGACTCGGCCGCCGTCTCCAGCACGGCCAGGGCGTCCTTGTCACTCACCTCGCCCCAGTCGGCACCCAGTTGCCAGGTGCCGAGACCGATGACGGAGGCATGCTGGCCCGACCTGTCGAATGCGCGCTCGTCCATGGCGTCAGTCTGCCACCTCCACCGGACCGAACCGGACGTCCCCGCTCCGCGCGCCCTCGCGGGCCGGTGCGGCGCTCACCCGTCGGCCGGGCGGGCCTCGCGCCGGCCGACCATGCGCCAGACGGCCCGCTGACCCCGCAGCGCGAGCGTGCCCACCACGATCAACACGGTGACGTTGAGGAGGAGTTGGATGAACGCCCCGCGCGCCTCGGTCCAGCTCCCGAAGGCCGCGGAGACGCTGAAGTCGGCTGCGGCGGGGATGGTGGTGACGGAGATGAAGACACCCAACAGGGCGCTCGTCCTGGCCTCGCTCAAGGAGACGACGCCCACGATCCCGGCCAGCGTGGCGACCACGACCGAGAAGAAGTCGGGTGTGGAGATCAGATGGGAGACGGGGCGTACGTTCAGGTCGAACGCCCGGGACTGCAGGCCGAAGCCACGGATCAGCAGACCGAAGAGGAACGTGACGACGACGGCGAGCGCGAACCCGGCCGTCAGAGCGGTCAACCCCTCGCGCACACGCCGCCCCGAGCGCCGGTCGATGCCCAGCGCGACACTGACGATGGCGCCGTACTCGGGCCCGACGACCATGGCCGCGACGATGAGGATCTGGGAGTTGGTGACGATGCCGACCGCGCCGATGAGGCCGGCGACCACCAGGTAGAGGTAGAAGCTCGGCGCGTAGGTGCCCTGGGCACGGATGCGGGCCTCCACCTCCTCCCAGACCGGCGCCCGGGACAGCGGCCCGAGCCGGTCGGCACCCGCCCGCACGGCACGTCCGGCGAAGGCCATGTCGACGGGTTCGACGACGATGGAGCCCACCTCGTCCAGACGCAGCTCCCGCAGGCCGCGCAGCACGTCGTTCGCCCCTCCGGTCAGGATGTCGCAGGCGAGGGCGTCGCCGTCCGGTTTCCGCGCGAGGCCGGGTTGCACGACGAGATTGACGACGTGGGGGTCGGCCGCGAGCAGGGCGGCCACGGCGCCGGTCAGCCGGGCGGGACTCACCATGCGCACATGGATCAGGTCCATGCGGGTACCTCCCGGGACACCGGAGCGCGCCTCCTCGACGTGGAACGGTCCCCTCCAGTAACCCCGGCCGCCCGTCGTTCGGCAATCCAGCCGCGCGGGGCACCCCCCGGCCCTCCCCCGTGATCCGGCCGCGCCCGAAGGCGGGGTTCACCCCCGTGACCCGGCGCCCGCCGGGGCGAACAAGCACACACACCCGGCATGTCGGATAGTGAAGAGGCCTGGATCCTCGAGATTGGATCAGCATGGACCGCTATCCGCCCATAGCCGACCACGGCCTGGTGGGGGATCTCCAGTGCTCCGCCCTGGTCTCCGCCAAGGGCGTCGTGGACTGGTTCGCCGCCCCGCGCTTCGACTCCCCCAGCATCTTCGCCGCGCTGCTCGACCACGACCGCGGCGGCTGGTTCCGGCTCGCTCCCTCCCGCCCGGAAGGCACCTGGAAGCAGCTCTACTACCCGGACACGGCCGTCCTGGTGACACGGTTCATGTCACCGGACGGGGTGGGCGAGGTCCTGGACTGGATGCCGCCCGACCGCTCCGGGACCGCTTCCGCCCGGCACCGCCTCGTCCGGGCCGTGCGGACGGTGCGGGGAACCATGGAGTTCGCCCTGGAGTGCCGCCCGCGCTTCGACTACGGGCGGGCCGGTCACGAACTCGCTCTCGGAGCCGACGGCGCCGTGTTCCGGTGCCCGGGGACCACCGCGTTCCTGCAGAGCACCTTTCCCCTGGAGCGGGACGGCCAGGACGTGTGCGGCACCGTCGCCCTGAAGGCCGGCGAGACGGCCGTGGCCGTGTTCACCGTGGACGGTCCGGACGCCACGGCACCACCGCCGCCCACCGTGCCGGAGATCGAGGAGAACCTGGCGCAGACCCTCGACTTCTGGCAGGACTGGGTGCGCAACTCCCGGTACCGGGGCCGCTGGCCCGACATGGTGCACCGCTCCGCCATCACCCTCAAGCTCCTGACCTACGCGCCCACCGGCGCCCCGGTCGCGGCGGCCACCATGGGACTGCCGGAACAGATCGGCGGTGAACGCAACTGGGACTACCGCTACACCTGGGTGCGGGACGGAGCCCTGTCGCTGCGCGCCCTGCTCGACCTCGGCTTCACCGAGGAGGCGACGGCGTTCACCCACTGGCTGCGTGAACGGCTGATGGAACGCCTGGACCAGGAGGGCGAAGCGCTGCAGATCATGTACCGGGTGGACGGCACGCCCCTGGCGGGCGAGGAGATCCTGGACCACTTCGAGGGCTACCGCGGCTCCTTCCCCGTACGGGTGGGCAACGCCGCCGCCGACCAGCTCCAGCTCGACATCTACGGCGAGGCCCTCTACGGCCTCTCGGAGGGCCGCGAGATCGGCATCCAGGCGGACTACGCGGGCTGGAAGGCCGTCTCCCGCACCCTGGACTGGCTCGCCGGCACCTGGGACCGCCCCGACGAGGGCATCTGGGAGACCCGGGGCGGACGCAAGGACTTCACGTACAGCCGGGTGATGTGCTGGGTCGCGTTCAACCGCGGTCTGCGGCTGGCCCGCGACTGGAGCCGGCCGGCGGACACCGAGCTCTGGACCCGGGCCCGGGACACCATCCTGGAGCAGGTGATGGAGCGCGCCTGGAGCGAGAAGGAGAAGGCGTACGTCCAGTACTACGGGGGCGACGTCCTGGACGCCTCGCTCCTGCTCATCCCCCGGGTCGGCTTTCTGGGCGCCAAGGACCCGACCTGGCTGTCGACACTCGACGCGATGGGCCGGACGCTGGTCTCGGACAGCCTCGTCTACCGCTACGACCCCGCCGCCTCCCCGGACGGCCTGCGCGGCTCGGAGGGCACGTTCAGTCTGTGCACCTTCCTGTACGTGGACGCGCTGGCGCGCTCCGGCAGGCTGGCCGAGGCGCGCTACACGTTCGAGAAGATGCACACGTACGCGAACCACGTCGGGCTCTTCGCCGAGGAGGTGGGCCCCAGCGGCGAGCAACTGGGCAACTTCCCCCAGGCGTTCACCCACCTGTCGCTGATCATGGCCGCCACCACGCTCGACGAGGCACTCGACCGGCAACGCGACTGACCGGTACGACACCGACCGGACGACCGGATGCCGGGGGCACCGGACCGGCTACACCCGCGCCCCGTGCACGTGCTTCGGCTCCACCAGCAGGCCGTAGATGACCAGCAGGGACACGAGCATCGTGAACAACGACCACCACGGATAGACCGGCAGGAAGATCATCTGTGCGACCAGGGCGAACACGGCCAGGCAGATGCCCGCCAGCCGCGCCCCTCTGGAGCCCACGAGCACACCGAGGCTCAGCACGGCCATGACGATGCCGACGGCGACGAAGATCCAGCCCCAGGCCGTGTAGTTGAGGATCAGCAACCGGTTGCCCCCGGAATACACCTTCGAGTAGTAGCCGTGGTTGAAGACCGCCACGAAGCCGGTGAGGAGGTTGAACAGGGCGCTGACCATCAGCAGGATTCCGGCGAAGGCCACCCAGTGCGAGCGCTCCATCGGCGGTACGAGGTCGTCTGGCTCGGAAGCTTGTCGCTGCATGACACCCATGAGATCCAGCCGGAGGACGGACCGCAATCCGCACTGGACCGTTGGAGTCGGACGCGGCCGGACGGACCGGGCGGGAGCCGGGCGGGGCGGCGGACACCGGTCCGTGGCGCTCGTCGTCAGCCCGCCGGTACCGGGCCCGGGGTCCGGGCCGGGCCGAGCAGGATCGCGGTGTCCCGAGCCCCCGGCCGCGGAGCGCGGGTGTCGGTGACCGGATCCAGCCGCCCGTCGGGGCGCACGAGGAACAGCAGCGCGTGTCCGTCCGGGATGCCGTCCTCGACGGGACGGAAGACGATCCGGGCGCCGTCCTCGTAGCGGCGGGCCAGTTCCGGTCTGCTCAACTCCGCCCCGAACAGAGTGTCGCCCCTCGTGTAGGGGGCGACCACGCCATGGCTCAGTCCGGGCGGCCCCAGCCGGTGGACGAACCCGTCGACCGTGCCGCGCAGGGTCTCCGACGCCAGTGCGTTGAAGTCGTCCTCCTCGGTGAGCAGCAGGACCCCGGTGATCCCTTCGAGCTCCGCTCCCTCGCCGGTGGCCGCGGCGAGCAGTTCACCCGGCGCCAGGTGGAGTCCGGCGGCCCGGATCAGGTCGCGCTGCTCCTCCCGTCCGGCCCACATCAGCACGTCCAGGCCGGCGGAGCGCAGCGCGCGGCCCAGGTCGATCGCCCAGGGGTCGCCGCCGACGAGGAGCGGACGGGCCCGTGCCGGGCGCAGCGCGCCGAGGCGCCGGGCGACGGGGTGCGCGCTCAGCCCGTACAGCGTCACCGTGGCGACGATCACCAGGAAGGTGGCGGGCAGGATCTTCTCGGCGCCGCCGACGTGGTCGGCCACGAGTGCGGCGGAGAAGGTCGAGGCGGTGGACGCGGCGACGATTCCGCGGGGTGCCATCCAGCCGATGAACGCCCTCTCGCCGCGGAGCAGGTCCGTTCGCGCGGTCGACAGGAGCGCGACCAGCGGCCTGACCACCAGGACCAGCGCGGCGACGAGGGCGAGCGTGGGCAGGACGGTGTGCCGCAGGGACGCGGGGGTGACCGTGGCCGAGATCGAGATGAACAGCAGCCCGATGATCAGCGAGACCAGGGTTTCCAGGAACGGGCGGCGCGCCGGGAGGGAGACGCCCGGCAGATTGGCGAGGGCCATCCCCATCACGACCGCGGCGATGAGCCCGGTGTCGTCCCGGATCGCGTCGCAGAGGGCCGCCACGCCCACCGCGGCGGCGAGCTGCGCCGTCGTGCCCAGCACCTCGCCGAGGTGCAGCCGGCCGAGCAGGAACCAGAGGACGGCGGCACCGACCGCGCCCCCGATCAGTCCGACGGCCGAACTCGCCGCGAACTGACCGATCTTGCCGCGCAGGTCGTTGTTGCCGCTGGCGACGACGGCATGGAAGACGAGCGCGCCGAGGATGCCCCCGACGGCGTCGATCAGGGACCCTTCCCAGATCAGGATGCGCTGCAGCCGCTCGGTCGGACGGACGAAGTGCAGGAGCGGACCGACGACGGTGGGCCCGGAGACGACGAGGATCACGCCGAGCATGACCGCCGAACTCTTCGACATGCCGAGCAGCGGTACCGCCAGAGCGGCGGCGGCCGCCCAGGTGATCAGGACGCCGATCCAGATCAGCCGTGCCACGACCCGGGGCATGTGTCCGTGCAGCCCGCTCAGGTCCAGGCCGAGCCCGGCTTCGTAGAGGATCACCGCCACCGCGAGCGACACCATCGGGGAGAAGGCGTCCCCGAGCAGTTTGTCGGGGTTGACGATGTCGGTCAGCGCGCCCGCGGTGAAGCCGACCGGCAGCAGGACGATCAGGGCGGGGATCCGCAGCAGGCTCGCCACGAGCTGGGAGCCGACGGCCAGGACGACGATCAGCCCGAGTCCCTGGAGGATCTGATGATCCGTCATGGCTGCCTTACTGCCGGTCGTTCCGGCCGGCGGTGGGTTCGTCACGATGGGCTCGTCACGGCGGGTTCGTCACGGTCCGTTCGTCCGGGCAGTGCGGACGAACGGACCGTGCCGGGGCGGCCCGCGCCGCCGGCGGGTCCCGTCCGCCGCGGCCGGGACGGCTTCGGGTTCGACGGCCCCGCACCCGAGGCAATCACTCCCGCCGGAGGTCGGCGACGGCCGGCTCCCCTCGCTCGGCCGTTGGAATGATCCGGGTCCCTCCGGCGGAGCAACGGCCCGGCGCGCCGGCCCTGCCGCCGGGACGCCGGGACGCCGGGGGCGACGACGGGCGCCGGATCGATCGGGATGGGGCCGCGGCGGACCTCGGGGAAATCGGGGAGATCGGGTACGCGAGCTCGGGAACCTCGGGGACGCTCGCGGCCGGCTCCCGCTCCGTCCGGGCCCGGCGCGCACGGCGCCCCGGGAGTACTCCGGGGCGCTGTTCCACGGCTGCCGCTTCCCTTGCCGCGGGACACGAACCGGCGATGCCGGTCGGCGCGGTGGCCGGATGGTTTCCGTGTCTCTCCAGGACAGGAGTCACCGACCCGGGACAAGAGTGCCCTGAGATGCGGGTGTGGCGGGTGGGGTTCGCCGTCATGTCATCACCCTGTAAGAAACCCCACACAGGGAACGCCGTCGGGGAGGGGCGCCCGATGCCACGGCGGCGCGGGCCGACGGCACCGGCCGACCTCGCACGCGACCCGATGGCCTGCGCCGACACCCTTCGGACCAACAGCATGTGACGAACTTTCAAGAAGTGAATGGCGACGCGCCGCGGTGACGCGTCGACTCACACAGGTGAACACGACGGAAACCGAGCCGAGTTCAACACCCTCACCCCAGAATCCTTCAACTTCTCTCATCTACTGGTGACTTGAGAAGGTTCTCTGCTTCACATCTTGACGTCTTTGGTGCAGACCTTTAGGTTCACCGATCACCACGGCTCCATGAATGCATTCGTTGTTCATGGACGTGAACCCCCCACCAGTCCAGGAGTGACCCGCATGTCCAGATTCCCCCTGCCCGGATCCCGGAGAGCGTCCGGGCGCCACCGAACGGCCAGGCTGCTGACGGTGACCGCGCTCGTGGCGACGACCGTGTCGGGCCTGACGGCCACCTCGCAGAGCGCCACCGCGCAGAGCGGCGCGGCGGCACAGGCGGCCGCCCTACCGGCCGGCTGGGCCACCGTCGTGAACGCGGGCAGCGGCAAGTGCGTCGACGCCCGCGCCGCCGGAACGGCCGACGGCACGGCGGTCCAGCAGTACGCCTGCAACGGCAGCCAGGCCCAGCAGTGGCAGTTCGCCGCCACGTCGAACGGGTACTCCCAGGTCGACGACCGGGCCGACGGCACCAAGGCCTGGGACGTCACCGGCGTCTCGGCCGCCGACAGCACGCCGATACAGCTGTGGACGTACGGAGGCGGAACCAACCAGCAGTGGCAGGCCGTGGCGGAGGCCGGCGGCGCCTACCACTTCGTGAACCGGAACAGCGGCAAGTGCCTCGACGTGCCGAGCGCCTCCACCTCCGACAGCGCCCAGCTCCAGCAGTACACCTGCAACGGCACGGCGGCCCAGTCCTTCTACGTCAACGCGGTCGACACCCAACAGCCGCCCGGGACACCGGACCTGGGCCCGAACGTCACCGTCTTCGACCCGTCGACCCCGGCCGCGACGATCCAGAGCGGTCTCGACGCGGCGTTCGCCCAGCAGGAGACCAACCAGTTCGGCACCGCCCGCAAGGCCTTCCTCTTCAAGCCCGGCACCTACAGCGCCGACGCGAACGTCGGCTTCTACACCCAGGTCGCGGGTCTCGGCCTGTCCCCCGACGACGTCGACATCCGGGGCGCGGTACACGCCGAGGCCGACTGGTTCCAGGGCAACGCGACCCAGAACTTCTGGCGTTCGGCGGAAAACCTGTCGGTGACCCCCACGTCCGGGTCGGACCGCTGGGCGGTGTCGCAGGCGGCTCCCTACCGGCGCATGCATCTGCGCGGCAACCTGGCGCTGGACGACGGCGGCTGGTCCAGCGGCGGCTACATGGCCGACACGAAGATCGACGGCCAGGTGAACTCCGGTTCGCAGCAGCAGTGGCTGTCCCGCAACACCGAATGGTCGAACTGGACCGGATCCAACTGGAACATGGTGTTCGTCGGCGCGAGGAACGCCCCCGCGAACAGCTTCCCGAACCCTCCGTACACGACGGTGAACCAGACACCGGTCTCCCGCGAGAAGCCGTTCCTGTACGTCGATGCGGCGGGTGCCTGGAAGGTGTTCGTGCCGTCCGTACGCACCGACTCCACCGGTACGAGCTGGGGTTCGGGCACTCCGGCGGGCACCTCCCTGCCGCTGTCCGACTTCTTCGTGGTGAAGCCGGGCGCGACGGCGGCGCAGATGAACGACGCGCTGGCCCAGGGCAAGAACCTGCTGGTGACGCCGGGCGTCTACCACCTGGACCGGACGCTCAAGGTCACCAGGGCCGACACCGTGGTCCTGGGCCTCGGTCTCGCCACTCTCGTCCCCGACAACGGCGTGACCGCCATGACGGTCGCCGACGTGAACGGCGTCCAGCTCGCCGGACTGCTGATCGACGCGGGCACCACCAACTCCGCGCAACTGCTGGAGATGGGACCGAGCGGCTCCTCCGCGGACCACGGCGCCGACCCGAGCTCCCTGCACGACGTGTTCTTCCGCATCGGCGGCGCGGGCGTCGGCAAGGCCACCACCAGCCTGACGATCAACAGCGACGACGTCATCGGCGACCACCTGTGGCTGTGGCGCGCGGACCACGGCGGCGGGGTCGGCTGGACCAGCAACACGGCCGACACCGGGCTGGTCGTGAACGGCGACGACGTGACCATGTACGGCCTGTTCGTCGAGCACTACCAGAAGTACCAGACCGTCTGGAACGGCAACGGCGGCCGCACGTACTTCTACCAGAACGAGATGCCCTACGACCCGCCCAACCAGGCCGCCTGGATGAGCGGTTCGACGCAGGGATACGCCGCCTACAAGGTCGCGCCCTCCGTGACGAGCCACCAGGTGTACGGCTTCGGCAGCTACTGCTACTTCAACGTCAACCCCGCCGTCGCCGCGGAGCACGCCATCGAGGCGCCCGTCGCCGCGAACGTGCGCTTCAAGGACATGGTGACCGTCTCCCTGGGCGGCACGGGCACCATCCGGCACGTCGTCAACGACCGGGGCGGCCCGTCCAACTCCTCCACCAACGTGGCCGACCTCGTCAGCTACCCGTGACCACCCCTGACACGTACGGGAAGGAGAACCGGATGCGCTCCAGCCGATCCCTGCCGGCGCGCGGGGTCCTGCGGGTCCTCGTCCTGCTGGCGACCCTGCTCGGCCTCGCCGCGCCGCCCGCCGCGCACGCGAGCACCACGGCGGCCCCGTTCAAGGTGCTCGCCCTCTACAACGGCACCTGGGACGCGGCCCACATCAGCTTCGTCCACGAGGCGAACGACTGGTTCCCGAAGCAGGCCGCGGCGAACGGCTTCACCTACACGGCCAGCAACGACTGGGACCTGCTCGGCAACGGAGGGGTGAACGCGTACCAGGTCGTCCTGTTCCTCGACGACCTGCCGCAGACCGCGGCCCAACGCGCGGGTTTCGAGCGGTACATGCGAGCAGGCGGCGGCTGGATGGGCTTCCACGTCTCCGCCTTCACCACCGACGCGCAGAGCTGGTCCTGGTACCACGACCAGTTCCTGGGCAGCGGGAACTTCAAGTCCAACACCTGGGGGCCGACCACGGCCGTTCTGAAGGTCGAGGACCGGACACATCCCTCGACCGCGAACCTGCCCGCGACGTTCACCTCGTCGGTCAGCGAGTGGTACAGCTGGTCCGACGACCTGCGGCAGAACCCGGACATCCGGATCCTCGCCTCGATCGACCCGAGCAGTTTCCCGCTGGGAACGGACCCGAACCAGACCTGGTACAGCGGCTATTACCCGGTTCTGTGGACCAACACGAAGTACCGGATGCTGTACGCGAACTTCGGCCACAACGCGATGGACTACGCCACGAACACCACGCTGTCGTCGACGTTCGCGAGCGCGGCCCAGAACCGATTCCTGCTGGACGGGATCAAGTGGCTCGGCGGGGCGGACACGTCGGTGCCGCCGGCGGACCCGATCCCCGAGACCACCTGGTACTCGCTGGCCGCCTCCGGCAACGGCACCTGCGTGGACGCCCGTTCGGCCGGAACGGCGAACGGGACCGCGATCCAGCAGTACGCCTGCAACGGCACCCGGGCGCAGCAGTTCCAGTTCCGTTCGACGGACAGCGGTTACACGCGCATCACGCTGCGCCTGGATCCACAGCAGGTCGTCGATGTCACCGACCGCTCGACGGCCGACAACGCCCCGCTGCAGCTGTGGAGTTGGTCGAGCGGACAGAACCAGCAGTGGCAGCCGGTGAAGGAGAGCACGGGGCGGTACCACTTCGTCGCCCGGCACAGCGGCAAGTGCCTGAGCGCGGCGGGCTCCGCAGCGAACGGTGTCCAGCTCACCCAGCGCGGCTGTGACGGTTCGGCCGCCCAGAGCTTCGCCCTCACCGCGCAGCCCTGACAGGTTCGCGCCCGTCCGGACACCGGGTGCCTCCGCCCCACGCGGAGGCACCCCCGCGGGGCGTCGCCGCGACGCGGCTCACACCCTCCGCCACCGTGCCATCGCGAACGAGAACAGCCCGAACAGGACGAGACCGGCGGCGACGCAGGCCAGCAGCCACGGACCCATCGGTGCTCGGGCGAAGGACCGCAGCGTGCCGTCCATGCCCCTGGCCTGGTCGGGCCGGTATTCCACCGCGGCACGGACCGCGAAGGCTCCCGCCGCCGCGAACACCGCCCCCCGCGCAGCCCCGCCGCCCATGCCCGCCGTGTCGACCGCCCTGCGGACCCGTCGCGACATCTCACCGAGCTCGAGGTGCTTGTGGTACTTGCGCAGCACGGCCCGGGCGGCGATCCAGACGCCCGCGACGACCAGCCCCACCCCGGCGGCACCGACGATCCACTGGCCACCGGGCATCCCCAGTGCCCTGGCCGTGACGTCCCGGGACTGCCGGTCGCCCGAACCGCTGCCGCGCGCGCCGGCCGCGAAGGCCAGCACGGAGTAGGCGACGAACCCGTAGAACACGCATCGCCCGGCCGACGCCAGGCGCTTGCCGGCCTTGCCGCCGCCCTGTCCGGCGGCGCCGAACAGCGCCTCGGACAGCCGCCACAGCGCCATCCCCACGAGTCCGGCGCCCAGCGCCCACAGCAGGACCGCCCCGAACGGCTTCGTGGCGATCTCCTGCAGGGCACCGCCCCGGTCCGCCTGCCGTCCTCCACCGTCACCGAAGGCGATGCGCAGGGCCAGCAGGCCGACCAGGGCGTAGATCACCCCCCGGGCGGCCAGCCCCGCGCGAGCCGCGCCGGCCCGCGCCGAGCCGGTCGCCGCGCGGCGGGCGCCGATCCCCCCGTCGTGGACCGCCGCCCGGGCGTTCACACGGACCGCGTCTCGTGCGCCGTACGCGTTTCCAGCCTCAGCTTCATCTGAACCTCCTGATCACCGGCTTCCGTGCCCAGCTCGTGCACGGTGAAGGCGGCATCGAGGGCCTCCCGCAGACGCTGTGTCGCCAGGGGGCCACCCTGTGCCTCCACGGTCGGCTGCCCCGAAAGTTCCAGGACAGGCCCGACGCCGCGGCCGGGTTCACCGGCAGTGTCGAACAGCACGGTCCACACCGTGGGCCTCCCGCTCACGGACTCGTGGGGCTCGTCGGCCCCCTCCCGGTCCGCGGTGAAGCGGCCGCACAGGACACCGAGCACACTCTTGGCGTCGGCCGCGGAACAGTCACCGAGCATCACGTGAACCGTTGACGCGGGCAGTTGTTGCACGCTCATGAAAACCCTCTCCCTCGCGTCGGCGAAACAGACGGGCGCGCCCGCGGACGAGCACGTCCCGACGGTGGTGCGAGTACCCGCCGACCACGCCTGAAACGAGGAACGCACTCCTTGCTTGCGCCAGGACCGGCCCAGGTCAGAAAGCCGGGTGAGCTATGTTGAGTTCTCGTGGGACATGAAGGAGGACGCGCACCGGTGCCATCGCCTCAGCAGGCACGCGCACAGGCATCCGCGATCACCTCGGGAAAGACCGCACCCGAGGCGGGCGTGGCACCCACGTCCCAGCTCAGGGAGCTGTTCGACGGTCCCCGGCTCTCCCCCGGCCAGCGGCGCATCGCCCAGTACCTGATCGAGCACATCACCGAAGCCGCTTTCCTGTCGATCACCGATCTCGCGGAGCGGGTGGGCGTGAGCCAGCCCTCCGTGACCCGCTTCGCGGCGGCGGTGGGCTTCAGCGGTTACCCCGCGCTGCGCGAGAGCCTCCAGGCCATCGCGCTCAGCACCCTCGGCAGCGCGCCGGGAACCCCGGCCGAGGTCACGAGCAACGAGCTCCAGGCCGCGGTGGACGCCGAGATCGAGAACCTGGAGAACCTGCGCCGGGACTTCACCGACCCGGACCAGATCATCCGCGTCGGCCGGGCCCTGTCGGAGTCGGCACCGCTCACGGTCCTCGGGCTGCGGATCTCGGTCTCGCTGGCCGAGTACTTCGCGTACGCCGCCCGGCGCATCCACCCGGACGTCCGGGTGGTGACGCGCGGTGGCTCGGTCGCCTACGACGCGCTGCTCCAGTCGCGGGAGGCGGGCGGGACCTGGGTCCTGGCCTTCGGGATGCCCCGGCACGCCCACGAGACGCTCACGGCCATGCGGGTGGCCCGCAGCGCCGGCCTCCAGGTGGCCCTGATCACCGACCTCGGGCTCGGCCCGCTGGCCGACGAGGCCGACGTCACCTTCGCCACCGGCACCGGTTCCCGCCTCGTCTTCGACTCCTACGCGGCGCCCGTGGTGCTGTCGGCGGCGCTGCTCCAGGCGATGACCGACGCCGACCCGGAGCGCACCCAGGCGCGCCTGGAGGAGTACGAGCAGATCGCCGAGCAGCACCAGTTCTTCCTGAGGGACTGACTCCGGCCAGGGACCGACCCGGCCTCCCGGTCCCGTTTCCCGGCCCCGCTGACGCCGCGGTCCGTCCCGGCATCTTGCGGGACGCGTTTCTCCCGTACCCGTTCCCACCCCGGCATCAAGGGATCATTCACATCAAAGCACGCATGAATGTTTTCATGCCCTTGCGCTTCCGGCGGCATATATAAATACTTCTTTCGGATCGTGCCCCGGAGGCTTCCAGGTCACGACCCATGAGCACCCGGGGCCGTCCGCTCCTACCCGCATCGGGTCCCTGGTGTTCGAGCGGGTCTCGTCTGCGAGGCCCGCTGGTGGCGGCCCCGGTACCCCTATGCCGGGGCCGCCCCCAGAGTCCCCGCCGACGTACCCCGGAAGCGATGAACATGGCCCTGACGTACTCACCGATCACCTCGGACTGGCCGTGCCAGGTGAAAACCCCCGGCAGCTTCGACTGGGAGCGATCGGCGGTGAAATGGCTGCGCGAGCTGGTGCCGAGCCGCTACGCGAGCTACCCCGTCCTGCACAAGCACCCCGTCCTGCTCGCCCGCCACGCACACCTCCAGGTGCAGCAGGAGATCAGGGTCGCGCGCACGGCCCTGCAGACCGCCCGTTCCGAGCTGCCCGGCCTCGGCCTGCAGGAGGGTGTCATCGAGCACACCATCAAGATGTACGCCGCCGAGCTGATGCAGCTCCAGCACATCGCCCGGAGCATCCGTACGGTGTCCCAGGCGCTCGTGGACCACGCGCACCCGCGACACTGAGGTCCCGGGCCCTGCCGTGGCCCGGCAGGACCGAGTCCGAGGGAGACAGCGTGGACAGTGCCGGGCAGCAGAAGGACGGTGCCCGTGGAGGCGACGACCGCGCGGCGGCCGCGCCGCTCGACGTGCGGTGGATCCACGGCTCGCCCTCGGCCAAGCACAACACGGACCCCGACATCCAGGTCCACGCCTACGACGAGAACACGGTGATCCTTCGCCAGAACATGGCGATCGACTACGAGGCGCCCTTCATGTTCCTGCTGTTCGGGACCGAGCGGGCGGTCCTGATCGACACGGGCGCCACGGCCTCGGCCGACTTCTTCCCGCTGCGCCGGGTCGTCGACGAGGTCATCGAGTCCTGGCTGGCCGGGCACCCCCGTGACGACTACGGGCTGCTGGTGCTGCACACCCATCCGCACGGCGACCACATCGCCGGGGACGGCCAGTTCGCCGGCCGTCCCGGCACCGAGGTCGTGGACGCGGCCCTCGACAGCGCCTGGGAGTTCTTCGGGTTCCATGACGACCCCGACGCCGTGGCCCGGGTCGACCTCGGCGGCCGGGTGCTGGAATGCCTGGCCACACCGGGGCACCACGAGGCCGCGGTGACGTTCTACGACCCCTGGACCGGGATCCTGCTCACCGGAGACACGGTCTATCCCGGACGCCTGTACGTCGACGACGGGCCGGCCTTCACCCGTACCGTCGACCGGCTGATCGACTTCTGCGGGCGCCGCCCGGTCACCCACGTCCTCGGCTGTCACATCGAGATGACCCGGGAACCGGGGCGGGACTACCCGGTGCGCACCACCTATCAGCCCGACGAGCCGCCGCTCCAGATGACCACGGGGCAGCTCCTGGACATCCGCCGGGCCGTCGGGTCCGTCGGCTCACGGCCCGGCCGGCACGTCTTCGACGACTTCGTCATCTGCCTCCGCGACAGCCGCCGGTGAGTCGACGAACGCCCGGACGGTCCCGCCCGGGGGCGATAACCGGGGCGCGAGCGGGCACACGGAAAACAAGCGCACCCGACGACCTCTCTGGACGGACGCATGGACTCGACCTCGTGGACCCTGGTCCTCGTCATCGTCGCGGTACTCGCGGCCGCCGTGCTCGCGGCGGCGCTGGTGCTCCTGCGCCGGCTCGTCCGCACCCGCCGTGACCTGCGGCGGGCCGGACTGCCGACCGGACCCCGCTGGGTGTTCTGGGGCGCCGTCGCCTATCTCCTGCTGCCCACCGACCTGCTGCCCGACCCCGTCTACCTGGACGACATCGGCGTCCTGCTGCTCGCCCTGCGCTCGCTGCGCGCGGCGGCACCCGCCGTGCCGGTCCGGCCGCCCGCCGCCTCCGCCCTACGCGGCCCGGGCCCCATCACGCGCCGGTCGCGGGAACCGTAGGACGCGGGTGGTCCGTTGAGCGGTCGACGGCCCGTGCTCCGCGCCCCCGGGCGCGGGGGGCACGCGGACCACGACATCGACGGGCGGCGGCATGAGCGAGCTGGTTCCCGGGGGCAACACGCCCCTGCCGGGCGGGGTCCTGACCTTCAGGGTCCCGGGCCCCTTCGACGTGTCCGCGATCGTCACCGACGACTCCGGCACGGTGCACGGCGACGGCGACTTCGTGTTCTACAACCAGCCGGCCGCGCCCGGCGTCCGTCTGCACGGCGACCGTCTCACCGTCGATCCGCCGCGGCTGCGGCCCGGAGCGTCCCGCGTCACCCTCGTCGTCAGCCCCGCCGACCTCACGACTCCGCTCGGGCGGCTGCCCGCCCCCACGGTCCAGGTCACCGCGCCGGACGGCCGCACCCTCGCCCGGTTCACCCCGCCCCGGCCGCAGCGGGAGACCGTGCTGCTCCTCGCCGAGCTGTACCGGCGGGGTACGGCCTGGAAACTCCGGGCCCTCGGGCAGGGCTACGCGGACGGACTGGCGGGCGTCGCGCGGGACTTCGGGGTCGAGGTCACCGAGGACACCGCCCCGCCGGGCGGCCCGGCGGCGGACACCGGGGGCGCGCGGTCCCTGAGGTCACCGAGCACGCCGGGTGAGGGCCGGGCCTTCGCACGGGGCTCCGCGCCGGCCCTCGCACCGGGCGCCGGACCGGTCGCGGTCGGCCGGGGCGGATCGCCGGGGACCCCGGGGAGCGGCCCCGACCCCGACGGATTCCTGGGGCCGGTGAACGCCGCGCGTGCCTCCGCCGGTTCCCCGCCCGTCCGTCTCGACGCCCGGCTGACCGCCGCGGCACAGGATCACGCCGGCGTCATGGCGGCCCATGGCGTGCTCGCCTCGCAGAGCCCGGACGGCGTCTCCGTCTACCAGCGCGTCCTCAGGGCCGGCTATGCGTACCTGACCATCGGCGAGCACCTGGTCTCCGGGCCGCGCACCCCGCACGAGTTCGTCGAGTACTGCCTCTCCACCGCGCCGTCACGGCGTACGCTGTGCGACCCGGCCTTCGGCCAGGCGGGACTGGCCCGCGTCCCCGACCCCCGCACCGGCGACCTGTACTGGACGGCGCTGTGGGCGACGCCGTTCAGCCCTGCGGGCCTGGACCGCACCGCACGCGAGGTCATCGCGCTCACCAACACCGAGCGGGCCTCGGCCGGACTGGCCCCCCTCACCGCCGACGCGACACTCACCGCCGCCGCCCAGGCCCACAGCGCCGACATGGTGGCCCGCGACTTCTACGCGCACACCTCCCCCGAGGGAACCCAGCCGTGGGACCGTGCCGCCGCGGCGGGCTGCACCCGCCGCTCCATCGGCGAGAACATCGCCTGCGGACAGCGCTCCCCCGCGGAGGTCGTCCAGGGCTGGATGGACAGTCCCGGCCATCGCGCCAACATCCTCAAGCGCGACTTCACCCACATAGGCATCGGCCTGGCCGGCGGCAGCAGGGCGGGCACGTACTGGACCCAGCTCTTCGGCGGCTGAGCGGGCGTCAGCCCCCGCCGCGTGCCGACCGGGCCGGCCGGTGCGCGGCTTTCCGCCAATTCACCGATTCCGCCACGCCGTTTCCGCTTCGTCCCCGCGCCGTGCAACCCGCGCGCCCCGTCAGCGCGTACAGATGGTGCCGTCGCCCGCGTCCGCGGCGCGGTCCGGGCCGGTACGTCGAACCGGCAGATGGCACTCGGGAGAAGCAGATGGTCTCAGCAACGGCGGTCACGGGGACGGCGCTGGGCGCGGTCGTGGTGTCCCTGCTCACGGGCCCGGCGCAGGCCGTGCCGCCGACGGGCACGGAGCACCCCGGCTCCGCACGGGTCGCGCCGGCCGCCGCCGCGGCGCCCGACGACGCGGGCCTGCGGGCGATCCTGCGCACGGCACGCAGCCAGGGGGCACCCGGGGCGATGGCGAGAATCGACGACAACGGCACGGTGCACCGGCTGGTCGAGGGAGTCGACGACCGGGCCACCGGACGCACCATCAGCACGAACGACCGGTTCCGGGTCGGCAGCGTCACCAAGACCTTCTCCGCCGTGGTGCTGCTCCAGCTGGCCGACGAGGGCAGGCTGAGGCTCGACGAGCCGGTCGACACCTATCTGCCGGGCCTGCTGCCCGACGACAGGATCACCGTGCGGCACGTACTGAGCCATCGCAGCGGTCTGTACGACTACACCAACGACATGTTCGCCCGGTCCGTCTCCGGCTTCGAGGCGGTCCGCAACAAGGTGTTCGGCTACCGCGACCTGGTGAGACTGTCACTGCAGAAGCCGCGCACCAACGCGCCGGGGGCCGCCTACTCGTACTCGAACACCAACTTCGTGGTCGCCGGGATGCTGATCGAGAAGCTGACCGGGCACACCGTCGCCACCGAGTACCAGAAGCGCATCTTCACCCCGCTGAACCTGGCCGACACCTTCTACGTCCACCCCTCCACCGCGATCCCGGGCCGGCACGCCCAGGGCTACCTCACGTCGGACACGGCAGGGGCGGCCCTGGTGAACTCCACCAAGCAGACGGCCTCCTGGGCCCAGAGCGCGGGCGCCATCATCTCCACGCCGCACGACCTGGACACCTTCTTCTCCGCACTGCTGCGCGGCAAGCTCGTGTCCGCCGACCGGCTCACCCAGATGACGAAGTGGACGCGGGTCAACAGCACCACGTCCTACGGCCTCGGGCTGCGCCGCCGCGAGCTGTCGTGCGGGATCTCGGTGTACGGGCACACCGGCACCGTGCAGGGCTACTACACGTACGCCTTCACCACGAAGGACGGCAAGCGCAGTCTCACCGCCCTGGCCAACACCTCGAACAACACCGCCGTGCTCAACACGATGTACCGCACCCTGGAGCCGGCCTTCTGCGGCAAGCCCCCGGCCACCGCGCGGACCGGCGCGCCCGCCGCGGCGCCCCGGGAGACGCACGAGGACATCGCGCCCTCGGTCACCCGCGACTGACCTGCCGAAGGCCCGTGCCGCGTCTCACCCCCGGGAGTTCGGCCGCCGGTGCGGCGGCTGGTCGGGGGCGGGGCGCAGCCTGGGTGCCGGGATGGGCAGGCTCCGGGGCTTGTCGGCGTCGACGGTGTGGGGTTCGCGGTGGTGGCGGATCTCCAGCGGGTCTCCGGACGCGAGCGTGTAGGTGGCGACGTCCCGCTCGATCTCCACGCGCAGCCGACGGCCGAGGATCTCCAGGGAGAAGGCGAGGCGGCTGAACCGTTCCGGCAGCCGGGGCGCGAACTCGAGGATGTCCCCGTGGTGGCGCAGCCCGCCGAAGCCGGCGACCAGGGCCGTCCAGGTCCCGGCGAGCGAGGCGATGTGCAGGCCGTCGCGGGTGTTGTGCTCCAGGTCCTGCAGATCCATCAGCGCGGCCTCGACCAGATAGTCGTAGGCGAGTGCGGGATGGCCGGTCTCGGCGGCGATCACGGCCTGGCAGCAGGCCGACAGGGAGGAGTCCCGGACGGTGAGGGGCTCGTAGTAGGCGAAGTCGCGGGCCTTGTGCTCGTCGTCGAAGAACGGGCTGCACTTGTAGAGGGCGAGCACCAGGTCGGCCTGTTTGACGACCTGCTTGCGGTAGATGTCGAAGTAGGGGAAGTGCAGCATCAGCGGGTACTGGTCGGGGCGGGTGGCGGTGAAGTCCCAACGCTGGTAGCGGGTGAATCCGGCGTGCTGCTCGTGGACGCCCAGTTCGTGGTTGTAGGGGATGTGCATGGCGTCGGCGGCGTCGCGCCAGGCCGCGCTCTCCTCCTCGTCGACGCCGAGTTCCGCGGCCCGCCCGGGGTGCCGCTCGACGGCTTCGGCGGCGGCCAGGAGGTTCGCGCGGGCCATGAGGTTGGTGTACGTGTTGTCGTCGGCGACGGCGCTGTACTCGTCGGGCCCCGTCACCCCGTCGATGTGGAACCTGCCCTGGTGGTCGTGGTGTCCCAGGGAGCGCCACAGCCGGGCCGTCTCGGTCAGCAGCTCGACGCCGGTGTCGCGTTCGAACCGCGTGTCGCCGGTGGCGGCGGTGTAGCGGACGACGGCGTCGGCGATGTCGGCGTTCACGTGGAACGCGGCGGTGCCCGCCGGCCAGTACGCCGAACCCTCCGAGCCCGCTATGGTCCGCCACGGGAACGCGGCTCCGCGCAGGCCGAGCTGGGCGGCCCTCTCGCGGGCGGCCGGGAGGGTGTTCCGGCGCCAGCGCAGTGCCTCGGCGACCGCGCCGGGCGAGGTGTAGGTGAGCAGCGGCAGGACGAAGGTCTCGGTGTCCCAGAAGGCGTGGCCGTCGTAGCCGGAGCCGGTCAGTCCCTTGGCGGGGATGGCGCGCTGTTCGGCGCGGGCGCCGGCCTGGAGCACGTGGAAGAGGGCGAAGCGGACGGCCTGCTGGATCTCCTCGTCGCCGTCCACCTCGACGTCGGCGCGGGCCCAGAAGTCGTCGAGGTAGGCGCGCTGTTCGTCGACGAGTTCCCGCCAGCCGCTGTGCCGGGCGGCGGCGAGGGCCGCGTCGGCCTGGTCGCGCAGGGCCGGCAGCGAACGGGTGCCGGACCAGCCGTAGGAGACGAGTTTCTCCAGGCGCAGTGCGCTGCCCGGCTCCAGCACGGAGGTGACCGTGAGGCGGGCGACGTCGTCGCTGCTCTCGCTGCTCAGGGTGGTCCGTTCGGGTCCCGTGAGCGTGTGGTCCGCCGCTGCCGCGACCCGCAGGCCGCTGTGCCGGGTGCGGTGCACGAGCCGCAGCCGGGCCCCGGCCGCGAAGTGTTCCTCCGCCTCCAGCGGCGACTGCAGGGCGATCGCCGCGCGCGGGTCGCCGCCCCGGCCGGGCAGTTGCTCGTTGGCGACCAGTTCCGACTGGACGACCACCCTGATCCGGCTGTCGACGGCCTCGACCTCGTAGGCGACGGCCGCGATCGCCCGCTGGGTGAAGGAGACGAGCCGGGTGGAGCGCACCCGGACCGTGGAGCCGGCCGGTGAGGTCCACTCGCAGGTGCGGGTGAGCAGCCCGGTGCGCAGGTCGAGGACGCGCTCGTGGGAGCGCAGTCGTCCGTAGCGCAGGTCGAAGGGTTCGTCGTCGACGAGCAGCCGGACGATCTTGCCGTTGGTGACGTTGATGACGGTCTGTCCGGACTCCGGATAGCCGTAGCCCGCCTCGGCGTAGGGCAGCGGGTGTGTCTCGTACACACCCCCGAGGTAGGAGCCGGGCAGGCCGTGGGGCTCGCCCTCGTCGAGGTTGCCGCGCCAGCCGATGTGGCCGTTGGCGAGGGCGAACACGGACTCGCTCTGCGGCAGCAGTCCGAGGTGCAGCTCGCTCTCGCGCAGGGCCCAGGGCTCGACTCCGTACGACGTGTGCGTGATCACGCGCGCTCCCCCAGTTCGTCCAGGTCCCGTACGACGATGTCGGCGCCGTGGGCGCGCAGGGCGTCGCCCTGGCCGACGCGGTCGACTCCGACGACGTACCCGAAGTGGCCCGAGCGGCCCGCGTCCATGCCGGCGAGCGCGTCCTCGAAGACGGCCGCCTCGGACGGTTCGACGCCGAGGTCCTCCGCGGCGGCCAGGAAGGTGTCGGGGCGCGGCTTGCCCGGCAGGTGCCGTTCGGCGGCGACGACACCGTCGACGCGTACGTCGAAGAGGGATTCGGCCCCCACCGAGCGCAGGACGTCCTGGCAGTTGGCGCTGGAGGAGACGACCCCGGTCCGCAGGCCGTGCGCCCGGACCGCCTCGACGTAGCGCAGCGTGCCGTCGTAGGCCTCGACGCCGTCGGTGCGGATCATGTTGAGGAGCAGCCGGTTCTTGCGGTCGCCCAGGCCGTGGACGGTGGCCCTGTCCGGCGGGTCGCCGGGGGTCCCCTCGGGGAGTTCGACGCCGCGCGAGGCGAGGAAGGACCGTACGCCGTCGGCGCGGGGCATGCCGTCCACGTAGGCGGCGTAGTCGGCGTCGTCGAAGGGGCGGAATCCGTCGCCGTCGCGTTCCCGCAGGAAGTCGTCGAACGTCCTTTTCCAGGCGGCCGCGTGGACGACGGCGGTCTTCGTGATGACCCCGTCGAGGTCGAAGAGGCAGGCCAGGATCTGTTTCGGCAGGCCGAGATCGGTCATACGGGGAGTCTGCCCCCGTCGGCCGCCTCCACCGGGTGGCGAGCGCCACATCACCGCCCTGGCGCAGGGCCGTCCGCGACCGTCCTGTGCTGTCCTCGGCCCGTCACCGGCCGGTCGTGGACGGCCCTGTCCGGCGCGGGACTTCCCCCGTGGCGCGCGTCGTCGATACTGGACGGCATGGAGATCGCAGTCCTCGCGCCCTCGTCCGGGCTCGTATGACCGGGGCGTGTCCGTCGTTCGACGACCTGGTGGAGCGGGCCGCCGCGCTCGTACGTCCTGGCCGGCGCGCCCTTCTCGGGATCGCCGGCAGTCCCGGGGCGGGCAAGACGACGCTCGCCGAGCGGCTGGTCCGGCGGCTCGACGGGGACGGGCCCTTCCGTGTCGCCCATGTCCCGATGGACGGGTTCCATCTCGCGGACGCCGAACTGGACCGGCTCGGGCGCCGGGACCGGAAGGGCGCTCCGGACACGTTCGACGCGGCGGGGTACGCGGCGCTGCTGCGCCGGCTGCGCGAGGACGAGGAGGATCTCGTCTACGCGCCCGGTTTCGAGCGGGTCCTCGAACAGCCCCTGGCGGGGGCCATCGCGGTTCCCCGGGCGGCCCGGCTGATCGTCACCGAGGGGAACTACCTGCTGCTGCGCGAGGACGCGTGGGCGCGGGCCCGGGCGCAGCTCGACGAGGTGTGGTTCTGCGAACCCGACGAGGCCGAGCGCGTCCGGCGGCTGATCGCGCGGCACGAGGAGTTCGGGAAGGACCACGACGGGGCGGTGGCGTGGGTGCTGGGCACGGATCAGCGCAACGCCGATCTGGTCGCCGCGACCAGGGACCGCGCCGACCTCGTCGTCGGACCGGCGGTCGTCGGCGCGCCGGTCCGTGAAACGCCTGTGGGCGGGACGCCGGCCGAGGGGTGAGCGGTCCGAGGGGACCGGGGCGGCGGGTCGGGCAGGACCGCCCCTCGCG